>NZ_JBFUJW010000018.1:0-29281 GCF_056555145.1 Mycolicibacterium sp. P4_G11
ACCACCGCGCTCGAGGGCTACATCCGCTGGTACAACACCGAACGCATCTCGACAAAACTCAAGGGCCTGAGCCCGGTCCAATACCGGGCCCAGGCCCTTAAGTCCTAAGCTCCCAAAGTCAGAGTCCAACTTTCGGGGACCACTTCAAATCGATCGATTCAGGGGGTTTCGTGTGTCTGGTCAGCTGACGGGCTGAGGCTCCAGCCGGTTCGTCCGGTGCAGCCGGTACAGGGCCAACGCGACCAGCAGGCTGATGGTCGTGAGCGCGACCCAGATGAGTTCGGGTCGGCCGGCATCACGTGCGGTCTCCATCAGCGCTCCGGTGGCGAGGTTCCCCACCAGGATGCCGATGCCGACGATGGTGTTGTAGAAGCCGTAGTAGGTCGCGACGAGCCGGTCGCCGGCGAGCGAGACCACGGTGTCCATCTCGAACGGGTACACCGCGGCCGATCCGACGGCCAGCAGCGCGGCCGTCGTCAGCAGCGCGGCCACCGCGACCGGTCGGCCCCACCGGTCGTCGGGCACGACGATCAACGGGACGAACGCCGCCGCCAGCACCAGCACCCCGATCGTCAGCGACTGGGCGCGGCCGTACCGCGCGGTGAACCAGGACGTGATGCGGATCTGGCCACCGATGGCCACCAGCCCCGACACCGCGAAAACGGCTGCCACAATGGCTGATTCGTGGTGCGGCGCGAGCACCCCGGCGTGCAGCGGCAGCGCCAGGTACACCTGGAACGTCACCACATAGGTGCCCACCATCGACGCCGCGAACAACAGGAACGGCCGGTTGGCCAGCACGGTGCGCCAGTCGTGCAGTACCGAGACGCGTTCGGCGACAGCATGATCGGCGTGGTCTTTCGGCAGCGCGAACAGCTGCGCGATGGTCAGCACCGCGAACACCACCGCCGCCATGCCCGCGGTGACCCGGAAGTCCAGCGCCATCAGGGTCAGTCCCACCAGCGGGCCGGCCAGGATGCCACCCTGATAGAAGACGTTGAACACCGTGAACGCCGCCACCCGGCGCTCGCCGGAGTCCGCGGCCAGGTAGGCCCGCACCGCGGGGTTGAACAGCGCCCCCGCGAAACCCGTTGCCGCCGAGGCGATGAGCAGCGTCGGCAGGGACTGCGCGACCGCCAGCAGCCCGAAGGCGGCCGTGCGCAACAGGCAGCCCGCCACGATCAGCGGCTTGTAGCCGAGCCGGTCGGCCAGCGTCCCACCGACGATGAACATGCCCTGCTGCGAGAAGTTCCGCACCCCGAGCACCAGCCCGATGGCCCAGCCGGCCAAGCCGAGCGGGCCGGCCAGATACCCGGCCAGATACGGCATCAGCATGTAGAAGCCGAGGTTGATGCCGAACTGGTTGAGCATCAGCACCCGACTGGGCCAGCCGAAGCTGCGGAACTGGGCGAGGACTTCCATCACCGCACCTCCGTCACAGCGATGCCGCATCGGGCCTGCGCACCGTCGCGCAGCGCGTCCACGAATCCACCACGCGCTCAGCGGGATCGGTGATCACCGCCGGTTCGGACGGCGGTTCGATCCCCAGCAGGTTGTGCTCGCGGCAGTAGTCGTCGTTGTAGACGGTGTCGAAATACCGTTGCGGCCCATCGGGAAAGATCGCGGCGATCGTGGTGTCCGGATCGTGATGCCGGGCCGCCCAGCCGGCGACCAGCGCCACCGCGCCACCGCTCCAGCCGCTGCTGGCGTAGCTGGTCCCGGCCAGCGCGCGGCAGGCCCACACCGCTTCGGCGGGCGCCACCCAGTGCACCTCGGAGAACGCGTCGTAGTCGACGTTGTCCGGGTAGATGCTCGACCCCAGACCGCGCATGAGGCGACTCTGCGCGGGCTGGCCGAAGATCGTCGACCCGATGGTGTCGACGCCGATCAGCTCGAGATCGGGATTGAACTCGCGCAACACTTTTGCCACCCCGGCCGAATGGCCGCCGGTGCCGACCGAGCACACCAGGACGTCGACGGTGCCGAGCTGCGACTGCAATTCCAGGGCGAGATCGCGGTAGGCGTCGACGTTGTCGGGGTTGTTGTACTGGTCGGGGTACCAGGCGGTGGGATCGCCGGCCAGGATCTGGCCCACCCGGTCGCGGCGGGCCTGCTGCCAGCCGCCGGTCGGGTGTGGCTCGGTGACCAGGTCGATGTCGGCGCCGTACGCGGCCAGCATCCGCAGCATCATCGGTTCCATGCCCGGATCGGTCACCAGGGTGACCGGGTGTCCGTACACGGTGCCGGCCAGGGCCAGGCCGAGTCCGAGTGTCCCGCTGGTGGATTCGACGATTCGTGCGCCGGGCAGCAGGTCGCCGCGGGCGCGGCCGCGTTCGACCATGTACATGGCGGGCCGGTCCTTCATGCCACCGGGGTTGACGCCTTCGAGCTTGGCCCAGAAGCCCCGGTCGTCGGTGGTGAACGGGGCGGCGATCCGCAGCACCGGGGTGCCGCCGACCATGGTGCCGGGGCGGTCGTAGCGAGCCAGCCGGCACGGCCCGGACGCCGGCCGAGTGGATTTTCTGGGCAGGGTGAGATTGGTCGAATTGTTCATGAGTGCATCACTTTTCGCTTGAGGCCGCGGCGCGGCAGCGGAATCGGGCAGCGAACACCGACCGGACACGAAGCGTGGCCGATCTGCGCTGACCGATCAGCGTCGGGAGATGCAGAGCCGGGTCAGGACCGCCCGGCCGGTGTGAATCTGAAGCGCGCGACGCGGCGGACCCCGGCCGGTCTGGGGCGCCAACGCGCGCCAGCACACCATGAGGACGCCGAGGGTCACCACCAGGCCCAGGGCCAGGAGGTTGGAGGCGGAGCGGGGGAGTCCGGCGGTGGTCACCAGCTCCGGGGCCGACGGGGCCGAGCCGTCCCGCGCGTGTGGGTGCTGCGCGGCCACCGAGGGCAGTGTGTGTCCCGGGGCGACGAGCATGGGGGCGGCGTGTTCATGCGGCATGGCAACAGGCTTGCCGCTCAACTGAATACCGATGCCGAGACCGAGCAGGGCGACGAGCAGCACGGCCGCTGCCCGCCATCGCATCGGCCGGGAAGTCACGTTCGCGACTGTACCGACGTTTCGGCGCCTATAGCCGGGCCGTTGCCTTTCGTGCGGCAAAAGTTATCGGGTTCAAAGAACTTTCATATGAGTGCGGGCCTAGCGCTCACGCGCTGAACTCGTAGTCGTCGAGGTCGAACCGGCGGCTGCGGACGTAGGCCTCCACCGTGGTGGCCGGCCGCAGTGGCACGTCGCCGTTCTTGTCGAAGTAGTAGCTGTTGGCCGACTGGCAGCTGTCCTGCCAGAACACCTGCCGGTGACGTTTGCTCAACATCTCGGCGAAGTATCGGTCATTGGCTTCCTGGGATACCTCGACCCGGTGGGCGCCAACCTTTTCGGCGCGTTGCAGGCACCGCACGATGTGGTGGACTTGAGCTTCGATCAGGGCGAAATAGGACGAGCCCACATACCCGTACGGCCCCATGACGGTGAAGAAGTTGGGGAAGCCGGGGATGCTGACGCCCTCGTAGGCCTGCAGCCGCTGCGTCTCCCAGAACTCGCCGAGGGTGTGCCCGCCGGCGCCGGTGACGGGGAACGTCGGCACGCTGTCGACGTCCATCACCTTGAACCCGGTGGCGAGGATCAGCACGTCCACCTCGTGGTCCTGCCCGTCGGCGGTGCGTACGCCGGTCGGGGTGATGCGCTCGATGGATTCGGTTATCAGACTGACATTTTCGCGGTTGTAGGTCGCGAGGTAACTGTTGTGGAAGCCCGGCCGTTTGCAGCCCACCGCGTAGCGCGGGGTGAGCTTGTCGCGCACCACCGGGTCGTGGACCTCGCGGCGCAGGAATGACCGTCCCATGCGGGCCGCGCCGTCGGCCAACGGGAAGACGCTGTAGTACTGCGCCGACAGCGGGAAGGTCAGCTCGACGTACGCCTGGCTGGCCAGCCGCTGCAGCGTCTTGCCGCCCGGGATGCGCATCGCCCACCGGGCCGCGGCCGGCAGCGGTAGGTCCAGCTTGGGGAAGCACCAGATGGGCGTCCGCTGAAACACCGTGAGCTGCTCCACGATCGGTGCGATCTCGGGGATCACCTGGACCGCCGAGGCGCCGGTGCCGATGATCGCCACGCGCTTGCCGCTCAGGTCGATGTCGGAATCCCAGCGTGCGGTGTGCAGCGTGATACCGGCGAAGTCGGTCACGCCCTCGATGTCCGGCGGCTTGGGCACCGTCAGCACGCCGCTGCCGTTGATCAGGAACCGCGCGGTGAGTGTGCCGCTGCTGGTGTGCACGCGCCAGAGGTCGGTGGCGTCGTCGTACTCGGCGCCGGTGACCTCGGTGCCGAAGCGGATCCGGTCTCGCAGTCCGTACTTGTCGACGCAGTGCTCGGCGTACGCCTTGAGCTCATGGCCTTTGGCGTAGGTGCGGGACCAATCCGCGCTCTGCTCGAACGAGAACTGATAGGAGAACGACGGAATATCCACGGCGACACCGGGATAGGTGTTCCAGAACCAGGTGCCGCCCGGCCCGGAGCCGGCTTCGAGGATTCGGTAGTCACCGAGCCCGGCCCGGTCCAGCAGGATGCCGGCCCCGATCCCGGAGAAGCCGGCGCCGACGATCACAGTTTGGACATCAGGCGTTGTCATGGCTCCATACTCGCGCGAGCAGACGCAAAACTGTCGCTTTTGTCGCAAAAACGACAGGTTTGCGTCCGCTCGCGCAGAGACCGCTAGGTGTGGAGGGCAGCCTGCAGGGCCGCCAGGCCCCGGTTGGTGGCCTCGGTGGCCGCCGGCGAGGCCAGCGCGAGGCTGACGAAGCCGTGCACCATGGTCGGTTCGTTGCTCAACTCGACCGGAACCCCGGCTGCGGCAAGCAGTTTGGCGTACAGGGCGCCGTCGTCGCGCAGCGGGTCGTGCTCGGCGGTGCCGATGTAAGCGGGAGGCAGCCCGGCCAGCGACTCGGCGTTGGCCGGGGCCAGGTCGGTCGGCAGCGTCGAGGCGTCACTGATGTCCATGCCGGGCAGGTACCAGGACAGGAAGGCCACAGTCACATTGCTGTTGAGCATGGGTGCGTCGGCGTTCTCGGTGAACGACGGCAGCGTGGTGTCACCCGTGGTCGCGGGGTACCAGAGCAGCTGGAACGTCAGGTTCGGGCCGCCGGCGTCGCGCGCCCGCTGCGCCATCACCGCGGAGATGTTGCCGCCTGCCGAGTCGCCGGCCACCGCGATGCGCGCCGGGTCGCCGCCCAGATCGGCGGCATGCGCGGCAACCCACTGCAGCGCGGCCCAGGAATCCTCGATACCGGCCGGGAACGGATGCTCAGGTGCCAGCCGGTACTCGATCGACACCACGATGGCGCGGGCGCCGATGGCATGGGCCCGGGCCACGTGGTCGTGTGAATCCAGGTCGCCGATCGCCCAGCCGCCACCGTGGTAGAAGACCACCACTGGCAGCGGACGCGTCTCACCATCGATGGGCGGCCAGTAGATGCGGGCCGGAATCTGGCCTGCGTCACCGCAATCGAGCACGCGGTTCTCGATCCGCAGGTCCGGCAGCATCGCCGCGGGCGGTCGCATCGCAGCGATCTTGGCCCGGGCCACCTCGACGCCGTCGTCGATGGTGAACTCCAGCGGCACGGCGTCCAGGAGGGCTTTGAGGATCGGGTCGATATCAGGCCGAGTGTCCGGCGTCACATCCGAGGTCATGCCTCAGGCTAACGCGGCCCGCAGCGCAGCGATTCCGCGGTCAGCCGCCTCGGTCGTCGCCGGCACCACGCCGTGGTAGCCGAGATAGCCGTGCACCAGGGTCTCGGCGTTGTGCACCTCGACGGAAACCCCCGCTGCGGTGAGCATTTGGCCATACGTGATGCCGTCGTCGCGCAGTGGGTCGTATCCGGCGACGGCGATGTACGCCGGTGCCAGCCCGGCCAGTGACTCGGCGCGCGCGGGCACCAGTGCGGCCGGCGGATTCCGTAGGTCGACACCCGTGGCATACAGCAACGAGAAACCACCGACGGCGTCGCGGCCCAGGACCGGCGCGTCGGCGTTCTCGGTGAACGACGGCAGCGAGGTGTCCCAGGTGGTCGCCGGGTACCACAGCAGCTGGGCTCGCAGCGTGATGCCGGCATCACGGGCCAGCTGCGCGACCACGGCGGCGAGATTACCGCCGGCCGAATCACCGGCCACGGCAAGGCGATTCGGGTCACCGCCGATCTCCTCGGCATGGGCGGCCACCCACTGTGTGACGGCCCAGACGTCGTCCACCGCCGCGGGGAACGGGTGCTCGGGGGCCAGCCGGTAATCCACCGACACCACCACGGCGCCGGTCCCGGCGGCATGCAGCCGGGCGGTGCCGTCATAGGTGTTCAGATCGCCGACCACCCAGCCGCCACCGTGGAAGAACAGCACCACGGGTGCCGACGGTTCGATGTTCGGCGGCCAGTAGATCCGGACGGGCACGCCTTCGATGACGCGGTCCTCGGCGCGGACCTCCTCGAACACCGCCTTGCGCGGCAGCTCACGGAACCGGGCTCGAGCGGCTTCGACGCCGCCGTCCATGGTCAATTGGAACGGAACTGCTTCCAGTACCTTTTGCAGAATGGGATCGAGTGGGGGACGCACAGTGTCCGACATGAGTTCACCGTACGCACCGCGCTGGCGGCTGTGGGTGGCGGCCGCAGTGGTCGCCGCCGGCTACGGCATCTTCCTCATCGCGACGGCGCTGCGGCTGCCGTCGGGCGCTGACCTGACCGGGCAATTCGTCCTGCAGCCCGAGATCAAGGCGCTGCCCGCGCTGCTGCTGGCCGTGGCCGCGGCCGGACACGCCATCGTCCGTGAACGCCGCTGGCTGGTGGCCGCGCTGGTGTTCTCGGCAGGCGGTGACTTCCTGCTGGCCATGCCGTGGTGGCAGCCGGGCGGGGTGCCGTCGTTCGTGTTCGGGCTCGGTTCGTTCCTGATCGCGCATCTGTGCTTCCTGGCCGCGCTGCTGCCGCTGGCCCGGCGTACCCCAGCAGCCACCGCCGGCGCCGCGGCGCTGGTCGTCGTCTGCATCGGGCTGGTCGTCTGGTTCTGGCCCAGCCTGGTCGCGCAAAAGATGACCATCCCCGTCACCGTCTACATGGCCGTCCTGGTGGCCATGGTGTGCACGGCGCTGTTCGCCGACCTGCCGACCCGCTGGACCGCACTCGGGGCACTGTGTTTTGCGGTGAGTGACGGCATGATCGGCATCAGCAAGTTCGTCCTCGGCGACGAGACACTGGCGGTCCCGATCTGGTGGGCATACGCCGCCTCGTTGCTCCTGATCACCGCCGGGTTCTTCGCAGGCCGGACGGTGTCGACGGTGTCGCCCCTGTCTGCTACACCGGCTGCGTGACCGTCACCAGGACGCAGGCCGAACACGAGCCCGTGGCTCGGGTGCTGCCGATGCTGTCGGTGCCGCACCTGGACCGCGAGTTCGACTACCTGGTGCCTGCCGACCTGTCCGACGACGCGCAGCCGGGTGTGCGGGCCAAGGTCCGGTTCAACGGCCGCCTGGTCGACGCATTCATTCTCGAAAGACGTTCGGACACCGACCATTCGGGCAAGCTCGGCTGGCTGGACCGCGTGGTGTCGGGCGAGCGGGTCCTGACCCCGGATGTGCAGCGCCTCGCCGAAGCCGTGGCCGCCCGGTACGCCGGCAGCCGACCCGACGTGCTGCGGCTGGCCATTCCGCCGCGGCACGCCACCGTGGAGAAAGGTCCGCCGCCGGAACTCCCGCCGTTCGCTCCGCAGCACGTCGACCCCGGTGCCTGGCAGCCGTACGCCCGCGGTGAGCAGTTCCTCGAGGCGCTCGCCGAGGGCCGGGCGGCGCGCGCGGTGTGGCAGGCCCTGCCGGGGGAGGACTGGGCCAGGCGGCTGTGCGAGGCGGCGGCCGTCGTCGTCAACGCCGGGCGCGGTGCGCTGCTGATCGTCCCGGACCAGCGTGACGTCGACGCCGTCCACGCCGCGGCCTTGACCTTGGTCGACGACAACCGGGTGGTGGCGCTGTCCGCGGGCCTCGGCCCGTCCCAGCGCTACCGACGGTGGCTGGCGGTGCTGCGCGGCCAGGCCCGGCTCGTGATCGGCACGCGCAGCGCGGTGTTCGCGCCCGTCGCCGATCTCGGGCTCATCGTCGTGTGGGACGACGGCGACGACTCGCTCTCCGAGCCCCGCGCGCCGTATCCGCACGCCCGCGAGGTCGCGATGCTGCGTGCACACCAATTGCGTTGTGGCGCAATCATCGGTGGCTTCTCGCGCACTGCCGAGGCGCAGGCGCTGGTGCGCAGCAAGTGGGCGCACGATCTGGTCGCCGGGCGCAGTGTGGTGCGGGCACGGGCCCCGCGGGTCGTCGCGCTCGACGACGACGCGCACACCCATGAACGCGACGCCGCCGCCCGCACCGCGCGGTTGCCGTCGATGGCGCTGGGCGCCGCTCGCGCCGCGTTGAGCGCCGGGCGGCCGGTGCTGGTGCAGGTGCCGCGCCGCGGTTACGTCCCGGCGCTGGCCTGCGGCAAATGCCGGACCATCGCCCGCTGCCGGCACTGCACCGGGCCGCTGTCGCTGCTCGACCGAGACACCGTCGGGGCGGTGTGCCGCTGGTGCGGCCGCCAGGACAGCGCGCTGCGCTGTGGCCGGTGCGGCTCCGATGCGGTACGTGCCGTGGTGGTCGGGGCGCGGCGCACCGCCGAGGAACTGGGCCGGACCTTCCCGGGGGTGCCCATCGTGACCTCCGGCGGTGACGCCGTGGTGGCCGAGGTACCTGGACGCCCCGCGGTCGTGGTGGCCACCCCGGGCGCCGAGCCGCGGGCCGACGGCGGCTACGGCGCGGCGCTGCTGCTGGACGGCTGGGCCTTGCTGGGCCGCCAAGATCTGCGGGCCGCCGAGGACACGCTGCGCCGCTGGATGTCGGCATCGGCCATGGTGCTCGACCGCGCGGCCGGCGGCACCGTCGCGGTGGTCGCGGAATCGTCGATCCCGACGGTGCAGGCGCTGGTGCGCTGGGACCCGGTCGGGCATGCCGAGGCCGAACTCGACGGCCGCACCGAGGTCGGGCTGCCACCCGCGGTGCATCTCGCCGCCGTCGACGGCATCCCGGAGGCGGCGGACGCGCTGCTGGAGGCCGCCGCACTGCCGCCCGACGCCGAGGTGCTGGGTCCCGTCGACCTGCCGTTCGGCGCTCGCCGACCGCCCGGTCTGGACCCGGGCACACCGGTGCACCGGATGCTGGTCCGGGTCTCGCGCGACCGTGGGCTGGTGCTGGCTGCGGCCCTGCGCCGGGCGACCGGAGTGCTCAGCGCCCGCCACGATCAGCAGCCGGTGCGGGTGCAGATCGATCCGCTGCACATCGGATGAGGGTGTTCGGGTGGACCACAAGTAGCCTGGTGGATCGTGCGTATCGTCTTCGCCGGAACACCGGAACCCGCGCTGCCTTCATTGCGCAGGCTCATCGCGTCGCCCCGCCACGAGGTGGTCGCGGTGCTGACCCGTCCTGATGCGGCCTCTGGTCGTCGCGGCAAGCCGGCGCCGTCTCCGGTCGCGGAACTTGCTCTGGCCGAAGGCATTCCGGTGCTGCGGCCGGCCAAGCCCAATGAGCCCGAGTTCGTCGCCGAACTCGCCGAGCTGGCGCCGGACTGCTGCGCCGTCGTCGCCTACGGCGCGCTGCTGCGCGACGAGCTGCTGGCGGTGCCCCGGCTGGGCTGGATCAACCTGCACTTCTCGGTGCTGCCGGCCTGGCGTGGCGCCGCGCCGGTGCAGGCCGCCATCGCCGCCGGTGACGAGGTGACCGGCGCCACGACTTTCCAGATCGAACGTGCCCTGGACTCGGGGCCGGTGTACGGCGTGATGACCGAGGCGGTGCGGCCCATCGACACCGCGGGCGATCTGCTGGCCCGGCTGGCCGACGCGGGCGCCGGCCTGCTGGAGACGACGCTCGACGGTGTCGAGGACGGTGCGCTGACCGCGGTGCCGCAGCCCACCGACGGCGTGACGGTCGCACCCAAGGTCACCGTCGAAGACGCGCGGGTGCGCTGGGACCTGCCTGCGCATGTCGTCGACCGCCGCGTCCGCGCGGTTTCTCCGAACCCCGGAGCCTGGACGGAGATCGGCGACCTGCGGGTCAAGCTCGGTCCGGTGGTCCCGGTCGAGGCAGAACCGTTGGCGCCCGGCGCAATTCGCGTGCAGAAGGCGGGGGTCCTGATCGGCACGGGGAGCACTCCGGTGCGGCTGGGCACGGTCCAGCCGCCGGGGAAGAAGGCGATGAAGGCAGCGGACTGGGCGCGCGGCGCCCGGCTGGACGAAGGTGTGGTGGCCCGGTGACCGAACGGAACGGACGCGGCGGCGATCGCGGGCGGCAGGGTCGTCCGAACAATCAGGGGCGCTCGGGCGGCCGGGATCGTCAGGATCGGCAGCCGGGCAGACAGCCGGGCAGGCAGCAGGCCCGGCCGGCCGACGCCGAGTGGCGCGCGCCGCGTGGCCCGCGCCGTAAGCCGCTGGATCCGGCGCGCCAGGCGGCATTTGACGTGCTGCGCGCCGTGTCCGAGCGCGACGCGTACGCCAACCTCGCGCTGCCCGCGATCCTGCGCGACCGCGGCATCGAGGGCCGGGACGCGGCCTTCGCCACCGAGCTGACCTACGGCACCTGCCGCTGCGTCGGACTGCTCGACGCGGTTATCGAGAGTGCCGCCGGCCGGCCCACCGACCGGATCGACGCCGTGCTGCTGGACCTGCTGCGCCTCGGCGCCTACCAGTTGCTCCGTACCCGGGTCGATGCCCACGCCGCGGTGGACACCACCGTCGAGCAGGCCGGCGTCGAATTCGATTCGGTGCGTGCGGGTTTCGTCAACGGCGTGCTGCGCGCCATCGCGAGCAAGGACGAAGCCGCCTGGGTGGCCGAGCTCGCACCGTCGGCCGCTGCCGACCCCATCGGCCACACCGCGTTCACCCACGCCCACCCGCGCTGGGTGGCCCAGTCCTTCGCGGACGCCCTGGGCGCCGACGCGGGGGAGCTGGACGCGATGCTCACCAGCGACGACGAACGTCCCCTCGTGCACCTGGCGGCCCGCCCGGGCGAGATCAGCGCCGAGGAGCTGGCCGCGGCGATCGGCGGCGATGTCGGCCGGTTCTCGCCGTACGCGGTGTACCTGCCCGGCGGCGACCCCGGTCAGCTGGACCCGATCCGGGACGGTTTGGCACAGGTGCAGGACGAGGGCAGCCAGCTGGTGGCCCGGGCCCTGACCGAGGTGCCGCTGGAGGGCAACGACACCCGCTGGCTGGATCTGTGTGCGGGTCCCGGCGGCAAGACCGCGATGCTGGCGGCCATCGCCGCGCAGTGCGGCGCCGAGGTGATCGCTGTCGAACCCACCGAGCACCGCGCGGAGCTGGTCGAGCGCAACACCACCGGCATGGGTGTCGAGGTGCTCCGGGTCGACGGCCGCGAGTCCGGTCTGGAGCCCGGCTCCTTCGACCGTGTCCTGGTCGACGCCCCCTGCACTGGCCTGGGCGCACTGCGTCGCCGGCCCGAGGCGCGGTGGCGCCGGCAGCCGTCCGACGTGCCCGGTCTGGCTCGCCTGCAGCGCGAATTGCTCGCCGCGGCAATCAAACTCACCCGCCCCGGCGGTGTGGTGCTGTACGCGACCTGCTCGCCGCACCTGGCCGAGACGGTCGGGGTGATCGCCGACGCGCTGCGCCGCCAGCCCGTCGAGGCGATCGACACCCGCCCGCTGTTCGCCCCGGCCGATCGGCTGGGCCCCGGACCACACGTGCAGTTATGGCCACATCGGCATGGCACCGATGCGATGTTCGCAGCCGCGCTCAAAGTAGTCTGACCGCCATGGCAGGACCACTCATCGCGCCGTCCATCCTTTCCGCCGACTTCGCCCGGCTCGCTGAGGAGACCGCGGCAGTCGCGGGCGCCGACTGGCTGCACGTAGACGTCATGGACAACCATTTCGTCCCCAACCTGACGCTGGGTCTGCCGGTCGTCGAGAGCCTGCTGAAGGTCACCGACATCCCGATGGACTGCCACCTGATGATCGAGGACCCCAAGCGGTGGGCGCCCTCCTACGCCGAGGCCGGCGCCTACAACGTCACGTTCCACGCCGAGGCCACCGACGACCCGATCTCCGTCGCCCGCGACATCCGGGCCGCCGGCGCGAAGGCGGGCCTGAGCGTCAAACCCGGCACCCCGATCGAGCCGTACCTGGAAATCCTGCGTGAGTTCGACACCCTGCTGGTGATGTCGGTGGAGCCCGGGTTCGGCGGCCAGAAGTTCATCGCCGAGGTGCTGCCCAAGGTCACCGCGGTGCGCCGCCTGGTGGACGCCGGTGAGCTGACCCTGGTCGTCGAGATCGATGGCGGCATCAACGACGACACCATCGAGGCGGCCGCTGCGGCCGGCGTCGACTGTTTCGTCGCGGGCTCCGCGGTCTACAACGCGGCCGACCCAGGTGCCGCCGTGGAGGCCCTGCGGCGTCAGGCCGCCGCTGCCTCGCCGCACCTGGTGCTGTGACGCCGGAGGCACTCGAGGCTGCGATGCGGATGGCCATCGGCCAGGCCGACGCAGTGAAAGGCACCACCTACCCGAATCCGCCGGTCGGCGCCGTCATCCTGGACCGCGACGGCGAAGTGGCCGGCGTTGGCGGGACCCAGCCGGCGGGGGAGGCGCACGCCGAGGTGATGGCGCTGCGCCGGGCCGGTACCCGGGCCGCGGGCGGCACCGCCGTGGTCACGCTCGAGCCGTGCAATCACCAGGGCCGCACCGGCCCCTGCGTCGACGCGCTGCTGGACGCCGGGGTGGCGGCCGTCGTCTTCGCCGTGTCCGACCCGAATCCGGTCGCCGCGGGCGGCGCTCAGCGGCTCTCCGACGCCGGTGTCACGGTGTCTTCGGGCGTCCTCGCCGATGAGGTCTCCGGCGGGCCGCTGCGGGAGTGGCTGCACCGCCAGCGCACGGGCCGCCCGCACGTCACGTGGAAGTTCGGGGCCAGCATCGACGGCCGCAGTGCTGCCGCCGACGGCACCAGCCAGTGGATCACCGGTGCGGCCGCCCGGGCTGACGTGCACCGGCACCGCGCGGTCGCCGACGCCATCGTGGTGGGGACCGGAACCGTGCTGTCAGATGACCCAACGCTGACCGCACGCCTAACCGACGGCACTCTGGCTGCCCGTCAGCCGCTGCGGGTCGTGGTCGGCGAGCGTGAGATTTCGTCGGAGTCGAACATCTTGAACGATGAATCCCGGACCATGGTGATCCGGACGCACGACCCGCTCGAGGTACTGCAGGCGCTGTCCGACCGGACCGACGTGATCCTCGAAGGCGGTCCGACGCTGGCCGGGGCGTTCGTGCGGGCCGGGTTGGTGGACCGGATTCTGGCCTATCTGGCGCCGACGCTGCTGGGTGGACCGATCACCGCGATCGACGACGTCGGGGTGCCGACCATCTCGCAGGCGCGCCGCTGGCGGTTCGACGGGGTAGCGACCGTCGGCGCCGACGTGCGGCTCAGCCTGGTGCCGAACTGATTGCTCGGCTACTTCCAGCGAACATTTTGCGCCGACCGTGTGGGTTCGGCTCGTGAGTTCCGCCCACTGAACCGTCCGAATTGATTCCCAAAAGCTGCTGAGACGTGCGATTCACCGTGGCGCGCAGTGTGATTGGGCTCACCGCAGCGCATCTTTAGTTTTGCTAATCGTTATCAGTTTGAGATCAACGCCTCGGCATTCGTGCAGGAAGCCACGATTTCGCATCCGTAAAATTGGGCACAGAGACCGGGTCATCTGGATCCGGCCGAAATATCGCGCTCACCGATGCCGTTAGAGCGAAGGTGAACACGAGCAAAGGATAAGAGCATGACTGCACTGCAGGACTGGCTCAGCTTCCGTCCGGTTGAAGATGGCATCAAAGACATGGTGTTCCGCCGGCCCCTGCGGGCGGTGCTGAGTGTTGTCGAGGAATTCGACGACGCTGTGGACGGGGCGCTGGAACGCCTCGCGGCACACGCGAACGGGCCCCACGCGGCCCCCGCGCCGACCCCGGCGTACATCCCGGACAACGTGGTGCTGATGCGCCCGGGTGTGGAGCGGTGCTAGCACGCTGCCACTGAACAGGCCAGAAACAACGGAGCCGCAGAGTCGATCGACTCTGCGGCTCCGTTGTTGTCACGGGTCAGGCGACTGGCGCCGGATCAGCCTCGGGGGCGTTCTCGGGTTCGTCGGCCTGCTCGTGGCGGCCGGCGATCAGCAGACCGGCCAGCGCACCCACCACGCAGACGACGGCGGTGATCAGGAAGATCGAGCTGTACTGCATGGTGTACGCCGTCTTCGTGTTCTTCGCGATCTGTGCGGCCGCATCGGCCAGGTCGACGCCCTTGACCGCAGGCATCGAGGCCAGCGCCTGTTGGACCTTGTACAGGCCCCACGCTGACAGCGCCGCCATGCCGATCAGCATGCCGATCATGCGGGACACCACGACTGCGGCCGAGGCGATGCCGTGCTGGGCCGTCGGCACCACCCGCAGCGTCGCCGACGTCAGCGGTCCGATGACCAGGCCGAGCCCCAGGCCGGCGATGATCAGATCGGTCGGCAGCTTCGGCAAGGACACCACCACGAGGTCGTGAGTGGCCGAGAGCACGTCCATGTCCCAGTGCGACACCAGCAGATACGCGGCCGCCGCGATGAGCAGGCCCACGAAGGCGACGATCCGGTCGCCGACCCGGGTGGCGATCCACCCGCCGACCAGCGCGCCGACCGGCAACGCACCCAGGAACCACGCCAGCTTGAAGATCGCATGCGCCTGGTCGATACCGAGCACACCGCGGCTGAAGAGCTCGACGTTCACCAGCGTGACCATCAGCGCCGCGCCCGCGCACAGCGAGGACGCCAGGCCCGCCAGGAATGGCCGGAAGTGCACACCCACCGGGTCGATCAGCTTGGTGCGGGCGATCTTCTCCCACACGAAGAACGCGACCGCGACGACCGCGGCGCCGATCAGCAACGGCGGGCCGTTTTCCGGGAGGACCTGCTTGCCGTCCGGGTTCGGGTTGTACAGACCCCAGGTCGCCAGCCCGAGCGCGACGGCCAGCAGCACGCCGCCGAGCACGTCGACCTTCTCCGGCGTCTCGGTCTCGATGCGCGACGGCAGGCTGAAGTGGATCATCACCATGGCCGCGATGGTCAGTGGCACGTTGATCCAGAAGACATCCCGCCAGTCGTGCAGCAGCCACACCACGGCCACGCCGTACAGCGGGCCGAGCACACTGCCCAGCTCCTGCGCCGCACCGATACCGCCCAGCACACCGGCACGGTTGCGCGCGGCCCACAGATCGGCAGCCAGGGCCAGCGTCACCGGCAGCAGGGCGCCACTGGCGACACCCTGAATGGTCCGGCCGACGATCAGCTGGATCAGTGGCTCGATCACCTCGTTCGCCGGGGCGAACATGCCTGCCATCGCCGTGACGATCGAGCCCACCACGAACAGCGCCAGGCTCGCCTGCAGCACCAGCTTGCGGCCGAACCGGTCCGAGGCCCGGCCCAGCAGCGGCATCGCCGCGATGTAGCCCAGCAGGTACCAGGTGACGACCGGCGTGACCTGCTGGATCTTGTTGATCGGGATGCCGATCCCGTCCGGCGGATCCTTCATCATGTCGGTCATGATCGTCACGACGACATAGGTGTCGAGCGCGCCGAGCAGGACCGCGATACTGCCCGCGGCTATCGCGACGTGGCGGTTATTGCCCCCGGCCATTACTGAACGTCGGGCTTGTTGACGGTGACCGGCTTACCCCAGTCGGTCAGCGTCATCTGCAGGTTGTTGCCCGGGCTGGTCTCCAGCTGAGCCTGAGCCAGCTGGTGGTTGCCACCCTCTTCGATCCAGGCGGTGCCCGGGAGCGCTTGAGTGACCTTCAGCTGCGGGGCGATCTTGTTGACCGCGTCGGCGCTGACGGTGCCGGTGACCTTGACGGTCTTCACGCCGTTGATGTCCTCGCGGCCGACGGCCTTGGCCTCGGTGAAGTTGTCCAGGATGTTGGCCAGGCCGGTCTCCGGGCGCAGGATCGCCGAGATGTCGTAGATGGCGTCGGCGGGGCCGAAGTCCGACAGCGGGCCACCGGACGACAGCGAGGCGTACAGGTGGTTGTCGTAGACGACGAACGGGGCGTCCTGGACGCCCATGCCGCCCACCGACAGGTTGGCCTTGCCCTGGCCGGCGACCGCCGGGGTCAGCGTCATGTCACCGGTCAGCTTGGTCACGGTCAGCTTGGCGATCTTGCCGTTGACCGTCAGGACCAGGTGCACGCTCTGCTGGCCGCGGGTGGTGTCGGCGGACTGCTTGAGCAGCGCGGTGGCGTCGGGCAGCGGGGCCGAGGGGGCCTCGGACTTCGAGCAGCCGGAGACCAGGAGCACCCCGGCCATCACGGTGGAGAGTAGGGAAACAAGCATGGCGGAGCGTTTGCGCGTCTGCATGCCCTGCATCGTAATAGGTGCGCCCGACTAACCAGTTGCCTCGACCGGCCGGTAGAACCTCAGGCATGGTTGCTGAACTCGAATTTCGGGCGGTTCCGATCGATATCGGCGACGGCGCGGCACTGGTGGGTGCCATGGAGGCCGAGATGGCCGAGCTGTACGCCGACGTCCGCGGTGGACTCGATCTGAACGCACCCGACATGCCGAAGGCCGGGCCCGCTGAACTCGGACCACCGCATGGCGTCTACCTGGCCGGATACCTCGAGAGTCGGCCGGTCTGCGGTGGCGGGCTCAAGCGGCTGCCCGACGGGACCTGCGAGATCAAGCGGATGTACGTCGCGCCCGAGGCGCGGGGGCAGGGCGTGGCCCGAATCCTGTTGCGGGCCTTGGAGGACGCCGCCCGCGGACTCGGCTATGCGGTTGCCAGGCTCGACACCGGGTCGCGGCAGCCGCACGCCCAGCGGTTGTACGAATCAGAGGGGTACCGGCCGGTCGCGAACTTCAACGGCAACCCGGTGGCTCACTACTTCGGGGAGAAGCATCTCGGGCGATAGCGGAGGGGGCGAGCGGAGCGACTGGGCATAGCTAGGCTGGGGCGCATGTTCACCGGCATTGTCGAAGAGCTCGGCGAGATCGTCAGCAAGGACCAACTGACCGATGCGGCGCGGTTCGTCATCCGCGGCCCGCTGGTCACCACCGATGCCGGGCACGGTGACTCGATCGCGGTGAACGGCGTCTGCCTGACTGTCGTGGACGTGCTGCCCGATGGCGCTTTCTCCGCCGATGTGATGGCCGAGACCCTCAACCGGTCCAGCCTGGCCGGCGTCGAGGTCGGTGGCCGGGTCAACCTGGAGCGCGCCGCGGCGATCAACAGCCGCCTCGGTGGGCACATCGTGCAGGGCCACGTGGACGGCACCGGCACTGTGCTGTCGCGCACACCCTCGGAGCACTGGGAGGTCGTGCGCATCGCGCTGCCGCCGCAGCTGGCCCGATACGTGGTGGAGAAGGGCTCGATCACCGTGGACGGGGTGTCGCTGACGGTGTCCGGCCTGGGGCGCGACGAGCAGGGCGACTGGTTCGAGATCTCTCTGATTCCAACGACGTTGCAGCTGACGACGTTGGGCCGCGCCCCGGTGGGGACGACGGTGAACCTGGAAGTCGACGTCATCGCCAAATACGTCGAGCGGCTGCTCACCCCGGCGCAGTAGCGACCGGTCATGCCGTGACCGCTGAGCGGACCGGCGGGAGTAAGTCGGCCTGTACCAGTGGTTCATACTGGTAGGTGATCAACTTGGCCCTGAGGTGGCCACGGCAAGGGTGGTGGAGATGACGAGGCTTGATTCCGTCGAGCGGGCGATAGCCGATATCGCGGCGGGCAAGGCTGTCGTCGTCATTGACGACGAAGATCGCGAGAACGAAGGCGATCTGATCTTCGCCGCGGAGAAGGCGACGCCGGAGTTGGTGGCCTTCATGGTCCGCTACACCTCGGGCTACCTGTGTGTTCCGCTGTCCGGCGAGGTCTGCGACCGGCTGGGTCTGCTGCCGATGTACGCGGTGAACCAGGACAAGCACGGCACCGCCTACACCGTCACCGTTGACGCGAAAAAGGGTGTGGGAACCGGTATTTCGGCATCTGACCGGGCCAAGACCATGCAGGCACTGGCCGATCCGGACGCTGTCGCCGACGATTTCACCAAGCCCGGACACGTAGTTCCGTTGCGCGCCAAGGACGGTGGCGTGTTGCGCCGTCCCGGCCACACGGAGGCCGCGGTGGATCTGGCCCGCTTGGCCGGGTTACAGCCCGCCGGTGCGATCTGCGAGATCGTCAGCCAGAAGGACGAGGGCTCCATGGCCCAGACCGATGAGCTGCGCGTCTTCGCCGACGACCATGACCTGGCGCTGATCTCCATCGCGGACCTGATCGAGTGGCGCCGCAAGCACGAGAAGCACATCGAGCGCGTCGCCGAGGCCCGCATCCCGACCCGGCATGGCGAGTTCCGCGCTGTCGGCTACACCAGCATGTACGAGGACGTCGAGCACGTCGCGTTGGTGCGCGGCGATGTCTCCGTGGAGAACGGTGACGATGTCCTGGTGCGCGTGCACTCGGAATGCCTGACCGGTGACGTGTTCGGTTCCCGGCGCTGCGACTGCGGCCCCCAGCTCGACGCCGCCATGGAGATGGTGGCCAACGAAGGCCGCGGCGTGGTGCTGTACATGCGCGGACATGAAGGCCGCGGCATCGGCCTGCTGCACAAGCTGCAGGCCTACCAGCTGCAGGACGCCGGCGCCGACACCGTCGACGCCAACCTGGAACTCGGCCTGCCCGCCGATGCCCGGGACTACGGCATCGGGGCCCAGATCCTGGTCGACCTCGGTATCCGGTCCATGCGGCTGCTGACCAACAACCCGGCCAAGCGCGTGGGTCTGGACGGCTACGGCCTGCACATCATCGAGCGCGTGCCGCTGCCCATCGGCCCCAACGCCGACAACATCCGCTACCTGATGACCAAGCGGGACCGCATGGGGCACGACCTCAGCGGGCTCGACGATTTCGCCGGTGACACGACAGACGGAGACAACAAGTGAGCTGCGCGGTCGGAGAACGCAAATGAGCGGTGTCGGCGTTCCGGACATGCCGGCGCTCGACGCGTCCGGGGTCAAGCTGGCCATCGTCGCCAGCACCTGGCACACCACCGTCTGCGACGCGCTGCTCGACGGCGCTCTTCGGGTCGCCACCGCGTCGGGTATCGCCGAACCGACCGTGGTCCGGGTGCTCGGTGCCATCGAAATCCCCGTGGTGGCACAGGAATTGGCCAAGACCCACGACGCGGTGATCGCGCTGGGTGTGGTGATCCGGGGTGGCACGCCACATTTCGACTACGTGTGTGACGCCGTCACGCAGGGCCTGACCCGGGTGTCGCTCGACGAGTCGACGCCCGTCGCGAACGGTGTCCTCACGGTCAACACCGAAGAGCAGGCGCTCGACCGCGCCGGCTTGCCCGGGTCGGCGGAGGACAAGGGTGAGCAGGCCGCGTCGGCGGCCTTGGCCACCGCGCTGACCTTGCGCGACCTGCGTCGATGACGAAGGAAACCGCCGGCTGGGACCTCGAGGTCCGGCCGCAGCGTGTGAAGATCGTCGCCTACGTGGCGGCCGCCGTCATCATCGCCGTGCACGTCACGGTGGGCGCGCTGCTGAAAATCGGTGCCACCGGGGTGATCTTCCAGACCGCCGACCAGGTGTCCATGGCGTTGCTCGGGGTCATCCTCGCCGGCGCGGTACTGCTGCCGACGCGCTCCCGGTTGCGGGTCGGTCCGGCCGGCATCGTCGTCCGTAACGTGTTGAGCGACAAGACCATTGCCTGGTCCGACGTCGCCGGCGTGTCGTTCCCGCTGGGGGCGCGGTGGGCGCGCGTCGACCTGCCCGACGACGAGTACGTCCCGATCATGGCCATCCAGACCGTCGACAAGGCCCGGGCCGTCGATGCGATGGATCGCCTCCGCGAATTGGTCGTGAAATACCGCCCGGACCTCAACTCAGCGTCAAAGACATCGTGAGTTCGTCTGCCCGACCGGGGATTTGGGAACCGCCGGCCGGATCGGTCGTGGCGACGAACCCGAAGGCCCGGTAGACCCCGAGCGCGGCGTCGTTGTTCCGGTGCACCCGCAGCGTCACGGTGTGCGCTCCCAGGCCGCGTCCCCAGTCGATGGCCGCGGTCAGCAGGGTGCGCGCCACCCCGTGGCCGCGGGCGATCGGATCGGTCCACAGCGAGTACAGGTACACCGAGCCGGGGCTGGCCCGATGCGCGGCGATCAGGCCCACCAGGCGGTCCTCGTACGCGAGGGCGAACTGCGCGTGGGCCCGCAGCCGCCGGCGCCACTGCGTCCCGGTGAAGCTCATCTCGGTGCGGTACTCGGCATCGTCGGTGCCCGCGGAATCGGCCAGCGCCCGCAGCCGCAGCGCGGCGAACATCCGCCAGTCGGCTTCGGTGAGCCGGATCACCCCTGTCCCGGTCATAGCCGCCCCACCATGAGGCTCACCTGTCCGCTCCCTCCCATGGGATAGAATTTGCTGATAGTGACCGATTTTCGCATGCCTTCGCCGCCGCTGGACGTCGTGGCGATCGCACCCGCCGAACTGGTCGGCCGCCTTGGTGCCAACCCGACGGTGACCGTGCCGATCTACCAGGGCCGGACCGTCGACACCGCGTCGCTGTGGAATCACCTCGCCGAACCCGCGGACTATTTCGGGCTGACCATGCCCACCCAGGCCGCTCTCGGCGCTGCGGTGGCTCCGTTCTCCAAGGGGCCCGCACTGGTCGCCGTGACCGTCACGATCGTGGGCGGAGGCCGGTGCGCGGTGACGGGGACGCCCTCTCAGATCCATGCACCCGAACCGGTCCGGATCGGCCGGCGGGACAGCGACTGGACCGCCCCGGCGCCGACGGACGAGCAGTGGCTGCGGATGGCGGCCCGGACCACCAGTCTGGGCACCGTCGACCTGCTGTTGCGCCGATTGGCCGAACAGGGCTGCGTCGACGGCATCGGGCCCGGTCCCGACGTCACCCCGGCCGTGGCCGGTGCACTGGTGCTCGACGTCGGTGCCGAGCTGGTCGGCGTCGACAACCCGGAGCCGGTCTCGATCCTCGATCAACTGCGGGCCTGCGGCGTCATGCGCCCAACCGTCCGGCGAGACTCCGTGCCCGTCGACGCGGTGCGCCGGGCCTGGTGGATCTCGCCGCAATACTGCACGTATCCCGTCGCCCGACTCGGCGACCGCCTCGTTCCCGTTGATTCCGCCCATCCGTCGTTCCTGGAGCAGCTGTGACCAAACCTTTTGTCCCACAGTCCTACAAGTCGTTCCGCATCGACGGGTACGACATCGAGGGTGGCGTGTTCCGCGGGCGCTACACCATGTGTGGGGCCGACTCCGCAGACGACGTCAGCTTCGCCGAGACCGTCGACTTCGGGGAGAGCCTGGCCGGTGGTCGGCCCGACGACCGGTTGCTGCGGCTGCTGACGCTGACCTGCTCGCTGAGCTACTACAAGGCAGCTGCCCCGCCGCAGATCGAAATCGCTTTCCCGACTTACGATTTCGAACGCGACTATCTGCGCCAGGTGCTCGCCGGTGGCCTCGGCGAGTACGCCTACCGCAACAACCTGCCCGGCGCATTGAGCCCGGAGATCACCGGCGACCGCGCCGAGATTGCCGAGCAGCAGCCGGATACCTGGAACCCCGACGCGGCACCGCTGGTGCCGGTCGGTGGCGGCAAGGACTCGGTGGTGTCCATCGAGGCCCTCACCCCGCTGCAGCCGGTGTTGTTCAACGTCAACAAGTTCGACCCCATCGACCGGTGCGTCGAGATCAGCGGGCTCCCGCACGTGCGCGTCATGCGGACCATCGACCGCACCCTCATCGACGTCAACGCCGCCGGCGCCTACAACGGGCACATCCCGGTCACCGCGATCAACAGCATCATCGGGTTGATCGTCGCCGATGCCAAGGGCCTCGGGCCGGTGGTGCTGTCCAACGAGCGCTCGTCCAACGTCGGCAATGTCGAATGGATGGGTCAGGACATCAACCACCAGTGGTCCAAGAGCGTCACCTACGAGACGCTGCTGCGGGACACTCTCGCCGCGTACGGACTGAATCCGGACCGGTACTTCTCCCTGCTGCGCGGCCTGTCGGAGTCGCAGATCGCCGACCGGTTCGCCGCCAGCCCGCAGTATTTCCGCGCCTTCATCAGCTGTAACCGGCCGTTCGCGCTGGACGCCGGCCGGCGCGGCGCCACCTGGTGCGGGCACTGCCCGAAGTGCCAGTTCGTCTTCGTGCTGATGGCGCCGCGGTTGGGCCGCACCGAGGTCGAGGCGATCTTCGGGCGAAACCTGTTCGAGGACACCGACAGCCGCGCCGAGTTCGAGGACATCCTCGGGGTCGGCGCGCACAAGCCGTTCGAATGCGTCGGCGAGTACTACGAGGCCGCCGAATCGATGCTGACCATCCTCGACGACGAGTCGTGGGCCGGCCTGCCGCTGGTCGAACAGTTCCGCAGTGCGCGTGCCGATTTGGCGCGCGTCGCCGCCGACCACGACGACAGCCCGGCCGTGGAGTACGTGCCCGAGCGTTACCGCGCCGCCCTGGACGCCCGGCGATGACGCCGGTACCGCGGCAGCGTCCCGACCTCGCCGGTGCCGCCGTCGGCATCTGGGGCTTCGGCAAGGAAGGCCAGTCGCTGGCCCGGACCGCGGCTGCCGCGGGGGCGGCACGCATCGACGCCGTCGACGACGCCGGCCGGGGGACCCTGGACGCACCCGGCGATATCGCCAACCTGAACCTGTGGTGCGGTGCCGAGCACCTGACCCGGCTGGCGGACTGTGACGTGGTGTTCCTCAGCCCTGGAATACCCTGGCATCAGCCGTTTTTCGCCGAGCTGCGCGACGCCGGGACCATGGTGTCCAGCGCCGCCGACTGGTACCTGCGCCGGTACGCGGACCAGACCGTCGGCGTCACCGGAACCAAGGGCAAGAGCACGACGGCGTCGTTCCTGTCGCATCTGCTGGGCCGGCTCGGCGCGGACGCCGTGGTGGCGGGAAACATCGGCATCCCGCTGTCGGATCTGGAGCCCGGGACCGGCGCCGTCGTGGTCGCCGAGCTGTCCAGCCAGCAGTGCGCCCTGGTGACGGCGTCGCCGCGGATTTCGGTGATCACCAATCTCTTCGAGGACCACCTGGACTGGCACGGGGACATCGACGCCTACCACCGTGCGAAGGCCAACGTCTTCGCCTGCGGCGGTGAAGTTCTGGTCACCACACCGCAGGTGCTGGCCGCCCTCGAGCGACTCGGCATCGCGCTGCCGCCGGTGGTGCGCACCGTCGACCCGGCCGACGCCGTACGCCCGACGGTGGAGGGGCTGGGCGACTACGTGATGGCCTACGAGCACAACGTCGTCAACGGCGCCCTGGCGGCCGTCGCGGCCGCCGAGGTGATCGGCCGGCCCGTGACGGAGGATGAATTCCTCGGCGCGGTAACCACATTCGAGGCCCTGCCGCACCGGCTGCAGGTCGTGCGGCGTACCGGGGCTGTCCGCTGGATCGACGACACCCTGGCCACGACGGGGGAGAGCGTGGTCGCCGCACTGCGCTCGATGCGGCCCGACGACCGGGTGGCCCTCATCGTCGGCGGCATGGATCGTCAGCTCGACTACGAACAGATCGACGACTATCTGCTCTCGGGTGCACGTGACGTTCACCTCATCCAGGGACCGACCAATGGGACAGACATCGGGCGCGGTTTCGCCGCGGCACACCCCGAGTTCGTCCACCCGGTGGACAGTCTGCAGGCGGCGGTGCGGACCGCGGCCGCGGTACCAGGAGTGACGGCCGTGCTGCTGTCGCCGGGGGCGGCCAGCTACGACCTGTACGCCAACTACGTCGCCAAGGCCGCGGCTTTCTGTGAGTTCATCGATGCCCACCTGGATGCGTCCGATGCTGTCAGCCAGTCGAACTAACCTGTAACAGTGCCTGATCCATCGACGTACCGGCCCGCGCCGGGAACCATCCCGTTGGAGCCGGGCGTGTACCGGTTCCGGGATCCGCATGGCCGGGTCATCTATGTCGGCAAGGCCAAGAGCCTGCGCAGCCGGCTGAACTCGTACTTCGCCGACCTGTCGGCGCTCGCGCCGCGGACCCGGCAGATGGTGACCACGGCCGGCAGCGTCGAGTGGACGGTCGTCACGACCGAAGTCGAAGCGCTGCAACTGGAATACAACTGGATCAAGGAATTCGATCCCCGATTCAACATCCGGTACCGCGACGACAAGTCGTATCCCGTGCTGGCGGTCACCCTCAACGAGGAGTACCCGCGGCTGTTCGTGTACCGCGGTCCGCGTCGAAAAGGTGTCCGGTACTTCGGCCCGTACTCGCACGCGTGGGCCATCCGCGAGACGCTGGATCTGCTCACCCGCGTGTTCCCGGCGCGCACCTGCTCGAACGGAGTGTTCAAGCGGCACAACCAGATCGGCCGTCCCTGTCTGCTGGGCTACATCGACAAATGTTCGGCCCCCTGCGTCGGCCGGGTGAGCGCCGCCGAGCACCGCAAGATCGTCGACGATTTCTGCGACTTCCTGGCCGGCAAGACCGACCGGCTGGCCCGCGACATGGAACAGCAGATGGCCGAGGCCGCCGAGGAATTGGAGTTCGAGCGGGCGGCCAGGCTGCGGGACAACATCTCGGCACTCAAGCGGGCGCTGGAGAAGCAGGCCGTGGTGCTCGGCGACGGCACCGACGCCGACGTGGTGGCCTTCGCCGACGACGATCTGGAAGCCGCCGTACAGGTGTTCCACGTCCGGGGCGGCCGGGTCCGCGGCCAGCGCGGCTGGGTCATCGAGAAGTCCGGCGAACCCGGTGAGTCCGGAGAGGACTACCTGGTGAGCCAGTTCCTCACCCAGTTCTACGGCGATCAGGCCGAGCTGCGGGGACCCGGAGCCACCGATGAGGCGACCAACCCGGTGCCCAAAGAGGTTCTGGTGCCGGTACTTCCGGACAACGCCGGTGAACTCGCCGACTGGCTGTCCGGTCTGCGGGGTTCCCGGGTGCAACTGCGGGTGGCCCAGCGCGGCGACAAGCGCGCCCTGGCCGACACCGTGCAGCGCAACGCGCAGGATGCGCTGGCCCAGCACAAACTCAAGCGGGCCGGCGACTTCAACGCCAGATCCGAAGCACTGCAAAGCATTCAGGACTCGCTCGAGCTGGACGACGCGCCGCTGCGCATCGAGTGCGTCGACATCAGCCACGTGCAGGGCACCGACGTGGTGGCCTCGTTGGTGGTGTTCGAGGACGGTCTGCCCCGCAAATCCGATTACCGGCACTACGCGATTCGCGAGGCCGCCGGCGACGGCCGGTCCGACGACGTCGCGTCCATCGCGGAGGTGACCCGCAGGCGCTTCGCGCGGCATGCGGCCGACACCCAGGTCGGCGCGGATATCGCCGGCGCCGAAACCCCCGAAACCGCCGAAACCCCAGCGCGGCCAAAGCGATTCGCCTATCCGCCCAACCTGTTCGTGGTCGACGGCGGTGGGCCGCAGGTGAACGCGGCGGCCGCTGTGCTCGACGAATTGGGCGTCACGGACGTGGCGGTGATCGGCCTGGCCAAACGTCTGGAAGAGGTGTGGGTGCCCGAACAACCGGATCCGCTGATCATGCCGCGCAACAGCGAGGGCCTGTATCTGTTGCAGCGCGTGCGTGACGAGGCTCACCGGTTCGCCATCACCTATCACCGCAGCAAGCGATCCAAGCGGATGACGGCGTCGGTGCTCGACGCGGTTCCCGGCCTCGGCGAGCACCGGCGCAAGGCGCTGGTCACCCACTTCGGTTCGGTCGCGCGGTTGAAGCAGGCCGGCGTGGACGAACTGACAGCGGTGCCTGGCATCGGGGCGGCGACGGCGCAGGCGGTGGTCGACGCGCTGCGGTCTGATTCCCCGGGGTCTGATTCCCAGCCGGATTCGGGGGCGGCGCCGACCGATATCGGCAATGATCGGACAGGGCAGTGAGCGCAGCACCACCAGATGAGCAGCGGGGGATGGACGAAGTCGTGACGGACGATCAGATGGACGGTGCTGCCGCCGGTGAAATCGACGTGGTTCTGGTCACGGGTCTGTCGGGCGCCGGTCGCGGCACCGCGGCCAAGGTGCTCGAGGACCTCGGCTGGTACGTCGCCGACAACCTGCCGCCGGAGCTGATCACCCGGATGGTCGAGCTGGGTCTGGCCGCGGGTTCGCGGATCACCAAGCTGGCCGTGGTGATGGACGTCCGGTCCCGGGGTTTCACGGGCGACCTCGATTTTGTTCGCCGTGAATTGGCCACCCGCAGCGTCGTCCCGCGAGTGCTGTTCCTGGAGGCGTCCGACGACATCCTGGTCCGCCGCTACGAGCAGAACCGCCGCAGCCACCCGCTGCAGGGCAACCAGACGCTCGCGGAAGGCATTGCCGCCGAACGGAGATTGCTGGAGTCGGTCCGTGCAACGGCCGATCTGATCATCGACACCTCGACGCTGCCGGTGCCGGCGTTGCGCGCGAGCATCGAGCGGGCGTTCGGCGAGGAGACCGCGACCGGTACGAGCGTGACGGTCGAATCGTTCGGCTATAAATATGGTCTGCCGATGGACGCCGACACCGTGATGGATGTCCGGTTCCTTCCGAATCCGCATTGGGTCGACGAGTTGCGGCCCCACACCGGGCAGCATCCGGCGGTTCGGGACTACGTGCTGGGACAAGAGGGGGCTGCCGAGTTCCTGGACACCTACCATCGGCTGCTGGGGGTTGTGATCGACGGCTATCGCAGGGAGGGGAAGCGCTACATGACCGTGGCCATCGGCTGCACCGGCGGCAAGCATCGCAGCGTTGCGATCGCCGAAGCACTGGCCAACCGGCTGCGTGGCGGCGACCACCTGACCGTGCGAGTGCTGCACCGGGATCTGGGGCGCGAATGACGGACGCTCGCGAGGAGGATCGCGCGCCCGCGCGCATCGTCGCGCTCGGCGGTGGACATGGCCTGTATGCGACGCTGTCCGCGGCGCGCCGGCTGACGCCGCACGTGACGGCTGTCGTCACCGTCGCCGATGACGGCGGTTCGTCGGGCCGGCTGCGCTCCGAGCTCGACATCGTGCCCCCGGGTGATCTGCGAATGGCGTTGGCGGCCTTGGCATCTGACAGTCCGCACGGGCAGCTGTGGGCCACCATCATCCAGCACCGCTTCAACGGCAGCGGTGCGCTGGCCGGTCACCCGATCGGAAATCTCCTACTTGCCGGCCTCAACGAGGTACTCGCCGATCCGGTCGCCGCGCTCGACGAGCTCGGCCGGATCCTCGGGGTCAAAGGCCGGGTGCTGCCGATGTGCCCGATCGCGTTGCAGATCGAGGCCGACGTGTCCGGGCTGGAGGCCGATCCGCGGATGAGTCGCGTGATCCGGGGCCAGGTCGCGGTCGCGACGACGCCGGGCAAGGTGCGCCGGGTCCGGTTGCTGCCGGGCGATCCGCCGGCCACCCGGCAGGCCGTCGACGCCATCATGTCGGCGGATCTCGTGGTGCTCGGTCCGGGCTCGTGGTTCAGCAGCGTGATCCCGCATGTGCTGGTGCCCCAACTGCTGGCCGCGCTGCAGGCCACCGAGGCGCGACGGGCCCTGGTGCTCAACCTCGCCGCCGAGCCGGGGGAGACCGCCGGGTTCTCCGCCGAACGGCATGTGCACGTGTTGTCTCAGCACGCGCCCGGATTGACGGTGCACGACATCGTCGTCGACGCGGCGAGCGTGCCCAGCGAGCGGGAACGCGACCAACTGCGCCGGGCGGCGTCGTTTCTCGGGGCTCAGGTCGAGTTTGCTGACGTATCCCGACCTGGTACACCTTTACATGACCCGGCACGGCTTGCGGCTGTTCTGGAGCGGGTGCGTCGTGGTGGCAGCGCACCGGCCCGGCCCGCATACGAGCCATCCACTCCCGCCGCTCGGTCGGCCGACGGTTTCCGTCAGCAGCCGACCCCTGAAGGACCAAGAGGTGACGATTCGTGGCGATGACGTCGGAAGTGAAGGACGAGCTGAGCCGGCTGGTCGTCAACTCGGTGACCGCGCGGCGGGCCGAGGTGGCGTCGCTGCTGCGCTTCGCGGGCGGCCTGCACATCGTGGCCGGCCGCGTCGTCGTCGAGGCGGAGGTCGACCTGGGCAGCATCGCCCGGCGGCTGCGCAAGGACATCTACGACCTGTACGGATACAACGCCGTCGTGCACGTGCTGTCGGCCAGCGGCATCCGCAAGAGCACCCGGTACGTGGTCCGGGTCGCCCAGGACGGTGAGGCGCTCGCGCGTCAGACCGGGCTGCTGGATCTGCGTGGGCGGCCCGTGCGTGGCCTGCCGGCCCAGGTGGTCGGCGGCAGCGTCGGCGACGCCGAGGCGGCCTGGCGCGGCGCGTTCCTGGCGCACGGTTCGCTGACCGAGCCCGGCCGCTCGTCGGCGCTGGAGGTCAGCTGCCCGGGACCGGAGGCGGCGCTGGCGTTGGTCGGTGCGGCCCGCCGGCTCGGGGTCAGCGCCAAGGCGCGTGAGGTCCGCGGCAGCGACCGGGTGGTGGTGCGCGACGGCGAGGCCATCGGCGCGTTGCTGACCCGGATGGGCGCCCAGGACACCCGGCTCAATTGGGAAGAGCGGCGCATGCGCCGTGAGGTGCGTGCCACCGCCAACCGGCTGGCCAACTTCGACGACGCAAACCTGCGCCGGTCCGCCCGGGCTGCGGTCGCGGCCGCGGCGCGGGTCGAGCGGGCGCTCGACATCCTCGGTGACACGGTGCCCGACCATCTGTCGGCCGCCGGGCGGTTGCGCGTCGAGCACCGGCAGGCCTCGCTCGAGGAACTGGGCCGGCTGGCCGACCCGCCGATGACGAAAGATGCTGTGGCAGGCCGGATTCGGCGCCTTCTGTCGATGGCGGACCGCAAGGCCAAACAGGACGGCATTCCGGACACCGAGTCGGCTGTCACCCCGGACCTGCTCGACGACGCCTAGCGCACGTCGACCGGTGGTCACCGGACAGGGGTCGGACCCGACGCGCGGCGCACGTCGGAGTCCGACGTGGAGTTCGTCACAGCACTAGGCTGGCTGAGGATTCACCGCATGACCTGTCCAGGATTTCCGGCAAAGGAGCACAGCAGTGACTATTCGGATCGGCGTCAATGGCTTCGGACGCATCGGGCGTAACTTCTTCCGCGCTCTGGACGCGCAAAAAGCGGCGGGCATCAACACCGATCTGGAGATCGTGGCGGTCAATGACCTGACCTCCACTGACGCGCTGGCT
>NZ_JBFUJW010000019.1:0-20560 GCF_056555145.1 Mycolicibacterium sp. P4_G11
ATGATGTGGCTGTCGTCGGTGATGTAGTAGATCGTTGGTGTCTCGGTGGTGGGGTTGAGGCGCCATCCGTCGCGGAGGCGTTCGGGTGTGAGTCCGGTGGTGGGGTAGCCGGGGTCGTGGGCGGCGAGGTGGGCGGTGATGGTGGTGATCGCGTCGTTTCCGGGGAGGAATGGGCTGTCCTGGGGCGAGGGGAAATAGAAGATTTCGTCGGCTTTCGGTACCGGGTAGCCGTATCCGGAAGGGTCGTTGACCGGTACGAGGTAATCGCCCGGCAAGTGGTACGGGACGACCGCCATGGTGAGCCGGGCGGCCTCGATGATGTCGATGTCTGCCCAGACTTCCCCAATGCCGAGGACCTCAGCATTGGGGAAATCACCCCACTCGCTCATGGTCGGAGAGGGCGGCTCGGGGCGCACGATTTTTTGGCGGCGTCCGCCGCCGATGCTTAGTTGAAATTGCGTGCCGGTAATCGCCCTGACCGAGAACGGAGCTCCTTTGTACCAGCAACTGGTGATCACTTCGTAGAAGCCGGTGATATCGGTGGCGCGGACGGTTTTGTAGGCGATTGCAGGTGGTCTCGAATTGCGGTCGTCTTTGGGTTCGAATCCGTCGGGGATCGATTCTCCGGGGTCTACCGATAAGCGGACTTGTTGGCCGTCTTGGTAGCAGCGGAACGCTCGGCCCTGATAAATGCAGTAGTAGTCGCGGGGTAATAGTTGTGTGCCGTCGAGAGTGAGTCTGCGTTGTGGCGTTTGGGTCGGGTTGCCGAAGAGTTCGTCGATGACGGCGCTGACTTGTTCGGGACTGATGGTGGGTGGGGTGAAGTTGCGTTGGTTTAGGTATGCGAGGAATTCGGCGCCGGGGGATAGTCCGTAGTTGCGGACGTAGTAGCTGACCTCGTCGTCCCAGCGCCAGGTGCCATCGGTGCGTTTGGTCAACGGCACTTTGGCGACGGGCGGGTCTAGCCAAGGGTCGATGGCCCTGGCGGTGGTGCGTGCCACGACCGCGCCGGCGTCGAGATAGTCGGCGACGCGTGCGGCGTCCTCGCGGGAGAGGCGTGGGAGTGAAGCGTCGGGCGAAACTCCGTCTGGGGCGCCGGGATCGGGCCGGGACACCGATAAGGCTTTTGTCACCTACTGGTCTCCTTCGGCCTGGCCGTTGGCGGGTGCTTCTCGGCGTTGGCGGCTTTCTCTGATGAATTGTGATTCGGTTGCGCGGTTGGCGAGTATGAGATGTTTCGGGAGGTAGGGTGTTTCGACGGTAATCGCCATGCCCATATCGTGGGCAATGCAAGCCATCGCCAGTGGCCCCCAGGCAATGAATCCTTCGACGTCTCGGCGTCGGTCGGCGGTTTTCGACCAGAATTTCTTGTGGTCTTCGATTGCCCGTGTCAGTCGGGTGTTGAACTGGTCGGCGTCGCCTTGTGTGACGAAATACAGTAATTCGATGGGCGGATACAGCAATAGTAAGAGTAGTTCTGGTTCGGCAATTTTCGCGCGTTCGGGATCAGCACCTTCCATCGCGGTGATGATCGCCTGGACCACGTCGTCATCGCGGCGGACGAACTTCTGGAATGCCTGCACCCAGTCGTAGATGTATGCGTCGTACCCTCCGCCGGAGGCCCGTAGTGTCTCGATGGAGGTATTGCACAATGTCGTTGCGCGGTCGCGTCGGCGGCAGATGATCGCGAAGTACATTGCGGCGAGCCATTTTCCGGCAGTCGTACTGGAGTTTGGTCCGGTGCCGACGGTGGTGATCCGGTCGTCGAAGCCGATGGTGAATGAGATGTCGCGGTCTTTGTTGTTGGCGTTGAGGAACATCGCTGAGCTGGCTTGCATCGCCATCCATGTGGCATCCCAGATCCGTAGCAATGCTGCCTCGGGATCTTCGACCGATGAATAATCCGCGATCCACTTTGAGTACGTGAAGAGCCGCTCCGTCAATCGAGGTTTCGCTTCAATCAGGCCTCGGGTGGATTCGATGTCTTCGATCAGTTCCTGGATTCTCTGTTCAATGTCATCGAGATCGATCGGGTGCCGCTCAATGAGAACCACCGTGGAATCACTCTCCTTTGTTCTAATCCAACGCAAAGCGGTCCATGCGGTACCCGCTATATTCGGCGCCACCTGGGGTGATATCCACCCGTGCTCTTACCAAATAATAATCGAGCTGATCAGTTCCCAATGCCTGGTCCAGACGACGCGCCAATTGTCGTCCTTCCTGCCCATGATTCCTCATCGCATCGATGACACTTGCGGCATACTCGCGATGTCCTTGCTGGTAGTCAAGCCCGTCGAGGCCTTGGCGCGTGCCCAGGTGTCCGCTGGGTCCTTTGGCTTCCACGACGACCACACGAGTTTCGCCGCTCTCGCGGTCCCGAACTTCGTAGACATGGTCGAAAGTTCCTGGCCCCTTTTGCCCGTCGTGTAGTGGTGTCACCTCGAACTGGTTGCTGGGGAATGTGGTCTCGATGGCATGGGTGGCCGCGTGCTCGCCCAACGCCTCACCGGCGGCGGTCTGCTCGGTGAACGCGGCCTGACGCTCGCTGATCGTCTCCGGGGACGCCTCGCCACCGCCAGCACGCTCCGCCTGGTACGCGCCATCCGCGGCAACAACGCGTTCGCGCGCATCTTCGCGGCGGTCAATCAGCCCTTGCGCGTCGCCGCGCTCATGTGAATTGGCCTCGTGAACGAGGGTCTCGCCGTCGGCGAAGGTGGCGCGCTCGTAGCCGTCGGGCACCGCCACCGGGGCGCCGCCTTCGTCGCGGCGGATCAGGGGTACCTGGTCGCCGTCGAAGTCGAGTTGGTTCTCGTTTCTGCGCCGGTACTCCGGCTCGGTGGATGAGCTGTCCTCACGCGGCGAATCTCGAGTGCGCACTTCGTCGTAGTACTTCTCCCGATAACGGGGATCGTCGACCTTTTCCTGCAGGCCGGCTGGTGGGTGCCGCCCCTCCAGGCCATCAATCGGATCCTCCGAGATCTCCCGCCCGGCACGGCTCTGTGGGTCCGCACTATCGGAGCTGTCGCTGGCGTGATGAGCGTCAGACTGGACGTGGTCTGGTCCTGACGAGTCGTGTACCTGCCGTGTGGTGCCGTCGGGCTCGAATTGATGCCAACTGCCGTCGGGAGGAATCCGCGGCACGCGTTCGCCGTCGGAGCCGCGTTCGAAACCGGTGACTACCGGTTGGCGCCCATCTGGGTAGCTCCATACCGGCCGGTCCGGTGCCGTTACCCGTACCCCGAGCTCGCGGGCCAGGTCGGCGGCGAACGAATGGCTTCCGCCGCCGGTGTCACAGGACATCAGTCGGATGGGCGTCTGCCCGTCCCATCCGCTGTTGCGAATCGCATCGGCGAAATCGTGTGGCGAGAGCTGATGCTGATTTCCAGCGCTGTCGTACACCGAGACGCTGTGGTGATCGCCGTGTACATCGACGGTGAACTCGCCGGGGAATCTCGGAACATCGCCGGCCGCCGAGCGCATGTGTGCATCCGCTGGGTCGAAGAACGCGGCGCCCGCGGGAGTCTCGAAAGTGGAGTGCCGGAACGCATCTGTGGCCCCGGCGCTGGAATGTCGATCAGGAGGTGGCCGAGTGTCGCCCAATTCGGGACCTCGGTGCGTGGCATCGGGTGGTTCTGGGTGTGGCCCGTGCTGCGTGGAGTCCGGGAAGACCCAGTCGCCGCCCTTGTGCTGTGGCCAGCCATCGATGACGTGATCACCGGGTTCCTTGGCGGATACCCAGGTGTCCTTATCGGCTAGGTGCGCCACCGTGTGTCGCGATCCATCGGCATCGATGCGCACGAGGGTTGCACCGGGCTGCCATGCGCCCGTTGTGAGTTGATACTCGGGGTTGAGCCCGTGTCCAGCGCCGGCGTACCCCGTGCCGGTATGAGGGGGTGCTCCGCTGGGCAGATCTGCGCTCCGAGGGTCAGTGATGCCAAGGTGTTCCGCGACGTGTTGGTTCGGTACCGAGAACCGGCCCGACTTGAGCTCGCCTTCGATGACATAGGCGTGATCAGTGGTGGTGAAAACCTCGTACGGTGAACCATGTCCGTAGTCGAGGCGCAGGCCTCGTAGTAGGTCAGACGGGGTCCGTAGCTCATGTGCGTCTGCCCTGACGGAGATACACCCGCCAACGGTGTTTGCCTGGTAGTGAGGGTTCGTGCTGTAGGGCGCGCCAGGGTTCCGGACTTGATTCAGAATCGAGTCCACGACGCTGTCGCCGACGACCTTCTGAATTGTGTCGTGGAGTCCGGGATGCGGATGGGCCATCCGCGCCTCGTACATCACCTGCAGTTGCTGATGAGTGAAGTGCTCGGCCAAGTGTTCGCGACCCACTACCGCGGCCGTTCGTTGCCAATCGATGAACTCGTTCAGGGTCACCCCGTGCCGGTCTAGCACCGGCGTCACCGCATCAACAGGGTCCGGCCGCGGAGCATCAGGTCCGTCGCCGGCATGGTTTGGTGTACTGCTCGGAGCGTGGTCCTCCGGATGAGGGCCCGTCGGTGCGGGCTGCGGTTGTTCGGCGGCGGGCCGCGGATTCTCCGCTCCTTGACCGGAGCGGGGGCCCGTATCGCGATCAGGCTCTGTCGGATTCGAGGGTCGCTGAGGTTGCTCGGTGCCAGGCTGCTTGCGCTCGGGAAGGTGTGATTCTCCCTGCGCCGCAGCAGGTTTCACCGGAGGGCTGGGGTTGGGGTCGCGTGCCGGGCCAGCGGCGTCGGTTCGTTCTGGTGTCCGCTGCGGCGTCGGGTTTTTCGCGGTGGCGTCGCGTGGGGTGGGGGTGCCCGCGGGCCGCTCCGCGTTGTGGGTTGGGGTGTGACTACTGGTCGGGCTCGGGCTGTGGCCACCGGGGGAATGGTGGCCCATGGGACCGATAGGGCCGCCCATGTTCATCGCGTTGGCCAGCGAGTTGGGGGAGGTGCTGGTGCCGGTGTCACGGTGGGCCGGAGCGTCGGTCACGTGCGATGGCTCGGTGTGGTCGGCGCGGTGCGTACTGTCGGTGGCGGGTGCGTCGTGAGTGCGGGAATGGTCTGTGGGGGAATGGTTTTCGCCGCCGCCGGGATGCTCGCCGGCATTGGGGTGGCGCTCCGCTCCAGAGGCGTGATCACTGGGGCGGCTATCGCGGTCGCTGTGGTGCCCGGTGTCGCTGGGGGAGTGGCCGCCGGTTTCGCGGGAGCTGGGCGTGTCGTTGCTGCCCCGCTGATCGTGTGCGGGTGAACTATTGCCCTGGTCGTGCGTGCTTGTGTCCGTCGAGGTTTGGGGAGAATGCTGCGATTGCGACGGCCCAGACGACGAATCCGATGGGGTGTGGCCGGCGGCGGGCGGCTCACTCGATCGCGGCCCGTCGGAGCTGGGGCCGTGCGAGCCCTGACCGTTGGTGCCGGGACCACTGCTCGATTGCGGCCCGTCTCCGGAATGTGTTGGTCCACCCGATGATTGGGGACCGTCGTGACGAGATGGCCCCGAATCGGCGGGGCCCGATGTCCGCTCCGGCGGGCCGGAATGCTGCCCGGGACCATCCCCGCCGGGCCGTACCGGGGTGTGATCAGGACCGGGTGGGTCCGGTGGCCCACCCAGCCCACGCGGTGTACCCCCAGGTGAGTCACCGATCGTGGGCGGCCGCGGGGCGTCACCGATCTCGGGCATCGCCCCGGCGTCAAAGCGTGGAGCCTGGGTGTGGCTGCCGAGATCGCTGAGGCCTTCTAGACCTTCGTGGTCCCCGGCGTCGGTCGAACCGCGGCCGAGGGATCTGAACTTGGCGAGGTCGGACAGCTTGCGTTCTCCACTGGCCAGATCTTTGGCGAGCTTTGCACCTTTGGCCACTGACCCGGTCTTGCTGAGAGCCCCGCCGGGAACGAACAAAGACCCGATGTTGAAGCCCGCTTCACCCAACGCCCGCCCGGGGTGATCGCCCGACCATTTTTCGTACGCGATGAACTGTTTCCCCATCGCGATGAGCACGTCGTCGGTCTTCGACGGATCTTTGGCGATCATTGTGGCGACGTCGTACATCCCTTTCCAGGTGTCGAAATCAGCCAGCGACACAAGCCCTGAGATGGTCCCGACCAGCCCAGATATGAGGCCGACCTGCACATCGGTGTAGAACTTGATCCCGTCGGCAAGAGCGCCGCCGATGTCCTCTCCAAACGCAGCGATCAGCGCCGGGCGGATCAGTTTCTGGAACGCGTCGGCCGCTTCGCCGAGCAGTGTGAGGGCTTCCCCCAGCAGTCCGGTGATCGCTTTGACGTTGGTTTGAAAGTTGTGCCACAACGCCTTGATGTTGTCGGCGACCTCCCGCACAAGTTTCATCCCGTCACCGGTGAGGATGTCTTTCGCGGCGTCGAACAGGCCGTCGAGGGATAGCCGGTTCAGAATTCTGCGAATAGCGTCCTGGGTTTCCTGCACCCCGTTCGCATATTCCTCGACCGTCGTGGCGACGGTGCCGGAAATCGTCGCCAAGTTGGTGATGTGGTCGCCGAGGGTGGTGAGCGACTCCGTCATCTTCCCGGACTCGTCGATGTGTTGGGCGCCGACCACTGCCTTCGGTGCAGTAAGCATCGACTCGAAGACTTTGAACCCGTTGGCGAAGTTGCGCCACTGCGCGGCAGTGACTTTCATCAACCCGGCATGACCGTTGGGCCACGTGTTCACCGGCAGGAACATCGTGATCAGGTTCCATTTCGGCGGCGGCGGAACCAGCACGTTCTGCGGCACCCGCGCGGCCTGCCCCGGGTGGGATTCCTGTGGAGCCGGGCCGAGCCCTCCCGACGGCCCCGTCCCGCCGATCGTGGATGCCGCATCAGCGTCGCGGTAGTTGTAGCCCGATGCCATCAGTCGGTAGCCGACACTCTTGAACGCGTTCGCCGCATTGGCCAACGCGTTGGTGAACTCCTGGCTTTGCCGCCCGTACTGCACGCCCGCGTTGAACCCGGCGAGGTCGAAACCCGAGGCCAAACCATCGGCGACCATCGGCTTGACTGCCTCTGACAGCGCACTCAACTGCTCCCCGGCGGTCAGCACAAGCTGACCCGCGGCGATCAGCGCATCGGGTTCAACTTCAATGCGGCCGGGCACCGCATCCCCCATCGACCGCGACTAATCCCACATCTCTCCGTTTTGGGTGGCGGCGCCGTTGTAGTTCTTCTTCGCCCCGGCAAGAACGTCCTTCAACTTCGTCAGCTGCTCGTTCATCAGGCGAGCGCCGTCCTCCCACTGCTGCTGGAATTGGGCTTGGGCATCCGAGGCCTCGCCATGCCAGGTCGCGCGCAGCGTGGCCATCGCTTGGTCGACGTCCTCCAAGACTTCTTGCACGGATTTCCCGAACTGCTCCATGTGGGTGATCGCGCCCTCCATTGCCGCGAAATCGACGACCAGCACGCTCATACCTCCTGGCCATCAGCGGGTCGTGTCTGCGGCCGCGCTGGACGTGGACTGACCGGCGAGTCGACGGCCGCGTCGACCGGTCCGGTGGGTGCGGCAGCAAGCGGGCCATCGACGACGGGAGCTTTCAACCCCGGTTGCTCACCCGATGGCCCTGCCGCGCCATCGGTTTCGCCGTCGCGATCCTTTTCTTCCTTGTCCCTGTCGTCTTCGTCTTTGCCGGTCTTGCCGTCGTCGGCAACATCCTTGCCGGCGGAATCGGCGCCACCTTGTTGGCCTTGCGTCGCGGCCTGCACGATCCCGGTGGCCAACTGGGCGGCCTGTCCTAAGGCCTGGGACATCCCGCCGGCCACCTGACCGACCTGTCCCAGCGCGCCGACCATCTGCTGAGCCAGACCCGCCAGCTGCTCAGCTCCACCAGCGCCGCCAGGCGCACTACCGGACTGGGCCGCACCGGCACCGGCACCCGAACTGCTGCCGGAACTACCGCCACTGGCAGCAGCACCTCCGCCCATCGTTGACTGCAATGCTCCCGCGTTGTCGGAGTCGCCCTTGGCGTATTCCTTGCCGGCCAGCGACAACATGTCACCCATCGACTGCAACCCCCGCACCACCTGGCCTGCGCCGTTGTGCCAGCCGTCCCATGCCGTCCCGAAAGCTGTTGCCGCGCCGCCCTTCCAGCCTGATCCCAACAACTGCGTGGTCTCCAAATCCACGCTGGAAAGCGCGTCCTGCAGTTGCTGCGCCGCGTCTTTCATCCGTGCCGAGGCAGCCATCAACGCCGACACCTCAACTTCGAGCCGCCCCATTTGCCCCCCAATTCAGTCGATTCCCAGCATATGGCCAGAAACGGGGGTGAACCGGCGCCAAATGGTGTCGTACCCCCGCGTCATGATGACCTCATGCTCGACCTGGTCCTGCCTGTCGAATGCGGTGGCTGCGGTGCACCGTCGACCCGCTGGTGTGCCGCCTGCGCGGCGGAACTGACCGTCCGCCCCGACGAGCCGCACGTGGTCACGCCGCGCGCGGACCCGGGGGTGCCGGTCTTCGCGCTCGGGCGCTACGCCGGGGCCAGAAGACGCGCGATCGTGGGACTCAAAGAGCACGGCCGCACCGATCTCGTCGCGCCGCTGGCGGACGCGGTCGCCGCGGCCCTGCGGACGCTGATCGCGTGGGGCCTGATCGTGCCGCCGCTGACGGTGGTGCCCGCACCGACCCGGAGCCTGGCCGCCCGGCGCCGCGGCGGCGACCCCGTCGCGAAGATCGCGCGCGCCGCGGCAGCGGGTCTGCCGGGTGTCGCGGTCGAGCCGGCGCTGGCCATGCGAGCCTTCACGCGCGACTCCGTCGGCCTGTCCAGCGCACAGCGTCAACGCAACATCACCGGCCGGGTCCGGCAGCGGACTCCGGTGGCGGGTGAGGCCGTCGTGTTCGACGATGTGGTGACGACGGGCGCGACGGCGGCTGAGGCGGTTCGGGTCCTGCAAGTTTCCGGAGCGCAGGTGTCAGCGGTGCTGGCCATGGCACACGCCTGAGAATCGTATATATAGACCGGTACAGCGCCGTAGCCCGCGATTAACGGCCAGGCAACGAGTGCGCCCTAACTTCGGCGGATGACGACGACCATCGACCCGCCGAAGAGCGAGATGATTCGGCTGGCCAACAAACCGCCTTGGTACACCTCACTTTTCGTCCAGCTTCTCGTCGCGATTGTCGCCGGCATTCTGGTCGGCTGGGTGTGGCCCGATATCGGTGCTGGCTGTAAACCGTTGGCCGACGGCTTCATCAAGCTGATCAAGATGCTGATCGCGCCGATCATCTTTTGCACCGTTGTGCTGGGCATCGCCCATGTCGGTGACCTGAAGTCGGTGGGCCGGATCGGTGTCAAGGCACTGGTCTATTTCGAGGCCGTGACCACCTTCGCGCTGATCTTCGGACTCATCATCGGGAACCTCGTCAAGCCCGGCGCCGGGTTCAACATCGACCCGCAGACCCTGGCGACGGGCGCGGACGCGATCGCGAAGAAGACGAAAAACGGCGAATTGCCGCACACCGTCGAATTCCTGCTGAACATCATCCCGCACTCCGTCATTTCGGCGTTTGCGGAGAACGCGCTGCTGCAGGTGTTGTTCTTCGCCGTGCTCTTCGGCCTGGCGTTGGCCAAGTTCGGGGAGACGGGCCCGCCGGTGATCCTCGAATTCGTCGACCACATGAGCCACGTCTTCTTCACGATCATCGGCTGGATCATGCGGCTGGCGCCGTTCGGCGCGTTCGGCGCGATGGCCTACATCATCGGCCAATACGGGATTTCGTCCCTGGGCAGCTTCGGCAAGTTGATCTTGTGCTGTTACTTGGCCGCCGCGCTGTTCATCCTGATCTTGGGGGCCGTCGCGAAGGTCTTCGCCGGGGTCAACCTGTGGAAATTCATCGTCTACATCAAGGATGAGCTGTTCCTGGCGCTCGGCACGGCATCCACCGAGGTGGTACTGCCCCGGATCATGGTCAAGCTGACCAATGCCGGCTGCTCGCGGACCACCACCGGTCTGGTGGTGCCGACCGGGTACTCATTCAACCTCGACGGCGCCACCCTCTACCTGTCGATCTGCATGCTGTTCCTGGCGCAGGCCCTCGGTGTCGACCTCACCCTGGGGGAGCAGATCACCGCCGTCTTGATCCTGATGCTGACCTCGAAGGGCATGGCCGGAGTACCTGGATCGTCCTTCCTGGCGTTGTCGGCGACTGTCGCGGCGATCGGCCACGGTGCCATCCCGGTGGCCGCGGTGGCGCTGCTGCTGGGTGCGGACCGCATCATGGACTCGATGCGGGTTTCGGTGAACCTGCTCGGCAACTGCGTGGCCACGTTCGTCGTCGCCAACTGGGAGGGTCAGCTCGACAAGGACCGGATGCAGAAGGTGCTCGACGGCGACGAAGTGCCCCCGCTGGAGGACGCCGATCCGATGAGCGGGGCAACCGTTGCCGCGCCCGAACAGGATGCGGTGTCCGCCGGGCTGCGCGAGTAGGCGAGCACCGGCGCATGGACGCGATCAGTGCGACATCAACTCGATATGAAGTTCTCAAAACCGGTATGCGAAATCGGTGGCACGACTAGGTGAACTCGGACTACCGTCGGCTGCAACGACCCGTGAAGCCTCACGGCGGTACCGGCATATTCACTCGGTACCAAAATCGCTGACAGCGGTAGGAGGTGAGTACTTCAACACCTCGCGCCGGGCTGCGGCGACTTGCAGACCCGCTCGGCGCGTAGTTCAGACCGTGTGCAAGAAGCGCACACGCACACTGCGAGAGAGAAGCGAGTTGCCAAGCATGTCAACCCAATCCGTGGATTCTGCCCGCTCGACCATGTTTGCCGACGACACAGAGCCTGCGCCCGAACCGCACGCCGACGTTGTCGTCAAGGGCCGTAACGTCGAAGTCCCCGAACATTTCCGCATCTACGTTTCCGAGAAACTCTCCCGATTGGAGCGTTTCGATCGCACCATCTATCTGTTCGACGTCGAACTCGATCACGAGAAGAACCGACGCCAGCGCAAGAACTGCCAGCACGTGGAGATCACCGCCCGTGGCCGTGGACCGGTCGTACGTGGCGAAGGGTGCGCGGACAGCTTCTACGCGGCGCTCGAATCGGCCGTCGGCAAACTCGAGAACCGGCTGAGGCGCAGCAAGGACCGCCGCAAGATTCACTACGGCGACAAGACCCCGGTAGGGCTCGCGGAGGCGACGTCCATCGTCCCGCCGGAGGACCTGCCCGCAACGCCGAGCCAGGCCGCCTCCACCGACCTCGATGACCACGTTCCGGGTCAGGTGGTCCGTGTCAAGGAGCACCCGGCGAACCCGATGACGGTGGACGACGCGCTCTACGAGATGGAGCTGGTCGGACACGACTTCTTCCTGTTCCACGACAAGGAGAGCGATCGGCCGACGGTGGTCTACCGGCGACACGCCTACGACTACGGATTGATCCGACTGGGTCAGTAGCCCGACCAGTGCGCCCCCGGCCGAACCGCGGGGGGCGCACTCTTATCTGCGGATTCCCCCGGTCACCTACGATGGTCACGTCTAACCCGCTGACGTATATCCGTTCCAGACCCACAGGGGAAATAGCGTGCTGTCGAAGTTGCTCCGCATCGGTGAAGGTCGCATGGTCAAGCGCCTGCAAAAGGTCGCCGCCTATGTCAACACCTTGTCCGATGACGTCGAGAAGCTGTCGGACGACGAGCTGCGCGGCAAGACCGACGAGTTCAAGAAGCGCATCGCCGACGGCGAGTCGCTCGACGACCTGCTGCCCGAGGCCTTCGCCGTCGCCCGTGAGGCGGCCTGGCGCGTGCTGGACCAGCGCCACTTCGACGTCCAGGTGATGGGCGGCGCCGCGCTGCACTACGGCAACGTCGCCGAGATGAAGACCGGTGAGGGCAAGACCCTGACCTGTGTGTTGCCGGCCTACCTCAACGCGCTCGCCGGCAAGGGCGTGCACGTCGTCACCGTCAACGACTACCTGGCCAAGCGCGACAGCGAGTGGATGGGCCGCGTGCACCGCTTCCTCGGCCTGGAGGTCGGGGTGATCCTGTCGCAGATGACGCCGGAAGAGCGTCGCGCCGCGTACAACGCCGACATCACGTACGGCACCAACAACGAGTTCGGCTTCGACTACCTGCGCGACAACATGGCGCACTCGACCGACGACATGGTGCAGCGGGGCCACAACTTCGCCATCGTCGACGAGGTCGACTCGATCCTCATCGATGAGGCCCGTACCCCGCTGATCATCTCGGGTCCGGCCGACGGCGCGTCGAACTGGTACACCGAGTTCGCGCGGATCGCGCCGCTCATGGAGAAGGACGTCCACTACGAGGTCGACATCCGCAAGCGCACCATCGGTGTGCACGAGGCCGGTGTCGAGTTCGTCGAGAACCAGCTGGGCATCGACAACCTCTACGAGGCCGCCAACTCGCCACTGGTCAGCTACCTGAACAACGCCGTCAAGGCCAAGGAACTGTTCCAGCGCGACAAGGACTACATCGTCCGTGACGGCGAGGTCGTCATCGTCGACGAGTTCACCGGCCGCGTGCTGGTCGGCCGCCGCTACAACGAAGGCATGCACCAGGCCATCGAGGCCAAGGAGCACGTCGAGATCAAGGCCGAGAACCAGACCCTGGCCACCATCACGCTGCAGAACTACTTCCGCCTCTACGACAAGTTGTCCGGCATGACCGGTACCGCCGAGACCGAGGCCGCCGAGCTGCACGAGATCTACAAGCTCGGCGTGGTGCAGATTCCGACCAACCGCGAGATGGTGCGGCAGGACCAGTCCGACCTCATCTACAAGACCGAAGAGGCCAAGTACATCGCCGTCGTCGACGACGTGCAGGAGCGCTACGAGAAGGGCCAGCCGGTCCTGATCGGTACCACCAGCGTGGAGCGGTCGGAGTACCTGTCCAAGCAGTTCACCAAGCGCCGCATCCCGCACAACGTGCTGAACGCCAAGTACCACGAGCAGGAAGCGAGCATCATCGCCGAGGCCGGCCGGCTGAAGGCCGTCACCGTCGCCACCAATATGGCCGGTCGCGGTACCGACATCGTGTTGGGCGGCAACGTCGACTTCATCGCCGACGCGCGCCTGCGCAAGCGCGGTCTGGACCCCGTCGAAACCCCCGAAGAGTACGAAGCGGCCTGGCACGAGGAGCTGCCGAAGGTCAAGCAGCTGGTCGAGGAAGAGGCCAAGAAGGTCCGCGAGGTCGGTGGCCTGTACGTGCTGGGCACCGAGCGCCACGAGTCCCGTCGTATCGACAACCAGCTGCGCGGTCGCTCCGGCCGTCAGGGGGACCCGGGCGAGTCCCGGTTCTTCCTGTCGCTGTCCGACGAGCTGATGCGCCGCTTCAACGGTGCCACCCTCGAGGCGCTGCTGACCCGGCTGAACCTGCCGGACGACGTGCCGATCGAGGCCAAGATGGTGACCCGCGCGATCAAGAGCGCGCAGACCCAGGTCGAGGGGCAGAACTTCGAGGTCCGCAAGAACGTCCTCAAGTACGACGAGGTGATGAACCAGCAGCGCAAGGTCATCTACCGCGAGCGCAAGATGATCCTGGAGGGCGACGACCTTTCCGGCGAGGCGCACCAGATGCTGGTCGACGTCATCACCGCGTACGTCGACGGCGCCACCGCCGAGGGCTACGCCGAGGACTGGGACCTGGCCAAGCTGTGGGAAGCGCTCAAGACGTTGTACCCGGTCGGCCTGGACCACCACGACCTGGTCGACTCCGACGCGATCGGCGAGCCGGGCGAGCTGACCCAGGAAGAGCTGCGCGACGCCCTGATCGCCGACGCCGAAAAGGCTTACGCCAAGCGCGAAGCCGACCTGGAGGCCATCGCCGGACCGGGTGCCATGCGGCAGCTCGAGCGCAGCGTCCTGCTCAACGTCATCGACCGCAAGTGGCGTGAGCACCTCTACGAGATGGACTACCTCAAGGAGGGCATCGGCCTGCGTGCCATGGCGCAGCGCGACCCGCTGGTCGAGTACCAGCGCGAGGGTTTCGACATGTTCACCGGCATGCTCGACGGGCTGAAGGAAGAGTCGGTCGGGTTCCTGTTCAACGTGCAGGTCGAGGCACAGCAATCGCCGCAGGTGGCCCCGGTCGCCGCGCCGCAGGGGCTGGCGCAGTTCGCCGCCGAGGCCGAGCAGAGCGCTGCTGAAGAGCAGGCTGCACCGGCTGCGTTGCGCGCCAAGGGAATCGAGACCAAGGCGCCGGCCATGACGTACACCGGTCCGGGCGAGGACGGGTCCGCCGAGGTCCGCCGTGAGGGCGGCCGGCACGCGGCCGGTCCGGGTTCGCGTCGGGAGCGTCGGGATGCCGCGCGCAAGCAGAAGCGCCGCTGACCAACCGGCTAACCCAGCTGCAGGGCCACGAATTGCCAACGCCCGCCGACGATTTCGATGCGGCCGGCGGCGGCGTGCAGTCGTGGCCCGCGGCTGAAGGTGGCGAACACTTCGACCGCCGTGGCCAGCCCGTCCTGTTCGCGGGCGGTGCGTAGCCGTACCCGCCGCAGCACTGCCACGCCGTCGGTCCGGGTGTGGCGGGGCCAGGACGACATGGCGTCGAACAGCGTCGCGGCGACCAGTGGCCGCAGCTGCGCCATCGGCCGGCGCCGGTCGCTGACCTCCAGGACCCGGCGCAGCACGGTATCGGCGAACACCAGCGCGGCTGCGGGCGGCCCTGCCTCGAGCAGACATTCGACGGTGGATTCGGCAGTGCCGTCCGGTCCTCGACCGGACACCACACGCAGCCGGTTGACGGCACGATCCGTCGTGCCCGTCTCGATCGGCGTCGGCTCGTAGTCGACGATCGGCGCCGTCAGATCGATGTCGATGCGGGTCGATGCGGTCATGACAGTCTCTCCAGCGATAGGTCCGGTGTGTGCGGCGCATCTGCTGGAGAGTTGCAGACCGCTAAATCATCGCACCGGTTTCACCTGGCGCTCGACGCCAATTCGCCAGTCCGGTGCTGCGCGGGACAGGCCCCGGGGATACCGTGACGGAGTCCTGCCGGAGGTGTGAGGAGGAGCGGGCTGCATGGTGACCCGGTTGTCGGCGTCAGACGCGTCGTTCTACGGGCTAGAAGACTCATCGACACCCATGTATGTCGGGACGCTGTCCATCCTGCGGCGGCCGCGGGCCGGCCTGAGCTACGAGACCCTACTGGCGAACGTCGAGGCCAGACTCCCGCAGATCCCGCGCTACAGGCAGAAGGTCCGCGAGGTCACGCTCGGACTGGCCCGGCCGGTCTGGGTCGACGACCGCGACTTCGACATCACCTACCACATCCGCCGTTCGGCGCTGCCGTCTCCGGGCAGCGATGCCCAGCTCCACGACCTGGTGGCCCGGCTGGGGTCGCGGCCGCTGGACAAGACCCGGCCGCTATGGGAGATGTGCCTGGTCGAGGGGCTCTCCGACAACCGCCTCGCGATCTACACCAAGACCCACCAGGCCCTCGTCAACGGCATGACGGCGCTGGAGGTCGGGCACGTCATCGCCGACCGGACCCAGAAGCCGCCCGAGTTCGGTGAGGACATCTGGATCCCGGGACGCGAGCCCAGCGACGTCTCGCTGCTGCTGGGCGCGATCGGTGAGTGGATCACCCGGCCGACAGCCCAGTTGGCCGCGGTGCAGTCCGCGGCGGCGGACATGATCTCCAGCACCGAACAGTTCGTCGAGGCCGGCCGGCGGGTTATCGACATGGCCCGCACGATGGTGCGGGGCACCGCCCCGAGCAGCCCACTGAACGCCACCGTCTCCCGCAACCGGCGGTTCACCGTCGCCAAGCACGAGCTCGAGGAGTACCGCCAGCTGCGGACCCGCTTCGAGTGCGACGTCAACGACGTGGTGCTGGCGGTGGTGACCGGCGCGCTGCGCAACTGGTTGATGTCGCGCGGCCAATCGGTATCGACGGGCCTGACGGTGCGGGCCATGGCGCCGATGTCGGTGTACCCCGAGACCGACCACCTGGAGTCCGCAGGCCCGGGGCAGGCGATCAGCGAGGTGACGCCCTTCCTGGTGGACCTGCCGGTGGGGGAGAACAACGCGCTGGTCCGGCTGTCCCAGATCGCGCACGCGACCGAGACCCAGGCCACCACGACCACCCCGGTCGACGCGCGCACCATCGTCACGCTGTCGGGTTTCGCGCCGCCGACACTGCACGCCATGGGCACCCGCGTCGCGACGAGCTTCCCTGCGCGCCAGTTCAACCTGTTGATCACCAACGTGCCGGGCGCGCAGAAGCAGATGTATGTCGCGGGCACCAAGCTGCTGGACACCTACGCGGTGCCGCCGCTGCTGAACAATCAGGTGCTGGCGCTCGGCATCACGTCCTACAACGGCAGCCTCTACTACGGCATCAACGCCGACCGCGAGGCCATGAGCGACGTCGACGTGTTCCCCAGCCTGCTGCGCGAATCACTCGACGAGCTGCGGGAAACCGCGCGCTGATTCCACGAAGGGGGTAGGGGTGGCCAAGGAAGGCAAGGACCGGAAGCGCGCCAAGAAGGCCCGCAAGATCCCGAATGACGTCTACGAAGCCGAGATTTTCCGGCTGCAGACCGAGCTGGTGAAGCTGCAGGAGTGGGTGCGCGCCACCGGCGCGCGCGTCGTGATCGTCTTCGAGGGCCGCGACGCCGCGGGCAAGGGCGGCACCATCAAGCGCGCCACCGAATATCTCAGTCCCCGCATCGCACGGGTCGCGGCGCTGCCGGCGCCCAGTGACCGGGAACGGGGCGAGTGGTACTACCAGCGCTACATCGCGCACCTGCCGGCCAAAGGCGAGATCGTGCTGTTCGACCGGTCCTGGTACAACCGGGCCGGTGTGGAGAAGGTCATGGGGTTCTGCACCCCGCAGGAACACGCGCTGTTCCTGCGGCAGACCCCGATCTTCGAGCAGATGCTGATCGACGACGGGATCATGCTGCGCAAGTACTGGTTCTCGGTGTCGGACGCGGAGCAGCTCAAGCGGTTCCGGTCTCGCATGAACGACCCGGTGCGCCAGTGGAAGCTGTCGCCGATGGACCTGGAGTCGGTGTACCGCTGGGAGGACTACTCGCGGGCGAAGGACGAGATGATGGTCCATTGCGACACCCCGCAGAGTCCGTGGTTCGTCGTCGAATCGGATATCAAGAAGCACGCGCGGCTGAACATGATCGCGCATCTGCTGTCCACGATCCCGTACACCGCGGTCGACCACGCGAAGGTGGAGCTGCCCGAGCGGCCGGTGGTGACGGGCACGTACGTCCGGCCGTCGCGTGAGCTCACCACCTATGTGCCAGATCACGTGGCCGAGCTGATGGGCGATCCCGAGAGATCCCTTTAGAGTGCCCTGGTGCGCGTCTACATTCCGGCGACCCTGGCCATGCTCTCGCAACTCGTGGCCGACGGCGCGATGCCGGCCCGCAGCGGTACCGCGTTCGCGGTGACGCCGACCCTGCGTGAGGCGTACTCGCACGGAGACGAGGACGAGCTCGGCGAGATCGCGCTGCAGGAAGCGGCGCTGGCGTCGCTACGGCTGCTCGCCGGCGAGGGCGTGGGCGAGGCCGGTGGGGAAGGCGAGGAAGGCGGGTTGCCGCCGCGGCGCGCGGTGCTGGTGGCCGAGGCCGACGGGGCCACCGTGCGCCCCGATCTGGACGACGCGGTGGTGCGGCTGGCCGGGCCGATCGCGTTGGCCGACGTGATCGCGGTGTACGTCGACAACTCGACGGCCGAGCCGGCGGTGCTTGCTGCGGTGGCCGCCGTCGACGCCGCCGACCTCGGTGACGAGGACGCCGAGCTCACTGTCGGAGATGCTCAGGATCATGATCTGGCGTGGTACGCCGCTCAAGAGTTACCGTTCTTGTTGGAGCTGCTGTAGCCCTCGGATGTGGCCGGCAGGGGTAGCTACTTGCGCGTAGGTTACGGTACCGTAGGTTAGGACGAGCTGGTCGGGACGCGACCAGTGGTGACCACCTGAGCGGGAGTGAACGTGGCCAAGAACGACATCAAGATCTCGGCCAATGTCGTCAACACGGTGCGGCCCACGGTGGCCGGCGCCAAGGAACGGCCGGGCTGGCATGCACTGCGCACCATCGTCGCGCGGATCACCACACCGCTGCTGCCGGACGACTATCTCAAGCTGGTCAATCCGCTGTGGTCGGCGCGCGAGCTGCGCGGCAAGGTCGTCGACGTCCGGCAGGAAACCGAAGATTCGGCGACCCTGGTGATCAAGCCGGGCTGGGGCTTCTCGTTCGACTACCACCCGGGCCAGTACATCGGCATCGGCCTGCTCATGGACGGCCGGTGGCGCTGGCGTTCGTACTCGCTGACCTCGAGCCCGGTGGAATCGCACAGCGACCACACCATCACCATCACGGTCAAGGCCATGCCCGAGGGGTTCCTGTCGACCCACCTGGTCGGTGGCGTGGCGCCCGGGACCATCGTGCGGCTGGCGGCGCCGCAGGGCGAGTTCGTCATGCCGGACCCCGCGCCCGGCAAGGTGCTGTTCCTGACCGCCGGCTCGGGCATCACCCCGGTGATGTCGATGCTGCGCACCCTGGCGCGCCGGGACCAGATCACCGACATCGTCCACCTGCACTCGGCCCCGACCGAGGCCGACGTCATCTTCGCCGACGAATTGGCGCAGCTGGCCAAGGATCACCCGAGCTACCAGCTGCGGGTGCGGGCCACGCGTACCGAGGGGCGCCTGGACCTGACCAAGCTCGACGGCGAGGTCGCCGATTGGCGGACGCGGGAAGCGTGGGCGTGTGGCCCGGAGGCCATGCTCCACGACGCCGAGCGTGAGTTCGAAGCGGCGGGGCTCGGGGTGCGGCTGCACCTGGAGCGTTTCGCGGCGTCGCGCGCTGCGGTCGACGGCACCGGCGGTTCGGTGACGTTCGAGCGCAGCGGCAAGACCGTCGTCGCCGATGCGGCGACGTCGCTGATGGAGGCCGGTGAACAGGCTGGCGTTCGGATGCCCTTCGGCTGCCGGATGGGCATCTGCCAGTCGTGTGTAGTGAGTTTGCTGGAGGGTCACGCGCGGGATCTGCGCACGGGTGAGGAACGAGAGCCCGGAAGTCGAGTGCAGACCTGCATTTCGGCTGCGGCCGGCGACTGTGTGTTGGATATTTAACCCAGCAGCAGAATTGGGAAATCTAAAGTTAGCTGGCTAGAAACCTACTATGCCGTAGGTTACGCTAGCGTAGGTATTTGGGAAGGAGGTCGACAATGGCAGTGACTGATGTACCGGAATTCGTGCACCTGACCGAAGCTGATATCGAGGCTTTGGGCAATGAGCTCGACGCGATCCGCCAAGATATCGAGGAATCCCGCGGCGTCCGCGACGCGCGCTACATCCGCCGCACCATCGCGGCACAACGTGCTCTCGAGGTAGCCGGGCGCCTGCTGTTGTTGCGCAGCTCGAAGCGGTCGTTCTGGTGGGCCGGGGCGAGCACGCTGGGCGTGGCCAAGATCGTCGAGAACATGGAGATCGGCCACAACGTCATGCACGGCCAGTGGGACTGGATGAACGATCCCGAGATTCACTCCTCGACGTGGGAGTGGGACATGAGCGGCGCGTCCAAGCACTGGCGGTTCACCCATAACTTCATGCACCACAAGTACACAAACATCCTGGGCATGGACGACGATGTGGGCTACGGCGTCATCCGGGTCACCCGCGATGCAAAGTGGCGGCCGTTCAATCTCTACGGCAATCTGCTCTTCAACACGCTGCTGGCGATCGGTTTCGAGTGGGGCGTCGGCCTGCAGCACCTGGAGCTCGGCAAGATCTTCAAGGGCCGCGACGACCGCAAGGCCACGATGATCCGGGTGCGGGAATTCGGCGTCAAGGCTTCGCAGCAGCTGACCAAGGATTACATCGCGTACCCCGCGATCACGTCATTGTCGCCGGGTGCCACGTTCAAGTCGACGCTCAAGGCCAACGCGGTGGCCAACGTCATCCGCAACGTGTGGTCGAACGCGGTGATCTTCTGCGGCCATTTCCCGGACGGCGCAGAGAAATTCACCAAGACCGACATGGTGGGTGAGTCGCGCGGCCAGTGGTACCTGCGCCAGATGCTGGGCAGTGCCAACTTCAACTCTGGTCCGGTGCTGCGCTTCATGAGCGGCAACCTGAGCCACCAGATCGAGCATCACCTGTTCCCGGATCTGCCGAGCAACCGGTACGCCGAGATCTCGATCCGGGTGCGGGCGCTGTGCGAGAAGTACGACCTGCCCTACACCACCGGGCCGTTCCTGGTGCAGTACGCCAAGACCTGGCGCACCATCGCCAAGCTGTCGTTGCCGGACAAGTTCCTGCAGGACACCTCGGACGATGCGCCGGAGACCCGCAGCGAGCGGATGTTCGTCGAGCTCGACGAGAGCTTCGGCGCCGTCGACCCGGCGACCGGCAACAAGCGCGGTCTGAAGACGGCCATCCGCACCGTGCGCAGCCGTCGTGCGGCCAAGCGCATGGCTGCGGCCTAGCAACGCGAGTGAAAACCCCCAAAACTGAAGTGCTCCCCAGAAGTTGGACTGAGAAGTTCAGTTCCTTGTTCTGGGGAGTACTTTTTTGCATCCTCGTAGTTCGTTGACCGAGGGGCAGCGTGGTGCGGTTGTCGCGTTGTTCGAGCAGGGGTGGCGGTATCACGCCACGGC
>NZ_JBFUJW010000020.1:0-8485 GCF_056555145.1 Mycolicibacterium sp. P4_G11
GCCGCCGGGGGCGGCGGTGCCGCTGAGCCGGTTTCCGGTGACTTTGCCTCCGGTGACGGCGAGGACCTGACGCATCCCGTATGGGCCCGGTCCCACGATCTGGGGTTCGGCGAGCTCTGCGGTGTAACTGAACTCCGGCTCCAAATTCACTGGGCTGCACCCACTCCGGCGGCTGCCATCACAGCTGACATACCTTCGGCGATGACATCGCGCCCGAAGGCCTCGAGCACAATATTGGGGTTGAAGTACTCGCGGATCAGCGCGACCTTGCCGTCCCGAATCCGCATATGGGTGCAATAGGAATTGGCGTAGATCCTGCCGGTCTGCGTGACCGTCGCCTTTCCGTGCAGTTCCAGAATGAAGAGTTCCGGGTCGGTCGTATCGTGCACGGTCAACGAATCAATCCGGAGGTCGGGCACCGAAGCGAAGAACCAGTCGATGAAATGACCGATCAGTTGTCGGCCGGGGACGGTATCGGCGAGCGGCTCGGGCGCGAAGGGCATCTCCCAGACGCCATCCTCGGCAAAGTTGTCCTTCCACACCTCCAGAGCCTCACCGCGAGGCGGGCCGTCATCGAAGGCCCCCCAGAATCGCTCAACCGTCGCGCGGTTGTCCGTTTGTACGCTCATGCGCCCGCCTCCATCTCTCGGTCGACTGCCGTCACAGTCGGGGTGGCAAGACTGAGACTGCACCATTCGTCGTTAATAGTCAACACTTTGTCGATAAATGCCTATCCCTTGCCCCGCAACGCGACTGGTGATACTCGGCAGAGAAACCGTCTACTATTCGACAGACTGTTGATTAAACACGACAATGCGTTAAAGTCACTGTGGGCCTTGCCTCCATCCCCGCGGATGCTGCGCTTGCGCGGCCCGATGACCACCATTCCAGGCACCGCCAACAACGAGGATTTGCCATGAAACCACCGACCAACCGGCTGTTTCGTCTGCGGAAGCGGCCGCAAGGCACAGTCACCGAACAAGATCTCGAGTGGGTCGAGGAATCCATCCCCGACATTGCGGAGGGGCAGGCATTGGTACGCACCCTGTACCTGTCTCTCGATCCCACGAACCGCGTGTGGATGAGCCAGTTGCGTTCCTACATACCGCCGGTCGAATTGGGCGCGGTGATGCGGGGCCTCGGCGTCGGACAGGTGATCGAAAGCCGGCGCGAAGATCTGCCGGTCGGCGCATACGTCCTCGGCTTCACCGGCTGGCAAGAATATTGTGTCGCTGACGATTCCGCACTCGAGTTTCCGTTCACCGTGCTGCCCGACCCATTACCGGCGCCGCTCTCGGCTTTCCTGGGAGTGCTTGGCCACACCGGCATTTCAGCGTTCATCGGTGTCGAGCTGGGCGACCCTCAGTCCGGCGAGACGGTAGTCGTTTCCGCCGCCGGAGGCGCCGTCGGATCCATCGCCGGCCAGCTGGCAAAGCAACGTGGCGCCCGCGTGGTCGGTATTGCCGGCGGCGCCGAGAAATGCCGACACTTGGTGGAGGAGCTGGGTTTCGATGCATGCGTGGACCGGCACTCCGACAACTGGCGCGAGCAACTCGACGAGGCGACGCCCGGCGGCATTGATGTCGACTTCGAGAACGTGGGCGGCCCGATCATGGATCACGTCCTGGGTCGATTGAACATCGGCGCACGAGTGGCGCTGTGCGGTCTGATCTCGGAGTACGACACCTACAATAACGACGGCGAGCAGCCGGGCCTGCGCAATGTAAACCAACTACTCATGCAGCGAGTTAACCTGCGGGGCTTCATCGTTACCGACCACATCGACCGTTACGCTGAGATCATCGGAAAGCTCGCCGCGGCGCTGGGTGAGGGTTCGGTGACATATGACGAGACCATCGTCGAAGGTTTGGAGCACGCTCGGGAGACCCTGAATCAAGCACTGTCGGGCGGCGCTCGAGGAAAGACGGTCGTCCAGGTCGCACCGCTCCCCTAGCCCCGTTAGCGAGCGCCGCGCCGCCCAACCGGTAGTGAGTCACCCGTTGGGCGGCGCGGCAACGGAATCCGTTCAGGCATGAATGGACTCGTTCTGTCGCCCGAATCATCGCAGCATCGGATCAGCCCTAGATCGCTTTGCAATCAACCGATTCCGGTCGCGGGCGGCTGCACTTCCCGTCGGAGGATCTTGCCGGTCGGGCCCTTGGGCAGAGAGTCCACGAACCAGATTTCGCGGGGGTATTTGTACGCGGCGAGGCGATCTCGTACGAACGCCTTCAATTCGGCGACGCCTGCGTGCGCGCCACGTTTGAGGGCAACCGCTGCGCCGATCTCCTCCCCGAGGTCTGCGTGTTTGATGCCGACCACCGCAACTTCAGCGACAGCAGGATGTTCGTAGAGCACTTCCTCGACCTCGCGGGGATACACGTTGTACCCACCCCGGATGATCAGGTCCTTCTTGCGGTCGACGACGGTGTAGTACCCGTCGCTGTCGCGAATCGCGATGTCCCCGGTACGAAACCAGCCATCGGGAATCGCTTCGGCCGTTGCCTCAGGCCGGTTCCAGTAGCCCTTCATCAGGTTCTCGCCCCGGATCGCGATCTCGCCAGGTATGCCATCAGCAATGTCCTCACCATCATCGCCGACGATGCGCAGCGCGCACCCGCGTACCGGTATCCCGATGGTGCCGTGTCTGCGCTGGTGCCCTGGCTGGTTGAAGCAGGCAATGGGCGCCGTCTCCGAGAGCCCATACCCTTCGTAGATTTCGCAGTCGAACTTCCGCTCAAACGCTTTGAGAATCTCGACGGGCATGGGCGCACCGCCGGTGATGCATGTGCGAAGGGAGGACATGTCGGCGTCATCTGCAACCGATGAGTGCAGTATCGCGGCGTACATGGTGGGCACGCCCTCGAGGACGGTCACTCGATCGCGGGCCACGACCTGCAAAGCCTTGGCCGCCTCGAAGCGAGAGACAAGGGTGAGAAGGGCCCCGGCTTTGACCGCCGCATTGAGCCCGCAGGTGAGGCCGAAGACGTGGAACAACGGCAAGCAACCGAGAATGACGTCTTCGGGGCCCACGTTGATCAAGGTGTCCACTGTCGTCGCGGCGTTGGAGGACATGTTCCGGTGCGTGAGTTCTGCCCCCTTGGGCTTCCCGGTGGTCCCCGAGGTGTAAAGAATCACCGCGGTATCGTTGTCGGTTCGCTCGGCCGCTTCATGGATTGGGTTGCCGGGCAGGTTGATTGGACCTGCGGCAGGCACCAATGCCGAGCGAATTCCGACTTTCTTCGCTGCGGCCGGCACAACGGAATCGTCGCCCTCCAACCCGTACACCATCGTCATACCCGAGTCGGTGAGGTAGTACTCGACCTCACGGGCACTCAGCAGCGGATTCATGGGAACTGCGACCGCGCCCGCGAGTAGAACGCCGTAGAACAGCACCGGGTATGCCGGGACGTTGGGAAGCACCAGGCCAACCCGGTCGCCGGGAAGCACACCTTGAGCCCGCAGATCTCCAGCCACAGCCGCAGCGCGGTCATAGAGCTCACGGTAGGACAGCACGTATTCGTCGAGCTTCACCGCCGGCCGATCTCCGTATTCGTGCGCGGTCGCGACCAGATTGCCGGCAAGGTTGGACACGGTTGCCTCCTACTTCGGAAGGGAGCTCGCATTCGTATTCCGCAGCCCCGGGGCGCGAGTCCCGTTTGAGCTCAGGCAGCACAGCAGCCGACCCTGAGCAGGCAGTCGGCGCCGGCGGGGACATCAGAGGCCAGTCCGGCGTACCCCCATAGTATGGACTATGTGTTCACTATTATCAACATAATGTCGGGTATTGTTCTCGTATGCCCTCAGCCCGCACGGCGTGCGCTCTTGAATCAGCTGCTCTGACCTATCATGCTTCCCATGGCGTCCACTTCATCTTTTAGCCTCAGCGCTGCGGAAACGCGGGTGGGCAGACGAAACATCAAAGGCGATCAACGCGAGCAAGCCATCCTTGAAGGCGCTTACGACATGTTGCGCACGGTGCCCCTGCGCAACATCTCCATCGACGATCTCACGAAGCGCGCGGGGCTGTCTCGGTCGTCGTTCTACTTCTACTATGAGTCCAAGTGGCAGCTGTTGTCCGCACTGCTCTCGAGGGTCACAGCCGACGTATTCCAAGCGTCGCAATTGATTTTTGAGCGCCCAGCCGGCATGCCACCGGAGGCGGCCATAGAGCATGCGGTCAACGAGGTCATTCAGGTGTGGGAACGTCATGGCCACGTTCTTCGTGAAGTAGCCGACGCCGCTGCGGCCGAACCGGACCTGCAGGCGCAGTGGGACACGATCCTCGGGCGGTTCATCGACGCTTCGGCGGCCAGCATCGAACGGGACAGAGCTGCCGGTATAGCTATCGCCGGACCACCGGCCAGGTCGTTGGCCGCAGCCCTGATGTGGATGGGAGAACGCAACCTCGCATTGATGAGCCTGCGCAGCGAGAACGCAATCCCGTTGGAAGACATGGCCGAAACGGTGACCACGATCTGGCTGCGGACCGTCTACGGACTCGAGTGGAAACCGCGCGAGAAGCCTCGTAAACGCCGCAAGTCCTCCTCGAAGACGTGATCGACGTCTTCGAGGAGGACCTCGCTCGACTTCCGGGCGGCTCGGACGCTACTGGTTGTCCAAAGCCATTTTCGTCATGTTTAGCCCCGGCATGAGCATGTGACCACCCTCGACTAACATCTCGAGGCCTGTCGTCCATCGCGACTCGTCGGAGGCCAGCCACAGAACCGCCTCGCTCATGGCCTGCGGCGGCAGCAGACCCACATCGCGCAGAAGTGCCCAGTACCTGGCGCCCTGTAGGTCCTCCTTGACGCCGTTACCCGGGCCCTTGCCCGCGCAAAGGTCGTAGCCACCTTGCCAATCCAAGGCCGGGGTATCGGTAGGCCCGGGAAGCAGCGAGTTGACTCGGATGCCGTACTGGCCGAACTCGAGTGCTGCGCTCTTCGCCAAGCCGAGTACGCCATGCTTCGACGCCACGTAGTGGACGTAGTGGGGAGACCCCTCCACCCCGTTGCCCGACGAGGTGATGATCACCGAGCCACCTCCGCGCGACTTCATGGCAGGAGTCACCGCTTTCAGGGTGCGCCAGGGCCCCATGATGTTGACGTTGAGCACGTCCAGGAACTCGTCCTCGGGAATGTCCGCGAACGGGTGCACGGTCCAGATCCCGGCGTTGGCCACTGCAACGTCGAGTCCACCGAAGGCCCGGACGCCCTCGGCCACCAACTTGTCCAACGCGGCCTGCTCGCGGACGTCGCCTTGGTGCGCGATGATCCGCCGACCCAGCGCCTCGACTTCCTTGACCGTGATCTCGAGGTCGGCTGCGGTGCCGACGGGATAGGGAACCCCGCCATTCGCCGGGCAGTCGAAGGCGAGGATGTCCGCCCCTTCCTGCGCGAGGCGGATGGCGTGTGCCCGGCCCTGACCTCGGGCCGCTCCGGTGATCAGAGCGACCTTTCCTTCCATTCTTCCCATGTTCGTTCCTTCTGAGGTGAATCTTTACGGCCAGCCGGCCGGCGAGACCGCTTGTGGTGCAACGGATGTAGATCGAGGCCTCACGCGGCCGGCCTGATCAACTGAAGCAGGACATCGATGCCGGGAGGCTCGGTCCAGACATGCGTGGAATCCCCCATCAGAATCGGCCGTGCGATCGGATCTGGGCGCCCCGGCCCCCGGATGGAGCAGCCCACGAGTTCGGGGCCATCGGCGCGGTGTAGGCGTAGTGCCACGTGATCGAGTTTTGCCGGCGCTCCGCCGAGGGCCGCATCAAGCGCGGCCGGATCGTGGACGGTGTACAACTCGACCTCTGCCCCCGAAACGCTGAGGAACGCCGCACTGATACTCATGGCTGGAACATCAACCGCGCGAGCAACTTCGACGCCAAAACGATCACACCACTGCGCACGCGCGGATGCCAAGTCGCGCACGAGGATTCCGACATGGTCGAGCCGAACCGGTCCGGCGGCCGTCGGCAAGCTCACTGCCGGCCCGCTGCGACGAAGTGCGGAGCCAGGCCTGGCGCGGGTTCCGTCCAGCGCTGCGTGATCACTTTGGACTTTGTGTAGAAGCGATAGCCGTCGTAGTTGAGGCCGTCATCTCCGAATCGCGAGTCGCCCCACCCGCCGAAGCCGAACCATGAAATCGGCACGGGGATAGGCACGTTGATTCCTACGCTGCCGGCCGACACGGCCCGGCTGAACCGACGTGCAGCCGCGCCGCTGCCGGTGAAAATGATCGCGCCATTTCCGTAGGGATTATCGTTGACGATCTGCAGGGCCTGCTCGAGATCATCGGCGCGCACGACGCTGAGGACCGGTCCGAACACCTCGTCCCGGTACAGGTCGCTCTCGACACTGACGCGGTCAACCAGGCTCGGGCCGATGAAGTAGCCGTCCCCTGCCGCAGGCCGGTCACGGCCGTCGACGACCAGCTGCCCGCCCTGCTCAACCGAGCGTTCCAGCGCCCCGCGGACCCGGTCGAGTGCGCCCGCTGAGATCAACGGTCCCATGTCGATACCCGACGCCGCACCGTCGCCCACCCTGAACGCCCTTGCGCGATCGGCAATCTTGTCCACCAGTGCGTCTGCCGCCGAACCGACGGCAACCGCGACCGTCACTGCCATGCATCGCTGACCTGCGGCACCGTACGCCGCGGACACCAACGCATCGGCAGCGGCGTCGAGGTCCGCGTCGGGCATCACCACAAGGTGGTTCTTGGCACCCCCGAGGGCCTGCACCTTCTTACCGGCCTCGGCCGAGCGCCGGTAGATCGCACGCGCTACCGGGGTCGACCCGACGAACGACACTGCCGCGACATCGGGGTGGTCGATCAGCGCCTCGGCCGCCTCGACACCGCCGTGCACCACGTTGAGCACGCCGTCGGGCAGTCCTGCCTCGCTCATGATCTGCGCCAACCGCACCGACGCCGAGGGCACCTGTTCACTTGGCTTGAGCACGAACGCATTTCCGCACGCAATGGCAGCTGCGAACATCGACACCGGCACCATCACCGGGAAGTTGAACGGTGTGATGCCGGCGCATACACCGAGCGGTTGCCGGAAAGAGTACGTATCGACGCCATTGGCGACCTGCTCGGCGTACTCCCCCTTGAGTTGCTGCACAACCGAAAGCGACACGTCTACGGCCTCAATCGAGCGCGCCAGCTCGCCGCGGGCGTCTGCAAGCGTCTTGCCCTGTTCGGCCGTGATGATCGACGCCAGGTCGTCCACCTGCTCGTGCAGCAGCGCCCGGAAGCGATGCAGTATCGATGCGCGGGTCGAGGCGGGCGTGTCAGCCCACGCCGTGGCTGCAGCGCGCGCACTGGCGACAGCTTCGTCGACGGCATCGGCACGGCCCAACACGACTGTCCCGATCACGCGCCCCGTAGCGGGGTCGTGGATCTCTGCACGCGGCCCGTCTGCCGAGGAGACGGCTGTGCCGCCGATCCAATGCGGCACGGTCTCAAGAGATATATCGATGGTCACAGCAACTCCAATGGTTCAGTAAGGCCAAATATCCGAAATGCCAACCAGTCTCACGCGTTAGCGCGGGGATGCGGAATTTCGGGGAACATCTCCAGGCCGTAGTTGACCTTCAGATTCTCGACTTCGGCCTGCAACTGCTCGGGCGTCCGAAGCTCACGATTACGAGCTTCGTAGAAGTACTTGTCGATGCCGCCGTTGGGCTCAAAGCCGTTGCTGTCGGGCCCAGGCACGAACACCACGAGAATCCGGGCTTCGTCACCGACCACCTCATAGGTGTGTCGCTGATCCTTGCGCCCCCACACGAACTGGCCCTTTTTGGCGTTGTACGAACCGGCCTCGGTGTGAATCTTGATCTCACCGTCCATCACGAAAAAGCCCTCTTCCTCTCGGTGGTGGATGTGCCAGACCGGTTCGGTACCACGAACCCAGTTGGTCTCGATGACGATCAGCTGACCGTTGGTGGTCTCACCGGTCGCGTGGATCCAGAAATCCACGCCGGTCATGAAGTCACCGGTCATGTTGAAGTGGATGTCCTCACGGTGGGAGACGTAGCTCTCCCCATCGCGCGAAGCTGACGGTTGGATCTGGTCGACTTCCGATTTCGTGGCCATGTCAATCCTCTTATGTCGTTGTGACGCCGTGCGCCGGTGTTCGGTGTCACGGCCCTGCAAAAGTTGAGATTAGACTCACAGTCGATACTAGTCAACACTATGTCCACTTTTGCGGATTCAACATTCCACCGGTTAATGGCGAGCGATACTCGACACACTGTTGACTATCACCAACTGATGGTGCACGATCGGATCCACCGCGGTGCTGAAGGCAGCCCCGCTCGAAAACGGAGGTGGATCAATGAATTTGGAGCCGGAGTTCAGTTACACCGCAGAGCTCGCCGAACCCCAGATCGTGGGACCGGGCCCATACGGGATGCGTCAGGTCCTCGCCGTCACCGGAGGCAAAGTCACCGGAAACCGGCTCAGCGGCACCGCCGCCCCCGGCGGC
>NZ_JBFUJW010000003.1:0-715438 GCF_056555145.1 Mycolicibacterium sp. P4_G11
CAGAAAAATCCGATCACAAACAAAAGACACCAAACAAACTGGCATCAAAAAAACAACCACACCCCACAAACGGGAAAACAAGAGGTGCAGTCAAAAAAACAACAAACAAAAACCACCAAACACACTATTGAGTTCTCAAACAACACGCCCGGCCTGACCGCGCAACAAACCCGCGGCTTAAAAGCCGCGGTCCGTGTGCGGGCAGTGAGGAACTCCCAACTTAATGGGTGTTACTCTCGGATTTGGTCTTCGCTCTCCGGCGCTTGTCCGTGTCGCTCTGACCTGGAATAAGTTACGGCAGGGCTAACAGCGAGTCAAATCGCCAGGTCAGCGGGCCGTTTCCCCTGGTCACAGGGGGTGATTCCCACTGGTCAGGCCCGTAACCCGCCGAACCCCCGCGATGTGGCGCTTGCCACGCCGCAACACCAGCCAGCGATCACCCAGAAAATCCGTCGGCTGTGGTACCCACTCGTCGCTTTCCACGCGTGCGTTGTTGACGTAAACGCCGCCCTCGGCGACCGTCCGGCGCGCTTCCCCACGACTCTTGGACAGTCCCGTCGCCACCAACAGGTCGGTGATCCCGTCCGGACCACCGGGCGCCAGCTCCGCGACCTGGCCATTACTGGCTTCGGTCAGTGCCGCGGCCAGCGTCGATGCGTCGAGATCCCGCAGTTCGGCACGGCCGAACAGCGCCTGACTGGCCAGTTCGACGGCGTCGGTCGCGGCCTGGCCGTGCACCAAAGTGGTCAATTCCCGAGCCAGCCGGCGTTGAGCAGCCCGTTCGTGGGGACGCTCCGCCGTGGCGGTCGCCAGTTCGCCGAGTTCGTCGGCGGACAGGAAGGTGAACCAGCGCAGATAACCGACGACATCCGCGTCAGCCGCGTTCACGAAGTACTGGTACCAGGCATATGGGCTGGTCAGCTCGGGGTCGAGCCACAAATTGCCGCCACCGGTCGACTTGCCGAACTTCTTGCCGTCAGCCGAGGTGACCAGCGGAACCGTCAGCGCATGTGCCGTCGCACCCAGCTTCTGACGCACCAGCCGGACGCCCGCGATGATGTTTCCCCACTGGTCGGAGCCACCGATCTGCAGGCTGCAGCCGTGCTTCTTGTGCAGCTCGACGAAGTCATTGGCCTGCAGGAGCATGTAGCTGAACTCGGTGTACGAGATGCCGTCACCTTCGAGTCGCCGCTTGATGGTGTCCCGGTCGAGCATGACGTTGACCGAGAAGTGTTTGCCCAGGTCACGCAGGAATTCGATGGCCGACATCGGACCCGTCCAGGACAGGTTGTTCTCGACGATCGCGCCGTTGCCGGAGTCGTTGAACTCGACGAATCGCTCGAGCTGGCCGCGAATGCGTTCAGACCAGTCGGCGACGGTATCGGCGGTATTCATGGTCCGCTCCCCGTTGTCCCGGGGATCGCCGATCATGCCGGTCGCACCACCGGCCAGCACGATGGGACGATGCCCGGCCTGCTGGAATCGCCGCAGCGTGAGCAGGGGAACCAGGTGTCCGGCGTGCAGGCTGGGCGCGGTCGGATCGAAGCCGGCATACAGAGTGAGCGGCCCATCCGTGGTCGCGGCGGCAAGCGCTTCGCGGTCGGTCGATTGCGCGATCAGTCCGCGCCAGTCCAGTTCATCGAGGATGCCAGTACTCACGACGTCGATCTTCCCCTATCGCAGGTCAGCGGCTGCCATCAGTCACTATCCCCCGGTGCGGCCGCCCGGGGACTGCGCCGGTAGGCCGAAACCTCCGGAGTGTCCGCCAGCCAGAATCGCCACGGCCGGTCGGCGGCCTGGCTGACGCCGACTCGCGGCCCGGCACTCCCCTCCTGCAGTGCGTGCAGTTCCAGCCGAACCGGGGATCGTCGATCCATCAGGTCAATACCGTTGTCCGACAAGGTGATTCCCAGCGCCTCGCACAGATTGCCGGGTCCGCGGGCGATCGCGGCCGGCGTAACGCCGGCGCGTCGGCGGCCTTGGGCGGCACCACAGCCGTCGATGACGCGGGCCGCACGCAGCAACACGGCACCCGCCACCCCGTCGGTGCAGCAGACGACGTTGGCGCACACGTGAATTCCGTGACTGCGGTAGGTGTACAGCCGGCCGGCCGGTCCGAACATCACCGCACTTCGAGGTGTCGGGCCGCGGAACGAGTGAGCTGCCGCATCCGGCCAGGGCCCCGACGGCGGGCCGCCGTAGGCCTCGACCTCCACCACCGTGGCGACCACGTCGCGGCCGTACAGCGTGGCTCCGAGCAGGCGCCGGGCCGCGGTGACCGGGTCGACGGCGAGTTGCGCGGCGCTCATGGCCCGTCATTCTGCCCGCTCGAAGACTCGCCGTTGACATGTCCACGCCGCGAGCGGATTATTCATCCTATGATGAGTTCATCGAGTGATGAATTAATGGATCATGCCCCTGACGTCGCGATTCGAGTCGACAGCCTGACCGTCGTCCGCGGTAAGCGACGCGCGATCGACGAAGTGTCCCTGCAGGTGCGGCGCGGCAGCATCACCGGACTGCTCGGCCCTTCGGGCTGCGGCAAGACCACCCTGATGCGCTCCATCGTGGGTACCCAGATCATCACGAAGGGCACCGTCACCGTGCTCGGGAAACCCGCCGGATCAGCGGAGCTGCGTCGCCGCGTCGGCTATGTGACGCAGGAGCCGACGGTCTACAACGATCTGCGCGTCATCGACAACGTGCGCTATTTCGCCGCATTGACAGGCTCCGGCAAGACCGCGGCCGACGACGCCATCGCCGCCGTCGGGCTGCAGGATCACCGAACCGCGCTCTGCGGCAACCTATCTGGCGGCCAGCGGACCCGGGCGTCGCTGGCGTGTGCGCTGGTGTCCAAACCTGACCTGCTGGTGCTCGACGAACCGACCGTCGGGCTGGACCCGGTGCTACGCGTCGACCTGTGGGAACAATTCGACCGGCTGGCCCGCGGCGGCACCACCCTGCTGGTGTCCAGCCATGTGATGGACGAGGCCGACCACTGCGGGGAACTGTTGCTGATGCGCGAAGGCCGCCTGCTCGAGCACACCACGCCCACCCATCTACGAGAGGACACCGGATGTTCATCGCTGGAGGAAGCGTTTCTGACCATCATCAGGCGCAGCACCGCGGCCAAAGCCGACTGACGTTGCAGCCCTATCTGGCCACCACTGCCCGCATCCTGCGTCAGCTCGCCGCCGACCATCGCAGCATGGCGATGATCCTGGTGGTGCCGAGCGCCGTCATCACGTTGATGTACTTCATGTTCGACGATCTGCCGCACCGGCCCGGCACGCTGTCGCCGTTCAACAACGCCTGCCTGATCCTGCTGGGCGTCTTCCCGTTGATCGTCATGTTCCTGATCACGTCGATAACCATGCAGCGCGAACGGGTTTCGGGCACGTTGGAACGAATCCTGACCACTCCCCTGCGCCGGCTGGATCTGCTGGCCGCCTACGGATCGGCGTTCTCCGTGGCCGCGGCCGCGCAGGCGACGCTGGCCTGCCTGGTGTCGTTCTGGTTCCTCGGGTTCGACACTGCGGGCAGCCCCGCGCTGGTGTTCCTGATCGCGATCATCAACGCCGTGCTCGGCGTCGGCCTCGGCCTGTTGTGCAGTGCGTTCGCGCGCACCGAGTTCCAGGCCGTGCAGTTCATGCCGGTCGTGATCGTGCCGCAATTGTTGTTGTGCGGCATCATCGTTCCGCGTGAGATGCTGCCCGACTGGTTGCGGTGGATCAGTGACGCGCTGCCCGCGACCTACGCGTTGGAAGCGCTCCGCGAGGTGGCCGACCACGCCGAGATCACCAGCACCACCGTGCGGGACATCGTCATCGTGATCGTGTTCGCGGTCGTCACCCTGTGCCTGGCCGCCGCGACCCTGCGCCGTCGGACCCCATGACCGCGACGCAGCCGCGGCCCCGCCGCAAGCCCCCCGGCCGTCCGACCGGACCATCGGACACCAAGGAGACGATCCTCGCCTGTGCGCGGGAGCTGTTCGCCCGCAACGGATTCAACAACACCTCGGTGCGGGCGATCGCCGCCGCCGCGGGCGTCGACGCGGCGCTGGTGCATCACTATTTCGGGACCAAGCAGCAGCTCTTCGCAGCCGCGGTACACATTCCCGTCGACCCGCAAATGGTGCTGGGACCGCTGCGGAACACCCCCATCGAGGAACTCGGGCACACCCTGCCGGCACTGCTGCTCCCGATCTGGGACTCCGAACTCGGCGTCGGATTCATCGCGGCGCTGCGCTCGATGCTGGCCGGCGACGACGTCAATCTGATCCGAATCTTCCTGGAAGACGTCATCACCACCGAAGTCGGTGCGCGCGTTGACAATCCACCCGGCACCGGACGAATCCGGGTGCAGTTCGTCGCGTCCCAGCTGATCGGCGTGGTGATGGCCCGCTACATCCTGGAGCTGGAGCCGTTCAAATCGCTGCCGGTGCAACAGATCGTGGAAACGATCGGCCCCAACCTGCAGCGCTATCTCACCGGCGACCTGCCGGGCTGAGCTACCGCTGGGCGGCGTCGATCAGTCGCTGGTGCTCGGCGTCGTCGGTGATGTCGACCGCCTCGTCGATGAGCAGCACCGGGACCCCGGCGTCGATCCGGTACGCCCGACGCAGCCGCGGGTTGTACAGGAATTCGTCCCCGACCAGCAGCAGCTCACCGCGGTCCTGCGGGCACACCAAAATCGCGCGCAACGCTTCGTCGATCATCGTGCGCTAGCCACCCAACGGAATCTGCGAGCCGCCGGTGCCCGGCACCAGGCCAGGCGGCAGGCCACCCGGACCACCGATGACGATGGGGTTCTGCGGCTTCGCGCCGGCAGCACGGGCCTGATTGCGCTTCTGGAACTTCACGGTGTCCTGCAGCGCGTGGATCAGCGGTACCTGGTTGGGACGATCGTCAAGGGCCGCCTGGATATCGGCGAGGTTGCCCCTCGAGGGACCGAAGCCCTGGGCGCGCAGCTTGAGTGCGGTGTGCAGCAGCTTCGAGAGGTCGCCGCCACTGGCACCGATGTCGTACTCGGCGTCGAGGTCGTCGAGGACATCGGCGTGCGCCGCGGCAGGAGTGATCATCATGCCGGCAGCCACCGCTCCCGCCAGAATCGCGCCGGCAACACCGTGCCGGCGACGGCTGGTGTGTGACGTCATGCGTCCTCCATTCGATATGACCAAGCGCAGCCTAACAGCGCTGACCGGCACCGGCAGGCTGTCACGACAGACTGCCGTCCCCGGTCAGCTCCGCGTGAGCGGCCGACGTGAACTGCACGAACGAGTCGGTGTCCACGTCGAACTGCCACGCGTTGTCCGACGACTCGGGCACGCCCGCGGTACGCAACTCGGCGAGAACCGGGCGATATGACGCGTTCAGCGTCATCTCCGGCACCACGTGGATGAGGTCCGGCACCACTCCGACCGGCAGCTCGATGAGCGCCTCACGGAGGTCGGCGGCCAGCACGCTGCCGCCCGGACGCAGGCTCAACGCCGTGACGGCCAGGTCGCGATCGCCGACCGGCACGCGGTAGGTGACGGCGATGTCGACGGCGTCGAGGCGGCCCAGCGCATTGCCGACCTCCTTGCCGAACACCGGGCCGCGTGGGGTGCGGATGACCGAGCGGCGGTTGTCGACCATCCAGTAGTCGCCGTCGTCGTCCCGGCGGAACAGGAACTCGGTGGACACCCAGGTGTCGCCCGGCGCGAAGACGCCGCGCTTGACCGACGCCGTCGGGTCGACCGGGCCGCGCGGCTTGGCCAACAGCACGCCGACCTCGTTGGGCTCGGCGATCGCCACGAAACCCTCATCGCCCTCGAGGATCAGGTCGTCGTCGACGTCGTAGGCAGCCAGCGCGATCTGGCCGCCGCCCGGCAGCGGACGGCCCTCGCTGCCGATCTTGAGGCCCGACACGTTGGCCAGCACGGCCTGACCGTCGGTGGTGGTGAAGAACTCCAGAACGTGTGCGGGCTGGAACGCCTCTTCGACACGGCGCCACAATCCGGCCGGCATGCCTGAGCCGATGAACAACCGCACCGGGTGAGTGCCGTTGAGTACGAACGACGGATCGTCGATGACGTCACGCAGCATCGCCCAGGTGTAGGACACCACGGTGACGCCGTACTGCCGCAGTTCGTGCACGAAGCGGTCGGGCCGCAGACCGCGGGACAGCGCGATGCGGGCACCGCCGACGACCGCGCCGCCGAGCGACACGAGCAAGCCGGACTGGTGGTGCAGCGGGGTCAGGCAGTAGACGGTGTCGCCGCGGCCCAGGTTGGCCGCCGAGGCGGTGCCGAATGCCGAGAGCGCCCAACGGAAGTTGGTGATCTGCCGGGCCACCAGCTCGCCGCCGACGTTGGCGAACGCGACGTACGCCAGGTCCTGCGCGTAGCCCGGGTTGGGCCGGTACCAGCCGGGCAGCTCGACGACGTCGGGGTTGATCTTCTCCATGTCAATGATGAAGTCGGCATCGCCGTTTTCGTCCAGATGCAGGTCGCGGTTCTCGCCGCCACCGAGCACCAGCACGCGGGTGCGCAACCGGCGGGCGGCGTCGAGATTGGCCGGGTCCGAGATGATGTCGGTGACGCCGCCGAGGCGGGCCGCCACGGCCAGGTCGGCGTCGGGCGGCATCAGCACTGCCACCGCGCCGAGGCGCGACAACGCCGCGATGGCGACCAGCGCACTGGGCCGGGTTTCCATCAGGACGCCGACCCGAACACCCTGCCGGACACCGACTTCGATCAGTCCGCGGACGACGTTGTTGATGCGGCGATCCACCGCCTCGTAGGTGTGCACGCGACCGTCGAACAGCAGGAATTCACCGTCCGGCGCGCCCTCGGCCTGCTCACAGATGATGCGGCCCAACGAGATTCGCGTGTGGTCGTTGATCTGACCCAATCGGGCCAGACGAGGCAGGGTGCGGACCGTCTCGATGGCCAGCGCCCGCGTGGACTTGCCCGCCGACACCACGGCGTCGGCCGCGGTGCTGGCCAGGGTGAAGGCCATCTCGGTGGCCGCCGCGGCACCGTGCGCGACACGGGTCGCCAGCGGCACCGACTCGCGCGGCAATTCGGACTGCAGCGGCATCGGCACCACGTCGGCCGGCATCGGCCCGCCGGCATCGAGCCATTTGACCCACGACGCCACCGTCGGCCAGCTCTGGCTGGCCGCCTTGGAACCCACCACGAGCCCGAAATGCCCGACGCGGATGAGGTATTCGTAGACGTCGGCGTCCTGGGCGGCCCGCTTGATGCCGCGCACCGCGGCGGGCTGACCGATGTCGTCGACCTCGCCCACCACGGCCAGCACCGGGCAAGTGATGTCGGCCAGCGTGACCAGGTTGCCGTGGATGGCGAAACCGCCGGTCATCATCCGGTTGTGCGCGATGAACTGCTTGAGCAGCTCGGCGATCGCCGGCCCGGACCAGGCGATCCAGCCGTCGCTGGCCAGGAAGCGGCGCTGTTGCTCACGCGGCAGCAGGGCCTCACGGTCGTGCAGCTGGCGCAGGAAGTCCAGGCGTGATTGCGCGGTCTTGATCGGGTCCAGCATCTGGAAACCGTTGCGCGCCAACCAACCCGGGATGTTGAGGCGGCTGAAGACATGGTCGGCCATGAAGTCGGCGACGTTGGTCGCGAGGCCGGCCGGCATGTTCATCGGCAGTGCGGCCAGGGTGTCCACCGGCGAGCCGAAGGCCACGATGCTGGCCAGGTCGCGGGACTGCCGGTAGGCGGCGGTCTGGTAGGCGAACATGCCGCCCTGCGAATAGCCGGCCAGGTGCACGTCCTTGCCGGTGGTGGCCTTGACGGTGTCGATGGCCGCGCTGAGCCCCACCACGTGATCGGCCAGGTTGCGGTCCATACCGCCCTCGACCTGATCGGGTGAGCCGAAGTCGATGACCCACGGGTCGAGTCCCGCGGCATGCAGGATGCCGACGGCGCCGTCGTCGCGCGTCACATCCCACATGTCCGCGGACATCATCATCGGGTGCACCATGAGCACTGGCGAGCCCGCCGCGGCGGCACCCGGGCGGGTGTCCGGCGGGAAGTAGCGCCGCAGCCGGTACATCGGCACGCTCTCGACGATCTGGAACGGCGATGGCACGGCACCGGTCTCCAGCCCGCCGTAGCGAAGCACTTCCAACCCGTTCTGGGCGGTAGCCACCAACCGCTCCACTGGAGCGGTGATCGCTGAAAAGTCCACCACCGGGCACTCCCTTTTGGTCAAATAAGTACAAATCCGCTGATTACGTCGCCATCATGGCACAACGCGCTGGTTACCTGGCGGTTGTGGCCTTGCTGTTGCGGTGAGTGCGGACGCCGCTGCGCACCCCATATGATCGGCGCCTGATGGCGCATCTATTGGGGGCCGAAGCCCTGCATCTCGAGTTTCCGACCCGTGTGGTTTTCGATTCGCTGACGGTCGGGATCGAGGAGGGCGACCGGATCGGCATCGTCGGCCGCAACGGCGACGGCAAATCCAGTCTGCTGGCGATGCTGGGCGGGCGGCTGAAGCCCGACTCCGGCCGGGTGACGGTGCGCGGCGGCGTCCGCATCGGGATGCTCGACCAGGCCGACACGCTCGACCACACCGACACCGTCGGGCACGCCGTCGTCGGCGACGTCCCCGAGCACGAATGGGCCGGCGATCCCCGCGGCCGCGACGTCATCGCCGGACTTCTGGGCGACCTCGACTGGAACGCGGTGATCGGCACGCTGTCCGGTGGCCAGCGCCGCCGCGTCGCGTTGGCCCAGCTGCTCGCCGGCGACCACGACGTCCTCATCCTCGACGAGCCGACCAACCACCTCGACGTCGAGGCGATCACCTGGCTGGCCGCACACCTGAAGAAGCGGTGGAGCGCCAACGCCGGTGGCTTGCTGGTGGTCACCCACGACCGGTGGTTCCTCGACGAGATCTGTACCGCCACCTGGGAGGTGCACGACCGCATCGTCGAACCGTTCGAGGGTGGCTACGCGGCGTACATCCTGCAGCGCGTGGAGCGCGACCGGCAGGCGGCCGCCAGTGAGGCACGACGGCAGAACCTGGCCCGCAAGGAACTCGCGTGGCTGCGCCGCGGTGCGCCGGCGCGGACGTCGAAGCCGAAATTCCGCATCGACGCCGCCAACGCCCTGATCGCCGACGTCCCCGAGATCCGCGACAAGGTGGCGCTGCAGTCGCTGGCCGTGACCCGTCTGGGCAAGCAGGTCGTCGACATTCTGGACGCGTCGGTGACCTACGGCGAGCGGGAGGTGCTGCAGGACGTCGAGTGGCGGATCGCCCCCGGCGAGCGCACCGGCATCCTCGGTGTCAACGGCGCCGGCAAATCGACGCTGCTCGGACTGATCGACGGTTCGGTCGAGCCGACCGGCGGCCGGGTCAAGCACGGCAAGACGGTGCAGATCGCCACCCTGACCCAGGGTGTGGAGAAGTTGGCCGAGCATCTCGACGAGCCCGTGCGGGTGGTGCTGAGCCGGCTGGCCACCACTTACGCATTCGGATCCGGTTCCAAGGCAACCGAACTCACGCCGAGCCAGCTGCTGGAACGTCTCGGCTTCGCCAGCGCCCAGCTGTCCACGCCGGTCAAGGATCTGTCCGGTGGGCAACAGCGCCGGCTGCAACTGCTGCTGATCCTGTTGGAGCAGCCCAACGTGCTGATCCTCGACGAGCCGACCAACGACCTGGACACCGACATGCTGGCCGCCATGGAGGATCTGCTGGACTCCTGGCCCGGCACACTGATCGTGGTCAGCCACGACCGGTACTTCCTGGAGCGCGTCACCGATCAACAGTTCGGCATCCTCGGCGGCCGGCTGCGGCACCTGCCCGGCGGCGTCGATGAGTACCTGCGGCTGCGCGCTTCGCACGCGGCCCAAACCGGTACCGCCGCAGCCAAACCGGCCGCCGTGGTCTCCGAAGGCCTATCGGGTGCGGAGCTCCGCGCCGCGCAGAAGGAAATCACGGCGATCGAGCGGCGACTGGAGAAGCTCGCCGGCCAGATCGACACCGCGCACCAGCGGTTCGCCGAGCACGATCAGGGCGATTACGAAGGGCTGCAACGTCTTACCAGCTCGCTGAGGGAGCTCGAAGGCGAAGTGACCGAGCTGGAGGAACGCTGGATGGAGCTGTCCGAAGAGGTCAGTAGCTGAACGTGGTGGCCGGCTCGTCGCCGATCCACTGCCACAGTGGGATGGTGCCGCCGAGGTCGGCATTGGCCACTACCCTTTCCGCCTCAAGCCCTTTGGCGTTGAAGCAGATCGGGCAGATCAGGAACTTGCCGCCGGCGGCTTCGTAGCGGGCCATCAGGTCCGGCAGCGGCGGGCAGCCGTCGCACGCGACGCCGAGCGCGAACCCGGGTTGGGCGAGCCGCACCGCTTCCTTGGTCAGGAACATCATCGTGGGGTGGCCCTGTTCGGCCGCGCCGACAGCCACCAGCAGCGCGATGGTCACCTTCTCGGCATCTTCCAATCCGGTGGTGAGGCTGATTGCCACTTTCGAGCTCATGAGCGGGTCTCCTTCTGTTCGGGCTGAAATCCTGAGCACAGCAAGTCGATTGAATGGATACGGTCGTCGGCGGCGGCGAACATGCGCTGTTCGACGAGCCTGACGACGGTCGGATCCCCGGGCGGTGACGTGCGGACGCGCCAGCTCAACGCGACGCGGTCTCCGACGCGGCCGACGGAGGCGTCGACCAGTTCGAAGTTGTCGGCGCCGAACCAGTGCCGGAACCGGCCGACGGTGTCGTCGACTCCGGTCACGTCGACGAGGCCGGGAGGGATCAGGGCGCGGAAATGCACGTCGGGATCAAGGCATTCGGCCAGCGAGACGAAATCCTGGCCGGCGAACGCCTCCAGGAAGGCGCCGGCCACTGCCCATCCCGTGTCGGTGTCATTGCTCATGTATCGGTTCTACGGCCCGCGGCCGTACCGGCACATCGGGTGAATGCCCGATCTATTCGGCGGCGTTGACCAGCCCGTGGCGCATCGCGAACATCGCGGCGGCGCCGCGGGTCGAAACCCCGATCTTGGTGTAGATGTGTTCGACGTGCGTGCCGACGGTTCGTGGCGTGATCGAAAGATGTTGGGCGATCTGCCGATTCGACCGGCCCCGGACCAAGAGCTCGAGTACCTCGAGCTCGCGGCCCGTCAGCCCGGCGACCATTTTGGGCCGACGCGTGATACGGCACCCAGCCGCCGTCAGCACTGCACCGACCGCCGCGCCGTCCAGCCGCCCGGCAGTGACCTCGGCGTGCATGGCCGCAGTGCGGTCGGCGTCGGAGGACGCGACCCGGTGTGGACGATCCTGGCCGAGGGCCTGATAGACCGCGGCGGCGGCGAGCAGCCGGGCGGTCGCGGGAATGGCCGTGCCGGTCAAGCCGCGCGGGTAGCCGCTGCCGTCCATCCGTTCGTAACTCGCGGCGGCGACCGCGCCGATCTCGCACAGCCGCGGCTGGCGGCACAGCACCCGTTCGGTGAGATACGGGACGGTGCGGACGCGTTCGCGTTCGGCAATGGTCAAGGGGCCCGGCTTGTTCCAGATGCCGGTCGATACGCCAATGGCCCCGATCCGGTGCACTAGGGCGGCGCGCTCGGCGAGGGCGACGTCGTCATCACTGAGTCCAGCAGTTCTTGCCGCGGCCGCGGTGAGTTCCGCGACTCGGCGCGAGTAACCCAGGAACCAGGGCGATTTCAGGTCGGCGTAGTCGGCGAAGACGCGGAGCACGGCGGTCAAGTCAGCATCGCGGATGGTGCCATCCAGCGGCGCGCAGCCGTGGATCACCGAGCCCCAGGCGTCCACGGTGTCCAGTCCCCCGAAGATCTCGTCGGCGCGGTCGCAACACAGGTCGACCAACTCCGGGTCGAATTCGGTTTCCCGTCGGCTGCGCAGCATCTCCAGCGCGGCCTCGACGCCACCAGTGCGGTGGTGCACCTCGGCGTCGTCGGCGATATGCACGACGCGCATCACCGGTTCGATCTCCGTGCCCCGCGCCCGCCCCGGCACGCCCTTGCCATCCCAGCGCTCGAAGGCGTCCAGCAGGGCGGCCCGGACCGCGGGAGGCAGGTTGAGCCGGTCGGCGATGTCGCTGGCCGTCTGGCAGTGGCTGACAAAGAGTTTCGGCATATCCGCGACGCCCTGGGCCAGGAAGCGCCCGACCATGGTGATGCGTTGCAGCGCCGGTTGGCCTTGTGCGAGGTGCCCGAGCAGAAACCGCGCCATGCCGGGCCCGACCTTGTCGACCTGGTAGCTGTCGGCGCGCATCTGGAGGTCGTCGCCGAACCAGTGGGCCAGCTCGTGCGAGTCGGCGACACATCCCATCCAGGCCAGCAGCGATACGTAGAAAGCGGCGGCCCGATGCTCGGGCGCCATCCCCGCGGCAGCAGCCAGCCGCGTCGCGATGACCGTCTGCCGCAGCACATGCTCCTGCGGCTGCCCCAGGCCCAGATCGGTGGCCAGGGAGAGCGAGGCAATCAGCTCAGCCAGCCGCACGTCGGGCGTCTGGGTACCGGCCATCGGGTCAGCGTAGGCGCCGGGCCGCGTCAGGATCCGGATTCGGCCTGACTGGAGTGGTCCGCGGAGATCTCGTGGCCGACCAGTTCCCTGGCGATGGTCGCTTTCCTCAGCAGAAACCTGCCTTCGTCCAACTTCTTTCGGCGCAGCCAGCCGGTGACCTCGGCATTGCACTTGCTCGCATTGCAGGACCGGCAGGCCGGCACCACATTGTCGAGCGTGTACCGCCCACCGCGAGAGATGGGCTGTACGCAGTCTTTCTGCAGATCAGCGTCCTGCGCCTCGCAGTAGGCGCAGCCACCCCAAACCTGTTGCAGGACAGCCCATTGCTGTGCTGTCAGGTCGTGGTCGACCTTCGCCATCCGACGTTTGCGACGTCTGGCGTACACCGCGGCGCGGCTGCGAGTTGGCACCGCCCGAGCCTACGGCCGCAGGCGGGCTCAGCCGTGCAGGCGGGTCCGCAAACGATCGGCGGTGTCGCGCACAGTCACGAGTTGCTCAGCGACCCGGCGTGGGCGCTGGGTAGGTCGGCAGGGGGCGCAATGGTGTGAACGTCGGCACCTGAATTTTGCCGGGCGACAGCGGACCCGGCTGATACTCGAACTCGACGCCCGCCGCGCGCTGTCCACACCAAAGCACCAGCGAGAAACAACCCGCGAGAAACAGCGCTGCCAGGAGGAAGCCCAGCCACCGCAGGCCCCGACCGGCCAGTGCGACGACGTATTCCGCGCACCGAACCCCGAATACGATCGGCAGAATCATCAGGGCGAACCACAGCGCGCCGGGCTGCGCCGCCAATCGGTAGCACGCCCAGCCCACGCCGATCGGCAGCCCCAAGCCCAGCAACCACACCAACCAGTAGCCGGACTGCTCATCCAGATGGTTACCCAGATTTACGTCGCGGTCGCTGCGCAATCGGCCGACGGTCACCAGCACGTGTGCAAGTCCCGCAACCAGGCACGCGGCGATCAGCGTGTAGTACCCCAGGCGTACTCCGGCCGGGCTCCATCCGACAATGAGCAGCACCGGCGCCATGCTGGCGATGATTGCGGCGAAGGCGGCCAAACCGATGCCGGCCAACGCAATTGGACCGCGCCGCAACCGTCGGACCAGGTAGCCACGGGGCAGCTGCTTGCGCACCCGGTGGAACACTCGAACCCAATGAACGATCAGCGGAGCCATCAGCACCGGCGCCAGATGGCGTAACACCGCCGGAGACACCCACGCCGACAACAGGATCACGGCCAACGCATAGATCCACACACCACTGGCCAACCGCGCGATGGTGCCCCACACGGTCTGGGCCAGGGTGTGCCGCGCTACGTCATGGGTGGGGTCCTCGACCAGCACCGAGGACAACCCCTCCACGCGCTCGCCGGTGAAAGTCCGGGCCGCCGCGGCCTCGGTTTGCAGGTCGGTGTTGGTCGGATCCAGTTCCAGTCCAGCTGCGATGAACTGTGCGACGCGGGCGTCACCACATCGCCGCGCCACGCGTGCCGCGGCCAAGAACAGCTCAGGGTCATGGGATTCGAGTTCCAACGCGCGATCCATTGCCGCCACCGCTGCGCGCCGATCCGGCGCCTGCGACAGACACGTCGCCAGCAGCATGTGCGCGTCGGCGTCATGGGGGCTCGCCGCCACGGCCCGACGCGCGAACCTGACCGCATCGCTGGATTTGTTGACCGTGAGGTGCACCCGCGCCAAGACCTGCAACGCGAACAGCGATGACCCGTGGTGAGCCAGCACCGACTCTGCAGCGGTGCGCGCCCGCTCCAGATCCCCGGTGTTGTACGCAGCGACCGCGAACGCTTCGAGCAGCGGGCCGTCGTGTGGGTGCTCGGCAAGAGCGGACGACAGTAGGTCAGCCGCGGCGTGCCACCGGCCGACGCCGGAGAGCAGTCCGGCCCGCTGAACCACCGCCTCGGCGTCCACCGACACTACCCCAGGTGCGTGCGCAGTCGCGCCGCCTCATCCCGAACGATGGTGAGCTGCTCGGCGACCCGAGCGGGTGACGTGCCGCCGCGGGCGTCGCGCGACTCGACCGAACCGGCGATCGTCAACACGTCCCGCACCTCGGCGGTGAGTCCCGGATGGATGCCCGCGAGCTCGTCGGCGGCGAGCTCTTCGAGCCCGACTCCCCTGGCCTCGGCGGCCTTGACCGCCGCGCCGGCCGCTTCGTGCGCGACCCGGAACGGAATGCCCTGGCGCACCATCCATTCCGCGATGTCGGTGGCCAATGTGTAACCCAGCGGTGCCAGCGCGGCCATCCGGTCGGTGTCGAAGGTAAGGGTGCCGACCAGTCCGGCCATCGCGGGCAGCAGCAGCTCGAGCTGGGCGACGGAGTCGAAGACCGGCTCCTTGTCCTCCTGCAGATCCCGGTTGTAAGCCAGCGGCTGCGCCTTGAGCGTCGCCAGCAGACCGGCCAGGTTGCCGATGAGGCGGCCGGATTTGCCACGCGCAAGTTCGGCGATGTCGGGGTTCTTCTTCTGCGGCATGATCGAGCTGCCTGTCGACCAGGAGTCGTGCAGCCGGACGTAGCCGAATTCCGTTGTGCTCCAGAGGATGATGTCCTCGGACAGCCGGGACAGGTCCACGGCGATCATGGCGAAGACGAAGGCGGCCTCGGCGGCGAAATCACGCGAGGACGTGGCGTCGATCGAGTTGTCGGCCGCGGAGGCGAAGCCGAGGTCCGCGGCGATGGCGTCGGGGCTCAGGCCGAGCGAGCTACCGGCGAGCGCGCCAGATCCGTAGGGCGACACCGCCACCCGCTTGTCCAGATCGAGCAACCGGTCGGCATCGCGCAGCAGCGGGTGCGCATGCGCGAGCAGGTGGTGGGCCAGGAGCACGGGTTGCGCCGACTGCAGGTGCGTCTTGCCGGGCATGATCGCCGTCGGGTGCGCCTCGGCCTGGCCGGCCAGCGCGGCGGCCACGTCCAGCACACCGTTGCCGATGACCTTGATGGCGTCGCGGAGCCACATCCGGAACAGTGTGGCCACCTGGTCGTTGCGGGACCGGCCGGCGCGCAGTCGGCCGCCCAGGTCGTCGCCGACGCGGTCGATCAGCCCGCGCTCCAGCGCGCCGTGCACGTCCTCGTCGGTCGCGAGCGGCCCGAAGGAGCCGTCGGCGACGTCGTTGCCCAGGCTGTCGAGCCCGGCCAACAGGCCGTCGCGCTGCTCATCGGTGAGCAACCCGGCGTTGTGGAGCACACGGGCGTGCGCCTTGGACGCCGTGACGTCATATGGCGCCAGTGCCCAGTCGAAGTGCGTCGACTTGCTCAGTGCGGCAAGCGCTTCGGACGGGCCGGAAGCGAACCGTCCGCCCCACAGCGAACCTTCGTTGGTCCCACCGGTGCTCATGTGGCCTACAGACCCAGATCGCGCTTGGCGGAGATCTTGGAACTCAGGCCGTGCAGCTGGACGAAGCCCTTGGCCGAGCTCTGGTCGAAGCTGTCGCCCTCGTCGTAGGTGGCGAGGTTGAAGTCGTACAGCGACTCGTTCGAGCGGCGGCCGTTGACCGAGATGTGCCCACCGTGCAGGACCAGGCGGATGTCGCCGGAGACGTGCTGCTGGGTGTGCTCGACGAACGCCTCGAGCGAGGCCTTCAGCGGGCTGTACCAGAGACCGTCGTAGGTCAGCTCGCCCCACTTGCGGTCAACGCCGCGCTTGTAGCGGCCGAGCTCGCGCTCCAGGCAGACGTGCTCGAGCTCGGTGTGCGCGGTGATCAGCACCATGGCGCCCGGGGCCTCGTAGATCTCGCGGGACTTGATGCCGACGAGGCGGTCTTCGACGACGTCGAGTCGCCCGACGCCCTGCGCACCGGCGCGGGTGTTGAGCTCCTGGATGATCTGCAGCACGCTCAGCGGGCGGCCGTCGATGGCGACGGGGCGACCCTTGTCGAAGCTGATGATCAGCTCGTCAGGGGTGTTGAAGTGGACCGTCGGGTCCTCGGTGTAGTCGTAGACGTCCTTGGTCGGCGCGTTCCACAGGTCCTCGAGGAAGCCGGTCTCGACGGCGCGGCCCCAGACGTTCTGGTCGATGGAGAACGGCGACTTCTTGGTGACGTTGATCGGGATGTCGTTCTCCTGCGCGAAGGCGATGGCCTTCTCGCGGGTCCAGGCGTAGTCGCGGACCGGGGCGATGACCTCGAGCTCGGGCGCCAGGGTGTTGAAGCCGACCTCGAACCGCACCTGGTCGTTGCCCTTGCCGGTGCAGCCGTGCGCGACGACGGTGCCGCCGTGGCTGCGGGCGGCCTCGACGAGGTGCTTGACGATCAGCGGCCGCGAGATGGCCGAGACCAGCGGGTACCGGTCCATGTAGAGCGCGTTGGCCTTGATGGTGGGCAGGCAGTACTCGTCGGCGAACTCGTCGCGGGCGTCGACGACGACGGCCTCGACGGCGCCGCAGTCGATGGCACGCTGCCGGACGACCTCCATGTCCTCCCCGCCCTGGCCCAGGTCGATGGCCACGGCGACGACCTCTTTGCCGGTCTCCTTGCCGATCCAGCTGATCGCGACCGAGGTGTCCAGGCCACCGGAATACGCCAGGATGACGCGCTCGGACATGTGTCAATCTCCTTGTCTAGTACTGCTACAGGTTCTCGAAGGTGGCGGCGAGCTCGGCGCCGCTCATCGGTTCGCGGGCAACAACCAAGATGGTGTCATCCCCGGCGATCGTGCCCACAACATAAGGCAGAGACGCTCGATCTATTGCACTGGCCAGGTAATGCGCCGCCCCAGGTGGCGTACGTAACACCGCCAGGTTGGCGCTGGCGTCGGTGGACACCAGCAGCTCGCCGAGCAGACGGGACATCCGCTCGGTGCCGCCGGAGACGCCTTTGACGGGACTGCCGTCCTCGGGGACGACGTAGACGCCGGTGCCACCGTCGGCGCCGCGCAGTTTGACCGCACCGAGTTCCTCCAGGTCCCGCGACAGCGTGGCCTGGGTGACGTCGATGCCCTCCTCGGCGAGCAGGGCCGCGAGCTCGGTCTGGCTGCGCACCGGGTTCGACGACAGCAGCGCCACGATGCGCGACTGCCGTCCGGCCCGGGTCGGTGCTGTCATCGGCCGTTACGTTCCAGCAGCCACACCAACATGGCCTTCTGCGCGTGCAGCCGGTTCTCGGCCTCGTCGAACACCGCGCTCTGCGGGCCGTCGATGACCTCGTCGGTGATCTCGTCCCCGCGGTGCGCCGGCAGGCAGTGCAGCACGACGGCATCGCTGTTGGCGCGGCCCAGCAGCGCGGTGTTGATCTGGAACGGGCGGAACGGGCGCACGCGGTCCAGGCCGTCGTTCTCCTGGCCCATCGAGGTCCAGGTGTCGGTGACGAGGACGTCGGCGCCGTCCGCGGCGGCCTGCGGGTCGGTGGTGACCGTGACGGTCGCCCCGGTCTCGGCCGCGCGCTTCTTGGCCGCCTCGACGAACTGCGGGTCGGGCTCGAACCCCTTCGGCGCGGCAATGGTCACGTTGATGCCCGCCGTGACCCCGCCGACCATCAGCGAGTGCGCCATGTTGTTGGCGCCGTCGCCGAGGTACGACATGTTGAGCCCGGCCAGCTTGCCCTTGCGTTCGGCGATGGTCTGCAGGTCGGCCAGCACCTGGCAGGGATGGAACTCGTCGGACAGGGCATTGACGATGGGGACGGAGGCACCACTGGCCATGGCCGTCAGGCGCTCCTGTGCGAAGGTGCGCCAGACGATGCCGTCGACGTAGCGGGACAGCACGGCGCCGGTGTCCTCGAGGGTCTCCTCGCGGCCCAGCTGGGTGCTGCGGCCGTCGACGACGACGGCGTGCCCGCCGAGCTGGGCGATGCCCATCTCGAAGGAGAACCGGGTGCGAGTGGAGTTCTTCTCAAAGATGACGGCGATGCCCCGCGGCCCCTCGAGCGGGCGCCGGCTGAACGGCGCCTTCTTGAGCTCGGCGGCCAGCGCCAGGACCTCGGCCTGTTCCTCGGGGCTCAGGTCGTCGTCACGGAGAAAATGGCGGATCACTGGGACTCCCCTGCTGCGGTGTCGAGAACGGTGGGTAGTGCGGTCAGGAAGGCGTCGATCTGGGCGTCGGTGATGACCAGCGGCGGCGCGAGCCGCACGACGTCGGCGGCCGCGGCATTGACCAGGAAACCCGCGTCGCGCGCGGCGTTTTCGACGGCCTTGGCCTGCGGCGCGGTCAGGACGACGCCGAGCAGCAGCCCACGGCCGCGGACGTGATCGACCAGTGGATGGGCCAACTCCTCGATACCGTGCGCCAGTGTCTTGCCCGCGGCGTCGGCCCGGTGCACGAGGTCATCGTCGGCCAGGGTCTTGACCACGGCCAGGCCCGCGGCGGTGCACACCGGATTACCGCCGAAGGTGCTGCCGTGCATGCCCGGCTGCAGCAGGTCGGCCGCGGGTCCGATGGCGATGCAGGCCCCGATGGGCAGGCCACCGCCGAGGCCCTTGGCCAACGTGATGACGTCGGGGGTGATGCCGTCGTGCTGGTGGGCGTAGAAGGCACCGGTGCGGCCGATACCGGTCTGCACCTCGTCGAGCACCAGCAGCGCACCGTGTTTCGTGGTGAGCTCGCGCGCCTTGGCCAGGTACCCGGCCGGCGGGGTGACGACGCCGCCCTCGCCCATGATCGGTTCGAGGAACACCGCCGCGGTCTCGTCGGTGACGGCCGCTTCAAGAGCGTCGGCGTCGCCGTACGGGACGTGGGTGACGTCGCCGGGCAACGGCAGGAACGGCTCCTGCTTGCCGGGCTGGCCGGTCAACGCCAGCGACCCCATGGTGCGGCCATGGAAAGCGCCTTGCGCCGCAACGATTTTGGTGCGTCCCGTGAGCCGGCTGATCTTGAACGCGGCTTCGTTGGCCTCCGCGCCCGAGTTGCAGAAGAACACACGGGCCGGTGCGCCGAGCTGGGCGACGAGGGCTTCAGCCAGGGCGATACCCGGTTCGGTGGCATACAGATTCGAGGTGTGCCCCAGCGTGTTCAGCTGGTTGGTGACGGCCTCGATCACCGCCGGATGGCGATGACCCAGCACGTTCACCGCGATGCCGGCCAGGAAGTCGACGTAGCTCTTGCCGTCGGCATCGGTGACCACGGCGCCGTCGCCGCTGACCAGAGCGACCGGCGGGGTGCCGTAGTTGTTCGTCATCACTGCCTGCCAACGGGCTTGCAGCGCTTCAGTTTCGGTCATGCGGGTGCTACCACCTTGGTTCCGGTTCCGTCGTCGGTGAACAGTTCGACCAGGACGCAGTGTTCGACGCGGCCGTCGATGACGTGTGCGCTCGGGACACCGTTCTGCACGGCCCGCAGGCACGCCTCGATCTTGGGCACCATGCCGGATTCGAGCTTCGGCAACAGCTGAGCCAGTGCCGCCGTATCGATTTCGGTGACCAGCGAGTTGCGGTCCGGCCAGTCGGTGTACAGGCCTTCGACGTCGGTGAGCATCAGGAGCTTCTCGGCGCCGAGTGCCTCGGCCAGTGCGGCCGCCGCGGTGTCGGCGTTGATGTTATGCACGACGCCGTCGACGTCGGGACCGATGGTGGACACCACCGGAATGCGGCCCGCGGCAATGAGATCCAGGATGGCGTCGGTGTTGACATGGTCGACGTCGCCGACCAGCCCGATGTCGGTGAGGACCCCATCGACCGTCACGCTCCGACGCACCGCGGTGAACAGCTGCGCGTCCTCGCCGGTGATGCCGACCGCATACGGGCCGTGGGCGTTGATCAGGCCGACCAGTTCGCGGCCGACCTGGCCGAACAGCACCATCCGCGCGACCTCGAGAACCTCGGGCGTGGTGACCCGGAAGCCACCCTTGAAATCGCCTTCGATACCAAGACGTTTGAGCATGGCGCTGATCTGCGGGCCGCCGCCGTGCACGACGACCGGCTGAATGCCGCAGTTGCGCAGGAACGCCATGTCGGCGGCGAAGGCCGCCTTGAGGGTGTCGTCGGTCATGGCGTTGCCGCCGTACTTGACCACGACGATCTTGCCGTGCAGTTGCTTGAGCCACGGCAGCGCCTCGGCGAAGACCGACGCCTTCACCGCGGTGGAGAGTCCGGCAGTGCTCACGAGCTGTACGCCGAGTTCTCTTCGACGTAGGCGTGCGACAAGTCGGTGGTCCGGATCGTCGCCTCGTGCTCGCCCAACTTCAGGTCGACGATGACGTCGATGTCCTTGCCCGACAGATCGACGTCCCGGGCGCCCGGCGCGCCCGCACCATCGATGCACACCGCGGACCCGTTGAACGACACGCTGATCCGGTCGGCCACGAGTTCGATCGGCGCAATCCCGATCGCAGCGAGGACGCGGCCCCAGTTGGGGTCGGAACCGAAAAGCGCGGTCTTGACGAGGCTGTCGCGGGCCAGGGCGCGGGCGCCCACCAGGGCGTCGTCCTCACTGGCCGCACCCGTGACGGTGATCGCGATGCGCTTGGTGACGCCCTCGGCGTCGGCCTGCAGCTGCGCGCACAGGTCGTCACACACCGTGAAGACGGCCTCGTCCAATTCGCTTTGGCTGGGCTGGATTTCGCTGGCGCCCGACGACAGCAGCAGCACCGTGTCATTGGTCGAGCAGCTGCCGTCGATGTCGAGCCGGTCGAAGGTCTTCGCGGCGGCGTTCTTGAGCGCAAGGTTGAGTGCCTCGGCGTCCGCGACGGCGTCGGTGGTGATGACCACCAGCATGGTCGCCAGCGACGGGGCCATCATGCCGGCGCCCTTGGCCATGGCACCGACGGTCCACTTGCCCGGGTGGTGCAGCGCAACCTGTTTCGGCACGGTGTCGGTGGTCATGATGGCCCGCGCGGCCTCCTCGCCGCCGGACAGGCCACCGGCCATCTCGTGCACGATCTCGGTGACGCCGGCGAGCACCTTGTCCATCGGGAGCCGGTCACCGATCAGCCCGGTCGAGCACACCGCGACCTCGATGGCACCGGTCTCGGTACCCCAGTCACTGAGTGCCGCGGCGAGGGCCTCGGCCGTCTGGTGCGTGTCCTGGAAACCGCCCGGGCCGGTACACGCATTGGCGCCACCGGAATTCAGGATCACGGTCCGCAACCGGCCGGTCTTGAGCACCTGCTCGCTCCACTGCACGGGAGCGGCCCGCACCTTGTTGCGGGTGAACACCCCGGCCGCCGAAAGATCGGGCCCCTCGTTGAAGACCAGGGCCAGGTCCGGTTTCCCGGACGCCTTGATGCCGGCGGCGATTCCGGCTGCCCGGAAGCCTTCGGGTGCGGTGACGCCCTGGTTGCGATGCAGGGACGGGGTCGGCGACGTTGAAGTCACGGTGCTACTCCCACGGTGGATAGTCCTTCGGTTTCCGGCCAGCCGAGCGCGATGTTCATGGACTGTACTGCGGCGCCGCCGGTGCCCTTGGTCAGGTTGTCGATGGCGCACAGGGCGACGAGAGTCTTCGCATCCTCGTCGACGGCGACGGCGATCTGCGCGGCGTTGCTGCCGATGACCGAACCGGTCTTGGGCAGCTGCCCTTCCGGCAACAGGTAGATGAACGGCTCACTGGCGTAGGCCTTTTCGTACGCGGCCCGAATCTCCTCGACGGTCGCGGTGGTGCGCGCGGTGCAGGTGGCCAGGATGCCGCGCGACGTGGGGATCAGCACCGGGGTGAACGACACCGTCACGTCCTTGTCGGTGACGGCCCGCAGGCCCTGCGCGATCTCTGGGGTGTGCCGGTGCGCGCCGCCGACGTTGTACGCCCGGGCCGAACCGATGACCTCGGCGGCCGACAGGTCGACCTTGCCCGACTTGCCGGCACCCGAGGTGCCACTGACCGCCACCACGGTGACGTTGGGTTCGACGAGCCCAGCGGCGACCGCAGGCACCAAGGCCAGCAGGGCCGAGGTCGGGTAACAGCCCGGTACCGCAATACGTTTCGTGCCGACCAGCTTGTCGCGACCGCCGGGCAGCTCGGGCAGGCCGTAGGGCCAGCTGCCGGCGTGCTCGGAGCCGTAGAACTTCTCCCAGGCGGCGGCGTCGGTGAGCCGGAAGTCGGCGCCGCAGTCGACGATCAGGGTGTCCGGGCCGAGTTGCTGCGCCAGCGCGGCCGAATGTCCGTGCGGCAGACCCAGAAACACCACGTCATGCCCGGCGAGGACGTCCACCTCGGTGGGCTGCAGCACCTGCTGCGCGATGGGCAGGAGGTGCGGGTGGTGGTCACCGACGGTGGTTCCGGCATTACCCGCGGCGGTCAGAGCACCGATGGTGAGGCGACCGTCCGCATAGGCCGGATGGCCCAGCAGAAGCCGCAGAATCTCGCCGCCGGCGTACCCACTGGCGCCGGCCACCGCCACAGAAGTCATGCAAGCAATTCTGCATGTTTATGCATCAACTTGCAAACCAATTAGTAGGGCGTGTTACCGGCGGTGCTCGGCACCGAGCCGCTCGGTGGCCAGGGCCACTGCCGCGTCGCGGGCCGCACTCGCCTCGTCCTCGGTCAGCGTCCGGTCGGGCGCCCGGAACCGCAGGGCCAGGGTCAGCGACTTGCGCCCCTCCCCGATCTGCGGGCCGGTGTAGACGTCGAACAACCGCACGTCCTCCAGGAGTTCGCCGGCGCCCTCGCGCACGACGTCGACCACGGCCTGGGCCGCGACGTCGTCGGCGACGATCAAGCTGACGTCCTGGAACACCGCCGGGTACGGCGACACCGACGGCACGATGGCCCGCTCGACGACCGGGATGGCATCCAGGTTCAACTCGACGGCGCAGGTGCCCTTCGGCAGGCCCGTGCGTTCGATGACGGCAGGGTGCAGTTGGCCGGCATAGCCGACAACGGTGTCACCGACCAACACCTCGGCGCAGCGCCCCGGATGCCACGGCAGCTCCTGCGCCGCGCGCAGCGTCACCTCGACGCCGCAGGCCCGGGCGATGATCTGCACGGTCTCCAAGGCGTCCGTGGCCTCGACCGCACGACCCGCGCCCCACGGCCCGGCCGGTTCGCGAAGGCCGGTGAGCACCGCGGCGACGTGCAGCGGCTGATACGGCAGGGCCTGGTCGATCTCGGCCAGCTCAGCCTCGGTCGGACGACGATCCACCGGGATCGGCGCGAGGGCCTTGGTCTGCGGTGTCGCCTGCACGACCTGCTCGATACCGAACAGCGCGACGTCGGCCGCGCCGCGAGACACATTGCGCACCAACGCCTCGAGCAGGCCCGGCAGCAGCGTGGTCGCCAGTGCGGGCCGGTCGGCTTCGAGCGGGTTGAGCACCGAGATGGTGGCGCGCCGCGGGTCGTCGGCCGGCAGGTCCCAGGCGTCGAGCACCCCGGCAGGCAGGAACGGCGTCGGCAGCACCTCGACGAAACCATTGAGCGCCAACGACTTACCGATGGCACGGCGACGCTGCTGGGCTGCCGTCAGGCCGCGGCCGGCCGGCGCCTGTGGCAGCACCGACGGGATGGCGTCGAGCCCTTCGAGCCGCAGCACTTCCTCGACCAGGTCGGCCGGCTGTTTCATGTCCGGCCGCCAGCTCGGCGGGATCACGGTCGCCGTGGCACCGGACACCGTGACGTCGGCGCCGATCTGCATGAGACGGCGGGCCGTGGTGCCATCCGGGTAGCTGACGCCGGCGATCCGGTCGGGCAGGTCGACGGCGATGGTCACCGGCGGCTGCGACCAGTCCGGCGCGGCGTCGTCGGCACGCCAGTCGGTCAGCGTGGGTTCGACTGCGCCCCCGGCGATTTCGGCGAGCAGCGCGGCACAGCGGTCCAGCGCGGCCCGCGAGATCGCCGGGTCGACGCTGCGCTCGTACCGGCGGCTGGCCTCGCTGACCAGGTGCAGGCGGCGCTGAGTGCGCGACACAGCGGCCGGATCCCACACTGCCGCTTCCAGCAGCACGTCGGTGGTGGTGTCGCGAACCTCGGTGGTGCCGGCGCCCATGACGCCGCCGATGGCCGCCGTGGCGACGTCGTCGGCGATCAGCACGTCGCCCGGATCCAGTTTGCGCTCAATGTCATCGAGGGTGACGACGGTCTCCCCCGGGTTGGCGAAGCGCACGTCGAACCCACCGGTGATGAGCTTGCGATCGTGGGCGTGCATCGGGTGGCCGAGTTCGAGCATCACGTAGTTGGTGACGTCGACGGCCGGCGAGATGGCGCGGATACCGGACAGCAGCAGGCGACGCTGCAGCCACCACGGCGACACCACGGCCGGGTCGATGCCGACGACCGGACGCAGGCCGAAACGCTGCACACCGGTGCCGGGCTGCACCGTCAGCGGCCAGGCCTCGCCCTCGGCGGGCAGGGCCGGCACGTCGGCAGGGTCGACGAAATCCAGGTCGAAGGCGCAGGCGATCTCGCGGGCCATGCCGCGGATGGACAGGCAGTAGCCACGGTCCGGGGTGATGGCGAGGTCGAACACGACGTCGTCGAGCCCCAGCACCTCGGCGCCCGAGGCGCCTGGCTCAGCGGTGCCCGGGGGCAGCACGATGATGCCGGAATGGTCGGAGCCGAAGTTCAATTCGGCGGCCGAGCAGATCATGCCGTCGGACACCCGGCCATAGGTCTTACGGGTCGCGATCTTGAACTCGCCGGGCAGCACACAACCCGGCAGCGCCGCGACGACCAGGTCACCGACGGCGAAATTCCGCGCCCCGCAGACGATGTCGCGCGGCTGCGCCTCACCCACGTCGACCTTGCAGGCCCGGATCGGCTTCTTGAACTCGGTCAGTTCCTCGATCTCGACGACACGGCCGACGGTCAGCGGACCGGTGACCGGCCCCGCGGCGATGATGTCCTCGACCTCGTGGCCGATCCGGATGAACGCTGCTTCCAGCTCTTCGGGCGACAAGTCCCAGCCCGGAGCCCCGGCCTGGACGACTTCCCGCAGCCAGCTGTAGGGAATGCGCATCAGGCACCCACCCCGAACGGCAGGGAGAAGCGCACGTCGCCCTCCACCATGTCGCGCATGTCGGGAATTCCGTTCTGGAACTGCAGGGTTCGCTCCAATCCCATGCCGAAGGCAAATCCGGAGTACTCGTCGGGGTCAATACCGCAGGCCCGCAACACATTCGGGTTGACCATGCCGCAGCCGCCCCATTCCACCCAGCCGGGACCACCCTTCTTGTCCGGGAACCAGACGTCGACCTCGGCCGACGGCTCGGTGAACGGGAAGAAGTGCGGGCGGAACCGCGTGCGTCCTTCGGGGCCGAACTGGGCGCGCGCCAGCGCATCCAGAGTGCCGCGCAGGTTGGCCATGGTCAGGCCCGTGTCGACGGCCAGACCCTCGACCTGGTGGAACACCGGGGTGTGGGTGGCGTCGAGTTCGTCGGTGCGGAAGGTGCGGCCGATCGAGACGATGTAGACGGGCAGTTCCCGCTCCAGCAGGGCGCGGATCTGCACCGGCGACGTGTGGGTGCGCAGCACCTGTCGCGAACCGTCGGGCGCGATGTGGAAGGTGTCCTGCTCGCTGCGGGCCGGGTGGTCCGGCGGGAAGTTCAACGCGTCGAAGTTGAACTGTTCGGTCTCGACCTCCGGCCCTTCGGCCAGCTCCCAGCCCATTGCCACGAAGGTGTCGGCGACGTTCTCGGCGAGGATCGTGATCGGGTGGCGGGCGCCGATGGGCTGGCGCGTGGTCGGCAACGTCACGTCGATGCGCTCGGCGACCAGAGCGGCGGCGTCGCGCTCGGCGCGCAGCACCACGATGCGGTCGTCATACGCCTGCTGTGCGGCGGTGCGGGCGACGTTGACGCGCTTGCCGGCGTCGGCCCGGTCTTCCTTGGCCAGCGCGCCCAGCGCCTGACGGGCCAGCGCGATGGGCGCCTTGTCACCGAGGTGCTCGGTCTTGGCGCGGGCCAGGGCGTCGAGGTCAGCGGCCTGGTCGAAGGCGAGACGGGCGGCGTCGACCGCCGCGGTCAGTGCTTCTTCCGATAGGGCGCCGGAGGGCCCTCCACTGTGTTCTTCACCCTGCTCAGCCACCCGGAGATCATAGCGACGAGCGCGGCACCCACCGCACTCGCAGGGACCCCGACCATCGCCAGCTCCGGTGTGTGGACCAGGACGGCGTAGCCGAAACACACACCCACCCCGAACACTGCGGCCTTTCCGCGGGTCCAATGCACCGGCGTTTGAAGTCGACTCGAGATCGCCAGACCCAGGACCAACGCGACCACATGCCCCACTTCGATGAAGTCGTCGCTGACGACCACAACGGCAACCGAACCGGCCAGCCACCAGCCCAACCAGGCCGGTTTCAGACGGGCGGGCACCACCGCGGTCAGCGCTCCGACCACCGTCAACACCCCGTAGCTCACCCCGACGTCGGCAACCCGGCCGATGGACCACGGCAGCCGGCCCAGCTCGATGGCCACCACCAGCCCGACCGCGACCACCAGCGTCGTGCCGATGTGCCCGACGAGGAACACCACCAGCAGGCGGCGGCTGCGCCAGAGCAGTTCTGCGATTGCGAGCAGGCAGACCAGCCCGGGCAGCCACAGGAAGAACCGACCGTCGTCAGCGATCAGGGCGCTGGCGATCAGCGTGCCGACGCGGCCCTCACCGAGATTGTGCAGATTGGTACTGGCGTACCCGATGACCCGGTCGTGCACCGCCGGACCGAGCGCCGCCAACGTCACCGTGACGGCGACCAGCAGCGCGGCATAGACGACGGTGACCGGGACGCGGGGCAGGCGGCGCCACACCAGGCCGGCCCTAGGCTTCAGCGAGCTCCCCGTCATCGGGTTCGGTTGCGGCGTCCTTGCGCGGCCTGATCCAGTACATGGACATGTCCTCGGGCACACCCGAGGCCTTGGCGGCGAACAGTTGCTTGCGCACCTTCTTGGGCGTCACTCCGAGAGCGTCCAGGTACTGCTCGTCGATCCGGTCCAGGGTGGCCTGCGAGATGATCAGCCCGCCCTTCGTGGCCCGCTCCATGACGCGCGCCGCGATGTTGACGTCGACGCCGAGCAGGTCTGACCCGATGCGATGCGGGTGCCCGGTGTGGATGCCGGCGCGCATCTTGGGGTGGTACCCGTCGATCTCGACCTCTTTGAGCGCGTCGAGCGCGCGCACGACCGACCGCAAAGCGGTGACGGGGTTGCTGAACACGGCCATGGACCCGTCGCCCATGCGCTTGACGATGTGCCCGCCGGACTCCAACAGCGGCGGCTCGAACACCTGAGCCACGCGGCGCAACAGGCGGAGAGTGGTGTCGTCCCCGACGCTCAGCGACCATTTCGAGAAGCCGACGAGATCGGTGAACACGATGGTCACCTCGGGGTTCGCCGGCCGTCCGGAGACCCTTTCGGTGAGCGCCTGCCACACCTGCAAACCGGCCAGACTCACCTCGTGTGACGCGCCACCGCGCGGCAGCAGCCGATCGGCGGCCCGGGCCGCGGCGCTCGGACCGCCGACGCCGGCGACCGACAGCGGATCACCGAACTCCGGGTCCCCCGGCAGGGAACGGCGCGCCCGCCTGATGAATTCGATTACAGCCGGACTGTGATTGGTGTTCTGCAACCAGCCCAACGGTCCACTTGATCCTGGCCCGGCGTGTGACGCCGGGCCGATCTCGCCCACACCGTCGGATCGTTCTTCGAACGATTCGACTTCCACGACGCCACCCTAGGTGGCGTCGCGCGGCAGCGGCAACGATAGCCGCGGTCCGGCCGAAAAATACCTGGTCACCGTGTTGTGGCGCGCCGGTAGACGGTCCGTAACAGTGCCGGCGACACCAGTGCCAAATCGTGGACAACATGCGTTGTCACGATTATCGTGGCGCGCAGAACCCTCGGTATCAACGTTGAGCGAGGCACACGATGACCGCACGCAAGACTCCCGCCACCCCGCCCATCGCGCCACTGGGCCCGGATTCCCTGACCTGGAAGTACTTCGGCGACCTACGCACCGGCCTGCTCGGCGTGTGGATCGGCGCGATCCAGAACATGTATCCCGAACTGGGCGCCGGCGTCGAGGACCATTCGATCCTGCTGCGGGAGCCGCTACAGCGCGTGGCGCGCTCGGTGTACCCGATCATGGGCGTGGTCTACGACGGCGACCGCGCCGCAGACACCGGAGCCCAGATCCGTGGGTATCACGAGACCATCAAGGGCGTCGATCACGACGGCCGCCGCTATCACGCACTTAACCCTGAGACGTTCTACTGGGCACACGCGACGTTCTTCATGCTGATCATCAAGACCGCCGAGTACTTCTGCGGCGGGCTGACCGAAGCCGAGAAGCGCCAGCTGTTCGACGAACACGTGCAGTGGTACCAGATGTACGGCATGAGCATGCGGCCGGTTCCGGAGACCTGGGAGGACTTCCAAACCTATTGGGAGCACAAGTGTTCCGAGGAACTGGAGATCAACCGGGCCACGCTCGACATCTTCACCATCCGGATTCCCAAGCCGTGGTTCGTGCTGATGCCCACCCCGGTGTGGGATCAGATGTTCAAGCCCTGGCTGGCCGGGCAGCGCTGGGTCGCGGCCGGGGTTTTCGACGCCGCCGTCCGCGAGCGGGCGGGCATGCGCTGGACGCCCGGCGACGAGGTGGTACTGCGCCTCCTCGGCAAGGCCGTCGAGCTGGCGTTCCTCGCCATTCCCGAGGAAATCCGTTTGCACCCAAGGGCATTGGCCGCGTACCGCCGAGCTGCCGGGCAGCTGCCGCCGGATGCGCCACTGGTCGAGGCGCCGGCGTTCATGGCCCCACCCAAAGATCGCTGGGGACTGCCGATGCATTATGTGCCACGTCACAAGTCATTGATGGAACGCGCCGGGTCACTGGTGCACACCACGTTCTCGTTGGCCGGTCTGCGTCCCGCGCGCAACCGCTCTGTCCCCGGAAAGGCTGCCTGAATACATGCTTGATTGGTCCGACGTCGATATTGCCGTGCGCGACGCCGTTCGCGAGTTCGTGGACAAGGAAATCCGCCCGCACCTCGACGACCTCGAGGGCGGCGACATGGAGCCGTACCCGATCATCCGAAAGCTGTTCGCCACCTTCGGAATCGACGTGATGGCGCGAGAGTCGCTGGAGCGGCGGCTGTCCCGTCTGCGTTCGGGCGAGGCGTCGGAAGGCAAGCAGCGGGCGTCGGGCGGGATGTTCGGCGGCGGGCCCGATCAAGCCGGCATGGGCATGGTGCTGATCAGTGAATTGTGCCGCGTCAGTTCGGGTCTGGTCACCGGCGTGGGCGTCAGCCTGGGCCTGACGGTGCCCACCATCCAGAGCCGCGGCACCCTGGCCCAGCAGGAGCGCTGGCTACCCGGCCTGGTGACCTACGAGAAGGTCGGCGCCTGGGCCATCACTGAACCCGACTCGGGCTCAGACGCATTCGGCGGCATGAAGTCCTACGTCGTGCGCGACGGCGACGACTACATCCTCAACGGCCAGAAGACGTTCATCACCAACGGCCCCGACGCCGACGTCGTCGTCGTGTACGCCAAGCTGGATGAGGGCGACGGCGCCGACAAGCGTGACCGCAAGGTGCTGACCTTCGTGCTCGACCGCGGCATGGAGGGCTTCGTCCAGTCAAAGCCGTTCCGCAAGATGGGGATTCACTCGTCGCGCACCGGTGAGCTGTTCTTCAACAACGTCCGGCTGGGCCGCGACCGGTTGCTCGGCGAGACCGAGGAGAACAAAGCCGGCGACGGCCGCGACAGCGCCCGCTCGAGCTTCTCGGCCGAACGCGTCGGCGTGGTGTCCATGTCGCTGGGCATCATCGAGGAATGTCTACGGCTGTGCATCGACTACGCCAAGACCCGCACGCTGTGGGGCAAGGAGATCGGGCAGTTCCAGCTGATCCAGCTCAAGCTGGCCAGCATGGAGGTGGCCCGGATGAACGTGCGCAACATGCTGTTCCGCGTGATCGAGTCCGGTCAGGCCGGCCGCCAGATTCCGCTGGCCGAGGCGTCGGCGATGAAGTGGTACTGCTCGCAGGCCGCCACCGACGTGGCCATGGACGCCATCCAGTTGTTCGGCGGCAACGGCTACATGACCGAGTACCGCGTCGAGCAGCTGGCGCGCGACGCCAAGTCGCTGATGATCTACGCCGGCAGCAACGAAGTGCAGATCACCCACGTCGCCAAGGGGCTGTTGGCCTAGGGCCGAATCACGACTGGGCGCGGGAGCTCTCGTACAGGCAGATCGACGCCGCTGCTGCCACATTGAGGCTCTCGGCGCTCCCCCGCATGGGAATGTGCACCCGCTGCGACGCCAGGGCCACCAGGTCGGCGGGCAGGCCGTGCGCCTCGGGGCCGAACAGCCACGCGGTGCGCGCCGACAGATCGGCGGCGCGGATGTCGACAGAGGCATCCAGCGCCGTCGCGAGCACCTCGATGCCACTGTCCCGGATCGCCGAAACCACTGCGGCCGCATCGGGATCCACCACCACCGGTAGCGAGAAGATGCTGCCCGCCGAGGACCGCAGGCACTTGCCGTTGTAGGGATCCACGCTGTGCCCGGCGAACACCACCGCATCGGCGCCCATGGCGTCTGCGATGCGGATCAGGGTGCCGGCGTTGCCCGGCTCCGACATGCCCACAGCGACCGCCAACAGCCGCGGCTCCGCGGCCAGCACGGACTCCAGGGACGACTCGGGCAGCGCGCAGACCGCAACGAGCCCGACGGGAGTGACGGTCTCCGACAACGCCTTTGCGGCCTTCTCGGTGACCACCGAAACCGGGGCACCGTCGAGCAGCGCGCCGAACCGGTCCAGCGCGGCTTCGGTCGCAAAGACCTCAGAAACAAGACCGCGCCGCAGCGCTGCCTCGACGAGGTTGGGTCCCTCGGCAAGGAAGCGCCCGGCGCGTTTGCGCCCGACGTGGCGCTGCAGCTTGGCTGCAGCGACCACCCGGGCAGATCGCTCGGTGAGCGCTGAGTCTGTAGTCAGACTCAGGCAGCCTCTCCGGACGGAGCGTTGACGTCGGCGGGCAGAGCGGCCTTGGCCACCTCGACCAGCGCGGTGAACGCGGCGGGATCGCTGATCGCGATCTCCGACAGGTTCTTGCGGTCAACCTCGACGCCGGCCAGCTTCAGACCCTGGATCAGGCGGTTGTAGGTGACGCCGTTCTCGCGGGCCGCCGCGTTGATACGCGTGATCCACAGCTTCCGGAAGTCACCCTTGCGGGCGCGACGGTCGCGGTAGGCGTAGGTCAACGAATGGAGCTGCTGCTCCTTGGCCTTGCGGTAGAGCCGCGAGCGCTGCCCACGGTAGCCCTTCGAGGCCTTCAGTACTGTGCGCCGCTTCTTCTGAGCGTTCAGTGCGCGCTTCACGCGTGCCATGAGAGTGTTCCTATCGTTCGTTCGGGTAGCGGGGCTGTACTAGCCGGCCAGCATCTTGGCGACACGCGCGGTGTCGTTGGCAGCGACCACGGCGCGACCGTCGAGACGACGGGTGCGCTTGGTGGCCTTGTGCTCCATCAAGTGGCGACGGTTGGCCTTCTGGCGCACGATCTTGCCGGTTCCGGTCTTGCGGAACCGCTTCGATGCGCCACTGTGGGTCTTGGCCTTGGGCATGTGTCCTCAGTTTCTTTCCAAGCGGTCGCCCGCGGCGGCGGGAACCGCTGCGGGCAATCGCGACTGCTGTTACGCGGTTGCGTCAGATTCAGGTGCCTCAGGCGCCGGCCGGCCGGCCGGTGCGTCGGCATCATGCGCCGCCTTTGCGCGAGTCTTCGCGCCGCGGTGCGGTGCCAGCACCATCGTCATGTTGCGGCCGTCCTGCTTGGCGGACGTCTCGATGAAGCCGAATTCGGCGACGTCGGCGCCCAGCCGCTGCAGGAGTCGGTAGCCCAGTTCGGGCCGCGACTGCTCACGTCCGCGGAACATGATGGTCACCTTGACCTTCGACCCGGCCTCCAGGAAGCGGACCACGTGGCCCTTCTTGGTCTGGTAGTCGTGATCGTCGATCTTGGGTCGCAGCTTCTGTTCCTTGACGACGGTCTGCTGCTGGTTCTTGCGAGACTCGCGCTCCTTCAGAGCCGTCTCGTACTTGAACTTGCCGTAGTCCATGATCTTGCAGACCGGCGGCTTGGCGCCTGGCGCAACTTCGACAAGGTCGAGATCGGCGTCTGCGGCGACGCGGAGGGCATCTTCGATGCGCACGATGCCTACCTGTTCGCCGTTCGGTCCGATCAACCGAACTTCAGGTACTCGAATGCGCTCGTTGACGCGTGTCTCAGTGCTGATGGGGCCTCCCGGGTTGTTCCAGTACTTGTTAAGTAGAGGTCACACCCGGCCCGGCCATCTGTTCGCATGAACAGAAAAGCCCTGCATATAGCAGGGCCCAATGCCGACCGATCACGGCTCACGCCGTCTGCGCACAACGCAGAACAGGCACAATGTGCCTGTGACCGGACCGTCAAGCCGCGAGGCCGACGGTGGGAGGTGGGACTCCACTTGCTGTCCTGACGTAAGCCAGGACGGTCGCGCATGACACTCTAGCAGTCATGACCGACCCGAACCTAACCAGTGACCCCACCACAAACTCAGCGACCGAAGCTGAGGAAGCCCAGGTACGGGAGCTGGCCGCGATCCCTGCCGTCGAGGTGATCACCCGCGCCGCCGTCATGCTGATGAGCGCCGCCGCCGAGAAGCTCGGGCTGGCCGACGCGGATCCCGACGAGAGCCCGCACCGCGACCTCGACGAGGCCCGTCGCCTCATCACCGCGCTGGCCGGCCTGGTTCAGGCCTCCGCCGAGTATCTGGGAATGCACGCCGGCCCGGTCCGCGACGGCCTCAAGAGTCTGCAGCTGGCCTTCCGCGAGGCGAGCGTCGCGCCCGACGAGCCCGGCCAGGGTCCGGGCGAGAAGTACACGGGCCCCGTCTGGTAGCCGTGACCAGGGCTCTGCAGACACTCCCAGGTTTCACCGCATATTGTCCGAACTTATGACGTTGACGTCGAGCAGACAACAGCAGCGCCCGACGACATTGGGGTGGGTTCCGGCCGCCGCCGGCTGGACCGTCGGTGTCGTCGCGACGCTGTCGTTGTTCGCCAGCCTGTCGCCGCTGATCCGGTGGATGATCCACATCCCCCGAGAGTTCGTCAACGACTACCTGTTCAACTTCCCGGACACCAGCTTCGCCTGGTCGTTCGTGTTGGTGCTGCTGGCCGCCGCGCTCGCGGCACGCAAGCGGATCGCCTGGTGGATCCTGCTGATCTACATGGTCGGCCACATCGGCTGGAACATCTACGGCCTGCTTTCCGGCAACCTCTCGGTGGTCGACCTGACCGTGATGCGGGACCTCGGCGAGGCGATCGGCCTGGTGTTCCACATCGGCGTCATCGTCGTCCTGCTGCTGTCGCGGAATCAGTTCTGGGCCAAGGTCCGTCGCGGGGCGCTGCTCAAGGCGGCCCTGACCCTGGTCGCCGGCATGGCCGTCGGCATCCTGCTGGCCTGGGGCCTGCTGGAGATGTTCCCCGGCCGGCCCCCGCTGGACCCTGATTACCGGCTGGCCTACGCGGTGAACCGGGTCAGCGGGTTCGCCGCGGTCGGCAAGGAAGCGTTCGAGGGTGGCCATCCGCACGCCTTGCTCAATGCGCTGTTCGGCTTGTTCGGCGCGGTGGCGCTGATGGTCGCGGCGATCGTGCTGTTCCAGTCCCAGCGCGCGGAGAACGCCCTCACCGGCGAGGACGAGTCCGCCATCCGCGGGCTGCTCGAGCTGTGGGGCAAGAACGACTCACTGGGCTACTTCGCCACCCGCCGCGACAAGGCGGTCGTGTTCGCGCCCAACGGCCGCGCGGCCATCACCTACCGGGTCGAGGTAGGCGTCTGCCTGGCCAGTGGCGATCCCGTGGGCGACCCGCGGGCCTGGCCGGCCGCCATCGACGCCTGGTTGGCCCTGTGCCAGACCTACGGCTGGGCACCGGGCGTGATGGGCGCCAGCTCGACCGGCGCCGAGGCCTATCGCCAGGGCGGGCTCAACGCCCTGCAGCTGGGCGACGAGGCGATCCTGTATCCCGACCAGTTCAAGCTGTCCGGGCCCGACATGCGTGCCGTGCGGCAGGCCGTCACCCGCGCCCGCCGGGCCGGATTGACGGTGCGGATGCGCCGGCACCGCGACATCAGCGCCGACGAGATGGCCCAGGTGATCACGCACACCGACGCGTGGCGCGATACCGAGACCGAACGCGGCTTCTCGATGGCGCTGGGACGACTCGGGGACCCCGCCGACGGGGACTGCCTGCTGGTGGAAGCCGTGCAAGGTGACGGCCAGGTCGTCGCCATGCTGTCCCTGGTGCCGTGGGGCAACAACGGGGTGTCACTGGACCTGATGCGCCGCTCCCCCGCATCCCCCAACGGCACCATCGAGCTGATGGTCAGCGAGCTGTGCCAGCGTTCGGAAGAGATTGGCGTCACCCGGATTTCGCTGAATTTCGCGATGTTCCGGTCGGCCTTCGAGCAGGGGTCGCAGCTCGGTGCCGGCCCGATCCTGCGGTTGTGGCGCGCGCTGCTGATCTTCTTCTCCCGGTGGTGGCAGCTGGAGACGCTGTACCGCTCCAACATGAAGTACCTGCCCGAATGGGTACCCCGCTACGCCTGCTACGAGGACGCGCGGCTGATCCCGCGCGTCGGGGTCGCGTCGGTGATCGCCGAGGGCTTCCTGGTGTTGCCCTTCTCCCGGCGCGACGAACAACCCCACACCGGCCACCACACCGCGGCACCCAAGAATCTGGTCGAGTCGGGACGGCTGCATGCCGACGGCAGCGCTCCCGATGTGGCCGACCTTGCGGCAGGGGCGTCCGACGCCACCGACGCGCGCCGTCTACCCGACCAGGTACGGGTCCGGATGGCCAAGCTACAGGCGTTGCAGGACAACGGAATTGACGCCTACCCCGTGGGGCAGGCACCCAGCCACACGGTCGCCGAGGCAGTGGAATCCGCCGCGGACACCGTGGTCTGCGTCGCCGGTCGCGTGCTGCGGCTGCGCGATTACGGCGGTGTGCTGTTCGCCCAACTGCGCGACTGGTCCGGCGAAGTCCAACTGCTGCTGGACAATTCACTCCTGACGAACGGCACCGTGGCCGAGTTCACCGGGGCGATCGACCTCGGCGACCTGATCGAGGTCACCGGTGTCATGGGCGCCAGCCGCAACGGCACGGTGTCGGTGCTGGCGCACAACTGGCGCTTGATCGGCAAGTGCCTGCGTCCGCTGCCCGACAAGTGGAAGGGTCTGACCGACCCCGAGGCCCGCGTCCGCACGCGATATCTGGATCTCGCGATCAACACCGAGTCGCGGGAGTTGATCGCCGCCCGCAGCCGCGTGCTGCATGCCATCCGGGAAACGTTGGTGGGCAAGGGATTCCTGGAGGTCGAGACCCCGATCCTGCAGCAGATCCACGGCGGCGCGAACGCCCGCCCGTTCGAGACCCACATCAACGCCTACGACCTGGATCTGTACCTGCGCATCGCGCCCGAGCTGTACCTGAAGCGGCTGTGCGTGGGCGGTGTCGAGCGCGTCTTCGAGCTTGGCCGCGCCTTCCGCAACGAGGGGGTGGACTTCAGCCACAACCCCGAGTTCACCCTGCTGGAGGCGTATCAGGCACACGCCGACTACAACGTCTGGATCGACGGCTGCCGGGAGATCATCCAGAACGCCGCGGCGGCGGCCAATGGCGCTCAGGTCGTCATGCGGCCGGGTCCGGACGGCAGCCTTACGCCCGTTGACATTTCGGGCGTGTGGCCCGTCAAGACCGTGCACGACGCGGTGTCCGAGGCGCTGGGCGAGCGCGTCACCCCGGAAACCGACGTGGCGACCCTGCGCAAGCTGTGCGACGCCGCCACGATCCCGTACCGCACCCACTGGGATGCCGGCGCGATCGTGCTGGAGTTGTACGAGCACCTCGTCGAAGACCGCACCGCGGCACCGACGTTCTACAAGGACTTCCCCACCTCGGTTTCGCCACTGACCCGGCCGCACCGCAGCATCCCGGGCGTCGCCGAACGTTGGGACCTGGTGGCCTGGGGTGTCGAGCTCGGCACCGCATACAGCGAGCTGACCGATCCCGTGGAACAGCGCCGGCGACTCGAGGAACAGTCACTGCTGGCCTCCGGCGGCGACCCCGAAGCCATGGAACTGGATGAGGACTTCCTGCAGGCCATGGAATACGCGATGCCGCCGACGGGTGGTCTGGGTATGGGCGTCGACCGCGTGGTCATGCTGATCACCGGTCGCAGCATCCGCGAGACCCTGCCGTTCCCCCTCGCGAAGCCCAGGTAGCGCACAGGAGGCTCCCAGCTTTGCGAGTCACCCTGGCGTGGTGACGATCGGGGCAACGACTGCCAGCCTCTATGCCGAGCAACATATTTCGTTGACGCACGGCTGGCTGCCTTACACCGTCCAGGCCCTCGCGGTGGCGGTGCTGGTCTTCGCGATCGGCTGGCGCAACCGCCGGTGGCGCACCGTTTGGCTACCTGTAGCTGTCGCGTCCGGGGTGGCGCTGACCACCGCCGCGCGCTGGTTCGTCGCATCGCAGGGCTGGTCTGACGAGCCCGCGCCGCCCCAGCTGCTGGTGTGGACCGCGGTCACGAGCACCGCGGCGGTGCTGCTGATCGTCGGCTGGCGGGCCACCCGCTGGTGGCGCCGCGGGCTGGCCGTCGTCTCGGTACCACTGTGCGTGCTGTCCACGGGGCTGGCGCTGAACGCCTGGGTCGGGTACTTCCCCAACCTCGACACCGCATGGGAACAGGTCAACTCGGCGCCGGTGCCCAACCAGACGCGGCCCGAGACCGTGGTGGCGATGCAGAACGCGCGGCAGATACCCCGCAAGGGGTCCGTCGTCCAGGTCGAGACAGGCTCGGCGGCATCGGGATTCAAACATCGCGACGAGTACGTCTACCTGCCGCCGGCGTGGTTCGCCAGCAACCCGGCGCCGCGGCTGCCGTTGCTGATGATGATCGGCGGCGAATTCAACACGCCTGCCGACTGGCTGCGCGCCGGCAATGCGATCAAGACCATCGATGACTTCGCCGCCGCTCACCAGGGCAACGCCCCGGTCCTGGTTTTCGTCGATCCCGGTGGCGCGTTCAACAACGACACCGAATGCGTCAACGGACCGCGCGGCAACTCTGCTGACCACCTCATCAAAGACGTGTTGCCGTTCATGACCGCCACGTACGGCGTCAGCACCGACCGGCGCAACCGCGGCATCGTCGGCTGGTCGATGGGCGGCACCTGCGCCGTGGACCTGACCGTCATGCATCCCGATCTGTTCAGCACGTTCCAGGACATCGCCGGGGACATCGCCCCCAACGCAGGCGACCGGCCCCAGACCATCCAGCGCCTGTTCGGCGGCAGCACAGCCAAATACGCCGACTGGGACCCGATGACGGTGATGTCCCGAACTTCGTACAACGACATCGCCGCCTGGTACGACATCAACGGACCTGAGCTCTCCCGGGGGCCGCTGCCCGCACAAACCGTTGCGGCACATTCCTTGTGCGGGCTGGGCAGCGCCCGCGGCATCCGGTGCGCGGTGGTGGAACGACCGGGCAAGCACGACTGGCCGTACGCCGCGCAAGCGTTCACCGCCGGGCTGCCGTGGCTGGCCGGACAGGTCGGCACGCCGGGTGTTCCGTGGTTGCCGTTGCCCGGCGCGACGGCGCCGGCGGTGACGGTCGAGGCCGCTCGCCGGTGACGGTCTAGTAGTCGGCTTCGGCAGCCAGGATCTCGGCCAGGTAGGCATCGGGGCCGGGCGCCGCGAGCCGGGTGCGCACGTAACGCCGGACCCGGTCGCGAACCGCTTCCGTCTCGCCGCTCTCGGCACCGATGGCGACCGTGGTTCCGGTCCAATCATGGCCCCAGGCTTGAGTTTCGGTGGCCGGCAAGGGCAGGGTGGCATTGCCGTCGATGTCGAGCGTGCCGTCACCGGTGATCGAACCCGAGTTCAGACGCACCGCTATCCCATCCGCAGGACCGATCGTGGCGACGCGGATATCGGCGACGACCGCACCGTCACGCGCCTGCACGGACCAGTCGATGGTGCGTTCGGCAGCGTCGAATATCCGCGGCGGCACCGCGGTCCACGAGACCGATGCGACGCCGCTCGCGATGGCGCCGTCGTCGCCGGCACCGGGTTGACCGGCGGCGAGCGCGTAGTCGTCCCGCCGCGGCTCCGCCTGTGCCGCAAGGACTTCCGACCAGTCCCCCAGCCCGGATTCGTCGGCCAGGCTGACGCAGCCGCGGACCAGGTCGAGCACCCGCGGATCACCCGCGGCAGCCAGGCCCGACAGCGTCCGACGGTGCGGCTCCAGCAGTCCGGCGATGTCCGAATCCAAGGTGTCCTGGGTGAAGTAGTCCTCCAGCGCCGCCGTCGACAGCGCCACTTCGGCATCGAGCACTGCGGGGTCGAGCGGGGTGATGCCGTCGCGGGCGCTGGCCGGCCACCACCGCCGCAGCCAGTGGCCGATGGCCAGACGGCGAAGGGCAGCAAGGGGTTCGGGCAGCGGCAGCACATCGGCAAGGTCGACGTCGTTGCCGGCCTCGGTAGCTGCTGCTGCGGCGGCAGCAACCACTGCCACGTGGCCGGCCTCCCCGACCAGCCGCCACAACCAGTCCGCGGCCGGCAGGTCCGTGAACGTGATCCGCAGCGCCTGTGCGGGTTCGTGGATCGTCCACGCCAGGACGGCGCCGCTGACCTCGAGCACCGCCACCTCAGGCGGTGCGTCGACCTCGGACCCCAAGGCCCACAATCCTGAATCGACAGCGAGTTTCACCCTGTCGCCTCCAATTCCAGCATCGCCTTGATGCGCTGGCGGTGATCGAGGCTCACCGATCGGGCGACCCCGTCCAACAGGCCGCGCACCTCGCCGGCATCGCCGCAGGATTCCTGCCAGACGTCACGCCCGTGCAGTCGTGCCCACAGCCGCGAGACATAGGGGCGGACGAACGCCGCGAGGTCGTCCACCACCTGCTGCTGCCGTGGATGGACGGGACCGCCATCGGTCAGGTACCGGCGGGCGTGCAGCACGTACGCCTCCTTGCGGAGCCGGGCCTGAATCTGACCCGACAGGTGGTAGCGGGTCGGGTGATTCACCTCGAGCGGCGCCAGGTCCACCCCGATCTCGATGCCGGCGACCATGGTGGCCTGGTTGTCCTCTGCCAGTAGCCCCCATGGCGAGGCCGCGCGGTCCGCCTCTTCGGCACACAAGGTCGACAGGTCGGGCAGCTCGTCGCGGTCGAGGGCACGGCGCAGCGTCGCCCGGACACGGTCGACGATGCTGCGGTCCAGCGGACGTTCTGCCGCGCGGGAACCCGCGACCGTCGGCTTCGATTGTGGTGCGGCAGCGCACAATCCGATCTCGTCGACCGACCAGGGCGCAGCGGTCGAGGCATCTCGCATCCGGGCGCCGAAGTTGTACGGGGTGGTGTCACCGATCAGTGCGGTCCAGACCCGCTGCCGGGCGGCATCGGCGTTGTGGCCGCCGGACGGGCCGAGCACTGTAGTCAGCCCGGCGAGAAATGGCGCGGACGGCTCACTTCCGGCCCGAACGTCGTCCCAGCCCGCGTCGAGTTGACGCGACAACGTCTCCAGCACTGCGGGATCGGCGAGGTACTCATGCAGCCGCTCGACCGCGGTGCGGTCGCGGTCGCCGTGCACGTCACGCAGCGCCTCCACCACGACGGGTGAATCATCTTGTCCTGGTTCGCCTCTGGTGGCGGCCAGCTCGAAGCACACCGGGAAGTAGAGCTCTTGCGCGTTCCCGGTGGTGATGCGGTCGCGCCGGCGCTGCGCCTTCAGCAGCGCGAACCACTGTGCCGCAGCGCGCAACTGAACAGCGTGGTCGAAGATGATCTGGCGCATCTCGTCAGCGACATCCTCGGGGACCACGGGTGCCGAGTACTCGGGGTTCGCCCGCAGCCGGAGTACCAGCGGATCGATGATGCGCTTCACCGCGCGGCTCAGCGGGCCGCCGTCGGGGCTGCTCAAGAGTTCGAGACCGGGCCCGATCTCGCGCCACGCGGCGTCGATGACGGCGCGACGTGGCTGCGGCCCGATGGTCATCGGCCCAGGATAGGCGTGCGACGTCGTCATCACCGCGCGCCGTCCACGGTGAACGTCATCAGGGCCGCCCAGTACACCGGACTCAGCGCCGCGTCTCCGGTTCGCCAGCGGCGCAGGCAGTGTCGCTGCCATTGGTTCACGGCACGGGCCGGCGTCGTCGCCTCATGTGCGGTGTCGACGGCAATGATCACCTCCGACATCGGATCGGCGTCGCCGGCTGTGGCCGTCCGGTATCCGGCTGTCGTCGGCAGCGACCAGAGGGTCGCGGTAACCACCTGTGCGCCACCGAGAATCATCGCCGCAACCAGGCCGGTGGCCTCGTCGAACCGGTAGTCGGCGCCGGATGCGCAGGCCAACAGCGCGACTCGGGGTGGGATCGGCAGCTCCATCACTATGATGCCGGCGGCGGTCAGCGGCTCGGGCTCGGCCAGATGCAGGGCGGCCTGCTCAGCGGATCCGTCACGGTCGGGGGCCGCGCTGGCATGCCCGACGTACACCAGCCGCGACGGCTGCTGTGCCAACTGAGTCGCCAGCCAGTGCCGGTCGGCGTCGGCGCGGCGGAAGAGCTCCACCGGCGCGGTGACCGTCGGCAGTGCGGGACGCGCGGCGAAGTGCCGGGTCAGCACGGTATCCGGCGAGGGTCGCCCGAGCACCGAGCCCAGCGCAGAGTCCGGCCGTTGGCCCGGCACTTTCGGGTCCAGCAGCAGAAGCGGCGGTCCGTCGGCCGAATTCGCCTGCCGGCGCGGCGCATTCGCAATGTTCGGCGGCACGGCCAGGATGAGGTCGGCCAGCTCGATCAGGCGCTGGTCGTCGGTGCCGGTGGGCTGCGCGAGCAGGCCCCACGGCACCCGACTCAACCGGGCACTCGGAGACACGAAGAGCACCGGCAGTTCCGGCCCGCCCGCGTGCTGCCGCACCAGGTCCCAGGCCTCATCGGGCAGCAGCGCCCCCAGGAGCCGGGCGAGTTCGCACTCCCGCTCCACGGCGGCGAAGGGACCGGTGGCCAATGACCGGGTCAAGGCATCGGAAATGTGTTCACCGTCAAGCGGATCCGGCAGCACCTCGGCCAGTGCGGCCGTCACCGCGAGTAGGACGTCCTCGGCCACCATCCAGGTGACCAGCCGGTCCGGTGCGCCGACCACCCGCAGGCTGACGTATGTCGCGATCCCGATGTCGGCGAAGCGGAGCACCAATGTGGTTGTGGTGATATCAGTTACGGGCATGTCGACCACGCGTCCTGCTCGGCGGTGACGGCGCGGCCGTAGCGGGTCTGAGCCAGCTCGCGGTAGCGTGCCAGCACCGGCTCACCGTCCGGCTCCATCTGCAGCGGTGGCAAGGGCCCGAGCCGGATGAGGCCGGCGGCGCCGACAGCGACCGGCCCGGATGCCACCGAGGCGAGTTGCTCGACATCGAGGACCGGTGCTGCCGTCGTGGCGGCCCGGGCCCATTCCATCGTCCGGTCGTTCGCGGCGTCGACACTGAATGCACCTCGGGCGCTGTGATATTCGATCAGTTCGCCGACCAGGGCAGGATCCTGCGATTCCCACGCCACCGCGAACGCCCCGGCCAGCAGGGGTGCCGACACCCCGGTGGCCCAGCGGGCTCGCGCGTCGGCGTCGGTGATCGAGTATCGCACCGAGTCGACGGCCAGGGCCGCTGGCAACTTCAAGTCCGCGGCGGTGGCCAATTTGTCCATGCCGGAACGGTATTGATCGGTGCCGGGTTCGGCGGACCACGTCCCCAGATTTCCCGCGGCATCGAAGCCGAGGTCCGCCAGTCCCTCGGCGCGCCACACGGAGCCGAGTTGGTCGTCGAGTCGCGCGTACTGCAACCAACTGCTCCGCGGCGACGAATCCAGGCACGCCCGGGCTTGACCGATCAGCCCACGGGCCTCGTCGTAGCCGCCCCGGAAGATGGCGATCCAGCTGCGCTGCAACAGGATGCGGTGCACGTGCAGCGGCTTGCCCAGTTCACGCCAGTGCCGTTCGGCGTGCCCCCAGCATTCGTCGGCGGCCTGCAATGCGCCGGCGGCCAGCCGGGTCAGCCCGAAGTACAGCCAGCAGCGCGATACCTCGTGGGCTCGCGCCTGCCGGGCGATCTCCGGATACGCGGCGGTGACCAGCGCTTCGGTGCCCTCCAGGTCGCCCGTCGACCAACGCACCGCCGCCCGTTCCAATTGCACTCTGGCGGTGGCCAATTCCCAGCCACGAGCCTGAGCCCGCGCCTCGGCCCGGCGCAGCCACGGCAACGCCTCGTCCATCCTGCCGGTTTCGATGCAGAACCGCGCATAGCCGAGCGCGCCGGTGAGCCAAAGATATTCGCGCTCGGGGTCGTCGGCCGGCGAAGCGATCGCGGCCAGTACCTGGTCCCACAACGGCACCGAACGGACGTGCAGATCGTCGTCGCACAGCGCGAGCGCGCAGAGGATGCGGGCGTGGGTCATCAGATAGACGTCTTCGTCGTCCAGCGCAGCCAAGGACTGCGCTGCGCCGTCGTGGTCACCGATGGCGGCGGACAGGCCGGTCCGCAGAAATGTGGCCCGGCGGCGGTAGCGGCTGAGCATGTGGTCCGCGTCCTCCGGGGTCATGGTCATCTGCGCGGCGATTGCGGCGGGCGCAGTGCCGGCCAAGATCGCTGCGTAGATGTCGAGGCAATCGTCGATCCGCCGGATACATTCGCGCACCCCGTCCAGGGCGCTACGGATCAGATAGATCTCGCCGAGCTGGGCGAAGACCTCGAGCATCTGGTCGTCCCGGTCGGCCGCTTCGATGGCGGGCATCAGCGACAGCAGCAGTTCCTTGGCTGTCGCCTCGTCGGCGGCGAACATCAGCGCGCGGGCGCGAGCGAGTTCACCGGTAGTCGACACGGCCGCATCATAAGTCGAACGGCGGGTGCATCAGATGCACCCGCCGCTCGGGCAGCCCTGGCAGGCATGTCAGCCGCAGGTCACCTTGATCTCGAAGTTCTTCGAGATCATTCCGGCCATCGGGTTCTTCAGGTCAGCGCCCGCCGCCTGCCCGGTGATGGTGTACGTGCTGCCGTCGACCTTGACGTCAGCCGAGCCGGTCTTCATGCCGCCCATCTCCGACACCGCGAGCGCGTTGCCGTCGACCACCATGCCCAGGGACTGCACCTTCGGCGGCGCCGCATCGGTCAGCACGACGCCGAGGCCCTGCGCGCCACCGCCGATGGGTGCGCTGGCGATGTTGATGGTGCCGCCCTGCTTCACGCAGGTCACCGACTTCAGGTCCAGGCCGGCCAGGTCCTGGCCCTCGACCTTGACGACGGTGTTGCCGCCGCCCGTCACCGAACCCGGGCCGGACGCCTTCGGGCCGTCCGACTTGTCAGTGGAGCAGCCGATCAGGGTGGCGCCCACGGCCAGCATGCCGATACCAGCGGCCAGAGTGCGATTGATGTTCATGGCAGAGGGTTTCCCTTCCTTGTACGCCGCCCCAGTGGCGTCGTCGTGCCGTAAGTACACGCGGACGTCGCGGCTACCGATCCCAACTTTCCCGCGCGGTACGGTGAAGTCATGGCCGACGAAACCGCCGCCGAGCAGCCATCGACGGATCCGAATGAGCCGATCGACGCCGAGGTCGTGCCACTGGATCCGGACCCCTCGCCGGCACCCGCGCCAGCGCCCGATACCGGCTACACCCCCGGTGGTGTCCCGACTTTCGAGTCGGTGCGGGAGAAGATCGAGACCCGGTACGGCACCGCGATCGGCTCGGCCGAGCTGGCTGCGGACACCCCGGAAGGCCGGTCGGTCGAGGAACAGTACGAAGCCCGGCAGAAGGCGGCCGCGGAACGGGTCGAGGAGATCCGTCGCTCGATGCACGACAGCTGACTTGCGTACCTTCACCGTCGCCGAGCGCCGCAATCGCTTGGCGCAACGTCATTTCCTGAGCGGTGCGGCATCGAGTCACAACGAGGTGACCCGGTCGCTGGTGGGCCTGCACGGCACCGACCCCGCCACGCCGTACCTGTCGCTGTGGGCGCGGCTGCCCGGTTTCACCGTCACCGATCTCGACAGTGCGCTGTATCGGGACCGGCAGCTGGTCAAGCACATGGCCATGCGCCGGACGCTGTGGGTGGTGCACACCGACGACCTGCCCGCGGTCCAGGCCGCGGCCAGCGATCGCGTGGCCGCGACCGAGCGCAAACGGCTGATCGGCGACGTCGAGAAATCCGGCATCGCGGCCGACGGCGAGGCCTGGCTGGAGCTTGCGTCGGCCGCCGTCCGCGGCCACCTGTCCTCGGGCGATTTCGCCAATACAGCCACGCTCCGGACCACGCTGCCGGAGTTGGCCGGCGACTGGGACCCCGCGCCCGGAAAGACCTGGGGCGGAAGCACTCCCGTCGCCCCGCGGGTACTGACTGTGTTGTCCGCGCAGGGACATCTGCTGCGCGGACCCAACGACGGCACCTGGACGACGTCGCGGCCACGGTGGGCGGCGGCGGCACACTGGCTGCCCGAACCTGCCGCCGCCTTGCCCGCCGACGACGCCCGGGCAGCGCTGCTGCGCGCCTGGCTGCGGACTTTCGGCCCGGCCACCGCCACCGATGTGAAGTGGTGGTTCGGGCAGACCCTGACGTGGGCGCGTGAGGGGCTGCGGTCGGTCGAGGCCGTCGAAGTCGGGTTGGAAGACTGCGCTGACGCTGGGTTCGTCCTGCCCGACGATCTCGACGCCGCTCCCCCGGTCCCACCCTGGGGCGCGCTACTGCCCGGGTTGGACCCGACCGTCATGGGCTGGCAGGCCCGGTCGTGGTATCTGGGTCCGCACGCCGGGCAGCTGTTCGACCGCTCCGGCAATGCCGGCCCCACAGTGTGGTGGGACGGCCGCGTCGTCGGCGCCTGGGGTCAGGACGCGGACGGCCGGGTACAGCTGGAGTTCGTCGAAGACGTCGGGGCGTCAGCGCGGAAGGTGCTGCAGCGCAAGGCTTCCGAGCTGACGGACTGGATCGACGGGGTGCGGGTCAAGCCGCGGTTCCCGTCGCCACTGAGCCAGGCCCTGTCTCGCTGAACCTAGACACTCACCTTGCGCCGCCTCGTCTTCGGCGGATCCGGCACGACGGTCGGTAACAGCTCCGCCAGGAACTGCCCGGTATAGCTGTCGGGGCTCGCCGCGACGTCCTCCGGCGTGCCGGACACCACCACCGTGCCGCCGCCCGCTCCGCCGTTGGGGCCCATGTCGACGATCCAGTCCGACGTCTTGATGACGTCGAGGTTGTGCTCGATGACGATGACCGTGTTGCCCTTGTCGACCAGACCGTTGATCACCTTGAGCAGCTTGCGGATGTCCTCGAAGTGCAGGCCGGTGGTCGGCTCGTCGAGGATGTAGACGGTGCGGCCGGTGGACCGCTTCTGCAGTTCGGCGGCCAACTTCACGCGCTGGGCCTCACCACCGGAGAGCGTCGGCGCGGGCTGGCCCAGCCGAACGTAGCCCAGGCCGACATCGACGAGTGTCTTGAGGTACCGGTGGATCGAGCTGATGGGCTCGAAGAACTCGGTGGCCTCCTCGATCGGCATGTCGAGGACTTCGGAGATGGTCTTGCCCTTGTAGTGCACCTCCAGGGTCTCCCGGTTGTACCGGGCGCCCTGGCACACCTCGCACGGCACGTACACGTCCGGCAGGAAGTTCATCTCGATCTTGATGGTGCCGTCACCTGAACAGGCTTCGCAGCGGCCACCTTTCACATTGAACGAGAACCGGCCCGGCTGGTAGCCGCGGACCTTGGCCTCGGTCGTCGCCGCGAACAGGGTGCGGATCTTGTCGAACACGCCGGTGTAGGTGGCGGGGTTGGACCGCGGGGTGCGGCCGATCGGTGACTGGTCGACCCGCACCAGCTTGTCCAGTTGGTCGAGCCCGTTGATCCGGGTGTGCCGGCCCGGCACCTGACGGGCGCCGTTGAGCTTGTTGGCCATGACGGTCGCCAGGATGTCGTTGACCAAAGTCGACTTGCCTGAACCCGAGACTCCGGTGACCGACGTCAGCACCCCGAGCGGGAACGCCACGTCGACCTCTTTGAGGTTGTGTTCCCGGGCGCCGACCACGGTGACCTGCCGCTTGCGGTCGACGGGCCGCCGAATGGCCGGAACCTCGATCTGCTCCCGGCCCGAAAGATAGGCACCGGTAATCGAATTGGTGTTCTTCAGCAGTTCCTTGTAGGTGCCGCTGTGCACGATCTGGCCGCCGTGCTCACCGGCAGCGGGACCGATGTCGACGACCCAGTCGGCGTGCGCGATGGTGTCGAGGTCGTGCTCGACGACGATCAGCGTGTTGCCGAGGTCGCGCAGCCGGACCAGGGTGTCGATGAGCCTGCGGTTGTCCCGCTGGTGCAACCCGATGGACGGCTCGTCGAGTACGTAGAGCACGCCGACCAGACCCGAACCGATCTGGGTCGCGAGCCGGATACGTTGTGCCTCACCGCCGGACAGTGTGCCTGCGGCCCGCGACAGGGTCAGGTAGTCGAGACCGACGTCGAGCAGGAATCCAAGCCGCGACTGCACCTCTTTGAGTACCTGGCCGGCGATGGCTTGCTCGCGCGAGCCGAGAGTCAGCGCGTTGAGGAACGTCGAGCAGTCCGAGATGGACAGATCACACACCTGCGCAATGGATTTCGCGTCGTCATCCGCGGACAGGGTGACGGCCAGGATCTCCGGCTTGAGGCGGGTGCCGGCGCACTCGGGGCACGGGATGTCCCGCATGAAGCCCTCGTAGCGTTCCTTCATCTGCTCGGATTCGGTCTGCTCCATGCGGCGCTGCAGGAACGCCAATACACCCTCGAAATCGGCGTAGTACGAGCGGGTGCGGCCGTACCGGTTCTTGTACCGGACGTGCACCTGGTGGTCGGAGCCTTCCAGAATCGCCTTGCGCGCCTTGGCCGGAAGCTTCTTCCACGGGGTGTCGATGTCGAAGCCCAGCTCTTCGCCGAGCCCCGCCATCATGCGGGTGAAGTAATCGGCGTTGTGGCCCATGGACCACGGCGCCACCGCACCCTCGGCGAGCGTCAGCTCCGGGTCCGGCACGACGAGCTCGGGGTCGACTTCCTTCTTGATGCCCAAGCCGGTGCACTCAGGGCAGGCACCGTACGGGGAGTTGAACGAGAACGACCGCGGCTCAAGGTCATCGACGGCCAGCGGGTGCGCATTGGGGCAGGCCAGCTTCTCCGAGAAACGCTGCTCGCGCTGCGGATGATTGTCGTCGCGGTCGACGAACTCCAGCACGACGATGCCGTCGGCGAGGCCCAGCGCGGTTTCCACCGAATCGGTGAGCCGCTGCTTGGAGCTGGCCTTGACCGTGAGGCGGTCGACGACCACCTCGATGTCGTGCTTCTCCTGCTTCTTGAGCTTCGGCGGATCGGTCAGCGAGTGCACGACGCCGTCGACCCGCACGCGGCTGTAACCCTGGCCGTTGAGCTTGTCGAAGAGGTCGACGAACTCACCCTTGCGGGTCCGGACCACGGGCGCGAGCACCTGGAACCGGATGCCCTCGTCCATGGCGAGCACCTGGTCGACGATCTGCTGCGGCGTCTGCCGAGCGATGCGCTCACCACACACCGGGCAATGCGGAGTGCCGGCGCGCGCATAGAGCAGACGCAGGTAGTCGTAGACCTCGGTGATGGTGCCGACGGTCGAGCGCGGGTTGCGGTTGGTCGACTTCTGGTCGATGGACACCGCGGGCGAGAGGCCTTCGATGAAGTCCACGTCGGGCTTGTCCATCTGGCCCAGGAACTGCCGGGCGTAGGCCGACAGCGACTCGACGTAGCGGCGCTGCCCCTCGGCGAAGATGGTGTCGAACGCCAGCGAGCTCTTGCCCGATCCGGACAGGCCCGTGAACACGATCAGCGAGTCTCTTGGCAGGTCAAGGTCGATTCCCCGCAGGTTGTGCTCGCGCGCACCTTTGACGATCAGACGGTCCGACACACGTATCCCTTCACCTGAATGTCTGGGCAGTCCAGACACCACAGCGCCATGCTATGTGCCCCCACCGACAAGCCCGATACGGTGGCGTCATGACAGTCGTCAATGACACCTACACCGGCCACGTCGATGCGGGCACCGCGGCACGTCGCACGCTGCCCGCCGCGACGATCGTCAAGGCATCGGTCGGACCGATGGACAACAACGCGTACCTCATCACTTGTTCCGCGACCGGAAAGACGCTGCTCATCGACGCCGCGAACGACGGCGCCGCGCTCGTCGAGCTGATCAGGTCGCAAACCCCGGACGTCGAGCTCATCGTCACCAGCCACCAGCACTTCGACCACTGGCAGGCGCTGGCCGAAGTGGCGGAAGCCACAGGCGCACCCACCGCCGCGCATGCCCTGGACGCCGAGCCACTGCCCGTCAAGCCCGACCGGATTCTGGCCGACGGCGACACCATCACGATCGGCGACCTGACCCTCGACGTCATCCACCTGCAGGGTCACACCGAAGGTTCGGTCGCGCTGGCGCTCCGCGGGGCCGACGGTGACGTCACACACCTCTTCACCGGAGACTGCCTGTTTCCGGGCGGCGTCGGCAAGACCTGGCAGGAAGGCGACTTCGAGCGACTGCTCGGCGACGTCACCCGCAAGGTCTTCGACGTCTACCCCGACTCGACGGTCATCTACCCCGGCCACGGCGACGACACCACGCTCGGCGCCGAGCGGCCGCACCTCGAAGAATGGCGGACGCGCGGCTGGTAAGGGCTACATCAGCCCACGCACTGACCCGTCGGGACGGGTTCGGTGTTACCCACCAGCGCCAGCTGGGGGGCAACTTCCTTCGCAGTCAACGCGAAACTCGTGTCGGGGTCGTCCTGCGCTGCGCCGAAGACCACACCACGCACGCGACCATCCAGGTCGACCAGCGGGCCACCTGAATTTCCTTGCTGCACAGCACCTCTGATGGCATACACCTCGCGCGTCACCGTGCCGGTGCGAAAGATGTCAGGCCCCTGCAGCTTGATGACCTCACGGACCCGGACAGGCTTGGCCTCGTAGGCACCCCCGTGCGGAAACCCCAGGGCTGCCGCGTCGGCACCGCTGACGGCGGGCGCCTCGGAGAACATCAACGGAGCCGTCGGCAGGTCCGGGACGGCGAGGATCGAGATGTCCATGTTGGGGTCGAACGAAACCACGTGACCGTCGTACTTGGTGCCGCCGACCTCGACCGAGATCTCGTCGGTCCCGGCAACACCATGGGCTGTGGACATGACCCGCTTGGGCGCCACGACAAACCCGGTGCCCTCCAACCGCTTTCGGCAACTATGGGCGATACCGTGGACCCGCACCACACTCCCCTGCGCCGCAGCCACGGCGGGGTGCGTCGCCACATTGGGGTCGGGAGGAGCGACGGCCGGGATCGTCGATGCGGTTTCGGACGCGAGCCCGGAGGTCGTCGCGGGTGCAGCGGTCCGATCGTTCGCACCGCAGCTGGCGACCAGTGACGCAGCCATTGACAGCGTCACCCACGACGCAAGGACGAGACTTCTTCGGGCCATGGCTCGAAACTTTACGGGCACGAAAAATCCTGAGGCCCCCGGCAGTACGCCGGGGGCCTCAGGGAAATCCGAACCTTACGAGGTGTGGACGATCAGCACGTCGACCTTGGCGCGACGAGCGACGTTCGCCGGCACCGAGCCCAGCAGACGGCCGGCAATGGTGCTCAGACCGACGTTGCCGACGACCAGCAGGTCGGCGTTGGAACCCTCAGCCAGCTCGACCAGCGCATCGACAGGAGCGCCGACGATGGCCTTCTCCTCCACCTGAGTGGCACCCGCTGCCTCGGCGCGGTCACGAGCCTCACGCAGGATCGCGTAGATCGGCGCGTCGCCGTGCACCTTGTAGCCCTCGTCCTTGAGGACGTCGGCCGCACGCTGATCATCGGCGTGCGGGAAGTAGGCGGTTGCCACGACCAACTTCGCATTGGCCCCCGCGGCGATCTGGGCGGCACGCTCCACAGCGCGCAATGACGAATCCGATCCGTCCGTACCGACGACCACGGTCTGGTAGCCGCTCATCAATGGCCTCCCGTTATGCAGGTTTGAGTATCCGGCGTACTGTCCGGCGTCACCGCAGACAGTAGCCGCTGAAGCGCGGCCGATGGTGCGGTTTCACCACACAAGTTCGCCGGGGATACCGTGAAAAATGTGCTTTACCGGCACCGATGTTAGCGGCAGCCACCGCAACGGGCTTGCTAATGGTGACGAAACAACCGCGTGTTTCGCCCGGTGAGCGGGATCGCTTCAGACCCAAGATTGTTAGCCACGACCGAAATACAGCTCCTGCGTGGCCACGCACACCAACTGCCCGGCACGGTTGTACATCGTCCCGCTCGCCAGGCCGCGGCCGCCAATGCCACTCGGCGAGGTCTGGTCGGACAGCACCCAGTCGCTCAGATCCACCGGCCGGTGGAACCACAGCGCGTGGTCGATCAGCGCGGAGAAGGTGTGGGCCGGCAGCGCACCACGCGGGATCATCGCCGCCTCCAGCATGGTGGTACCGGTCAGGTACGCGAGCAGCCCGGCGTGCAACGCCGGGTCATCGGGGATGGTGTCCGTCGGGCGCCACCACATCCGCAGATGCGGCGCCGGGTCCGACGAGTCCTTCGCCAACCGCGGGTGCGGATCGATGTACCGCAGCTCGAACGGTTGGTCGCGGACCCAGAAGCCACCTGATTCGTCGGCGTAGTCGGCGAGCTGTTCGGCCATGGTCGGTACCGAAAGCGGTTCCGGCACATCAGGAATGGTCGCCTGATAGTCGAGCGCGTCAACCGGGGCGCTGAACGACGCCAACGCCTCCAGCAGAATCTCCCCATCCTGACAGGCGGTGATGCGGCGCGTCGCGAGCGTGCCGCCGTCGCGCGCGGCGTCGACCTGGACCTCGACCGGATACCGGGCGTCACCGGCACGCAGGTAGTAGACGTGCAGGCTGTGCGCGCTGCGTCCCGGCGCGGTCCGGCTCGCCGCCACCAGCACCTGACCGGCGAGATGACCGCCGGCGATGTGGTGGCCGGGGTTGTCGAGTTGGGTGGCCACGAAGTGGTGGTCATCGGTCTGATCCACCAGCAGCGTGCTGACGAGATCGGACAAGGTCGGCGAACGGTACGTCACCTGAGGCATCTTGCCTGACATGTTCACGCGCCCAATTGAGCGGTAGCACTGATCGGTGAATTCCATTGCGGCACGTCCGATCAACAGGTAGACTCGAACACATGTTCGATCATTGCGGTATCGGTGGCACGGGGGTCCTCGTGCACGATGTCTCCGCAGTCGACTCCATGGTCCACTTCGCGCGGGTCTCGGCGATCGCCGAGTCGGGGAAATTCGTGGCGATCGCTGATCTGGTGGAGCTGCGGGTCGACAATCAGGGTGATCGGCAGTGGTGGGCCTGCGATGGCTGGGACGCGGCCTGCGCGGAAGTTGGTGCCGCGCTGGGGATTGGTCCGAAGGAAGCGTCAGGGCAGTTGTCGGTGGCGATCGCGTTGCGGTACCGGCTACCGCGAGTGGCGGCGGTGTTCGCCGCCGGTGGAGTGTCCGCGCGGACGGTGGGCCTGATCTGTTGGCGCACCCGTCTGGTTGAGGACCCGAACCTGATGGCGGTGATCGATGCCGCGCTGGCCGGGGCGCTGTCAGAGTGGGCGGGCCTGTCCCGCAAGAAGATCGAGAAGAAGATCGATGGCTGGGTGCAGAAATTCGATCCGGCTGCGGTCCTCAAAGTGCGATCCGCGGCCCGGTGCCGTGGGGTCGGGGTCGGCAAACCCGGCGACGACACCGGGGTGGCCTCCATCTGGGGTGCCCTGCTGGCCACTGATGCCGAACTGCTGGATCGGGTCCTGACCGAACTCGCCCGGCAGGTGTGCGACAACGATCCACGGACTTTCGGGCAACGGCGTGCTGACGCGTTGGGTGTGCTCGCGGCCCGCGGGGACCGGCTGGCCTGCCAATGCGGTGCGCCGGATTGCCCGGCCGCCGCACCTGATGCCCGGGCCACGGCAGTGGTGATCCACGTCCTCACCGACGCGCTACCCGCGCCGGTGGCGGATCCGCTGCTCAGCGGGGACCCGGCCGCGCCCTTGACCCAACCCGCACCGCAACCCGGGCCCACACCTGCGCCGCATCCAGCTACGTCGGCCGAAACCCCAGCTCGCGAGCCAGAGTTGGTGGATGAAACCACCCCTGACGCCGCGCCCGTGCCAGCTCCCGCCCCCGTGTCGGCACCTGTCCGAGCCCCGGCTCCGGTGCGCACCCCTGTCGGCTATGTGGTCGGCGGCCCGGTGATACCTCCAGCGCAGTTGGCCGATCTGGTGGCCCGCGGCGCCAAAGTCCGCACCGTCGCCAGGGGTACTGATCTGGCCGGGGTGCCCCGGTACCGGCCATCGACCGCCATGGATGAATTCGTCCGGATGCGCGCCATGACGTGCATGTTCCCCGGCTGCGACCAGCCCGCGACCGCCTGCGATGTCGACCACACGATTCCCTGGCCCGCCGGGCCCACCCATCCGGGCAACCTCAGCCCGAAATGCCGAAAACACCACCTACTCAAAACCTTCTACAGCGGGCCTGACGGATGGCGGGACCGTCAACAGCCCGACGGCACCATCGTGTGGACCACACCCACCGGCCACACCTACACCAGCGTGCCCGAAAGTCGAATCCTGTTCCCCCACACGCAGGTTGACACCCCACTACCCGACCCACCACCATCGAGTGCCACCGATCTCGACACCTCACCAGCACCCGGCCGCGGCATCATGATGCCCATCCGGCGGCGCACCCGCGCCCACAACCAAGCCCAGCGCATCGCCTACGAACGCGCCCTCAACGAAGCCGACCTCCAAGCGATAGCGGCCGGCCAAGAAGCCGCCGACCGCCGACACGCCGCCCGCGAAGCAGCCCGCGAGGCCGGCGAAAACGACAAACCACCACCGCACTGAACAAAACGGAATGCCCCTGAAAAATCACGACTTTCAGGGGTATTCGCGCGGGTTCAACTCGGCTTGCGGGCCAAACGGCAGCATTCGACCTGGAGCTCGGGAGCTGGTGGCAGCTACCCGAGCTCCAGTAGTGGAGCGAGTGACGGGATTCGAACCCGTGTGAACGGCTTTGCAGGCCGGTGCCTAGCCACTCAGCCACACCCGCACTGATGACCAGAGTGCCAGCAGAGGCTGCGCGTGCCCATGGTTGGGATCGCGGTGATTACTACCCCTCGCAGCAGTCCCCCACCGGCCGACCCACCACCGGGCCGCCCTGCGGCCAGCCGGCCGGCGAGTCCTCCCACGGCTCCTGACGTCCGTACGGGGTCATATCCAGGAACGGATAGCCCACTGCCGAATGATCGAGCCCGCGCGCGTACGCCGAATAGGTATGGAACACCTCGTCGCCGCGGCGCAGAAAAACGCTCGCACCGGGCCAGTCTCCGCGCAGGTCATCGTCGGTCCAGCCGTCGGCGTACAGCTCACCGAGCGACTTGTAGTTGTACTCGATCGGCGCCCGCGCCGGGTCGAGCGTCACGTGGAAGTCGTAGGTGAAGTCGCCGTCACGCGACGAGTACCACGGAAACGTCCAGCCGTGCTGGTCGCGATACCGGGCGATGCTGTCGTACGGAGCCCGAGAGACGCACGCGAAGGTGACGCCCTTGCCGTGCAACAGCTTTCGATCGTCTTCGGTGAACGTCAGATCGGCCGCGGCGGTGCAGCTCGGGCAGCCGGCATCGATCGCGTCGACCCACATGAAGTGGTGGATGTAGAGCTGGCTGCGACCCTCGAACATGTCCAGCAAGCTGACGGTGCCGTCGGGTCCGTCGAACACGTAGTTCTTCTCGATCTTCACCATCGGTAGCCGACGGCGTTCGGCGTTGACCGCGTCGCGCAGGTGCGTCGCCTCCCGTTCCCTGGCCAGGAGCTTCGTGCGAGCCCCCATCCATTCCTCCCGGGTGACGACATCGGGGTAAGCGGTTGGTTGTGCGGACATGGCATCACTCCTCGTCAGATATCGGCTCTATAAGACAGACTTCGACTCCCGCCAAAAGTCATCGGAGCGCGTTAGTTTGTCCCCCATGGAATGGCTGGCAGATCCCGCCTTTTTCGGCGGGCCCGGGCAGGGCTCGCGGCAGATCATCGAACTCGTGGTCGCGTTCGGCCTGACCGCACTCATCGGACTGGAACGCGAAATCCAGGGCAAGAGCGCTGGTTTGCGCACACAGACCATCGTCGGCACCGCAGCGGCGCTGATCATGCTGGTGAGCAAGTACGGCTTCGGCGACGTGCTGACCCCTGGGCTGGTGGTCGTCGACCCGTCCCGCGTCGCGGCCCAGATCGTCTCGGGCATCGGCTTTCTCGGCGCCGGCATCATCATCGTGCGCCGGGGCTCGGTGCATGGGCTGACCACCGCGGCCTCGGTGTGGGAGTCGGCGGCGATCGGCATGGCGGCCGGCGCCGGCTTGCTGCTGCTGGCCAGCGTGATGACCGGGATGCACCTGCTGATCATCGTGGGGTTCATGCCGCTGGCCCGACGGCTGGCCTCGCGCCTGGGCGCGACCGTCCGGCTCCACATCACCTATGCAGACGACCGCGGGGTCCTACGGGACGTGTTGCAGGCGTGCGGCCGGCGTGACTGGCAGGTCACCGACCTGGAGACCGACCCCGCCGGCGAACCCCTCGAGGCGCCACCCGGCCACGTCGGTGTCCAGGTGACGCTGGCCGGTTCCGGGGTCATCGGGGCCGCCGCCGTGCTGGCCCAGGTCGATGGGGTCATCGGTGTGCGTCAGATCACAGAAGATCCCGACTGACGCACGCGGAGGCGCGCCGACACCCCATGTTCCTGTACGTTTCGCAGAACTAACGGGGTGACGGGACGTATGACGCGCGAATTGACTGATTCTGACTACTTGGCCGAGCTGGAGCCGGTAGCCGCCGACGCCCTCAACCAGCATCTGTCGAGGTCGGTGCACTGGTATCCGCATGATTACGTGCCGTGGGCCAATGGGAAGAACTTCGCAGCGGCGGGCGGCGAGGACTGGGATCCCGAGCAGTCACAACTGAGTGAGCTGGCCAAAGCCGCCATGATCACCAACCTGCTCACCGAAGACAATCTGCCGTCCTACCACCGTGAAGCCATGACCCATTTGTCGCTGGATAGCGCGTGGGGCACCTGGGTCAACCGCTGGACCGCCGAAGAGAACCGGCACGGCATCGCCCTCCGCGACTATCTGGTGGTGAACCGAGGGGTTGACCCGGTGGCGCTGGAGCAAGCCCGGATGGAGCACGTAGCCAACGGATTTGCGCCGACCGCCGAAGAGGAAGAAGCCATCGGCGCCGGGGTGCTGATGGCCATCGTGTATCCGACGTTCCAGGAACTGGCCACCCGAGTCAGCCATCGCAACACGGGCAAGGTCTGCAACGACCCGGTGGCTGACCGGCTGCTGCAACGGGTGGCGGCCGATGAGAACCTGCACATGATCTTCTACCGCCAGATGAGTGCGGCCGCACTTGATCTGGCACCGGACCAGACCCTGCACTCGGTCGCCTCGGTGATCGAGAAGTTCCGGATGCCCGGCACCGGCATGCCGAACTTCCGGCGTTACGGCGTCCTGATGGCCAAGCACGGTATCTACGATCTGCGCCAGCATCTGGAGGAAGTCGTCCTGCCGCCGCTGCGCCAGTGGAAGATCTTCGATCGCACCGATTTCACCGCTCGCGGGGAGAAGCGCCGCGAAGAGCTGGCCGCCTACCTCGAAACGATGGCGAAGCAGGCCAGCAGGTTCGAGGAGCAACGTGACCGGCTGCTGGCACGGGAAGCCTCTCGCGCCGAGCAGCGCGATTCCGCCGTGGTGGGCTAGCTGCTCCCCCGGCCGGCCCGATACGACGCCACACACCCCAGCGCCGCCAAGCCGGCGAATACGGCGAACAACCAACTGGCCCCGACGGCGTCGGGCCGATCGACCGTGTTGACGACGATGCCGGCCAGCCCGGCACCGAAAGCTCCGCAGATCAGCTGAACGGTGTTGATCGCTGCCGCGGCCACCGTCCCTTCCGCGGGATCGTCGACCCGGCCCATGGCCCACACCGACAGGTGGGGCCATGCCATGCCGACACCGATCCCGGTGACCAGAAGCGCGAGCGCCCAGACGCCGACGATTGCGGGTGAGGCGCCATCGACCTGGCTGAGCGCGGCAGCACCGAGTCCGATCCCCATCACCAACGGCGCCACCGCCACGATGCGCACCACCCGAGCGGGTGTGGTGACCGAGGCGCTGACGATCTCGCTGACCGTCCAGCCCACGCTCAGCGCCACGGCGAGAAAGCCCGCCGTCAACGGCACCAGGCCGGCCAGGCGCTGGCCGTACAGCGGCACGTACATATCGGCCATGGTGGCCGCCATCAGCACGCCCAGGGTCACGTAAATCCACTTGAACGGGCCCGGCCCGTAGGCGGTCTTCGGCAGCACGCTCACAGGCATCCGCCGGTCCACGACGATGAACACTCCGACCAGCGCGACCCCGCCGGCCAGCAGCACCACCATGAGCGGCACGCTGCGCTGGATGCCGGCGACGCTGATCGCCATGGCCGCCGATCCGAGAATCACCAACGACCACACCGGAATCCGCAGCGGCACCCGCACGTGGTCGGCAGACCTGCCCGGCAGACTCAACGGGACCAGGACCATCACCGCCACGGTCAGGATGGCGAGCGCGCCGAACGCCCAGCGCCACACGCCCAACTGCGCGAACAAGCCCCCGGACGAGGGGCCGAGCAGTGTCCCGACACCCCACATCGCCGACACCAGCGCCGACGCCTTCGGCCAAAGCGATTGCGGCAGAGCCGTATTGATCACCGCGTAGCCCAGTCCGGCCAGCGTGCCGCCCGCAGCGCCCTGCACGACGCGCCCGGCCAGCATCACCTCCATGGTCGGCGCCAGGGCACACACGACGCTGCCGAGCGCAAAAACACTGAACCCCAACACATATGCCTGCCGCGGACCGAAGCGGGCCACCATGGCGCTGACCGTCGTCGCCGCCATCACCGACGCCACCAGGTACACCGTGGTGACCCAGGCATACAGCCGTCCGCCGCCGATGTCAGTTACCGCGCTGGGCAGCAGGCTGATGGTCAGGAACTCGTTGGTCGCGTACAGCGCAACACCACCGGCCAGTACCGTCGACGCACCCAGATACTTGGGACCGAGCAGCTCCCGCCAGCTGCCTGTGGTCGCGGTTTCGGCGTGTGTGTCGGTCACGTCGGCGACGCTAGAGGCTCAACCACGGTTGAGGTCAACGAGCGGTCATTTCAGCCCGGCCGCATCCATCCCGCGCAGCTCCTTCTTCAGGTCGGCCACCTCGTCACGAATGCGGGCCGCCAGCTCGAACTGCAGATCCCGTGCCGCGTTCATCATCTGCGCGGTGAGGTCCTTGATCAGGTCCGCCAGCTCGGCGCGTGGCATGTTCGCGGTGTCGCGTCCTTCGACGATGCCGGCGCTGACTGCCCGCCCCGGCTCACCCTGGGCCCGGCGACCGCGGGAGGCGTTGCGACCCGAACCGCCGATTTCGACGGTTTCGGTGTCTTCCGCCTCGCGGTACACCTGGTCCAGGATGTCGGCGATCTTCTTCCGCAGCGGCTGCGGGTCGATGCCATTCTCCTCGTTGTAGGCGACCTGCTTGGCGCGGCGACGTTCGGTCTCCTCGATGGCCGCCTGCATGGAGTCGGTGATCTTGTCGGCGTACATGTGCACCTCGCCGGACACGTTGCGCGCCGCGCGACCGATGGTCTGGATGAGGCTTCGCGCCGACCGCAGGAAGCCCTCCTTGTCGGCGTCGAGGATCGCGACCAGCGACACCTCGGGCAGGTCCAGGCCCTCGCGGAGCAGGTTGATGCCGACCAGGACGTCATAGTCGCCCAGCCGCAGCTGACGCAGCAGCTCCACGCGGCGCAGGGTGTCCACCTCGGAATGCAGGTACCGCACCCGGATGCCCGTCTCGAGCAGATAGTCGGTGAGGTCCTCGGCCATCTTCTTGGTCAGGGTCGTGACCAGCACGCGCTCGTCGCGCTCGGTGCGCTTGCGGATTTCGCCGATGAGGTCGTCGATCTGGCCCTTGGTCGGTTTGACGACGATCTCGGGGTCGACCAGGCCCGTCGGCCGGATGACCTGCTCGACGAACTCGCCGCCGGACTGGGCCATCTCGTAGGAGCCGGGCGTCGCCGACAGGTACACCGTCTGCCCGATGCGGTCGGCGAACTCCTCCCAGGTCAGCGGCCGGTTATCGACTGCCGACGGCAACCGGAAGCCGAAGTCGACCAGGTTGCGCTTGCGGGACATGTCGCCCTCGTACATGGCGCCGATCTGCGGCACCGTGACGTGCGACTCGTCGATGACGAGCAGGAAGTCGTCCGGGAAGTAGTCCAGCAGCGTCGCCGGCGCCGAGCCCGCGGCGCGACCGTCGATGTGCCGCGAGTAGTTCTCGATGCCCGAGCAGAACCCGACCTGCTTCATCATCTCGACGTCGTAGTTGGTGCGCATCCGCAGCCGCTGCGCCTCCAGCAGCTTGCCCTGGCCTTCCAGCTGCGCCAGCCGCTCTTCCAGCTCCTGCTCGATGGTCGAGATCGCCATGGCCATCCGCTCGGGCCCGGCCACATAGTGGGTGGCCGGGAAAATCCGCAGCGAATCGACCTTGCGCACCACGTCACCGGTCAGCGGGTGCAGGTAGTACAGCGCCTCGACCTCGTCGCCGAAGAACTCGATGCGCACCGCGAGTTCCTCGTAGGACGGGATGATCTCGAGGGTGTCGCCGCGCACCCGGAACGTGCCGCGGGTGAACGCCACGTCGTTGCGCTTGTATTGGATATCGACGAGCAGGCGCAGCAGACCGTCACGCGGCACGTCGTCGCCGACCTTCAGTTCGACGGACCGGTCCATGTACGACTGCGGGGTACCGAGGCCATAGATGCACGACACCGACGCCACCACCACGACGTCGCGGCGTGACAGCAGGCTGGACGTCGCCGAGTGCCGCAGCCGCTCGACATCGTCGTTGATCGAGCTGTCCTTCTCGATGTAGGTGTCCGTCTGGGCGATGTACGCCTCGGGCTGGTAGTAGTCGTAGTACGAGACGAAGTACTCAACGGCGTTGTGCGGCAACATCTCCCGCAACTCGTTGGCCAGCTGTGCGGCCAGGGTCTTGTTGGGCGCCATCACCAGCGTGGGACGCTGCAGCCGCTCGATCAACCAGGCGGTGGTCGCCGACTTACCGGTACCGGTGGCACCGAGCAGCACCACGTCACGCTCCCCCGCCCTGATGCGCCGTTCGAGATCCTCGATGGCCGCAGGCTGGTCACCCGCCGGGTCGTACGGACTGACCACTTCGAACTTGTTGCCGGCTCGCACCATGGCGTCGACCGGCCGGTGCTCCGAGTGCGCGAGGACTGGGTATTCGGTCGCGAAGGCCATGGGTACCAGGGTAGAGGCGGGCACCGACATCGTGCTCCGTGGCGTTTCGCTGACACGATCACGCCACGAAACCGCCCATAGCATTGCCGCTGGTCAAGGTTCACACTGTAACCACGCAGCGATCTCTCAGCTGTCCGCCATTCAGGAATGAGGAATCGCCATGCAGACCACCCTGCGCACCACAATCGCGACAGCAACTGCCCTTATTGCGGCTTTTGCTCTCGCGGTGCCCGCCGTCGCCACGCCGAAGAATCCGACGCCGAAACCAATATCCGAAGCAAGGATCAAATCCGAGTGCCAGGACCCTGATCTGGGTGGCGTCTACGGAACGACGATGGTCGGCAACGATCGCAAATCGACCTGCGACTACCTCTCCGGCGGCGAGTACTGCAGCGATGAGTACATCAACGGGGTGTTCCAGAACACCGTCTGCGGGCGCACGAACCCGACCGCACCCGGTGCCACGCGGCCGGCACCCGCTCAGGCGCCGAGTATCTCGTCCCCTTGACGCTCAGCACCATAGACTCAGGCTATCCACCCGCCAAAGCATGAAACCTTCAATCTGACCGCCGGCACGAATACCGATCCCAAGGGCATCGTGCGGGCTGTCGACGTGTACCGAGTCGAGCCGTGGGGCCTCTACATGGCGCGCCCCACCCCCGGCCGGCCGCAGTTCCACTACCTGGAGTCGTGGCTGCTGCCCTCGATCGGCCTGCGTGCCAGCATCTTCCATTTCAATCCCGGACACGAGCGCGACCAGGACTTCTACCTCGACGTCGGCCGGTTCACCGCCGGCGAACGAGTCTGGACGTCCGAGGACCACTACCTGGACCTGGTGGTGCGGTCCGGGGTGGGCGTCGAACTGGAGGACGTCGACGAGCTACTCGACGCGGTACGTCACCACCTGGTGAGCACCGACGACGGTGAACACGCCATCACCACGGCGACCGCCGCCATCGACGGGTTGGCCCGGCACAACTACCAGCTGGGTGATTGGCTAGCCAGTCTCGGTATGTCACTGACCTGGCGCGACAGGTAATGTCAACAACCATGACATCGATCAGGCGCGGACGGATGGCCGCGGCATCGCTGGCGTGCGCCACCGCAGTGGTCACGAGCACCCCCCTGTTTTTCGCCGCGACGTCGGCCGCCGACCCTGCGCCCCCTGCCCCGCCCGCACCGGCGGTTCCGGCCGGCGACACCGCACCGCCCAGCCCGGGGCCCCACAACGTCACCTATCGGGCCCGGATCGACGGGGTGTCCCGCGGCACGCTGGTGACCTACCGGCTCACCGACACCCAGCTCAATTCGGCGACGCCGTCACTGCTTCCCGGCGAGATGTTCGAGGCGTCCGCTGTCCTCAACTCCCCGGCGAACGCCGGTATGCAGGTGTCGATCCAGTGGCCGTACTCAGCCAGCCTGCACTGCGAGATCCTGGTCGACGACGAGATCGTGGCCCAGGCCGACCAGTTCGTCGCCCCGCGTCTGACACCTCAGCGCCAGGACCCCGGTTACGGGGTGCTCAGCTGTGGTTCCGTGACCGACTTCGATCCCAGCCAGCAGTACAGCGCCGAACTGCCGGGCACGCCCGCGACACCGGCACCGGCAGCACCCGCATCGGCCACGCACTAAGGGCGCCAACCGGTTTCGTCAGCCCAGGCCCAGGCCCGTCGGTACGCGCCGGCGAGCCAGGGCTCCTTGGCGTCGGCATACTCCCCGCTGGTGGCCGGCGCGGCGGCCATCGCATCGTGCTTGAGGGCGAGGTACTCGAGGCGCTCGTCCGGATTGGCGGCGATCCACGCCGGGAACAGCAACGCGAACTGTTGCCCGGGCCAACCGTCGACCCGGATGTGCACGTTCGTCGGTCGGCCGGGATCGGCCGAGGCGTGAAAACGCTTCTGCCAAAGGGCCTTGTCATCGGAATGATCGAATTCGGCGACGGTGCTGCGGGCGTCGTCCTTCGCGACGTCATCGGTGATGTCCGCGTTCCGCGGGTAGCCGGCCGTCAACAGTAGGTCGGTGAGCTCGTCGGCCACCTCCAGCGACTTCACGGTCACCTGGATGTCGATGACGTCCTTGGCGTCCAGGTCCGGCACCGCCGTCGACCCGATGTGATCGATCCGCACCGCCCGATGGCCGCATGTGGTGCTCAGCCGGGCCACGATCCGGCGGGCCTGCTCGGGCCACGTCTCGTCATACGGCACCACCGCCGGGGCGACGGTGGCCGGGACCCCGGACTGCACGTTGCGCGCGAACGGAACGATCCGCTGCTCCCACAGCTCACGGGCCTTGGCCGCCAGTTCCTCGGCGCTGCCGTGGTTGTCCAGCCAGACGTCCGCCACCGCCTGCCGCTGTTCGATGGTCGCCTGCGCTGCGATCCGGGCGCGGGCGTCGTCCTCTGAGAAGCCGCGGTACTCGATCAGTCGCGCGACGCGCACATCTTCCTCGGCGTGCACCATCACGACCAACGGGAACAGTGGCGCCATCTGCGACTCGACGAGCAGCGGAATGTCTTCCACCACAACAGAACCCACCGGAGCGGCGTCGATGAGCTCGGCACGGCGCTTGCCGACGAGGGGGTGCACGATGCCATTGAGGGTCTTGCGCTTCTCCTCGTCACTGAACGCCACCGCGGCCAGCGCCGGCCGGTTCAGCGAACCATCAGGCAACAGGATGTCCTCGCCGAACGCCTCGACCAGGGCGGCCAGGCCCTCGGTGCCGGGCTCCACCACCTCACGGGCGATGACGTCGCCGTCGACGATGATGCCGCCGGCGGCCGCGAAGGTCGATGACACAGTGGATTTTCCGGCGCCGATGCCGCCGCTCAGTCCGATACGAAGCACCGGGACAGTCTGTCAGGCGCGGACTCAGCCGGCGACGCCGGTCAGCTCGACCGTCGGGTGCGGCAGCGTTGCCTCCGCCACCGTCCGGCCATCGGTCAGGTTCACCGCGACCAGTCGCCGCGCCGCCGGATCACTGACGTACGCAATACCGTCCTGAATATGCAGATTCGGCATCGGCGACTGCCATTCGTCGGGCTCGGTCCAGGGGCCCACAACCTTGATGTGCGCGGTGCGCCGTGCGCTGACCGGGTCGAAAACATGAAGGAACCCGTCGGTGCCGAGGATGATCGCCTCACCCTTCGGTCCGCGGTCCAGGGACCGGAAACTGTAGCTGGTGTCGATCGGCACCACCGTGATGGCGCCCGTGGCGGTATCGGTGAGGGTGAACCGGCGCGGGCGTTCCAGCACGGCCTTCGGGTCGGTCTTGTAGTCCCCGAGGATCACCGATGAGGTGTCACTACCGGCCTGGTTGCCGATCCGCCCGTACGGATCCGGGCTCGCGACCTTACGGATGTCGTTGCCGCGCACCAGGAGAACGCCGTCCTGACAGCCGAAGAGGAGGCTGCCGTCGGCGGCAGCGGCCTCCCCGTGCAGACCTGGGCATTGATCGCTGATCGCGACCCGGTGCCCGTCGGCATCGAGAATCTGTGCGCCGGAACGGGTTTTCTCGTCGCCAACACTCAGCACGATGCTGCCGTCCGCGCGCGCTACCGCGACACCGTGATGCGCCGTGGCGGTAGTGGCATGGTGCGCATCGCCATCGCCATCGCCATCGAGCAGCCGGTCGGGATCGACGACGTCGACCGCACCGGTGCTGTCGGTGAACAACGTCAGCCGGCCATCGTGGGCCACCACATGGCCAGGTTCGGAGCCGCCGAATCGGATGTCGGTGAGCCGCGGACCGGCGGTGTAATAGTGCCGGTGATCGCCGTGCTGGTCGGTCCAGGTGCCCATGTCGAGGACCGCGAATCCGTCGGACCGGGAGACCAGGACGTGTCTGCCGTTGGCGGCCGAGTTCAACCGAACAAAGCCGTCCATCGGGATATCGGCGGCCTGCTGCAGGGTGGCTGCGTCGAGCACGAGCACACCGCCGTCATAGCTGAGTGCCAGGCGCGGAGTGGCGCTGGCACGTTCGGTGGACCGGCCGGCCTGAGGTGACTGCGCCGTCGGCTCCGTCGCCGTGGCACAGCCTGCGGCCAACAGCGTCAGGGATAGTGCTGCCAGAGCTCGTTTCGCCAACATGGCGACGAGTCAAACAGCTATTGAAAATGATTGTCAATTGGCGATGTGCGCATGTATCCGGTTGTCGCACAAACAACAAATGCCCCGACCCAAGGGCCGGGGCATTTGTTGTTGAACTACTTAGGCGTTGCCGGCGAGCTTCTCGCGCAGCGCCGCCAGCTGGGCGTCGCTGGCCAGGGTGCCACCGGTCGACTCCTCGGAACGCGAGGACGAACCGCTGGTCGCCGGACGGGCAGCTGCCTCGGCGTCGGCCGCGGCGAACTTCTCCATCTGGGCGGTGTGCATCTTGTGGCGACGCTCGGCCTCGGCGTACCGGGCCTCCCACTCGTCACGCTGCTTCTCGAAGCCTTCCAGCCATTCGTTGCTGTCGGCGTCGAAGCCCTCGGGGAAGATGTAGTTGCCCTGCTCGTCGTAGCTGTCGGCCATGCCGTACTTCGACGGGTCGAACTCCTCGGTGTAGTCCTCGTTGGCCTGCTTGAGGCTCAGCGAGATGCGGCGACGCTCCAGGTCGATGTCGATGACCTTGACCATCGCGTCGTCGCCGACCTGGACCACCTGGTCCGGGACCTCGACGTGGCGCTCGGACAGCTCCGAGATGTGCACCAGGCCCTCGATGCCCTCTTCGACGCGGACGAACGCACCGAACGGCACCAGCTTGGTGACCTTGCCCGGGACGATCTGGCCGATCGCGTGGGTGCGGGCGAAGTGGCGCCACGGGTCTTCCTGAGTCGCCTTGAGCGACAGCGAAACCCGCTCGCGGTCCATGTCGACGTCGAGCACCTCGACGGTGACCTCGTCGCCCACCTGAACCACCTCGGACGGGTGATCGATGTGCTTCCAGGACAGCTCCGAGACGTGCACCAGGCCGTCCACGCCGCCCAGGTCGACGAACGCGCCGAAGTTGACGATCGAGGACACGACACCCTTGCGGATGGCACCCTTGGTGAGCTGGTTGAGGAACTCGCTGCGGACCTCGGACTGCGTCTGCTCCAGCCAGGCACGACGCGACAGGACCACGTTGTTGCGGTTCTTGTCGAGCTCGATGATCTTGGCCTCGATCTCCTTGCCGATGTACGGCTGCAGATCGCGGACACGGCGCATCTCGACGAGCGATGCGGGCAGGAAGCCGCGCAGGCCGATGTCGAGGATCAGGCCGCCCTTGACGACCTCGATGACGGTGCCCTTGACGGCCTCGTCCTTCTCCTTGAGCTCCTCGATGGTGCCCCAGGCGCGCTCGTACTGAGCCCGCTTCTTGGACAGGATCAGGCGGCCTTCCTTGTCCTCCTTGGTGAGAACGAGGGCTTCGACCTCATCGCCCACGGAAACGACCTCGTTGGGGTCGACGTCGTGCTTGATGGAAAGTTCGCGAGAAGGAATGACACCTTCGGTCTTGTAGCCGATGTCGAGCAGAACCTCATCGCGGTCCACCTTGACGATGGTCCCTTCGACGATGTCGCCATCGTTGAAGTACTTGATGGTCTTGTCGATAGCGGCGAGAAAGTCCTCGGCCGAGCCAATGTCGTTGATGGCTACTTGCGGCGAGGTGATGGAGGGACTTGGCATGTGTTGGGTGGCTCCGGACAGGTTGAATCGTAGGGACAGAATGGTTTGTGTGTCATGACGCGTCGCGGCGTTACCGCCGGACGTTTCACACGCACCCGTAGCCCATGTGGACACAGGTACTTGTTGAGGGTACTAGACCTGTAGACGCAGGCCAAACGCGGTCTACTCCGCTGCAGGGGAATGTCGTTCCGGGCCGATATCCTGCGTGTCGTGTATCCCGCCCCGTCGCCCGTACCGCCGCCGTACCCGTATCTGGCGCCGATGCCGCGGCGAATCCGCAAGGTCGGTGCGCCGCTCGGCGTGATCATCGGACTCGGTGTGCTCGTCGGTTGCCTCCTGATCCTGACCACCCTCACCAACCCGATCGGCATGACCATCGGCTTCGTGCTGGCCAGCATCGCGACGGCCGTGGTGCTGCTGACCTACCTGTGGTTCGACCGGTGGGAGCCTGAGCCACCGCGGCTGCTGATCTTCGCGTTCGTCTGGGGCGCCTCGATCAGCGTCGTCATCTCGGTGCTGCTGGAGACGCTGTCCACGCCGCTGCTCGGCAAGGACGGCTTCGCGGCGATGGCCATCGGCGCGCCGGTCATCGAAGAGGCCGCCAAGGGTGTGTTCCTGCTGCTGATGATGACCGGCCGGCGCCGCAACGAACTCAACTCGCTGACCGACTGCCTGGTCTACGCCGGTTTCGTGGCCGCGGGCTTCGCGTGGCTGGAGAACATCTTCTACATCGCGATGGGCGAGACGATCTCGCATTCGCTGCTCACCGCCGCGCTGCGGCTGATCATGGGTCCCTTCGCGCATCCGCTGTTCACCAGCATGACCGGCATCGGCGTGTACCTCGCGCTGCAGCACCGCGGCGCCGGCGCGAAGGTGCTGTACATCGGACTCGGCTACCTCGCCGCGGTGGTCATGCACATGTTGTGGAACGGCTCGACCGTCGTCGGCGCCGGGGCCTATTTCGCGGTCTACCTGTTCTGGATGGTGCCGATCTTCACGTTGGCCATCGTCACCGGAGTGCTGGGCCGCCGCCGCGAACAGCGGGTGGTCGCCGAGAAGCTGCCCGGGCTCGTCGCCTCCGGCCTGATCACCCCGAACGAGGCGACGTGGCTCGGCTCGATGCGCACCCGCAAGGGTGCGATCGCCGCCGCAGCACGGTTCGGCGGCGCCGCGGCCGGGAAATCGGTGAAGGAATTCGCCGTACAGGTCGTCGACTTGGCGTTCGTGCGGGACCGCATCGACCGGGGCCTGGCCGACCAGCGGACCTATCAGCTGCACGCCGAGGAGGCGTACTGGTTGACCGCCACCCGGGCGCAAGCTCCGGTGCTGCAGTGGTTGGCCAACTACCGGGCGGTCTGACTTAACCGTTTGCGCGGGTCAGCGATACTTCTTGTATGCTCGCGCATCTTCTCGACGTCCTGCCGGCGTTCCTCGTCGCGTCGGTGATCCTGGCCGCGCTGCCCGGACCGGCGACGGCGCTGTTCCTGCACCGCTCGGTGCGCGACGGCCGCAAGGCCGGCCTCGCGGCCGTCGTGGGCAATGAGATCGGCATCTGCGGGTGGACGCTGGCCGGTGGCGGCGGACTGTCGATCCTGCTGACGGCCAACCACTGGCTGTCGATGGCGCTACACGTCGTCGGGGCCGCGATCATGATCTGGCTCGGCATCAGTGCGTGGCGCAGCGCGAAGCACCCCACCGACATGGCGGTGGCCCTGCCACCGCGCGGACGGACCCCGGCCGCGGCATTCCGCGCGGCGCTGGTGTCCATCGCGGCCAACCCGAAGGCCGCGGCCTTCGGCATCGTGGTGCTCCCCCAGTTCCTGCCGACCAGCGGCCCGGTGTTGCCGACGCTGCTGGTGCTCGCCGCCATCCAGCTGGTCATCGACACGTCGTGGTGCGTCGGCATCGTCCTCGCCGCGGATCGGGCCCGAAACGTCCTGAGCCGCACCCACATCCGTCAGCGCATCGAACGCGCCATGGGCGCGATCCTCGTCGCGCTGGGTCTGGGCCTGGCCGCCGACGCCTAGCGGGCCACTCGAGAGGTGAATGTCCCGTGGTAGCTCATCGGCACATGGAACGGTAGCCACGCCTCGGCGATCGGGCCGTCGGCGATTCTCGCGGCGTCGAAAATCATCAGCCGGCTGCGATGCCCGGACTCCTGGTACCCGACGGTGAGCACCCAGCCGTCGTCCTCGCCCGTACTGCCGGAGCGCGGGACAAATGCGGGCTCCACCAACATGTTTCCGTCAGGACAGTAGATCTGGTCGGCCCCGGTCTGATGGTCGATGCGGGCAATGCCCTGCCCGCCGAAGCGGCTGGGATCCTGCAGCACGACATAGGAGTAGCGCTGTTTCAGCGTCGAGCGCCGCTGATCGATCTGCGGGAACTCGCACCCGAAATCGGCCAGCGGCTCGCTGCGAACCCGCCCCGATCCACTGATCCGGAAACGGGTGAGCACAACGGGATCCGGTCCACCGGCGGCGAGTTGCGCACCGTCGGAACGAATGTGGGCGGTGTAGTTCTTCATGCCCGCGAAGGAATGCGGTGCGAATCGGGGTAGTTCGACGACGACATCGTCGCCGTCGTCGTGGGCATTGGTGAAGTGCCAGTGAAAGAACGGCTCGGCCGCAACTGTGCGCACGGGCCCGCCGTCGCGCGGCGCCAGCACGAAATACGCCGGCTGGTCGGCGTCGAAATGCATGGAGTCCCAGAACGATGCGTACCCGGTGAGCGCCAGCGGGTTGATCCGCAACGGCGAGACCACGAAGACGGCGTAGCGCTGGGTCAGCGCCATGTCGTGGACCAGTCCCAGACCCGGCAGCCGCACGGCCCGCTGGTATCGGGTGACCCCGCGCGCATCGGTTTCGTAGAGCCGCAGGCGCGGGCGCGGCACCAGCTCGGAGGCCAGCTCGCGCAGCCGGCGGCTGCGTCCCGGTCCGCGCAGCACGCCACGCAGGTCGAGGCGTGGAAAGTACGGGTCGAAACCGAAGTTCACCTTGGTGTCGGACACCGGGTCGTAGGTGTAATGCGCCGAGTACGCGGCGACCGGACCTTTCAGTGCCCCGCCGAGATCGCACATGCCGATGGTCTCGAGGGTGTCGAGATCCAGCTCGTGCGGTCGGCCACCCTCCCACAACGCCAGCAGCCGGTCGGCGTTGATCATCACGTTGGTGTTGGCGGTGTTGGTCGGCAGCCGAAAGGCGTTGGCGCGCAATCCACCCGGACGTTGATAGGCCATCCCGCGACCAGTGGGCCGCCCGGCCTCGAGCGACCGCTGGTAGTGCCGGGTGCGAACGAACTTGTTGCGAAAGCGAACGCCCTTGCCGTCCAACACGAATGCGCTCACCATGCCGTCGGTGTCGAAGATGCTCTCGATCCGTTCCGATCCGATGTTCCACCGGCCGGCGCCGTTGCGGTACAGCGTGCCGATCAGCTCGGTTGGTAGCGCCCCGGTGATCTCCGTGACGGGAAGGTCGAACTCCCCGTCGATGTCATCCCAATACCGCGATGCGGTGATTTCCATGTCCGCTGCGACCATAAAAGACAGTGTGTCTTTATTGGCGTCCGCCGTCAATGGTCGTGATGTCGGCGGCCACGAAAGGCAGCGCGGCCCCACCGTCCCAGCACAGTGCGGTGAGGTGTTCGACAAGCTCCGGGCGCGACATCGTGCCGGCGCGGCACCACCATTCCGCGGCCGTCACCGCAGACCCCACGATCGCCCGCGACCACGGCGCGGCGGCCGCGCGCCCGGCCGGCGAGTCGGAGGACGACGCCAGCATGTACTCGACCGCGACCGCCAATTGCTCGAAAACACTTGTCGCCGGATCACTGTTCAGCGCGCGGTTCAGGTTCGGTTCGTCGGCGATCCAGCCGCAGATGACGTCGAAGAACAGCGCCATCCGCTGCCGCAGGTCGGTCGAGCCCGCGGCGCGGCGGGTGATCTCACCGAGCAGCCGGTGGGCGGTCCGCTCACCCAGCGCCGCCAGCAGCGCACCACGGTGCGGATACATGGCATAGACCGCGGAGCGGACGAACCCGGCTTCAGCGGCGATCTCCGAGAGACCGACCCCTGGTCCGTCGCTGCGGATGATGCGTTCGGCCGCGTCGAGCAGTACGGCCCGGCGCTCGTCGGGGTCGACGCGCGAGCCGACCGGCCGACCACGACCACGTTTCTCCGACGCCACGGCGCTAGCGTACGAGGGACGCCGCTAGTGAGCGGCAGCATCCCAGCTGGTGCCGTAACCGACCGACACCTCGAGTGGCACGTCCAGTGGGTAAGCGCTGCCCATCTGTTCGCGCACCAGGGCCTCGAGCGTGTCCCGCTCGCCATCGGCCACTTCGAACAGCAACTCGTCGTGCACCTGCAGCAGGACCCGCGACTTCAGCCCGGCGGCCTTCATGGCGCTGTCGACGTTGATCATCGCGACCTTGATGATGTCGGCGGCGCTGCCCTGGATAGGTGCGTTGAGTGCGGCCCGCTCGGCGGCCTCGCGGACGTTGCGGTTGCTGCTGTCGAGTTCGGGCAGGTAGCGCCTGCGTCCGAGCACCGTCGAGGTGTACCCATCCTTGCGGGCCTGTTCGACGACGGAGTGCAGGTAGTCGCGCACCCCGCCGAACCGGTCGAAGTACTGGTCCATCTGCTGCTTGGCTTCTTCGGTCGAGATCTTCAGCTGCGATGCCAGTCCGTAGGCCGACAACCCGTAGGCCAGGCCGTACGACATGGCCTTGACCCGCCGGCGCAGCTCCGCGGTCACCTCTTCGCTCGGCACGCCGAAAGCCCGCGACGCGACGAAGGTGTGCAGGTCCTCGCCGGTATTAAAAGCTTCAATGAGGCCTTCGTCTTGTGACAGATGCGCCATGATGCGCATCTCGATCTGGCTGTAGTCGGCCGTCATGAGCTCGGTGAAGCCCTTGCCCACGACGAAGGCTTCGCGAATCTGCCGGCCGGCCTCGGTGCGGATCGGGATGTTCTGCAGGTTCGGCTCGGTCGACGACAACCGGCCGGTGGCCGCGATGGTCTGGTTGAAGGTGGTGTGAATCCGGCCGTCGGAAGCCACCGCGTTCAGCAGCCCGTCGACGGTGACCTTGAGCCGGGTGGCGTCGCGGTGCGCCAGCAGATGCTGCAGGAACGGATGCCCGGTCTTGTCCAGAAGTGATTGCAGCGCATCGGCATCCGTGGTGTAGCCGGTCTTGGTGCGCTTGGTCTTCGGCATCTCGAGCTTGTCGAACAGCACCACCTGGAGCTGCTTGGGCGAGCCCAGGTTGATCTGCTCACCGATTGCCGCATAGGCCGCCTCGGCGGCGTCACGGATCTGGTCGGCGAACTGGCTCTGCAGACGGCCGAGCAGTTCGATGTCGACGGCGATGCCGGCGTCTTCCATCTCGGCGAGCGCCCGCTGCACCGGCAGCTCCATCTGGCCGAGCAGCGCCAGCGAGTCGATCCGGGCCAGTTCCACATCCAGCGCGTCGGCCAGATCGCCGACGGCCGCGGCCCGGATGATCAGGGCCTGGATGGCCTCGTCGTCCACCTCATCGGGGTCATCGAGCAGCGAAAGCTGTTGCTGTTCTTTGCCTTCCGCGCGCAGTTCCCGGCCCAGGTAGCGGACCGACAGGTCGTCGAGGGCGAAGCTGCGCTGCCCGGGGCGGACCAGGTAGGCGGCCAGCGCGGTGTCGGAGGTGACGCCGGCGAGCTGCCAGCCGCGGCCCAGCAGGTCATGCCACGCCAGCTTGGCCTCGTGCAGTGCCTTCGGCGGGCCGGGGTCGGCGAGCCAGGACGCCAGCGCGGCTTCGTCCTCGGCGTCCAGGCGCGCGGTGTCGATGTAGACGCCTTCACCGCTGGCCGACACGATGGCGACCGCGGTGGCATCCGCATCGAACGCCTTGTGCGTGCCGTTGACGGCCATGCCGAAGCGGCTGCCGTTGCTGTGCTCGGCGAGCCACGCCGCCAGGGTGCCCGGCTCGAGCAGGCCGCCGCGCACGTCGAAGCCGAGTTCGACCTCGGGCTCCACCGGCGACAGGGTCTCGAACAACCGGTCACGCAGGACCCGGAATTCCAGGTCGTCGAACAGTTGGTGGATGCGGTCGCGGTCCCAGGGCTGCACCCGCAGCCCCTCCGGGGTGTGCGGCAGCGGTACGTCCTTGACCAGGTCGGTCAGCTCGCGATTGAGGATGACGTTGGAGAGGTTGGCGCGCAGCGAGTCGCCGACCTTGCCTTTGACCTCGTCGACATGGTCGACCAGAGCCTGCAGCGAGCCGTACTGGTTGATCCATTTGGCCGCGGTCTTCTCGCCGACGCCGGGGATGCCGGGCAGGTTGTCGCTCGGGTCGCCGCGCAGGGCCGCGAAATCCGGGTACTGCGTCGGGGTGAGCCCGTACTTCTCGACGACCGCGTCCGGGGTGAAGCGGTGCAGGTCGCTGACGCCCTTCTTGGGGTACAGCACCGTGACGTCGTCGCTGACGAGCTGCAGCGAGTCGCGGTCGCCGGTGACGACCAGCACCCGGAAGTCCTCCGCCTGGGCCTGGGTGGCCAGCGTGGCGATCAGGTCGTCGGCCTCGAAACCCTCCTCGGCCAGCACCACGATGCCGAGCGCCCCCAGCACCTCTTTGGTGATGTCGATCTGGCCGCGGAACTCGTCGGGAGTGGCGGCACGCCCCTCCTTGTACTCCGGGTACTTCTCTTTACGGAAGGTCTTGCGGGACACGTCGAACGCGGCGGCGACGTGTGACGGCTTCTCGTCGCGCAGCAGGTTGATGAGCATGGCGGTGAAGCCGTAGACCGCGTTGGTGGTCAGCCCGCCCTGGGTCTTGAAGTTCTCGGCGGGCAGCGCGTAGAACGCCCGGAACGCCAGTGAATTGCCGTCCAGCAGCATCAACGTTGGCTTGGTGGTGGGCGGGGCGTCCGTTGCGGTGGGGCTCACGGCCCTAACTCTATTCAGCCGCACCGACAGCCAGTAACCGCCGCGCCATGTTCACCAGCTCGCGGGCCGCGGGGCTCATCGGCCCACCGGCCCGCCACGCGAACACCAGCCGCCCGCGCAGCGCCGGCATCAGCGTGATGAGGTGCAGATCGGTGCGTGACCGCACCATCGATTGCGGCAACACCGCCACCCCCAAACCCCGCGCGGCGAGGTCGGCCAGGGCATGCGGGGTGCTCGCCTCGAACGCGACGTGCACGTCGACGCCGACGTCCGCGCAGGCCCGGTCGAACTGGTTCCGGATCCCGGCGCCGACAGGCAGCGCGATGACGGCGCGGCCGGCCAGGTCCTCCAGCCGCAGGGTCCGGCGACCGTGCCACGGATCATCGAGCGCGACCGCAGCCACGATCGGCTGGTCGGTGACCACCACAGCCGCGAGCCCGGACGGCAGGTCGGCGCCGACCGACACGATGGCCACGTCCAACTGCCCGGTGCGGATGCCCTCGATCAGCGCGTCCGAATTGGCGGTGCCGAGCGTGATGTCGACGTGCGGGTGCGCCTCGTGGAACTGAGCCAGCAGGCTCGGCATGTCGACGTCGTGCGCGGTGACCGTGCCGATGGTCACGGACCCCCGCACGAGGTCGCTGAGTTCGGCCACCGCCGTGCGCGCATCGGCGGCCGCGGCCAGGGCCGCCCGCGCGTGCGGCAACACTGCCTGCCCCGCCGCGGTCAGCTGAACCTCACGTCGAGCGCGATCGAACAACGACTCCCCCAGCTCGCGCTCCAGCTTGGCGATCTGCGCACTGACCGCGGGCTGCGCGACGTGGACGCGTTCGGCGGCCCGCGTGAAGTTGGCTTCCTCGGCAACCGCGACGAAGTACTCAAGCTGCCGTAGTTCCATAACTGATGATTATAGTTTGTGGACTTGATCGGTATTGGACTTATAGTTCTGTCGCGCCGAGGCTGGACTCATGACACAGCTACTCATCGCCGGCGCCGGTATCGGCGGACTCACCACAGCCCTGACCCTGCACGCCCGGGGATTCGACGCGCTCGTTCTCGAGCGTGCGCACGACCTGCAGCCGCTCGGTGTCGGGATCAACCTGCTGCCGCACGCGGTGCGCGAACTCACCGCGCTCGGCCTGGGCGACCAGTTGAACGCGATGGCCGTGGCGCCGTCGTCGATCCGCTTCTACAGCCACCGCGGCGACCTGCTGTTCACCGAACCGCGGGGGCTCGCGGCGGGCGACGCCTACCCGCAGCTGTCGGTACACCGCGGCCGGCTGCAGATGATGCTGCTTGCCGCGGTGCGCGAACGCCTCGGCGACGGCGCGGTGCACACCGGCAGCGGGATCACCGGATTCCGGCAGCGCGCCGACGGCGTCGTCACGGAAACGACGGCCGGCCCGGTCGCCGGTGCCGCACTGATCGGCGCCGACGGCATCAATTCAGTGGTGCGCGCGGAGCTGCATCCGGGCTCCGACCCGTTGCTGTCATCGGGCATCACGATGTACCGCGGGGCCAGCGACATCACGCCGTTCCTGGACGGGCACACCATGGCAATCATCAAGGCCGACAACGGCGTTGATCTCATCGCCTATCCCATCGGCGGCGGCCAGGTGAACTGGGTGCTGCAGGTGCCCACCGGGCAGCCCGGCCCACTGCAGGGCGACGCAAAGTGGAACGCGCCCGCGACGGCGAACGACGTCTTGCCGCACGTGTCCGGCTGGGACCTCGACTGGCTCGACATCGACGCGCTGATCGGCCACAGCCCGGCGATGTTCAGTTACCCCATGGTCGACAAGGACCCGTTGCCACACTGGGGCGACGGGCTGGTGACACTGCTCGGCGACGCCGCTCACCCGATGTACCCCGTCGGGGCCAACGGTGCGTCGCAGTCGATCGTGGACGCACGCGTGCTCGCCGACGAACTGGCGACCCACGGCCTCGCCGGGCTGCGCAGCTACGAGCAGGCGCGGCGCACCGAGACCGCTGACGTGATCGCCGCCAATCGAGAGATGCACGTCGCGGGAGCGGCGCGAACCTCGACGGAACTGGCACGGGTCACCACGCAATACCGGACCGAGACCGCGACAAGCACGCGAAGCGGTCCAGCTGTTCGCGGATCAGCTCCGGCCGGTCGGTGATCGCCGCGATGTGCCCGTCCGGCCGTACCAGCACGTACGAGCCGGCGGGCACGTCGTAATCAGCGCCCGGCGCCAGACGTAGCTGCGGGACACCGAAATCGACTGCCGCTCCACCGAATTCGAGCACGGTCCAGTGCGGCCCGCGGAACACGTCGAACAATCGGCGACCGTCCGACAACAGCCCGTCGGGCGCCCGGTCGCCGGCCTGTAGCGCGCCCGGCCCGTGTCCGTCGCTCGCAAGCGGGCCGCCCCGGTAACTGATGTCCAACTGATGGATCGCCGACGGCGCCGGTCCGGTCGAACCGAAACCCTGACGATGCAGCGCACCACTGAGCTGCAGCACGTTCGCCGCGACCGGCATCCGTTCGGCCGCGTAGCTGTCCAACAGTTCGTCGGGCGCGCCGGCCAGCACCGCAGCCAACTTCCAGCCGAGGTTGTAGGCGTCCTGTACCCCGGTGTTGACGCCCTGTCCCCCGGCCGGCGAATGGACGTGGGCGGCGTCGCCGGCCAGCAGCACCCGGCCCATCCGGAACTGTTGCGCCATCAGCAGATTCACGCGGTACTCCGAGATCCACCGCAGGTCCGACAGCACCACGTCTCGTCGCCCCGAACGCTCGTCGAGTAGTTCCTGCATGCCGGTCAGGGTCAGTGCGGGCGGGTCCTCGCCCGGCGCCATGGTGACCACCAGTTGGTAGTGCTCGGTGCCAGGCAGGTTCCACAACGAGAACCGCTTGGACTGGTCGCCGTCGCCGGTGAGTAGGTGACAGCACCGGCTGTCTAGCCCGGTGGCCCGGACGTCGCCGACGATGATGCGTTCTTCGGTCAGCGCACCACCGAGGAACTCGACGCCGGACACCTTGCGCACCGTGCTGCGACCGCCGTCGGCGCCGACGAGGTAGTCGGCACGGATGGGCCCTCGGTCGATGCACACGGTCACACCGTCATCATCTTGCTCGAAACCTGTTACCGCGGTGCCGAATTCGATGATCCCGCCGAGTTCAGCGAACCGCGCTGCCAGGATCTGGTCGGTGCGCCACTGCGGGATCAACCAGGTGAACGGATACGGCACCGCCGGGGCGGCCGCGAGTTCGGGCAGACCCAGCAACTCGTAGATCGGCTTGGTCCAGACGACCTCTGCGCCGCGGTACAGCCGCATGGGAGGAAAGGCCTCACCGGCCGCGAGCACAGCGCCGATCACACCAAGGTCGTCGAACACCTCGAGCGTGCGCGGCTGCAGCCCCTTGCCGCGCGAACCCGGGAACAGCGTCGGCGCCCGGTCCAGCACCCGGCACGCGACGCCACGCCGGGCCAGTTCGATGGCGAGGGTCAATCCCGTCGGGCCCGCGCCGGCGATCACCACGGTCATCGCGCACCGCCCAGCAGTGGCAGCAGCACGTCATCGATGAGCCGCGCGCTGAAAGCGGCGTCGACAGGTCGGTCGAGATGCATCTGCCGCAGGATCATCGCCTCGGCCACATCGTGGACCAGCTCGACGTCGGTGTCGGCCGCGATGTCCCCCCGCGCGATGGCGCGCTGCAGCGCGTCATGGAAGGGCGAGAGTTCTTCCTTGTCGAGATGCTGGCGGATGGCCTCCGCGAGTTGTTCGTCGTGGCGCATGAGCGTCGCGAGTTCGGCCGTCACCCGCGTCAATGGGTCGGCGACATTCGCGGCGATTGCCTCCATGACCGCGAACAGGTCACTGCGCAGCGCCCCGGTATCCGGCATCGACGCGTTCCGGGCGGCGTCCGCAGCGTCGAGTGTCGCGCGGACCAGTTGAGCCTTGTTGGGCCAGCGGCGATAGATGGTCGCCTTGCTGGCGCCGGCTCGCACGGCCACCGCATCGGTGGTCAATGCCGCGTAACCCCGCTCGACGAGCAACTCGGCCGTCGCGGCCAGCACTGCCTGTTCCCGCTCAGCTCCTCGCACCATGGTCAAAGTGTACGAAACCGTTTCGTACACTTCAAGCGATTCAAGATGCTTTCCCGGTGTCCGGGACAGAACTGCAACACGTTTCAGTTTCTTCCGATCGCCGGTTACTCTGAGCTGGTGCCAGGAGTGACGGACGCCGGGAGTCAGCCGGCAATCGAAGGTTGGTGGGACACCGACGAGAGCGGTGCGCCGCACCTCATCGGGGCCAAGTGCCCGCAGTGCGGGACATATGTCTTCCCGCCCCGCGCCAACAACTGCCCCAGCCCGGCTTGCGACAGTGACGTGCTTGAGCCCGTCGCGTTGTCGCGCCGCGGCACGGTGTGGAGCTACACCGAGAACCGGTATCCCCCGCCGGCGCCGTACCCGGCGTCCGATCCGTTCGAACCGTTCGCCATCGCCGCCGTCCAGCTGGAGGCCGAAGGCCTCATCGTGCTGGGCAAGGTCGTCGAGGGCACGCTCGCCGCGGACCTCAAGGTCGGCATGGAGATGGAGCTGACCACCATGCCGCTGTACACGGACGCCGACGGTGTCGAGCGCACCACCTACGCCTGGGAGATCGCCAAATGAGCACCCCTGAGCCCTTGTACATCCTCGGTGCGGGCATGCACCCGTGGGGCAAGTGGGGCCGCGACTTCACCGAATACGGCGTCGTCGCCGCCCGCGCCGCACTGGCCGAGGCCGGCCTGGACTGGCGTCAGATCCAGCTGGTCGCCGGTGCCGACACCATCCGCAACGGCTACCCGGGCTTCATCGCCGGTTCGACGTTCGCCCAGAAGCTGGGCTGGAACGGCGTGCCGGTCTCGTCGTCGTATGCCGCGTGTGCCAGTGGTTCGCAGGCCCTGCAAAGCGCCCGCGCGCACATCCTGGCCGGCTTCTGCGACGTCGCGCTGGTCATCGGCGCCGACACCACACCCAAGGGCGCCTTCGCCCCGGTCGGTGGCGAGCGCAAGAACGACCCCGACTGGCAGCGCTTCCACCTGCTGGGCGCCATGAACCCGGTGTATTTCGCCCTGCTGGCCCGCCGCCGCATGGACCTGTACGGCGCCACGTCCGAGGACTTCGCCCAGATCAAGGTGAAGAACTCCAAGCACGGTCTGAACAACCCGAATGCCCGCTACCACAAGGAGGCTTCGGTCGAGGACGTGCTGGCCAGCCCGGTCGTCTCCGACCCGCTGCGGCAGCTGGACATCTGCGCCACCTCGGACGGCGCCGCCGCGCTGATCGTGGCCAGCGCCGAATTCGCGCGCAAGCACCTCGGCTCGCTCGACGGCGTGCCGTCGGTGCGCGCGATCAGCACCGTCACGCCGCAGTACCCGCAGCACCTGCCCGAATTGCCGGACATCGCAACGGATTCCACCGCGGCCATCGCCGGACCGGACCGGGTGTTCAAGGACCAGATCCTCGATGCGGCGTACGCCGAGGCCGGCATCGGCCCCGACGACGTCAACCTCGCGGAGGTCTACGACCTGTCGACCGCTCTCGAGCTCGACTGGTACGAGCACCTTGGCCTGTGCGCCAAGGGCGAGGGCGAGCAGCTGCTGCGCTCCGGTGCCACCACCATCGGCGGCCGGGTTCCGGTCAACGCATCGGGTGGTCTGGCGTGCTTCGGTGAGGCCATCCCGGCCCAGGCCATCGCGCAGGTGTGTGAGCTGACCTGGCAGCTGAAGGGCCAGGCCACCGGCCGTCAGGTCGAAGGCGCCCGCGTGGGCGTGACCGCGAACCAGGGCCTGTTCGGCCACGGTTCGTCGGTGATCGTCGCGCGCTAGTTTTCCGGGCCGCCGAACGTGACGAAAATCCCGAGGAATTTCCGATTCCTCGGGATTTTCTGCACGCTGGGCCAGTGATGATTTCGGTCCGCGTCAAGCCAGGCAGTCGCAAGGGGCCGTTGGTCGAGACCGACGACGACGGCACCTTGGTTGTCTACGTCCGTGAGCAGGCCGTGGACGGCAAGGCCAACACCGCGGTGATCCGGGTGCTCGCCGAGCATTTCGGGGTGCCGAAGTCGCGGGTGGAGTTGGTGTCCGGCGCCGCGGCCCGGATCAAGAGGTTCCGGATCGACGAGTAGCGCGGGGATACTGCTGTCATGCCCCGCATGACCGCAGTCCTCGGCGATATCACCGAGCAGGATGTCGATGCGATCGTCAATGCCGCCAATAACGCCATGCGTGGCGGCGGTGGTGTGGACGGTGCGATTCACCGGGCCGGCGGCCCGGCCGTGCTGCGGGACTGCATCGACCGCTTCCCCAACGGTCTGGCCACCGGTGACGCCGGCTGGACGACCGCCGGAGCGCTTCCGGCCCGTTGGGTGATCCACACCGTCGGGCCGAACTTCAGAGCGGGCCAACGTGATCCGGAGTTGTTGCGGTCCTGCTACCGCCGCTGCATCGAAGTCGCCGACGAACTAGGCGCGCGCAGCGTGGCCTTCCCGTTGATCAGTGCGGGCATCTACGGCTGGCCGTTGGACGATGCCATCGTGATTGCCATCGATACGGTCGCCGCAGCCGGCGGCACCGTCACCGACGTCACGTTTGCGGCATTCAGCGACGACATCTACGACCGGATCCAGCGACATTTGCGCTAGGTCCCTACACCGAGAGTGTGGCTCGGCGCGGACCCACCCGGCGTGTCGCCTCGGCAGCCCACACTCTCGACGTAGGAGCCGGGCCGCACACGGCCACCTATCGAGCGGTCAGGCCACACCCAGGTAGGCCGCACGAATGCTGTTGTCCGACAGCAGCTCGCGGGCCACGCCCTCCCGGGTGATCCGCCCGGTCTCCAGGATGTAGGCCCGGTCCGAACGGCTCAGCGCCTGCTGGGCGTTCTGCTCGACCAGCAGCACCGTGGTGCCCTGGGAATTGATCTCGGAGATGATGTGGAAGATCTGCGAGATCACCTTGGGCGCCAAGCCCATCGACGGCTCGTCGAGCAGCAGCACCCGCGGCCGCGCCATCAGCGCCCGGCCGATGGCCAGCATCTGCTGCTCCCCACCAGAGAGGGTCCCGCCGGCTTGCGAACGCCGCTCGGCCAGCCGCGGGAATGTCTCCAGCACCCAGTCGAGCCGCTCGCGATACTCGGCCTTCGAAGCGAACTTGCGCCCGTAGCAGCCCATTTCGAGGTTCTCGATGATCGTCATGCCCGGGAAGATGCCGCGTCCCTCCGGTGCCTGGATCAGTCCGGCGGTCACCCGACGATGCGCCTTCATCTTCGAGATGTCCTCGCCGTCGAACCACACCGAACCCGCCGACAACGGCAACAACCCCGACAGCGCGCGCATCATCGTGGTCTTGCCGGCGCCGTTCGAGCCGAGCATGGTGACCAGCTCGCCCTGGTGCACCTGCAGCGAAACCCCGTGCAGCGCCTGGATTCTGCCGTAATGCACCGAGACGTCCCGGACTTCCAGCAGGACCTGGTCAGAGTTCGTCATCGGGCACCCCCAGGTATGCGGCGATGACCTTCGGGTCCTCGCGAATCTCGGCCGGTAGGCCTTCGGCGATCTTGCGCCCGAACTCCAGCACCACGATGCGGTCGGTGACGCCCATGACCAGCCGCATGTCGTGTTCGATCAGCAGCACGGTGTAGCCGTCGTCCCGGATCGCCTGGATCAATTCGATCAGCGCGGACTTCTCGCTCGGGTTGAAGCCTGCGGCGGGCTCGTCCAGGCACAGCAGTTTCGGTTCGGTGGCCAGGGCCCGCGCGATCTCCAGTCGGCGCTGATCGCCGTAGGACAGGTTCCTGGCCTTCTCCTCGCCGCGGTGCGCGATGCCCACGAATTGCAGTAGCGCCGCGGCACGTTCGATCGCGTCGCGCTCCTCCCGCCGGTGCCGCGCCGAACGCAGGAGCGCGCCGGGCACCGATGTCTTGTGCCGGGCGTCGGTGCCGACGACGACGTTCTCCAGCGCGGTCATCTCACCCCACAGCCGGATGTTCTGGAAGGTGCGAGCGATGCCACGCCGCGTGATCTCGTGGCGCTTGATCTTGCCGAGCGGCGCGCCGTCGAACATCACCGAACCGGACGACGGCCGGTACACGCCGGTGATCGCGTTGAAGCAGGTCGTCTTGCCGGCACCGTTGGGACCGATGAGACCGAGAATCTCGCCGCGCCGGATATCGAACGTCACGGCATCGAGCGCGGTGAGTCCACCGAACTTGACGGTGAGATCAGTTGTCGCCAAGAGCTTTTCACCCTCCGCGACCTGCACGTCACGGTGCAGTGCGGCAAGTTCCTCGTCGGGTGCGGGCTCGATCGGGGCGCTCATGCTGCCGCCTTCGAATCGTCGGCATTGCGCAACAACCTGCGCGCGGACTTGCCGTACGCCAACAGCTGCTGGCGTACCGGGAACAGCCCCTGCGGACGGAAGATCATCAGTACCACCAGCGCCAGGCCGAAGAACAGGTATTTGAGGTCACCGAGGTTGATGCCGAGCAGGTGCACGCCGAGTAGCCGGTTGGGCAGATAGACGATGATGAACGCGCCGATGATCACGCCGAGCTTGTTGCCCTGCCCGCCGAGCACCACCGCACACAGGAACAGCATCGAGTTGATGATGTTGAAGGTCGGCGGCGCGACGTACTGCACCTGGCCGGCATACAACGCGCCTGACAAGCCACCGATGCCCGCGCCGATGACGAACGCCCAGAGCTTGAACTTGAAGGTGTTGACGCCCATCACTTCTGCGGCGTCCTCGTCCTCCCGGATGGCGACCCAGGCCCGGCCCACGCGACTGCGCTCCAGGTTGCCGACGAGCAGCAGGATGCCGATCATGAGGACCAGCCCGAGCCAGAACCACCAGGTGCCGTAGTTGGCGTGACCGGCGGAGTTGCCGCTGGAGAACACCCCGTTGGGGAGCCGGTCCGTCTCCCCCACCCGCGGATAGGCGATCTGGTTGAGGCCGCGGGCACCGTTGGTCAGGTCGGAGAGGTTGTCGGCCAGGAGCCGGATGATCTCGCCGAATCCCAGCGTAACGATCGCGAGGTAGTCGCCGCGTAGCCGCAGGGTCGGGATGCCCAGCACCAGACCGGCCAACGCGGTGACGGCCATGGCCAGCGGTACGCAGGCCAGCCAGGCCCAGTCCTTGTTGAGGAACCCATCGACCCCGACCTGGTTCCACGGGCTGTCCGGGCTGGTCAGCAGCGCGACGGTGTAGGCGCCGACGGCGTAGAACCCGACATAGCCGAGGTCGAGCAATCCTGCTTGGCCCACAACCACATTGAGACCGATCGCGATGATCGCCACCATCGCGAACTGCGCCATGGTGCCGCCGAAGCTGATGCCCGGGGTGTTGAGGAACGGCGGCGTGTACAGCGGCAGCAGCGCCACCACGGTGAACGCGAGCAGCCCGAAGACCCATTTCGCGGGCCGGCTCTGCTGATCCCACCACTGGCGCAACTGGTCGCCGGGGGCCAGCACGTACCGGCTCCGGCCGCTGGTGCGCTCGTCGCTCATGCTCGTGCCTTCCCGAGACTTTCACCGAGTATCCCGGTGGGACGGATCAGGAGTACCAGCACCAGGAGCACGAAGGCGACCACGTCGCGCCATTGGGTGCCGAAGAATGCCTGCCCGTAGTTCTCCATCACGCCGAGGATCAACCCGCCGAGCAGCGCGCCCCGCAGGTTGCCGATGCCGCCGAGCACCGCGGCCGAAAATGCCTTGATTCCCAGCAGGAATCCGCCCGAGTAGATGATGCCCTGCGGCACCTTCAACGTGAAGAGCAGTGCGGCGGCGCCGGCCAGCAGGCCGCCGATGAGGAACGTGGTGAGAATGATGCGCTCGCGCGATACGCCCATGAGGGTGGCGGTCGCCGGGTCCTGGGCGACGGCCCGGATGCCGCGGCCGAACTTGGTGCGGTTGAGCGCGATGTCGGTCAGCAACGCCAGCACGACGGCAGCGACCACGATGACGATGGTGACGTTCGAGATGTTCGCAGAGAAGAGCGTGAACTGAGTCTTGGGCTGCACCAGGATGATCGGCTGCTGCGCATTGCTGCCGCCGAATCCTTTGAGAATCTTCGGCAACACGAAGTGCACGAACTCCTGCAGGACGAACGACATCCCGATCGCGGTGATGAGGAACGTCAAACCGCGCGCATTGCGGCGGCGCAGTGGCCGATAGGCCACGACCTCCAGCCCGACGGCGGCGGCACCGGAGACCAGCATCGCGACGAGCATGGCAATGCCCAGATAGCAGATCGTCAACCCGACGCCCAGGCTGTAGGCATTACCGCTGGGCTTGAAGCCGAGGATGATCTGCAGCGCGAAGTACGCACCGAACATGCCGAACATGAAGATTTCCGAGTGCGCGAAGTTGATGAGTCGCAGCACGCCGAACACCAGCGTGTAGCCGACGGCAACCAGGGCATAGATCGCACCCCACGACAACCCGTCAATCGTCAACTGCCAGAACCCGTTCAACAGGTTGTCGACGTTGAAATTGATGTTGGCCGCGGTGCACACGTAGTGGCCAACGCAGTCGGGTGTCATCGGGTGGCGGCTCCTCGGTTGTCGCGGTGGGTGACTTGTCTGCGAACGAACGACGCGCCCGGCACGGGGTCCGGACGCGTCGTCGTCTGCAGGTTCCTACTGGACCTTGTAGATCCAGATCAGGTTGGTGGTCAGCTCACCCTTGTTGTTCCACTGGTACTTGCGGGCCACACCCTGGCCTTCGTACTTGGTGACGAAGTCCAGCAGCGCGGGCCGGGTGACCGCACCGGAGTCGATGCCCTTGACCAGGATGGTGCCCAGGTCGTAGCCCTCGGTGCTGTAGGTGCCGGGCTCCTGCCCGAACTTCTTGGTGTACTCCTCGGCGAACTGCTTGCTCGCCGGGCCGCACGGGCAGGACAGGATGGCGCCCTTCGTGGCCTCGCCGCCCTGCTTGACGAACTCGGGGTCCTTGGTGCCGTCGGCGCTGGCGAACGTCGCGGTCACGCCACCGTCCTTGAGCTGCTGGGCGAACGTCGCCGCCTCGGCGTAGTACCCGCTGTAGAAGATCGCGTCCGGTGCCGCACCCTTGATCTGGGTGACGGCGGCCGAGAAGTCCTTGTCGCCCTTCTTGACCGAGATGTTGCACGCCGAATCGGCAACCGGTCCGAGCGTGGTGCGCACGGCGGTGGCCAGGCCCAGGCCGTAGTCGGTGCTGTCGTCGACGACGCAGACCTTCTTGTTCTTGAGCGTGTTCTTCAGGTAGTTCGCGACCGACGGACCCTGCACGCCGTCATTGGCCAGGCCGCGGAAGAAGGTCTTCCAGCCGTTCTCGCTCAGCGTCACGTTGGTGGCCGAGGCGGTGGCGGCGACCAGGCCGGCCTGGTCGAAGACGGTGCCGGTGGCTTTCGTCTCGCCCGAGAAGGCCGGGCCGACCAGGCCGATGGTGAACTTGTCGTCGACGATCTGCGGCGCGATGCCCGTCGCCTTCTGCGGGTCGCCTTCGGTATCGAAGGTCTTGAGCGTCACCTGGCAACCCGGGTTGGCCGCGTTGTGCTTGTCGATGGCGAGCTGCACGCCGTCCTTGATGTTGATGCCGAGGGCGGCATCAGGACCGTTCAGGGCACCAGCCATGGCGATGGAGACCGGCGGGCAGGTCGCCTTGCCGTCGCCGGCGGGATCGGCGGGAGCCGCGCCCCCGGCGGCCTTGATCTCCGCGCCGTTCTCGTCGATCTGCACCTGCTCCACGATCTTGAGATTCGAGCCGGCGGCGCCGCTCTGCTTCGGTTCGGACTGGCTGCATCCCGCCAGACCGAACACGATCAGACCGGCACTGCCGACTGCAAGAGCATTCCGAGCTACGCGACTGCGCACGCTTCACCTCCGGGTCATGGTTACGTGGCACCGGACGTGGCCTGACTCTTCGCAGGTAAGGCCCGATGTCCGCTACTTCGCGTAGACAGTAACCAACACGACGCGGCGATACGCGCTGTTGAGCGATGCTCGCCAACCTTGTGTCGAGCGGACCTGTGTAAATGCTGCGGCCCGAAACACAGAGTTAACGAGACCCGGCTCCGCGACTCAGTCGGCTGACGCCTCTGTCGCTTCCGCGACCGGCGGATCCAGCGTCTCGACGACGACCTCGGCCACCCGCTTCATCGTGGTACGACGGTCCATCGCCGCCCGCTGAATCCACTTGAACGCCTCGGGTTCGGACATGCCCTGCTTGGTCTGCAGAATGCCTTTGGCGCGCTCGACGAGCTTGCGGGTCTCCAGCCGGTCCGACAGCGAGAGGACTTCCTTCTCCAAGGCCCTCACCTCACCGAAGCGGCTGACCGCGACCTCGATGGCCGGCACCAGGTCCGTGATGGAGAACGGCTTGACCAGGTAGGCCATGGCACCCGCGTCACGGGCCCGTTCGACCAGCTCACGCTGCGAAAACGCAGTCAGGATCACGATGGGCGCGATGCGCTTGGCGGCGATCTCGGAGGCCGCGTCGATGCCGTCGCGGCGCGGCATCTTCACGTCCATGATCACCAGGTCGGGCTTCAGCTTCTCGGCGAGCTCGACCGCCTCCTGGCCGTCGCCGGCCTCGCCGACGATCTCGTAGCCCTCCTCGCGGAGCATCTCCGCCAGGTCCAGCCGGATGAGCGCCTCATCCTCGGCCACGAGAACACGGCGTGGTGCGACGTCATCAGTTGTTGGCCCGGTCATCCCCACATTGTCGCGTGCGGAGCCCGGCAAGGCGACCTCGGGGCGCGGCGCGGCCGCCAGAATCACATCCACTATGGTGGTACACCGCACCGCCGAAACGCCCTCGTATCCCAACTGGCAGAGGAAACGGATTCAAAACCCGTGCAGTGTGAGTTCGAATCTCACCGAGGGCACCAAAACTCGCCGCTAAACTGCACGCATGGGGGCACTGCGAGTCACTGCGGATGGGCTGTTCGCCGTTGCCGGTCAACTGGAGCAGCATGCCCAAGCTCTGTCGGCGCACACGATCAGCGGTGCGCCGCTGCCTGCCGGCCAGTCCACCGCCGATGTCGTCGCCGAAATCCAGACCCGCGTTGATGCCGCATCCGCCGCGCATGCCGAACGCATCTGGTCCGTCGCGTCCTCACTGACCGCCGCCGGACGTGCCTACACCGACTCCGACCGCTCCGCCTCGGCAGCATTGGCGGAATAGCCTTGATGGCCGAACTCGAACTGCCGACACTGGCACAGATCACCGATTGGGATGTTCAGCACCTGGTCGACGCTGCGGCGCAATGGACCAAGACCGCCGACCTGTGGGAGAACTCATTCCACGACGTCTGGCAAGGCACCCTGCGGCCAGGCGGCACCACGTGGGAAGGCAGCGCCGCGGAGAACGCACAGGACGTCGCCTGGCGTGATCTGGTCAAGGTCCGCGGGTCGGCCGACGCGCTGCGGACCGCCGCCAATATCGCCCAGACCGGCGCGGCGTCGCTCTCTGATGTCAAACGACTGGCGCTGGGCGCAATTGACGAAGCACGCACCAACGAGTTCGCGGTCGCCGACGACCTGTCGGTGACCGAGGTCAGGTACCGGTTCGTGGCCAGGGAACGCGAGTCGCGCGAGTCGATCGCCGACGACCACACCGCCGACATCCGGCACCTCGCCGCGAATCTCGTTGCGCTGGACCGGGATATCGCGCACCGGCTGCGGGCGACCATGTCCGGGATCGGCGCCCCGATCTATTCGGTGTGAGCGCCTCCCCGGCGTCTGAGACGCCGGGGAGGCCTCGCCCAGACCCGGACTATGAGCCCTGGTGCTGGTGTGCCTTGCTGCCCGTCGACGAGTCCTTGCCACCGCCATCAGCGTTGGCCCGGCCGGCCGGCTTTGCCGGTTCGCTCGCCGCGGCCGGGGTCTGCTTCTTGGCCTTGCCGGGCTTCTTGCCCGTCTTGCCCTTGGTACCCGCTTTGCCGCTGTCCGACTTGTCCTGCGTCGCACCATCTTTGGTCTGGGTCTTGGACTCGTTCGCCGGCGACGGCGTGGTGCCCGACTTGGGCGTGTCCGAACCGGACGAATCAGTCTGCGACGTTTCCGACTTCGGGGTCTCGGCCTTCGGGGTCTCGGCCTTCGGGGTCTCCACCGCCGGGGTCTCGGCCTTCGTGTCGTCGACCTTGGGGGTCTCAGTCTTCGGCGTCTCGGTCTTCGGCGTCTCGGTCTTCGGCGTATCGGTCTTCGGCGTATCGGTCTTCGGCGCCTCGGCCTTCGTGTCGTCGACCTTGGGGGTCTCAGTCTTGGGCTCCTCGGCCTTCGGCGTCTCGGCCTTGGTGTCCTCGGTCTTGGTCTCCACAGCCTTCGGGTCGACGGCCCCGGCGGCTTCGTGCTCGGCGGCGTCGACCACCTTCACGTCGCCGGATTCCGACTTGTCGCCGGCCTTGGCATGCTCGGCAGTGTCTTTCGAACCGCCCACCTGAGACTTCAGCTCCTTGGCGGCCAGGTTCGCGGCCGCGACGGTATCCGCACTGACCGAGGCTGCCGCAGGCGCCAGACTTGCGGTGGCATTCGCTTGCGCCGCAGCTGGTTTGAAGATTCCCGAGATCAGACTCTGGAACGCCTTGACGGCGTTGGCGAACGCGGTCTGCAACGAAGCGGTGAACGACGTGAATGCCTTCTGGAACTGAGCCAACGCCTTCTGGATCAACTCCGCCAGTGCCACGATCGGCGAGACGATGACGGGCGGCAGACCGATCGCGTCAGAGATCACCTTCACGGCCAGCTTGGCCGTCCAGTCGGCCTGGAAGATGCCGTAGCCGGTGTCCGTGCCGGGCACACCATCGCGGGTGGTGTAGATGAACAACGGGCCGGTGTAGGTCAGTGCCCGCCAGGTGGTGATGAAGTCCTGGATGAAATCGGCCTGCTTCTGGTTGCTGGTCGGATCGACGACGCCGAGTTGGTCGAGCACAGTCTGGAAGCCGTATTCGGTGGCCCAGATCAGCTTTTGGCCGTCACCGTTCTGCACCATGATCGCTCGCATCTGCTGCACCTGGTACAGCGCCGAGAACGGGTTCAAGGCACCGCCCTGGGAAAACTTCAACACCTGGTTGAACTCGTAGGGGTGAACCGAGATGGCGTCGAAAAAGCCTTTGGCGCCAGCGGCATACATCGCGGCGAGGAAGGTCTGCGGAGACGCGGTAGCCCCGAAGAAGTCTTGCAGCGGAGCCAGCGCGCCCGCGATGACCGTGGACGTGGGGTCCGCACCCACGGTCCCGTCGCCGCCCTTCAGCGTGGTGTAGACGGCCTTCAAGATGGCGGTGTATTTGACGGGATCCATCGGCTGGAAGAAGGTGAAGCTGTTGGGCTCGTTCCAGACTTCGTACGCGGAGATCACGTCGCCGTACCGGGTGGCCACCTGCTTCACGAAGTCGGCGTAGACGGCCGGATCGGGCGCACCCGCACCGGGGATGGTGCCACTGGGCGCTGCCCACAGCGGCGTGTGACTGACGACAGCCAGCACACCCATGTTGTGGGCGCGAGCGGCGTCCATCACGTTGTTCATCAGCTGCCAGTTGGCGTCGTTCGGCAGATCATTGGGACCTGTCATCTTGATCAACGCCCACGGCACGAAGACCCGGATGTTCTGCACACCGATCGACTGCAGCTGGTCCAAGGTCTTGTCGATGTCCGCCGGCGACAGCCCGTAGAGGCTCGAGTCGGCGATGCCGACGCTCGACGCCTCCGGATCGATCTCCGCGGTGGGTATGACGTCGATTGCCACCGACCGGGGCTGCGTCGGCGTCACGTGGCTGTACGCGCACAGGACGGCCAACGGCATGAATACGACAACGACTCTCAACATCAGAGCTCGGACCAGACGGTTCACCGCAGCCCCCTTTCCACCTGGTCATCGCCACTGATCGATGACGCGTAGGCAGTTAATTTACTGCGCCGACAACAACTTAATGTGTCCAAATACGAAATTAGATTGAAATAATCAAATCATGCGCGTTAAGCAAATATAGAGCCAGGCTAAATACCTCTGGTATGTTCACAATCAGCTAATCAATATCACTTTGCCAATTCGCCATGAGCAAGGATTGTGGCCACGTTTTCCCAGCTCATTTGCACTCAGCGACGACCGCGACCACCATTCGACGCATTCGTCGAATATTTGGCAATTTTGATATTGATCGGTGTCGTACCTATTTTTCAGTTGCGGCGAAGGGACGCTCAGCACCAACCAAGATCCCGCTCAGCGAGCCGTCCTAAATGGCCAGAGCAACTGGCCATTATGGATACCGCGGCGGCCCGCTATTTCGCCGTCAGCGGAGTATCCGCAGGCGAGCACCAAATCCGGCCCTGCACGTCTACCCTTGAATCCATGGCGATCATGGACGACGCTCGCCTCGCCGGTGGCGCCGCGACTCCGAACGCCGACCTGGTCGCTGCTGTGCGCCGCTCGGTGTGTGTGCCGACCGCGACTGTCCGCGAGTGCCTTCACCCTGACGCCGACATCCTGAGCCCGACGGTCGCCCGCAGTCGCCGAATCCTGACCCGCACCAGCCGCCTCGGCGCGATGCTCAGCGTCTTTTTCGCATTCCAGGCCTTGTCCACGGGCCCGTACGCGATGTGGATCGGCACGGTCAACCTGGTCAGCGCGGCGCTGTTCCTGATCGTGCCCAAGCTCTACCGGTTCGGCGAACTGGTCGCGCCCGCGGCCTTCGTGCTCATCGCCTACACCACGGTCACCGTCGTGTGCATCAACATCGGCACCGGCTCCGGCATCCTGCTGTATTTCGCTGTGGCCGGCGCGATCGCCCTGCTGATCGTGGGACTCGAGCATCTGGCCTTTGCGGCCGTCGTCGCTGCGGTCGGCATCGTCACCGCGACCATCCTGGAATTCACTATCCCGGCGCACACCGGGGCGCAGACCGAGTTGGAAAGCCGGGTGTCGTTCGTCATCACGGCGGTGTCCGCCTGCCTGATCGTGATGGCGACCGTCTGGTCCGTCCTGCGCGAGAACGCCATCGCCCAGCGCGCCATCCAAGCGGAGTATCTGCGGTCCGAGTCGCTGTTGGCGAACATCCTGCCGGAGTCCATCGCGCAACGACTCAAGGATCCAGCGCATACCGTGATCGCCGACAAATTCGACGACGCCTCAATCCTTTTCGCCGATATCGCCGGGTACACCCAGCGTGCCAGCGACACCGCCCCTGCCGATCTGGTCCAGTTCCTGGACACGCTGTACACCGATCTGGACGCATTGGTCGACCGGCACGGCCTGGAGAAGGTCAAGACCAGCGGTGACTCCTACATGGTGGTCAGCGGGATACCGCACGGGCGCGCCGATCACCTCGAGGCGCTGGCCTGTCTGGCTCTGGACTTCAACGACGCGGTGCGCGAACTGACCGACGCGAAGGGGCGCCCCGTCCCGGTCCGCATCGGCCTCGCCGCCGGCCCGGTGGTGGCCGGTGTCGTGGGTTCTCGCAAGTTCTTCTACGACGTCTGGGGCGACGCGGTCAACGTCGCGTCACGGATGGAGAGCACCGACGTCGCCGGGCGAATCCAGGTGCCGCACAACGTGTATGAACGCCTCCAGCATGCCTACGCATTCGAGGAACGCGGCGAGATCGACGTCAAGGGCAAGGGTCTGATGCACACCTGGTACCTGACCGGGCGACTGTCCGCGGCCGGCGCCTCGCGGGCCGACGGCGCTCAGTCCAGCCCGTGCTCGATGGCGTAACGCGCCGCTTCGACCCGATTGGCCACCTGCAGCTTGCGGAACGTCGCTTGCACGTGGTTCTCGACTGTGCGGTGACTCAGGGTCAGACGTTCGGCAATCTGCTTGGCGGTCAAGCCCTTTGCCACGTAGCGGAGAATCTCGGTCTCCCGTTCCGTCAGGCCTGCTGCCGGGTCCGCGCCCGGCGCCTTGGCCATGCGTCGGTGCTCCCCCAGCACCAGGCCGGCGAGCCCTGGGGTGAACACCGCACGCCCCTCGCCCGTCGCACGGACCGCGTCGGCCAGCTCGGCCTTGGAGGCGCTCTTCACCAGATATCCGGTGGCGCCGGCCTTCACCGCCTCCAGCACGTCGTCGCGCTCGTCGGAAGCCGACAGCACCAGTACCCGGCTGGCCGGTGACACCGCCAGCACCTGGGTGGTCGCCTCGACCCCGCTGCCGTCGGACAGGCGCATGTCCATCACCACCACCTGGGGCTTGACCACCGCGGCCCGACGTCCCGCGGCCCCGACCCCGTCAGCGGTGGCCACCACGGTGAAACCCGAGTCCTCGAGATCGCGGGCGACTGCGTCGCGCCAGATCGGGTGGTCGTCGACCACCATGACCGTCAGCTCGGACGGTTGCGGCTCAGGCATCGGTGCCCTCCGTTCTGGGCACGGTCAGCTCCCACTCGGTGCCGGCCCCCGGCGACGTCGTCAGCTCGGCGGCACCGCCGAGCGATTCCAGCCGTCCCACAATGGATTTCGTCACGCCCATGTGCCCCTCCGCCGCCGCCTGCGCCAACCGTCCGTCGGCAATGCCCACCCCATCGTCGCGGATACTCACCACCACCTGCTCCCCCAGGTCTTCGACGAGGACGAAAGCCCGGGCCTCCGGACCCGCGTGCGCGGCCGTGTTGCCGAGCACGTTGGCCACCGCGGCATCGAGCTCGCCCGCCACGGCCGCATCGAGCAGCACCGGGTCCGGCGGCACGCTCACCGCGACACGGTCCCCGGCGCGAGCCCGGAGCATCTCTCCGACGTCGACCAGACCACCCGTCGCCTCGTCCAGGCCGGAACTGACCAGCCGGCGCAGCGCCCGTTCCTGCTCACCGGCCAGCTGCGCGAGTTCCGTTGTCTCACCACCGATTTCCCGACCCTTGCGGGCCACCAGCGCCAGTACCTGAATGGCCCCGTCGTGCACCTGCCGGGACAGCCGCTCACGCTCGGCGGTCGCCGCCGCCAATCGGATCGCGCGCTGCAGCTCCGCGTGGGCCCGGCGGGCGGTCTGGGCGGCCATCCCGACCGCGAGTCCCACCGCCAACTCGATGACGAGCGTCGCCTGCCGCCCCAGATTGGGGTCGAAGTAGCCCTTCAGCACCGCACCCGCCGCCGTCACTAGCAGGCCGACGCCCATGCCCGCCACCGGCCCCAGCTGGATCGCCGCCGACAACGTCGCGTTGGTGGCCCACAAGGTCGTCGGCCACGACTGGTTGCCGGCGATCCACGCCGGGGACGCCACCAGATCGGTCGACAAAACCAGCAGCACCACCACCAGCACCTCGGCCAGCACCCAGCCCGTCCGCCTGCCGAAGCCCCGCAGATAGGCCACCGCACACGCCAGGCTCCACGCCATGAGGACCCCGAACAGCGCCCACGTGACGGCCGGGTGCCGCAGATCGTCATTCACGGCGAGCTGAAAACCCAAGGCGTACAGGCAGCTGAGCAGCCGGAAGCCCTGCGCGGCCCGCCACAGCGGGGCGGCGGGGTCCGGCTCAGAAGCGAGGGGCACGGCCACTACATCACTTTGGACAGGAAGGCCTTCGTGCGTTCATGTTTCGGGTTGGCCATCACCTCACGCGGGGCGCCGCGCTCGACCACCACGCCGGCGTCCATGAACACCAGCTCGTCGGCGACCTCGCGCGCGAAGCCCATCTCGTGGGTGACCACCACCATCGTCATGCCCAGCTGGGCCAGTTTCTTCATGACCGCGAGCACGTCCCCGACCAGCTCCGGGTCCAGGGCCGAGGTCGGCTCGTCGAACAGCATCAGTTTGGGCTCCATCGCCAGCGCACGGGCGATCGCGACCCGCTGCTGTTGGCCTCCGGACAACTGGGCCGGATACGCGTCGGCCTTGCTGGACAGCCCGACCTGGTCGAGCAGTTCCCGCGCGCGGCTCAGCGCCGCAGCGCGCTTGACGCCCTTGACATGGACCGGTGCCTCGATGATGTTCTCCAGCGCCGTCCGGTGCGGGAACAGATTGAAATGCTGGAACACCATGCCGACGTCGCGGCGCTGGCGGGCGGCTTCCCTGGGCGGGAGTTCGTGCAGCTTGCCGCCCCGTTCGCGGTACCCGACCAGCTGCTCGTCGACGTACAGCCGTCCGGCGCTGACCTGCTCCAGGTGATTGATACACCGCAGGAACGTCGACTTGCCGGAACCGGAGGGACCGACGAGCACGAGAACCTGGCCACGCTCGACTTCCAGGGAGACGCCCTTGAGTACCTCCAAGGCACCAAAGCTCTTGCACACCTGCTCGGCGCGCACCATCAGGGTCGATGCGCGATCCGCCTTCGGCTCCTCGCTGGTGGTCATGCGGGCACGCCCCCGTGGTCTCCCAGCTGCGCCCGGGCAAGGGCCTCAAGCTGTTTGGTCGTCAGCTTCCGCGACGCCCCCCGCGAGAAGTACCGCTCCAGGTAGAACTGCCCGACCATCAGCACGCTGGTGATGACCAGGTACCAGGTGGCGGCTACCAGCAGCAGCGGGATGGGCTGGAAGAGCACCGCCGAGATGTCGCGGGTACGCGTGTAGAGCTCGAGGGTGTACGGCACGGCGGTAACCAGCGAGGTGGTCTTGAGCATGCTGATCAACTCGTTGCCGGTGGGCGGCACGATCACCCGCATCGCCTGCGGCAGGACGGTGCGTCGCATGGTCATCCACCACGACATGCCGAGGGCGACCGACGCCTCCGTCTGCCCCTCCGGGACGGAAATGATTCCGGCACGGATGATTTCGGCCATGTAGGCGGCTTCGTTGAGGCCCAGTCCGATGAACGCCATCTCGAACGCCAGCGACAGACCCTGCAGCTGGATGTGGAACAGCGACGGGCCGAACGGCACCCCGATCTGGATGTTCTGGTAGATCGACGGGAACAGGCCCCAGAACACCAGCTGCACGTACACCGGAGTACCGCGGAAAATCCACAGATAGCCCCACGCGACCGCCCGGAACACCGGGTTGGGCGACAGCCGCATCACGGCCAGGATGACGCCGAGCACCAAGCCGATCGTCATCGCATAGATGGTGAGCTGCAAGGTATTCCAGGCCGCCTCGGCCACCCGCTCGTCGAGCAGGTACTTGAGGTAGGTGTCCCACCCGTAGGCCTCGTTGGTGGCGGCACCGTAGACGAACAGGCCGACGATGACGAGGATCGCGACGGCCCCCACCCACCGCCACGGGTGTCGTAGCGGCACTGCGTCGATGGCAGCAGGCCCGTGCGGGGCAGCCGCCGACTCAGCACTCGTCACGTCAGCTGGTGGCGCCGTTGACGACCGGCTTGTCGATCATCCCGGCCTGGACGCCCCAGCTGGTCGCGATCTGCTTGTAGGTGCCGTTGTCGATCAGGTGCTGCAGCGCCTGCAACAGCGACTGGGCCAACGGGGACCCCTTCTTGACCGGCCAGCCGTACGGCGACGAGTTGAAGACCTCGCCCGCCTGCACCAGCTTGCCGCCCGTCTGCTTGATCGCCCACAGCGTCACCGGCGAATCAGCCGACATGGCGTCAGCCTGGCCGACGACGACCGCATTGGCGGCCTGGTCCTGGTTGTCGAACTTCACCACGTCGATGGGCGGCTTGCCGGCGTCGGTGCACGTCTTGGACTTGGCGGGCAGTTCCTCGGTGTCCTGCACCGTGGTCGACTCGACCGCGACCTTCTTGCCGCAGGCGTTGTTCGGGTCGATCTGGCCACCCGCGCGCTGCGCCCACAGGCTGCCGGCCGAGAAGTAGGTGACGAAGTCGACCTGCTGCTCACGCTGCTTGCTGTCGGTGAACGACGACATCCCGACGTTGTAGGTGCCGGCCTGGATCGCCGGGATGATCTTGGAGAAGTCCGATTCCTCCCGGTAGTCGACCGTCAGGCCGAGCGTCTGGGCGATGGCGTTCATCAGGTCGACGTCGAATCCGACGATCTTCCCGGTGCTCGAATCCTTGTACTCGTTGGGCGCGTACGGAATGTTCACGCCGACGATCAGCTTGCCGCTGGACTTGATGGCCTCCGGCACGGTGTTGGCGATCGACTCGACCTTGGCGGCGGGAGCGGCCGACGAACTCGACGCGGGCGACGTGGACTCGGTGTTCTTCGTGCAGCCCGACAGCGCCAATGCGCTACTGGCAGCCACCACCACCGCAATGCGCCATGCTGTGCCCCGACGGGTCTGACTGACACCTGACACGTTGCCTCTTCCCTACTGCTTCACTCTGTACCGACCACACCTGCCATGACTTGGGAGCACCTTATCGGCACTGTGGTCATCAAGCGTGCCAATCGACGGTTGTCCACCGTGAAAAACAGGGTCGTCCGAACTCTGCGCAGCCCGCGTCAAATATGTGAGACTGCGTCAATGACCACGCAAACTCCGCCAAGTCTGTTGCAGCACCTGTGGAAATCCGCCCTCATCTCGGGCCTGCTCGCCGTGGCACTGGGTGCGGCCGTGTTGGCCTGGCCCGGCATCACCATCCTGGTGGCCGCCATCGCGTTCGGCGCCTACCTGCTCATCAGCGGCATCGGCCAGGTGGTGTTCGCCTTCAGCCTGCACATCACGGCCGGTGGCCGGGTGCTGGCCTTCATCAGCGGCGCGGCATCCCTGGTACTCGCCGTGCTGGCGTTCCGTCATATCGGCGATGCCGTACTGCTGTTGGCCATCTGGATCGGCATCGGCTTCATCTTCCGCGGGGTGGCCACCACCGTGTCGGCGATCAGCGACCCCACACTTCCCGCCCGCGGCTGGAACATCTTCCTCGGCATCATCAGCCTGATCGCGGGCTTCGTCGTGCTGGGTTCGCCGATCGAGTCGATCGGCACGCTGGCACTGGTGACGGGCATCTGGCTGGTGGTCACCGGTGTCGCCGAAGTGATCACCGCGTTCGGAATCCGCAAGGGCGCCAAGGCTGTTGACAAGGCCATCAACGAGGCGACGACCAACGCCTGAGGCCGCTGACCGAAATGTGCTGTGTGGCCGGGCGCACGTGTGCGCCTGGCCACACAATTGCCTGTTCGGCAGGTCTAGACCGCCGCCCGCATGAACTACTACAGTAAGTCGTAGATCAATCCCTCCGGCTCGGGGCAGGCTCAATGGACGCACTGGACGTATCGAGGTGGCAGTTCGGGATCACCACCGTCTACCACTTCATCCTGGTCCCGCTGACCATCGGCCTCGCGCCGCTGTTGGCCGTCATGCAGACCATCTGGGTGGTGACCGGCAACCCGGCCTGGTACCGGCTCACCAAGTTCTTCGGCAAGCTGTTCCTGATCAACTTCGCCCTCGGCGTGGCCACGGGCATCGTGCAGGAATTCCAGTTCGGGATGAACTGGAGTGAGTACTCACGATTCGTCGGTGACGTGTTCGGCGCACCCCTGGCCCTGGAGGGCCTGGCCGCGTTCTTCTTCGAATCCACCTTCCTCGGCCTGTGGATCTTCGGCTGGACCAAACTGCCCCGGCTGGTGCACCTGGCGTGTATCTGGATCGTCGCGTTCGGGGTGAACGCGTCGGCGTTCTTCATCATCTCGGCCAACTCGTTCATGCAGCATCCCGTTGGCGCGCACTACAATCCGGAGACCGGCCGGGCCGAGCTCACCAGCATCTGGGAGCTGTTGACCAACAACACGGGCATCGCGGCGTTCACGCACACGGTCGGCGGCGCGATCCTGACGGCTTCGACCTTCGTCGCGGCGATCAGTGCCTGGTGGATGGTGCGCGGCGGCAACACCGAAGAATCGCGCACCATGTTCCGCCCGGCCGCCATGCTGGGCTGTTCCGTCGCGCTGGTTGCCGCGGCCTCGCTCGGGCTCACCGGGGACTTCCAGGGCAAGCTGATGTTCGTCCAGCAGCCCATGAAGATGGCGTCGGCAGAATCGTTGTGCCACACCGAAACCGACCCCGACTTCTCGGTGCTGACCATCGGTACCCACAACAACTGCGACAGCGTCACGCACGTCATCGAGGTGCCGTACGTGCTGCCCTTCCTGGCCGAGAGCAAGTTCGAGGGCGTCCGGTTGGAGGGCGTGCAGGACCTGCAGAAGGAATACGTCGCCAAGTACGGCCCGGGTGACTACCGGCCCAATCTGTTCGTCACCTACTGGTCGTTCCGCATGATGATCGGATTGCTGGCCTTCCCAGGGCTTTTCGCGCTCACCACCCTGTGGTTGACGCGCAAGGGCCGAATCCCGACGCAGCGGTGGCTGAGCATCTTCGCACTGGTGACGCTGCCCATGCCGTTCCTGGCCAACAGCGCCGGGTGGGTCTTCACCGAGATGGGCCGCCAACCCTGGGTGGTCGCCAACAACCCGACCGGCGACCCGAACCTGCATCTCACGATCCGGCAGGGCGTGTCGGACCACAGTGCGGGCACGGTCTGGATCTCGCTGATCACCTTCACCACGCTCTACGCGCTGCTGGCCGTCATCTGGTTCTGGCTGCTGCGCCGCTACACGCTCGAGGGGCCACTCGAACACGACGCTGAACCGACACCACCCACCCCACCCGACAGCGACGACGTCGCGCCACTGTCGTTCGCGTACTAGGAAGGGGCAGCCATGACACTTCAGAACCTCTGGTTCGTCATCCTGGCCGCGCTCTTCCTGGGCTTCTTCGTCCTGGAGGGGTTCGACTTCGGCGTCGGCATGCTCATGGAGTTCTTCGGGCGCACCGACAGTGCCGTCAAAGGCGACCCGGAACAGCACCGCCGCGCCGCACTGAACACCATCGGACCGGTGTGGGACGGCAACGAGGTCTGGATCATCACCGCGGGCGCGGCGATGTTCGCGGCGTTCCCGGGCATGTACGCCACGCTGTTCTCGGGCCTCTACCTGCCACTGCTGGCCATCCTGGTCGGCATGATCGTGCGGGTCTGCGCCATCGAATGGCGTGGCAAGATCGACGATCCGCAGTGGCGCCGACGGGCTGACATCGGCATCGCCTTGGGCTCCTGGCTGCCCGCCGTGCTGTGGGGCGTGGCCTTCGCCTCCATCCTGCGCGGCCTCCCGGTCGACGCCCACCATCAGATTCAGCTGTCGGCCGGCGACGTGCTCAACCCGTACTCGCTGCTCGGCGGCATCGCCACGGCCAGCCTGTTCGCGTTCCACGGCGCGGTGTTCGTCACGCTCAAAACCGAAGGGGCCGTGCATGATGACGCGCGCCGCTTCGCCACCCGACTGACCGTTCCGGTGACCGTGATCGTCGCCGCGTTCGGCATCTGGACCCAGGTGGCCTACGGCGACGACGTGACCTGGATAGCACTGGGAATCGCTGTGGTGGCACAGCTTTCGGCCGTCCGGCTGGTGTGGACGCGCCGCGCCGACGGCTGGGCATTCGCGGCGACGGCGGTGGTCGTCGCCGCCGTGGTCGCGCTGCTGTTCGGCTGCCTGTACCCGAATCTCATTCCGTCCACCCTCGACCCGGCGTGGAGCCTGACCATCCACAACGCGTCGTCGTCGCCGTACACCCTCAAGGTGATGACCTGGGCCGCGCTGCTGCTCACGCCGCTGGTGATCGCCTACCAGGGCTGGACCTACTGGGTATTCCGGCAACGAATTTCGGCCGAGCACATCCCGGCTTCCATCGGGTTGTCCCGGAACGGCGGGCCGCACTGACCCGATCGTCGACCAATCCCCGCATGACCGCCGGTCTGCGGCGGCATCTGACGGCCACGGTCGGCAGCGGGGTCGTCATCACTGCCGCGGCGCTCGCCGCGGCAGTGCTCACCGCGCAGGTGGTGGCCGGAGTCATCACCACCGGCGCACCGCTGTCGCACTGGGCGCCAAAGCTGGCGGCGGTCGCCGCACTGTGGGCGCTGCGCGCCGGCGCCCAGTGGTGGCAGGCCAGGTTGAGCCAGCACGGCGCCACCGCGATGATCGCCGACCTCGATGCGCAGGTGCTCACCGTCGTCGCCGCACTGCCGCCGCACCGTCGCCAGGCGGTGCACGACGAGGCCGCGATCCTGCTGACCCGCGGCCTGGACGGACTGCGGCCGTACTTCACCCGCTACCTGCCCGCCGTGGTCATGTCCGTGTTGTTGACGCCGGCGGCCGTGATCGTGATCGCCGCCTGCGACTTGAAATCCGCGGCGGTCGTCCTGATCGCGCTGCCGCTGATCCCACTGTTCATGGTGCTGATCGGTGTCATGACAACCGAGCGGTCAGCGGCCGCGCTGGCCGCCATGGCCACCCTGCAGTCGCGTCTGCTCGACCTCATCGCGGGCATTCCTACCCTGCGCGCCCTCGGCCGCGCCGAGGGCGCCGCGCCACGCATCACCGAACTGTCTGACGCACATCGGCATTCGGCCCTGGCCACGCTGCGTATCGCGTTCCTGTCGGCGCTGGTCCTCGAATTGCTGGCGACGCTGGGGGTGGCGCTGGTCGCCGTCGGCGTCGGTCTGCGGCTGGTCGGCGGTGGAGTCACGCTGCCGGTCGCCCTGACCGTCCTGCTGCTTGCCCCCGAGGTGTTCTGGCCGCTGCGCCGCGTCGGCGTGGAATTTCATGCGGCGCAGGACGGCAAGGTCGCCTTCGGGCAGGCCTACCGCCTGCTGGCAGCCGCCGGGCAACCCGAATCCGGCACCGCGCGGATCGGGGCGCGGCCGACCATCGAGTTGGAGCAGGTCAGCATCGACGGTCGCGACGGGCCGGCGCCGCACCAGCTGACACTGCGGGCCGCGCCCGGCACGGTGACCGTGCTGACCGGGCCCAACGGCAGCGGGAAAAGCACGGCGCTGCAGGCGATTCTGGGGCTGACGCCGCCCGACGCGGGCCGGGTCTTCATCGGAGATGACGCGCATCGACTCGAAGTCGGCACGCTCGACCGGCAGCACTGGTGGCAACAGATCAGCTGGCTGCCGCAACGGCCGGTACTGGTTCCGGGCACCGTGCGGGAGAACCTGGAACTGCTCGGCACCCTCCCCGACCTCGACGGTGCCTGCCGCGCATCGGGATTCGACGAAGTGCTGGCCACGCTGCCCGCCGGACTGGACACCGTGCTGGGCCGCGGCGGCTCCGGGCTGTCGCTGGGCCAGCGGCAGCGGCTGGCGCTGGCCCGGGTCCTCGGCAGGCCCTGCCCGGTACTGCTGCTCGACGAACCGACCTCACATTTGGACGCCGAGCTGGAAGTCCGGGTACTGCACGCGATCCGGGCCCGTGCCGAGGCCGGCGCCACCGTGCTGGTCGTCGGACACCGCGACGCGGTGCTGGCCATCGGCGACGAGGTCGTCCAGGTCGGAGGTGCTTCCCGTGTCCACAGTTAGATTCGCGATCGCGTTGCTCCGGCCCCGGCTCCCGCGTCTGGCGCTGGCGGTCTTCCTCGGGTCCGCGGCGCTCGGCAGCGCCCTCGCCCTGGCCGGGGTGTCGGCCTGGCTGATCACCCGGGCCTGGCAACAACCGCCGATTCTCCAGTTGTCCGTCGCGGTGGTGGCGGTTCGCCTGTTCGGCATTTCCCGTGGGGTACTGGGCTATTGCGAACGCCTGGCATCGCACGACGTGGCCCTGCGGGCCGCAGGCCGGGCCCGCACCGAGCTGTACCGGCGCCTGTGCGCCGCACCACCGGCGACGGTGCTGCGCCTGAGCAGCGGCGAATTGGTCTCGCGCGCAGGCGCTTCCGTCGACGATCTGGCCGACACCCTGGTGCGCTCGGTGTTACCCATCGCCGTGGCGACGGTGCTTTCGATGGCCTCGGTGATCGTCATCGCCGTCATCTCCCCCGCCGCGGCCCTGGCCCTCGCGGCCGGGCTGGTGGTCGCCGGCGGGTGGGCGCCATGGCAGGCGGCCCGCGCCGCGGAGGCCACCGAGCGCCTTGCCGCAGAGCATCATTCAGACCGCGACGGGGCCGTCATGCTGGCCCTCGACCATGCCGCGGAACTTGCGGTGGCCGGCCGACTGACCGACGTCATCGCGCAGGCCACCGAGGACCACCGCCGTTGGGGCGACGCCGCCGACCGCGCCGCCCGGCCCGCCGCCCTGGCCGCCGCGGTCCCGATCCTGGCCACCGGCGCGAGTGCCATCGCCGCGGTGCTGGCCGCCATCTCGCTGACCTCGACCGTCGCGCCCACCACGCTGGCGGTCCTCATGCTGCTGCCGTTGTCGGCGTTCGAGGCAACCGGCGCCCTGCCGGCCGCGGCGGTGCAGCTGACGCGGGCCCGCATCGCCATCGCGCGGCTGACCGGCATGCTGACCGAAGATGCCGACGACCGCGTCCTCACGGCCGTCCCACCGCTCGAGCCGGCGGCCGGCGATCGAGTCGCCGTGCTGGGGGCCAGTGGCCGCGGCAAGACCACCTTGCTGTTGTCGACTGCCGACCGCTTCCGCGAAACCGATTCACCGGCAGGATTTTTCGCCGAGGATGCGCACCTGTTCGACACCACGCTGCGCGACAACCTCCTGGTGGCCCGGGGCGATGCCACCGACGGCGAACTCACCACCGCCCTGGAACAGGTCGGCCTGGGTCCGTGGCTGGCGACGCTGCCCGACGGTCTGTCCACCCTGCTCGCCGGCGGGGCCGCCGCGGTATCGGCCGGCCAGCGGCGCCGACTGCTGCTCGCCCGCGCCCTGCTGACCGACTTCCCCGTGGTGCTCCTCGACGAACCGACCGAACACCTCGACGCGGCGGACAGCGAGCGGTTGCTCACCGAACTCCTCACTCCGGGTGCACTGTTCGGCGCCGACCGCGCGGTGGTGGTGGCCACCCACCATCTGCCGGCGAACCTGGACTGCACGGTGCTGGACCTCAGCGACGGCGGGTACCCTGCGCAGTCATGAGCATGTATCCCGGTGGCGGGTATCCCCCGCCGCCACCGCCGCCGTACGCCAACGCGGCATACGGGCCCTACACGGCGGCTCCGCGCAACGGTATGGGCACCACCGCGCTGGTGCTGGGCATCGTGGGACTGCTGACCTCGTGGTCGGTGGTCGGTGGGCTGCTGTTCGGGCTTGGCGCCGTCGCGTGCGGCGTCATCGGCCGCAACCGGGTCAAAGAGGGGCTCGCCGACAACGCCGTGGTGGCCGGGGCGGGCATCGCGCTGGGCGCGCTGGCCACGGTCCTGGCGGTGGTGTTCGTCTTCGTGGTGATCGGCTTCTACCGCCAGGTCGGGTTCAGCGACTACACCGACTGCATGACGCGCGCCGGGCAGGACCAGAACGCGCAGAGCACCTGCGTCCAGGACTTCCGGAGCCGCATCGAGAAGGAGTTCGGCGTCAAGGTCGAGGGCTGAGACCGAAAGGACTTAGCCCGGAAAGTGTTTGACGATGCCTTCCTGGGTCACCGTCGCCAGCACCTGGCCGGCCCGGTCGAAGAAGTGCCCGGACGCCAAGCCCCGCGAATCGGCGGCCACCGGCGACGTCGTCGAATACAGCACCCAGTCGTCGAACTTGATCGGCCGGTGGAACCAGACGGTGTGGTTCATGCTGACCGCGAAAATCCGGTCGTGGCCCCACGACAGCCCGTGGGTGGTGATGATCGAGTCCAGCAGCGTCGTGTCCGACGAGTAAACCAGCGCCGCGGCGTGCAGCACCTGGTCGTCGGGCATGGCGCCCATCGTCTTGAGCCACACGCGGTTGTGGTCGAGCTTGCCGCCCTTGTCGCGCATCACCCAGGCCGGGTCGTTGGTGTAGCGCCATTCGATCGGTTTGAGCGCCTCGACGAACAGCGGAACGGTCTCCTCGTAGCCCTTCAGCAGATCGTCAATCGTGGGCAGCGACAACGGATCCGGCACCGCAGGCGCCTTGACGCCATGCTCCAGACTCCGTCCGCCGGCCAGGTGTGACACCAATGCCGTCGCCAGCAGCGTGTCGCCCTGCATGACGTCGACCCGGCGGTTGGCGAACCGCCGCTCGTCGCGCAACCGGACCACCTTGAACTCCAGGTCCCGCCCCGGGTCGCCACCGGCGATGAAGTGCGTCGTGATCGTCGTCGGCGGCAGCTTCGGCGGCACGGTACGACTGGCGGCGACGAACGCCTGCGCCATCATCTGACCGCCGAAGGTACGGACCGGGTTCCGGCTGGGATGACCACCGGTGAAGGTGTCGTCATCGACCTGGGTGACGTCGAGAACCTTGAGCAGTTCCTCGAAATCAGCTGTCGTCACGTGTCGCTCCCGCTAGTGGTCTTCCTCCCCGATCCGGTGCACGTGGATCAGGTTGGTCGAGCCTACTGTGCCCGGCGGCGCGCCTGCGACGATGACCACCAGGTCACCGCGCTTGTAGCGGTCCAGTTCCAGCAGCGCCTTGTCGACCTCCTGGATCATGCCGTCGGTGCTGTCCATCTGCGGGACGATGAACGTCTCGGTCCCCCAGGTCAGCGCCAGCTGGCTGCGCACCTCCGGCAGGTCGGTGAACGCCAGCAGCGGCAGCGGGGTGTGCAGGCGGGACAGCCGGCGCACGGTGTCGCCGGACTGGGTGAACGCGACCAGCGCCTTGGCGTCCAGTCGCTCCCCGATGTCGCGGGCCGCGTAGGAGATGACGCCGCGCTTGGTGCGCGGCACGTGGGTCAACGGCGGCGCGTCCGTGGAGTTCGCCTCGACAGCTTTCACGATGCGCGCCATGGTCCGCACGGCCTCGAGCGCGTACTTGCCGACCGAGGTCTCACCGGAGAGCATCACGGCGTCGGCGCCGTCGAGAATCGCGTTGGCGACGTCGGAGGCCTCGGCCCGGGTGGGCCGGGAGTTCTCGATCATCGACTCGAGCATCTGAGTGGCCACGATGACGGGTTTGGCGTTCTCCCTGGCCATCTGGATGGCGCGCTTCTGCACCAACGGCACTTCCTCGAGCGGCAGTTCGACGCCAAGGTCACCGCGGGCGACCATGACGGCGTCGAAGGCCAGCACGATGGCCTCGAGGTTGTCGACGGCCTCGGGCTTCTCCAGCTTGGCGATCACCGGCACCCGGCGGCCCACCTCGTCCATCACCTCGTGCACGAGTTCGATGTCGGCCGGCGACCGGACGAACGACAGCGCGATGAGGTCGACACCCAGTTTCAGGGCGAACTTCAGGTCGGCGATGTCCTTCTCGGACAACGCCGGCACGGACACATTCATCCCGGGCAGGGACAGGCCCTTGTTGTTGCTGACCCGCCCGCCTTCAGTGACGGTACAGACCACGTCATTGCCGTCGACCTCGGTGACCGTCAGTCCGATGTTGCCGTCATCGACGAGCAGGCGGTCGCCGGCGACGGCGTCATTGGCGAGCTGCTTGTAGGTGGTCGACACGCGGTCGTGGGTGCCCTCGCACTCATCGACGGTGATCCGCACCGTTTCGCCGGTGCGCCACTCGGTGGGTCCGTCAGCGAAGCGGCCGAGCCGAATCTTGGGCCCCTGCAGATCGGCCAGGATTCCGACCGCACGGCCCGCGGCGTCGGAAGCCGCGCGAACCCGCTTGTAAGCCACCGCGTGGTCAGCGTGCACGCCGTGACTGAAGTTCAGCCGTGCCACATCCATCCCAGCTTCCACCAGCGCCCTGACGGTCTCATCGGTGGAGGTAGCCGGGCCCAGGGTACAGACGATCTTTCCGCGCCTATTCACAGTGCATGAGCATAGTGGATCGATTCAGATAACGGCCCGCCGGGAGCCCCGTCAGCACGTCAATATCAGTCGAACAGGGAGTTGCGACGCGGTGTCCGCGGCCGGCTGCTACGGCTAGGTGAACGTCGGCACCAGCGGGAATCCCGGCAGATTGCGGACCACCGTCCACACCACCATCGCCACCAGCGCGGTCACCAGCGGCGGCGCCACCGACAGCCGTCGTCGCCAGCACACCACGAGCCACGCCACCAGCAACGGCAATCCGACGAGCGCGAACACGTTGTCGACCACCGCGGCCGAGAAGTCGCCGTGCAACACGTCATGGGTCATGCGCAGCCCGCCGCACAGCGGACAGTTCCACCCGGTGAGCGCCTTGAACGGGCACGGAGGAAACCCGAATCCGGGGCGGTGCGGATCAGCCAGGCCGATGTACGTCAGCGCGGCCAGCGTCATACCTCCGGTGCCGGCCACCGCCGCCACGCGCGCGACCCTGCCTGACGTCATCAGTCCATGATGCCCGGCGGGACGCCGATCGCCGATTTACGCCGTTCGGCTGATGTCCTGCGCAGCCCCGCAACGGACAGTGGACGGACCGACCCCGAATTCGATGCCGGAAACCGACCAGGGCGAACGCAGAGGAACGCAATGACCACAACCACCCGAATGCGTGTCGGTGTCGCGGATCCGATCCTCGCCGCACGGCCGGCGGCCGAGACGTTCACCCGGGCCAGCTATCTGGGTGCGGTCGCGAGCCGCGTCGATTCGTTCTGGGTGCCCGACCATCTCAATCAACTGTTTCCGCGGTCGCTATGGAAACAAAAGTACTGTGGCGCAGCCAGGGTCGTGCCGAAGATCGACGCCAGTATGGAGCCGTGGACCATGCTGGGGCATACCGCCGCCCGCAATCGCATCGGCCGGCTACGGCTGGGCGTGGCTGTCACGGACACCGGTCGTCGAAATCCTGCCGTGACCGCGCAGGCGGCCGCGACGCTGCACCTGCTCACCCGCGGACGGGCGATCCTGGGCATCGGCCCGGGGGAACGCGAAGGCAACGAACCGTACGGCGTCGACTGGTCCGCCCCCGTGGCCCGGTTCGAAGAAGCGATGGCCACCATCCGCGCGCTCTGGGATTCGGGCGGCGAACTGGTCAATCGGGACTCGCCGTATTTCCCCTTGCGTGATGCCCTTTTCGAGCTGCCGCCCTACCGCGGCAAGTGGCCCGAGATCTGGATAGGCGCGCACGGGCCACGGATGTTACGCGCAACCGGGCGCTACGCGGATGCCTACTTCCCTGGATTCCCCCACCGGCCAAAGGATTACGTCCAACGCCTGGAAGTCGTCCGCACGGCGGCATCTGACGCGGGCCGCGACCCGATGGCCGTGCTCCCCGCCGTCATGTTGTTCGTCATCACTGGCCGCAGTCGCGACGCCGTTGATGCGGCGCTGGACTCCGAGATAGTCAAGTCGTTGGCACTCAACGCCTCCGACGAGGTCTACGCCCGCCACGGTGCCCAACATCCCCTGGGAGCCGGTTTCTCGGGCGCCCAGGATCTGCTGCCGCACGGCATGGACGAAGAAACCGCGCTGTCGCACGTTGCCGCCATCCCGCCGTCGCTGATGCGCGAGATTTGCCTCAACGGAACCGTCGACGAAGTCATCGCGCAGGCCGCCGAATGGCGGGATTGCGGAGTGCGCTATCTGGTGCTGGTCAATGCCGGCGTCATGCAGCGGAGCTTGAGGAACGGAGTGATGACGACGCAACCGTTCAACAGGATCATTCAGGGCATCAAGAGGCTCTAAGGCGGTGAAATGCGAACGTCGGTGACCCCTCGACACCGACGTTCGCCGCGAACCAGCGACAATATTGCCGTATTGTAACGGTTCGGGCAAACCCAATGTGGGCTTATTGGCGCAACTGACCGTGCCGGATCAACTCATTGACCGAGTGTTCCCACCTGGACAGTTCCGGATCAGAGGTGAACGACGCGGGCAGATGACGGTCCAGGTGCCGGCGCAAGACGATCGAGCCCAGCGTCAGGATCAATGGGTTCAGTCCGGCCCAGACCGGATCGAGGCCGTCCACCGCATCGCCGGACTCGACCATGCGCTCCCACCGCTCGATGCCACTGCGGGCCATCGCATCGAATAGCGCTATGCCGCTAGGGGTTTCAGAGGCCACCGCCCGGCCGAGATAGTCCATGACCACCAGGTGCTCGGTGAGCAGGCAGTGCACCGCCCTGCCGATCTCTTCCACCGAATCAGGGCCCGGGCTCTTCAAAGCGGCGAACATGGTGCTGCTGATGAGGTTCATGGCCACGCCATCGACGGCTTTGATCAACCCGTCCTTGGTGCCGAAATGGTGCTGCACCAGCCCGACCGACACACCGGCGGTATCGGCCACCATCTGCAGCGTCGCATCGGACGTGCCCCGCTGCGCAAACACCTGCAGCGCAGCATTGAGGATGCGGTCCTGCCGAGACTGCTGCAGCTGCGCTCCGTCGGCTATGTCATCCACAGGGGACATCCAACCACCGCAAACAAGAAAATGACCGGTGAGTCAGGAACATACCGATCGCATGAATGTCCAGCTTGTGCGCACTTTCGCAGCGGTAATAATGTGAGGTCGCGCTGAGCCTGCGCCGGTGGTCGTCGCTACTCGGCCGTTTCCGCCCTCACGGCAGCGTCAACATCCGGCCGCGTCGATTCTGCGGCGCGGGCGTTCTGCACTCGCACTATCGCGCCCACACTTCAGGGTCAACGGCGAGGTTCTGGCCTCAGCCCTGACGACGCCACCAACGACGACGAGGCGCCGGCGGCTCCCACACGGGAACCCCAACTGGCTCAACCTTTTCGGTGGCTGCCACCTTCGGCTCAGCTTCTTCGACCGGCTCATCGGCCGGTTCATCGTCGGAATCGGCTTCTTCTTCAGCCTCGTCGGCGACTTCTTCAGCCTCATCGGCTGACTCTTCGGATTCCGTTGTCTCCGCGGCCGCTTCGTCGGCGGCAGGTTCGTCGGCGGAATCAGCTTCTTCGGCAGCCTCATCTTCAGCCTCGGCTGCGTCATCCTCCGCTACAACGTCTTCCTCGACTGCTGCGTCTTCGGTCTCGGCCGCGTCAGAGTCCTCGGATTCCGCTGTCTCCCCGATCGATTCGGCGGCTTCGTCCTCGTCGGCTTCTTCGGCAGGCTCGTCCGCGTCGACGGCCAGCTCTTCGGCCTCGTTGTCGGATTCGTCCTCGTCCTCGACCTCGTCGGAATCGACTGGCTTCTCAACGGATTCGTCGACAGATTCCTCTACGGCTGCCTCGGCGTCGACTGCGTCCTCGTCGACCGCGTCTTCGGCTTCGTCGCCCGGCTCCTCGGCATCCGCTGCCTCGGCTTCTTCAGCCGACTCCTCCGCGTCCACGGCCTGCTCCGCGAGAACCACGGTTTCGTCGGGTTGCGTCTCGACGGCGTCGGCCTCGTCGGCGACTTCCTCGGCGTCGTCCCCGCCACCGACAGCAGCTCCGGCTGCAACAGCCACCGGCACGGCCAACAGCGCGCCCTCAGCCTCGACGTCGGCCTCGGCCTCGGCTTCGTCGGCATGACGGCCACCGAGCGTCGCTGGATCCTCACGGCCCCGCGGCGCCACCATCATGTAGACCACCGCGCCGATGAACACGAACGTCGAGGTGAACGAGTTGACCCGGATACCGGCGATCAGCGTGGCGGTGTCGCTGCGCATCAACTCGACGCCGAAGCGGCCGACGCAGTAGGCGGCGACGTACAGCGCGAACAGTCGGCCGTGGCCCAACTTGAAGCGGCGGTCGGCCCAGAGCAGCAAGAAGAAAACCAGGAGGTTCCAGAGCAATTCGTACAGGAACGTCGGGTGCACGACGTCGTAGACCTGCCCGGTCGAGACCCCGTTGAGCAGGTGCGGATTGACCACACCGGAGCCATCGCTGCGCTGGAAGATCTGCAGACCCCACGGCAGATCGGTCGGCCGGCCGTAGAGCTCCTGGTTGAAGTAATTGCCCAACCGGCCGATGGCCTGGGCCAGGATCACCCCGGGCGCGACGGCATCGCCGAACGCGGGCAACGGAATTCCGTGCCGCCGGCAGCCGATCCACGCGCCGACGCCGCCGAGTGCGACCGCACCCCAGATGCCCAGACCGCCGTCCCAGATTCGGACGGCACCGGCGATGCCAGCGCCGCCCTCGGCGAAGTAGGTACGCCAGTCGGTCATCAGGTGGTACAGGCGGCCACCGACGAGACCGAACGGCACCGTCCACAGTGCGATGTCGTAGATGACGCCCTGTTCACCGCCGCGCGCGACCCAGCGGCGATCGCCGATGATCAGCGCCGCGATGATGCCGGTGATGATGCAGAGCGCATACGCCCGGATCGGTACCGGCCCCAAGTGCCAGACGCCCTGGGCCGGACTCGGGATGTATGCCAGCAGCGATGTGGTCACGCGGAAACTTTCTGTCGCACTCCGTGGGCCAGTTCTTCGGACAACGCCCGGACCGCGGGGATGCCGCCGTCACCGAGCGCCGACACGAGCGCCGAGCCGACGATGACTCCGTCGGCGTAGGCCGCGATCTCGGCGGCCTGTTCCCTCGAACGCACACCGAGGCCGACACCCACCGGGATGTCTGACACGGCCCGCACGCGGGCCACCAATTCCGGCGCCATGTTCGACACCGCATCGCGCGCACCCGTCACGCCCATGGTCGACGCGGCGTAGACGAACCCGCGCGAGGCCGCCGCCGTGGCAGCCAGCCGCTCGGGCGTGGACGACGGCGCCACCAGGAAGATGCGGTCCAGGTTGTGTGCGTCGGAGACGCTGAACCACTCGTCGGCCTCGTCAGGAATGAGGTCGGGGGTGATCAGACCGAGGCCGCCGGCCGACGCCAAGTCGCGCGCGAAGGCGTCAACGCCCCAGCGCAGCACCGGATTCCAGTAGGTCATGACGACGGCGTGACCGCCGGCGTTGCTGATCGCCTCGACGGCCCGCAGCGCGTCGCGGACCCGCACCCCGCCTTGCAGAGCGGTGTTGGTGGCAGCCGCGATAACCGGCCCGTCCATCCCGGGATCGGAGTACGCAACGCCGACTTCGATGATGTCGCAACCGGATTCGGCCATGGCGACCATCGCGTCGATCGAGGTCTGCACGTCCGGGTAGCCGGTCGGCAGGTACCCGATCAGCGCCGAACGCCCTTCGGCCCGGCACGATTCGAACAGTCCAGCCAGTCGGCTCATGACGCTTCCCCAGTCTCGCCGTCCAGTAGCCCGAACCACTTCGCCGCCGTCTCGACGTCCTTGTCGCCGCGGCCGGACAGATTCACCACGATCACTGAACCCGGACCCAGTTCGCTACCAAGTTTCAAAGCACCCGCCACCGCGTGCGCCGACTCGATCGCCGGGATGATGCCCTCGGTGCGGCACAACAAGCCGAACGCTTCCATGGCCTCGGTATCGGTCACCGGCCGGTATTCGGCGCGACCGGTGTCCTTGAGGAAGGCGTGCTCGGGACCGACGCCCGGGTAGTCCAAACCGGCTGAGATGGAATGCGATTCGATGGTCTGGCCGTCCTCGTCCTGCAGCAGGTAGGAGAACGAACCCTGGAACGCACCCGGCGATCCGCCGGTGAAAGTGGCTGCGTGCCTTCCGGTTTCGACGCCGTCGCCGGCCGCTTCGAAACCGACCAGCCGCACGCCCGGGTCGTCGATGAAGGCGTGGAAGACGCCGATGGCGTTCGAGCCACCGCCGACGCACGCGGTCACCGCGTCGGGCAGCCGGCCGGCCTGCTCCTGAATCTGGACGCGCGCCTCCATACCGATGACGCGCTGGAAGTCGCGCACCATGACAGGGAACGGATGCGGTCCGGCCGCGGTGCCGAAGCAGTAATAGGTGTCGTCCGCGTTGGTGACCCAGTCGCGGAAGGCTTCGTTGATGGCGTCCTTGAGGGTCGCCGAGCCGGCCTCGACCGACACCACGGTGCCGCCGAGCAGCCGCATCCGGGCCACGTTCAGCGCCTGCCGGGCGGTGTCGACCGCACCCATGTAGACGACGCATTCGAGGCCGAGCAGCGCGCAGGCCGTCGCGGTCGCGACGCCGTGCTGGCCGGCGCCGGTCTCGGCGATCACGCGGGTCTTGCCCATGCGCTTGGCCAGCAGCGCCTGCCCGAGCACGTTGTTGATCTTGTGAGAACCGGTGTGGTTCAGGTCTTCTCGTTTGAGGAACAGCCGCGCACCGCCGGCGTGGTCGGACAGCCGGTTCGCTTCGTACAGCGGCGACGGCCGGCCGGTGTAGTGCTGCTGCAGCCGGTCGAGTTCGTCGAGGAAGGTCTGGTCGGTGCGAACCTTGTCGTAGGCCGCGGTGACTTCCTCGATGACCGCCATCAGCGCCTCGGGCACCAGACGCCCGCCATAGGCACCGAAGTGCCCTTTGGCGTCCGGGTCGTGGCTTGTGGCTTCGGCGACCGCGGCGCTCATCCGCGGCAATTCAGTACCAGTGCGATCAGACATCAGAACTCAACTGCTCTTTGCGCAGGAGCCCACAATTCAGCGGGCTGGTTTCGGGCAGGACGGGTGCGTGCCGGCAGTCACCAGGTCTGCGACGGCGCTGCGGGGATCACCGCTGGTCACCAGGCCTTCACCGACCAGGACTGCGTCGGCGCCGGCACCGGCGTAGGCCAGCAAGTCGGCGGTGCCACGCACCCCCGACTCGGCGATGCGGATGATGTTGCTCGGCAGGCCGGGCGCGATGCGGCCGAAGCAGTCGCGGTCGACCTCGAGGGTCTTGAGGTCCCGGGCGTTGACCCCGATGACCTTGGCGCCGGCCTGGATGGCCCGGTCCGCTTCTTCTTCGGTATGCACCTCGACCAGCGCCGTCATCCCGAGGGACTCGGTCCGGTCGATCATCGAGGTCAGCACCGACTGTTCCAGCGCGGCGACGATCAGCAGCAGCATGTCGGCGCCGTGGGCCCGGGCCTCGTGAATCTGGTACGGGGTGACGATGAAGTCCTTGCGCAGCACCGGAATCGACACCGCGGCGCGCACGGCGTCCAGGTCGGCCAGCGACCCGTTGAAGCGACGCTCCTCGGTCAGCACGCTAATCACCCGGGCACCGCCGGACTCGTACGCCTTGGCCAGCTTGGCGGGATCATCGATCTGCGCCAACGCACCCTTGCTCGGGCTGGCGCGCTTGACCTCGGCGATGACGCCGATGCCCGGCTCACGCAGCGCGGCAAGTGCATCCTTGGCCGTCGGCGCCTTCTTGGCCCGCTCCTTGACCTCGGTCAGGCTCAGCGCGGCTTCGCGGGCGGCAACATCAGCGCGAACTCCCTCGATGATGGAGTCGAGCACGGTCCCCGAAGTCATAACGCGTCGTCGTCCTTCCGTGCCGGTTCGGCAAGCCAGATGATCATCTCGAAGGGTAGTCGCCGGGGCGGCGCAGACTGCCACCGGGCCACGCTCATTTGCTCCCCCCGTCGTTCTGGGTCGGGTCATGCCCCTCGTCGAGGGCATCCCAGATCATCCGTTCGGACATGCCGTCGGCAGCTTCTTCCTGCACCGCTTCGCGGCGCGCGCCCGGTGCGGCGTATTTCGACGTGGCCGGGGCGGTCGCGCCGCGACCTGCCGAACGCATCAGCAGCACGGCTCCGACCAGTGTCAATACGGCGGCTGCCAGCGTCACGCCCGCGCCCCAGTAGTGCCGCTGCGTCCCCACCAGGAACATGACCGCGATCTGCGCCATGTCGGCGGCGCGCACCGAGATGTCGGTGACCGCCCACAGGCTGATGGCCAGATATCCCATCCCGGCGCTCGCGACGGCGACCAGCAGCGCCAGCAGCCGCAGCGCCCAGCCCCGCACGGCCAGCGCCGCCACCGCGGCAGCGGCGGCCAGCAGCGCCAGCGGGATGAGGGCGGTCGACCAGGCCGCGCCGGACAGCGTCGTCGCCTTCGGCTGGCCCAGCCCGTCGAACGACGACACGTCGACCCAGGGCAGCCGGGAGGCGCCCCACAGCATCAGCGCGGCGACGAGCAGCAGCACCTGAGCGGTGCGGGTGGTCCTCACGGCTCGCTCAGCGTCTCGGCGGCCGCGATCGCGGCCAGGACGGCCTTGGCCTTGTTGGACGACTCGTTGTATTCGTACGGCCCGTTGGAGTCCGCCACGACGCCGCCACCGGCCTGTACATAGGCAGTGCCGCCGCGCATGAGCGCGGTGCGGATCGCGATGGCGAAATCAGCGTTGCCGGCGAAGTCGAGGTACCCGAGCACGCCGCCGTACAGGCCGCGTCGGGTCAGCTCGACCTCTTCGATGAGCTCCATGGCCCGGACCTTCGGCGCCCCCGACAGAGTTCCGGCCGGGAAGCACGCGGTGACGGCATCGAGCGCGGTCTTGTCGTCGGCAAGGTGGCCGGTGACGGTGGAGACCAGGTGCATGACGTGGCTGTAGCGCTCGATGTGGCTGTAGTCCTCGACGCGGACGGTCCCCGGACGACACACGCGGCCCAGATCGTTGCGTCCGAGATCGACCAGCATCAGGTGTTCGGAGCGTTCCTTGTCGTCGGCCAACAGCTCCTTCTCCAGGAGGATGTCGTCCTCCTCGGTGGCGCCGCGCCAGCGGGTGCCGGCGATCGGGTGCGTGGTCGCCACCCCGTCCTTCACCGTGACGAGCGCCTCCGGGCTGGAGCCCACGACCGAGAAGTCAAGTCCGCCTTCGGCATTGGGCACGTTGAGCAGATACATGTAGGGGCTCGGGTTGGTCACCCGTAGCACCCGGTAGACGTCGATCGGATCGGCGTCGGTGTCCAGCTCGAACCGTTGCGAGGGCACCACCTGGAACGCTTCGCCGGCCTCGATGTCGCCGACCAGCTTCTCGACTATCGCCGTGTACTCCTCGACCGTGCGCTGCTGGCGCGGCCGCGGCTGCGGGCGCTCGAAGGTGGCGATGCTCGAGGGCAGCGGCTCCCCCAGCGCCTTGGTCATGACGTCGAGGCGGGCGACGGCATCGTCATAGGCCCAGTCGACACGCTCGTCGGTGCCGTTCCAGTTGACCGCGTTGGCGATCAGCGTGATGGTGCCCTCGTGATGGTCGACGGCAGCCATATCCGTGGCCAGCAGCAGCACCATGTCGGGCAGCTTGAGGTCGTCGACCGCCAACTCCGGCAGCCGCTCCAGCCGGCGCACCATGTCGTAGGCGAAGTACCCGACCAGCCCGCTCGACAGCGGCGGCAGCCCCGGCACCGGTGCGGTCTGCAGCAAGGCCAGGGTGTCGCGCACCGCCTGCAGCGGGTCGCCGCCACTGGGTGCGTCCTGCGGCGTGCTGCCGAGCCAGACCGCTTCACCGTCCCGAACGGTCAGCGCCGAGGGCGCGCCCGCCCCGATGAACGACCATCGCGACCAGGACCGCCCGTTCTCGGCCGATTCCAGCAGAAACGTGCCGGGACGGTTGGCGGCCAGCTTGCGGTAGGCCGACAAGGGCGTCTCGCTGTCGGCGAGCACCTTGCGGGTCACCGGCACGACGCGGTGCTCGGCGGCCAGCGCCCGGAATTCCTCGCGTGAGGTCGTCTTCACGGGGCAATCCTCCCAGAAGTAGCGTGGTGCCCATGAAACGTGGTGACCTGGTAGCCGAGTTCAGCCTGCCCGACCAGACCGGGACCGTCCGCAGCCTTTCCGAACTACTGGCCTCCGGGCCCATCGTGCTGTTCTTCTATCCGGCGGCGATGACGCCCGGCTGCACCATGGAGGCCTGCCACTTCCGCGACCTGGCGGCCGAGTTCGCCGCTGTCGGTGCATCCCGGGTCGGGATCAGCATGGATGCGGTGGAAAAGCAGGACAAATTCGCCGAGAAGCACAGCTTCGACTACCCGCTGCTGTCGGACAGCGCCGGCGTGGTGGCCGAGGCGTTCGGTGTGAAACGTGGTCTGCTCGGCAAGCTCATGCCGGTCAAGCGGACCACGTTCGTCATCGACACCAACCGCAGGGTGCTCGAGGTGATCGCGTCTGAGATCAGCATGGATTCCCATGCCGACAAGGCGCTTGAGGTGCTGCGGGCGCGTTGAGCGATTGGTGCACGCTCCGTGACGCTGACCGTTACGGAACGTGCACGAATCACTGGGCGCAGACGCCGCCGTCGACGGGCAGGGTGTGGCCGGTGACGTAGCGTGCCTCGTCGGACAGCAGCCAGACAACGGCGTCGGCGATCTCGTCGGGTTGGCCGATGCGCCCCATGGGCACGAACGCGGCGTAACTGTGCGGGTCCCCGCCGGTGCCGTTGGCCAGCAGCGGAGTTTCGACCGGCCCGGGCCCGACCGCGTTGATCCGGATGTTCTGCGTGGCGTAGTCGAGGGCCGCCGCCTTGGTCATACCGGTGACGGCGTGCTTGGCTGCTGTGTACAGCGACCACCCGGGATAGCCGTTCAAGCCGAAGATCGATGACGTGTTGACGATCGCGCCGCCACCAGTTTTGAGCATCTGGTCGATCTCGTACTTCATGCAGTAGAAGACGCCCTTGATGTTGATGTCGAAGAGCACCGATGCCGCGTCGATGTCCTGTTCATGCAGCGGGACCTGTTCGCCGTCGACCCCGGCGTTGTTGTGGGCGATATCCAAGCGGCCGAATTCGGCAACCGTCCGGTCGACCAGAGCCTTGACCTGCGCGGGATCACTGACGTCGGTCGGCTGAAACACAGCTTGTCCCCCGCTGCGCCGGACGACCTCGACGACGCGTTCTCCTTTACCCGCATCTCGGCCGCCGATGATGACAGCGGCTCCGGCGCGGGCCATCGCCACGGCGGCGGCCTCGCCGATCCCCGAGCCGCCGCCCGTCACGATCGCCACTTTGCCTGTCAGGTCAGCCATGCTCGCCCCTTGAAGTCGTTGAGATCTCTTGTCGTCGTGAGTGTCCGACGTCGCGGGTGGTTCGTCATCAGTCGACCAACTGGCTACGCGGCAGACCGCTCCCGCCCTCGTTGACTGCCACCACCTGAGCGAGGATCGACACCGTGATGTGCGATGCGTCCCTACCGCCGAGGTCCAGCCCGATCGGCGCCTGAAGACGGTCGACGTCAGAGGGCAACAGTCCGTACTCGAGGAGGGCGTGACGCTTGTTCAACGAGCGGGTCCGCGATCCCAGGGCACCGACGAATGTCGGCTGCGTGCCGCCGGCCCAGTGCCGCGAATCGAGAGCTTCGACGAGCAGCGGAATGGAGAATCGATCGTCATGCGTCAGGTCCACGATTGCGGTGTCAGCGTTGATATGGCCCGATTCTCGTTCCTGACGCAGGTAACGATCCGGCCAGTCCCGAACCAAGTCCGCCGCCGGAAAGCGTTCCTCTTGCAGAAACACCGGCCGGGGATCGCACACGGTGACCGCATAGCCCAGTGGGGACGCCAGAGCAGAAAGCCCGGCGGCGATGTCGCTGGTCCCGAAGATCAGCAGGCGCGGACTGTGCTCGTAGTCCGTACGGAACACTGGCGCATCGTCACCACGTGTCAGCGAAGTGTGACCCGTCCGCAGGTTCAAGAAGGTGGTGGCGGGCATGCCCTGCCGCACCATCGACATCAGCGTCGCCAGCTCGGGGAAATGCTGTGATGTCACCGGGTGCATGGCGACGCGGAGACTTCCACCGCACGGCCCCGGTGGGGCAAATGGGTCGCGGGCGGACAGGTCGGCATCGAAATCGATGATCTGGCAACCGGTCCCGGCCAATGTGTCCGGATGCTCGCCGAATACGGCCTGGGCACGCTCGTAGAGATCCGCCTCGACACAGCCCGATGACACGCTGCCTTCGAAGCGGTCGCACCGATCGAAGGCCATCATCGACCCGGCCGGGTACGGAGAGCGATCAAAGGTGTCGAGTACGGTGACGGCGACAACGTCCATGTCGCGCCGGTTTCGGTCGTAAATCCATTGCAGCACAGCCCTATTTCTCATCGATGTCCCCGCCGTCGGCCAAGGCGCTCACCGCGCATCCGAGCCAGGCACCTTGGGCAGCAGCGACTTTCGGCATCCCATAGCGTTCGCCGCCGCCGGCGGCCAGAACTACGCCGAGGGTTCTACCCATCACGTCAGATTTGCAGCGCAGCGTTGTCACTGTCGAGGTGTTCAACGGTGGTGAAGATCAGCTCGGTCTCACCGATGTTCTCGATGTCGTGGAGCAGGTATTCGCCTGGGCCGAAATGGAAATGCCGGGTTTCTCCGACCGCGTAGGACACATCGCGCGTAGTACCGTCGAAGGTGTGCTGGCGGCTGTGGCCGGCGCTGACAGCGGTCCAGAAATAGTCCAGTACGTGGCGATGCGCGTGCCAGCGTTCGCCGGGTGCGAGACGTATCTCCCATACCCGGACCCGCTCATTCTGGCTCAACAGCCGTGATCCGACGTTTCCGTCGTATGCGTGGGCAGCGAAGTCGGCTTTGAGCTCATCACTCCAGCCCTCGAAATCGGTGGCGATGAGCTGGCCGGCCAGTGGCAAGTCGCTGAGGAAACTTTCATTCGACATGTTCGTCCTTGTCTGGGGGTTCTGATGCGCCGACTACTGGCCGGGACCGTAGAGCCCGAATCGCAGGTCGGGGTCCCCCGGCGTCCAGGTGTTGTGGAACTGCGCGCGGTCGCCCATCTCGATGACCCGGCGCAGCAGATTGTCGCTGAGCTGGAGTTGCCCGGGCTCCCAGTTCTCGAGTGCCGCAGGGATGTCGCCACCCGAATTGCCCAATGCGGCAGCGAGTGCCCAGCCATCAGCAGCAGCTTTCGCGGTTCCGGCCGCGGCGTGAGGACGTGCGGCGCAGGCCGCATCGCCGATCAATGCCACACGTCCCAATGCCATCCGCGTCGACCGGACGTCGTAAAGCACTTGAAGATAGGGGTTTTCGGTGTTGATCACGGCCTCGGCGACCACCGGTGCGAGCAAGTCGGCTGCGTCCCGGCGCAACTCGTCGACATACCGGTCCTGCACCTGGCCAGGATGCACCGATACCAAACCCTGCTGCCCACGCTTATCGACCAGCATTTCGGTCAGGTCCGGACCTGCCGACACGTTGCGATACCAGACGTAGTTGAGCAGGGTGTGCTCCGGCTCCAGCCCTTCCTCCCCCGGAATCGGATACATGAGAATGTGCGAATTGGGGATGACGTCGTAAGTCACCGCATCATCGAGTGCCTGGCGCGCGTCGGCGCTCAGTTTGGCGAGCGGCAGCGTGCCGCGCCATCCGACATAGCCGGCGTAGCTCAGGTTGGCGGTCGGGTCGAAGCGCTCCCGGATGACCGATCGGACACCGTCGGCGAAGACCACCAGATCAGCTGACGCGGTCGCGCCGCCGGCGAAGCGCACCGTCGCTTTGTCCTCATCCTGGCTGAAGCCGCAGGCGTACTGGCCGTAGTGGTAGTGGTCGGTCCCAAAGTCCGCGAGCAGTGCTCGGTAGAAGGTGCCCCATGAGGTGTAGGTCCAGGTGGCCGGCTGCCGGTACACGGTGTCGCCGGCGCGGTCGAGGTACTGCACGTAGGCCGTGGAGGTGCGCAAGTCGGCCGCGTCTTGAGAACTGCGTTCGACGAACCAGCGGACAGTGTCCGGCTGCAGCACGATCCCGCTGCCGCGCCCTTCGAGCGCCGTGGGAGTGCGCTCGTAGACATCGACAGTGAATCCCAGGTCCCGCAGTAACAACGCCGCGGTCAGTCCGCCGATGGATCCACCCACGACGATCGCCGTGGCACTGGCGTAGTCGGTCATGACGTGACTCTTCTCGATAGGGCAGATGGAGATGCTGTTCGTGCGCGCGATCTCACCGTTCAACAGCCTTGGACGTCGGGCCGCATTACGCATCAGTCAGCTGACTGATGCGTATCAGGGCGTCAATCGCCGAGAGTTCAGCTGACAGTGCTAATTACACTGACTGTCCGCCCCAACAGATGTTCCACCGGATCAGGAGTGAAATGACCCAGACCCATGGCATCTGATTCGACAACGGCGGTGCGAGTTGCCTCGATCGGTGATCTGGCCGAGAACACACCGAGCACCGTCCGCGTGTCCGGCGTCGACCTTGTCCTGGTCCGACAGGGCGACGACGTTCGGGCGCTGTATGGGCGCTGCGCCCACCGCGGTGCCCTGATGTCTGACGGCAGCATCGAGGGTGACCTGCTGGTGTGTGGTCTGCACGGCTGGCGCTACGAGATCCAGACCGGGGTCGCGCCGGTCAACCCGGCCGTCAGGCTGGCGACGTTCCCCGCGTGGGTGTCCGACGGAGCGGTCTACGTCGATCAGGCCGCCGTCGACGCCTATGCCCGGGACAACCCACCGACCTATGACGACGACGGATATCAAGGTCAGTGGATCAAGCCGACCAACACCGCAGAGGAACCGTTCGTAGCGCAGATTCATCAGTGGGCTGCACACGGATTGACCAGCGAACACGGTCCGACAGCGGCCATGGGAGTCCCGCGCGACCAACTCCCGTCATGGGATTCGATCCAGGTGCTCACCGCCCAACTCGCTCGGCTGCCGCTGCTCGACGAGGAACCGGTGAACACCCAGACAGTGATCGGGCCGGCGGCGCGGCGACCACTGACCCTCGATATCCCGTTGTTCGTCAGCGACATGAGCTTCGGCGCACTGTCGCAGGAAGCCAAGACCGCCCTGGCCGCCGGCGCCGAGCTGGCCGGGACGGGTATCTGCTCGGGAGAAGGCGGCATGCTTCCCGAAGAACAGCAACAGAATTCAAAGTACTTCTACGAACTCGCATCAGGCAGATTCGGGTGGAGCTTCGATCGGGTCCGCCAAGTACAGGCGTTTCATTTCAAGGGCGGGCAAGGCGCCAAGACCGGCACAGGTGGTCATCTCCCGGGTAACAAGGTGATCGGCCGGATCGCAGAGGTTCGCGGGCTCCCCCCGGGAACCGCAGCCGTCTCGCCGGCGCGATTCCCGGACTGGACGTCCTTGCAGCCCTTCGAAGAATTCGCCGCGCAGGTGCGCGAGGTCTCCGGCGGTATCCCGGTCGGATACAAGATGAGCGCCCAGCACATCGAACAAGATATCGACGCCGCCTTACAGATCGGGGTCGACTACATCATCCTCGACGGCCGAGGCGGTGGAACCGGCGCCGCCCCAACCATTTTCCGCGACAACATCTCCGTACCGACCATCCCGGCGCTGGCCCGCGCTCGCAGACATCTCGACCGCTCACAGGCCGGCCAGGTCACGTTGGTCATCACGGGCGGTATCCGCACTCCAGCCGACATGGTCAAGGCATTGGCTTTGGGTGCGGACGCGATTGCTCTGTCCAACGCCGCGCTGCAAGCCATCGGGTGCGTCGGAATGCGCGCCTGCGATACCAACAGCTGTCCGACGGGCATCGCGACCCAAGATCCCAAACTGCGCGCGCGGCTGCCGGTACCGGCCGGTGCGGAACGGTTGAACCGGTTCCTGCGCTCGACCGTCGACCTGATGGTCGTCCTGGCGCGCGCCTGTGGCCATCGGAGTCTGGCGGACTTCAACATCGACGATCTCGTCACGTTCGATCGTGACTTCGCCTACCTCAGCGGCGTCCCCTACGCAGGAGCCATCCCACTGTGAACGATCAGAATCTCAACTGGCACAAGGCCGTCGATGCCGACCAACTCGACGACGGCGAAGTGGCCATGTGCCCCGTCGGACTCAAGACCGTCGCACTCACCAAACTGGAAGGCCGTTACGGCGCCGTCGACAACCGGTGTCCCCATCAGGGTGGTCCGCTCGGCCAGGGCACATTGGAGAACGACAAGATCCGCTGCCCCTGGCATGGATTCGACTTCGACCCGTTCACCGGCGAAGCCGCAGGCGGCCCGGATTTCAACGTGCGCACCTATCCGGTTGAAGTCCGTGACGACGGGATCTACGTCGGCACTCCACCCCCGACCGAGCACCCACGTACCGTCAGCGACCTCCTGGTGGAGACCATGACGAACTGGGGGGTCGACACCGTTTTCGGTATGGTCGGCCACTCGAATCTCGGGCTCGCCGAGGCGATGCACCGAGCCGAAACAGAGGGCAAGCTGCGGTATTTCGGCATCCGACACGAAGGCGCCGCCGCGTTCGCCGCGGCTGCCTACGGCAAGCTCACCGGTCGGCCCGCCGCATGTTTCGGCATCGCCGGCCCTGGATCGACCAACCTGCTGACCGGCTTGTACGACGCGAAATCCGACCGCGCTCCGGTGCTTGCGCTGTCGGGCAATGTGGACTCCTCGGTCGCCGGTAAAGGTGCCTTCCAGGACATCGACCTGCTCGCGGCGTTCGCGGATGTCTCGGCGTACTCGGCAATGGTGCGTTCGGGCTCCGACCACGCCGAACTGATGACCATGGCCCTGAAACACGCGATCCTCGAACGCGGCGTCGGCCACCTCGTCCTGCCAGACGAAGTACAGATTCTTGAGGCCCCGAACCAGAAAGCCTCTGGGCCCCAAGGTCGTATGCCCGATCTTCGGGTATCGCCTTCTGCGGCCACGCTCGAGGCGGCACTTGAGTTGATCGCCACGGCGACCCGACCGTTGGTCATCGTCGGCGCCGGCGCGAAGTTCGACATGCCGGCGGTCATCGCGCTGGCCGAACGCTTGAATGCGCCCGTGCTGACCACCTTCAAGGCCAAGGGACAGATCTCCGACACCCACCCGCTCGCGTGCGGCGTGCTGGGACGGTCGGGCACGCCTGTCGCGTCGTGGATGATGAACAAGGCCGACCTGCTGCTGGTGTTCGGTGCCTCCTTCTCGAACCACACGGGAATCTCGCCGTACAAGCCGATCATCCAGGTGGACACCGATCCCATGATGCTCGGCCGGTTCCGTCCGGTGACGGTCCCGGTGCTCGGCGACGTGGGAGTGACCGCTTCCGCCGTTCTGGACAGGCTTCGTCCGAACCCGGCGCTGATCGACCAACGCCCGGAGGTCGCCGATCGCTGGGCGGTCTGGCGCACGGAGAAAGCCCGGCGTGCCGTCAAACACCCGGACGGACGGGTCGCTGCCGCAACCGTTTTCGAGGAACTCAGCCGCCTGGCTCCTGCGAATGCCGTCCTGGCCGTCGATGTCGGCAATCACGCGTACTCGTTCGGGCGCTACTTCGAAACCGCGGAGCAGTCCGTGCTCATGTCCGGATACCTCGGCTCGATCGGGTTCGGTTTCCCCGCGGCAATGGGCGCTTGGGCAGCCGCCCCGGACCGGCCGATCGTCGCGATCACCGGCGACGGCGGCTTCGGCCAGTACCTTGCCGAGTTCACGACGGCGGTGAAGTACGACATGAACATCACCCACGTCCTGCTCAACAACGGGGAACTCGCCAAGATCAGCGAGGAACAGCGCGGGGCCGAGTACGCGGTCTGGCAGACATCACTGCTCAATCCGGACTTCGCCGCCTACGCACGCAGCTGCGGTGGCTACGGTCGGCGGGTCACCGATCCCACGGAGGTGGCCGCGGCCATCGCCGAGGCGCTCGAACATCGGGGACCGGCGCTGGTCGAGATCATCACCGATCCGAGTACTCACTGATCCGCCACGCTGTGGTGACCGGCCCTACGGCCCGTCACCACAGCGTTTGGCTTCATGACCGGAAGAACTCCAGCAGGTCGGCGTTGATGGTTGCCGCATGAGTCGTCGGCATGCCGTGAGGGAAGCCTGAATACGTCTTCAACGAACCGTTGGGCAGGAGCTTTGCGGACAATAGGCCCGAATTCTCGTACGGCACAACCTGATCGTCGTCACCGTGCATCACGAGTACCGGTACCGTCGTGCTTTTCAGATCGTCGGTGAAATCGGTCTGCGAGAACGCGACGATTCCGTCGTAATGGTCCTTGGCTCCGCCCATCATGCCTTGGCGCCACCAGTTTTCGATGATCGCTTCGGACGGCTCGACGCCCGGGCGATTGAAACCGAAGAATGGTCCCGCGGCGAAATCGCGGTACAGCCCGGACCTGTTGGCCGCGACCTGCGCCTGCAGGTCGTCGAAAACTTGTTTGGGAACACCACCGGGGTTTGCATCGGTCTGGACCATCAACGGTGGTACCGAGCTGATCAACACCGCTTTGGCTGCGCGGTCTTGGCCGTGGCGGCTCAAGTAGCGCACCACTTCCCCGCCGCCGGTGGAGTGCCCGACGTGCAGCGCGTCGGTGAGATCGAGATGCTCGACGACGGCGGCGAGATCGTCTGCGTAATGGTCCATGTCGTGGCCGTGACCGACCTGGGTCGAACGCCCGTGGCCACGCCGGTCATGAGCGATCACCCGATAACCGTGCTGCAGGAAGAACAGCATCTGGGTGTCCCAGTCGTCAGAGGACAGCGGCCAGCCGTGGCTGAAGACAACGGGCTGCCCGCTGCCCCAGTCCTTGTAAAAGATGTCGACGCCATCGACGGTCCTTATCGTGGGCATGCATGTCCTCCCTGTAGTGAGCTGCATCAACTCCGGATCAAGCAAAGCGTGTCAATGTGAACCTGGCTGCTACCCGCCAGCCATGCTTGCGGCCCAACGTTGCCTCGCCATACTGCGACAACGCCCATCGCATGTCATCAGTGCAATGACTGAGATCGCACAGCGGCGGTGGGCGCACCCAGTGGCGATGCAGTGCCTCCGGCGACCACGTCAGGTAGGCCTGTCCCCCAACAGATCCCGCAGTTGATGACGTCGGCTGACCCCCAGTTTGGGATAGACGTTGTACAGGTGCGAGGCAATGGTTCTCGGCGAAAGATTGAGTCGCTGACCAATTTCCGGATTGGTCAGCCCCGAGGCCGCCATCGACACGATCTGCCGTTCTTGCGCCGTCAGCGAATCCAAGCCGGAAACGGCGCCGGCAGTTGACGCCGTCACGCCGGCAGCGCGGAGTTCGGCGCGCGCGATCTGCGCATACGGCGCTGCACCCAGGCGATCGAACACTTCAAGGGCAGCGGTCAGCTGGGTACGAGATTCGGCAGGCCGGCGCACCCGGCGAAGCCATTCGCCGTAATGCAGACGCGCTCGTGCGCGTTCCATCGGCCACTGGTCACCGGCCGGATCGAAAATTGCCAGGCGGAAGTGTCGTTCCGCCAGGTGCGTCCTCGCGGTCAGGGCGAGCGCCTGATGCCGCAGAAGACGCAGTCGCACAGGAGGATTCGACCCCAATTGACGCCCGATCGAAGCCACCAGGGGCCGTACCTCTTCCAGGTGGCTGCTGCGCGCGCCGGCCCATGCCAAGTCGGCGATGGCGCGATGGGAGACGACGAAATGAGTCGGCTCGCCCTCCGCGTCGAACATCTGTCGTAAGGCTTGATACGCGGAATCGAACTCGCTGCGGGCCAGCGCGTTCCGTCCCGTGGCCCACGTCAGTGCGGTTCTGGTTGCGGTGCCACATTTGTCGGCGATGACACGGGACGCTGCGTCGATGGCGGCGTCCGCCGCATCGGTGTCACCCCAGCATGACAACAGATGGGCACGCACGACGTTGCTTTCCGCGTGCAGCAGCGCCAGATCGTAGACCCCGCACAAGGTATCCGTCTCGTCGAGCAGTGCCCGCAGTTCTGACCACCGTCCGGTGTCATGCAGTCCCCACGCCAGCGGCGCGATGGCGAAAGTGAAGCCGCGCAATCCACCGGCTGCTTTGAGCTGCTCGACCGCTTCCCGCAATTCGGTGACCGCCAGCGCACTGTCCTCGGTGGCGTACGCCATTGCTCCTACTGCGAGGTGCCGGAACGGTTCGACGGGAGCGGACATCGGATGCAGCCAACGACGATCCCACGGTGCTGGACGATCGTGGGCGCTGCCTGCACTGTCGGCGTACATAGCGATGTACGCCCGCTGCACGGGCCCCGCCTCCGCCGGGAAGGGCGTCGGAATTACGCTCTCCCCCAAGATATCTTGCGAGGAATCCTGCAGCCAACGGCCTAGGCGGTCCCGGTGCGCCAATTCCCCTGAGTAATACGCCGACGATGCGCCCGTGTACATCAACGCCAGTCGGAGACGCGAGTTGGTCGGCGGCGTGCCGTCGAGTGCGCTGCGAACCAGTTCGGCCGCCTCCGCCGGACGTGCTGATTGCAGCAGCACCGAGGCACGCGTCAAGGCGGCATGACCGACGATCTCGGGGTCCTTCGAGCGCTGCACCGCGCTGGCATTCAGCGCCAGTGCCCATGATGGGTCCCCGCCGAAGTTGGCTGCCACCGAGGCGAGTGTGAACCGCCGAGCCGCATCGTCGGCATCAGGGCTCAATTCAGCGGCCCGCTGAAGCGCCCTGGACACCTCCAGGTAACCGCCACGCTGCCGGGAGCGTTCGGCGCCCTGCTCCAACAGCGACGCGACGGTCTCGTCCGGGCCATCCGCCGCGGCCGCCAAATGCCAAGCGCGGCATGCCACATCCAATTGCGGAGCGGCAGCCAACGCGATGTGGGCAGCGCGGCGATCAGCCAGATCCCCCTCGCTGTAAGTCACGCTGCGCAGCAAGGCGTGACTGAACTGCACCCGCCGGTCCTCGGTGATGCTCAGCAGAGACCGTTCGATCGCCGGCTCCCACCGCCATAAGTCAGCACCAAAACCCGCTGCGGCCGTGATGGTGTCGATGGTCTCGTAGCCCGCGCCGGCGGCGGCGAACAAAGTCAGCCGCCGCGCGTCGGGCGGCAGCTCCGACAGCTGCGCGGCGAACAACGCATGCGCGAATCCGGAACCAACCATGTGGTTACCCCGGAACCTGACCGAACCTGTTTTGCCGTAGAACCGGGCGGATTCAATCAGGGCCAATGGATTACCGCCGGACCAGCGGACGATCTCACCGCGGACGCTCGCGTCTGGCGCCAGTGTCTGGGTGTCGATCAGTTCTGCGGCCGCGGCATCGGTCAGAGGCGCAACTTCGACCACCCGGAAGGAACGGTCGAGACCATTGAGCTGGTCCACCCGCCGTGCGCTGATCAACAACCGAACAGCAAGGTGGGGAACCCGGCCGATCACATAAGTGAGCACCTGGCGAGAGTCCGGTTCGAATCGGTCGAAATCATCGAGCACGACGACCAGTGGCCGATCAGCAGCGACGACCGCGAACAGGGCCAGCACCGCCTGCTGAATCAGCGCGGGGCCGTGCCCCGCGGCGCCGGCACCGCCATTGACGATGTCCTGCAGCGCATCCCGCAGCGGGGCGGGCAGATCCGCGATTCGCTCGGCGATGGGCCAGAGCAACTCGGTCAACGCAGTGAAAGGGCGCACGTGGTCCGGCTCGGAACCCCCGGCAAAGACCACTGTCGCGCGCTGCGGCTGCAGCGCTGCCACCGCGTGCCGCAGCAGCGTCGACTTACCGATACCCGGTTCGCCGACCAGAATCACTGCCTGAGGCGCGGCGGCGACACCAGAGGCCACTTCGGTGATCAGACCAATCAGCTGACCGCGGCCGACGATCGGCGACTGCGAATGTGCCAGTGTCACTGGGAAAACCGCTTCCTGCGCAGCACAATCAGGCGGCGTCTTCTCATCGGCGTATCGCTTCTTCGAGGAATCTCACGCCCTGCTCGAGGGCCGCCCTGGCAGACGGTGTGTCACTGAGCTGACTGAGCACCACGAAATCGTGGACCGTACCCAGGTAACGGGTGCAGGTCACCGAAACCCCAGCTTCGCGCAGCAATTCGCCAAACGCTTCGCCCTCATCACGCACCACATCGGCCTCGGCGGTGATTATCAACGTCGGCGGCAACCCGCTGAGGTCTGCGACCGGTGCGCGAACCGGAGACACCGTCGGGCAGTCGATATCGCCGTCGCAGTACTGATCCCAATACCAGGCCTGCTCATCGCTGGTGAGCAGATAGCCCTCCGCATATGCGTTGTGGGACGGGTACTCACACCGCGCATCAGTTGGCGGGTAGTACAGCAGTTGTGCGCGAAGTCGCGGGCCGCCGCGCGACTTACATACCATGCTGACCGCTGCGGCGATGGTCGCACCCGCGCAATCACCGGCCAGCGCAATGGATTTCGCATCGATACCGACGGCCTCCGCATTGTCATGAACCCACAGCAGCGCTGAATAGCACTCTTCGAGCGCGACTGGGTATCGCGCTTCCGGCGCGCGGGTGTACTCGGGAACTATGACTGCGGCACGGCAGCGTGTGGCGATGGCCCCGACGACACGCCCGTGAGTGTCCGCGTCGCCGAACATGAATCGTCCGCCATGTACGTAGAACACCGCCGGCAGCGCACCGTGCTCGTTTTGCGGCCGCACCAACCAATACCCCACCAGACCAGACGGACCCACCGGCGCGGTGTGAAACTGAGCGACTGTTCCGGGTTGCTCGATGACAGTGCGCTGTGCTTCCCGCAGCGCCAGCCGGCCGTCCTGCGATCCCAGTTGCCCGAGCGTCGGAGGGGTGGCCATCGACGCAACCAGCCGCGCGATCGTTGGATCCAGCACCACGTCTCGACTCACGACATCCTCCCAACCGATGTGGCGGCCTCGTTGTGTGCCGAGGACTCTACGCCTCCCGCTTCGGTACGGACGGTGGTCGAGACGGGCCCAGTCATCTGACTGATGACTGGAGCGCGCCCATCTCGCAGACTCAGCAACGCAGACGTCCGCGACCGCCCAGAACAGGAGCAGCACCGTGGCCCACCTGTTCGACCCGCCGGCCGTGCGCGGGGTCACTTTCGCACATCGTGCGTGGAGGTAGCCGATGCCCACCGCCGGGGTCGGATTCATCACCCCGACACCTAGAGGAGACGTCATGTCCGATGCCACCGGGGTCGATGCGTTCGATCCGAACGAACACCGCCTGGTGCCCGCGCGAACATTCGAGGAACTGAAGGTCGGCGAGGTGTTCCGCGCGCCCAGTCGCACCGTCACCGACGCCCACGGGTCGGCCTTCCAGGCGATCTCGGCCGACAACCACCCGGTGCACTACGACGTGGAATGGGCACGGTCGCATGGTCATTCAGCACCCGTCGTGCACGGTTTGCAGGTGCTGGCCGTCACCGCCCCGGGGGCAACGCTGTTCCCCCATGTGATCGGCGACGTGTTCGTCCGATTCGACGGCCTGACGTGCCGTTTTCTTGGCGAAGTGCATGCCGGTGACACCCTGTACCCGCAACTGCGAATCACCGAACTGATCCCCCAGGCCGATGAAGGCCGAGTCAAAGCTGCTGTGTCCGTGAAGAATCAGCTGGGCGAGTTGGTGCTCGATGGCGAACACATCTACGTACTGAAACGTCAGGCCGCATGAGCGAGGAGAACAACATGGCGCAGACATACGCGGTAATCGGTGCCACCGGGGCGACGGGCGGCGCCGTCGTCAGCGCCCTTGTCGAGCGTGGCCTACGAGTACGCGCCATCGCGCGTAACCCCCAATCGCCTCGCGCGCAGAAACTCTCGCAAGAGGGCATCGAGATCGCCGCGGCCGACCTCGGCGACGAACAAGCCCTCACCGACGCCTTCACCGGCATCACCGGGGTCTTCGCCGTCACCACTCCTTTCGAGGAAGGGCCCGACATCGAAGTGGCGCAAGGTTTACACATCATCGGTGCCGCAGTGCAGGCCCGAGTCCCCCATCTGGTCTATTCCTCGGTGTCCAACGCCGACCAGCGCACCGGGATCCCGCATTTCGACAGCAAAGCCAAGATCGAAGAGGCGCTCGCCGCATCTGGCGTGCCCTACACGATCGTCGGCCCGACCTACTTCTACGACAACATGCTCGGCGGGATCGACGAGCTTCGGTCGGGTCAATTCTCGTTGCCGTTGCCGGCGACCACACCATTGCAGCAGCTTTCCCGGCGCGATCTGGGCCGGTTCGTCGCCGCCGTCCTACAGGAACCACAACGCTTTACGGGGCTGCGCATCGACATCGCTTCCGATGCACCGACGCCACGTCAGATGACCGCCACTCTCGAGCACGCGTTGGGTTCCCCGATCGAGTTGGTCACCTACGACCCGTCCGGAATCGCCTCCGCCGATATGCGGGCCATGTTCAGCTTCCTGTCCGTGCACGGTTACAGCGCCGACATCGCCGACCTGCATCGGCACTATCCGGAGATCGGTTGGCAGACGTTCAGCGACTGGGTGGAAGAACACCTCACCGCGCGCGCGGCGCGCCCCACGACAGGACATCGATGACTGCCGAATTGACCGGGATCACCCACCACACCGCACAACTCAACGGGATCAAGCAGCATTGGGTAAGCGCGGGTGACGGACCGCCGGTCTATCTACTGCACGGCTTTCCGGAGACGTGGTACGGCTGGCGCAAACAGATATCGGCACTTGCCGAGCAATTCACAGTCATCGCGCCGGACCTCCGCGGCTACGGCGACACCGACAAGCCTGCCTACGGCTATGACAAGCGCACGATGGCCAGAGATGTGCTGGCACTGATGGATCACCTCGGGCATCAGCGGATCGCGCTCATCGGGCACGACCGCGGCGCACGGGTGGGCACCCGCTTCGCCAAAGACCACCGTGACCGAATCGACCGGTTCGTGGCCATGGATAACATCCCAACGCGGGTCATCGCGGAAACCTATGACGTACAACGGGCCCGACAGGGGTATTGGTTCTTTACGTTCCTCGCCGAGCCCGACCTTCCCGAAGCACTCATCGCCGGCCGCGAAGAGATCTGGCTGACCCACTTCTACCGGACGTGGTCCTACAACCCGGACATGCTCAGCCCGCAGGAGATCGCCACCTATGTACGGGCCTATCAGCAACCGGGTGCGATACGTGGATCCTGCATGGACTACCGGGCCGCACCCGAAGACGTAGCCCAGGACGTCGCCGACGCCGACCGGCTCATCGACTGCCCGGTACTGACCATGTGGGGCGAGAACTTCAGTGCTGTCGGCGAGGCCTACGACGTGCTCGAAGTCTGGAAGACGGTGGCACACCAGGTGCGGGGTGTGCCGATCCCCGAGTGTGGGCACCTCTGTCAGGAGGAGCGCCCTGATGTCGTGAACGCCGAGCTACTCGCGTTCCTGAGCGGCTGGAGCGGGTAGCCGAGCACCCGCGCTGGGCCGACGATCGGCAGAGCTACCGAATCCGGAGAAACGCCTGTTGGTCGGCATCCCCGTCCACGGTCAACGCGAGTGCCTTGGTCATGACATCGTGGTCGGACGACAACCAGCGGGCGGTGTGCTGGTGATGGAATTCCGCCCATGACGGCACGACGAATTGTTCGACGACAACTTCGGCATGTTCGCCGCTGCGATACAACCGCCAGGAATGCCCACCCGTGCGTCGACGTGCCTGACAGACGTCGTGCATCACTTCGATGAATTCCCCCAATGCGTCTTCAGCGACGCGATAGGAGGTGCTGATGAGCACCGGGCCGTCATCCGGTTCGGGCATCATCACGACGTGCGGTGCCGGCCAGGCCGTGGACACCTCCCGGTCGAGCTTGCCGGTGCACGGGTGCAGCGGCAGCACGGTCACGGTCGCCGCCACCACCACCAGGCAGACAGCAGCGCCCACAAGCGATGTGGCCAATCCAGCGTGCGACGCGACAGCGCCCCACACCACTGAGCCGAGCGCCTGCGCTCCCATGAAGACGAGCAGATACACCGCCAGGCCTCGAGACCGGGCCCAGGGTGCCAGCGATAGCTGAGCGGCCGTGTTCAGAGTGGTCAGCGTCATGAGCCAGGCGGTCCCCGACAACATCAAAGGGATCACCGCGAAAGCGAACGGCAGGCACGCACTGGCGAGCATTCCGGCAGCGTAGATCAGTGCCGACACGGCCAATAAGGCATTGTCCGGCAGCCTTTTTCGAAAAACGGGAACAACCGCAACCCCGGCCACCGCACCTGCTCCGAGACACGTCAACACCAGACCGTAACCCGCGGCTCCCTGGTGCCAGTGCTGCGCTGAAGCCAGCGGCAGCAGAGCCCACAGGGCCGACGCCGGAAAGGCAAAAAGCCCAGCACGCAAGAGTATTCGGCGCACTATGGGGGCTGATCTGACGTACCGACCGCCGGATACGAACGAATGCCAGAACGGTTCGCGAGGGCCGGCGCCACCGCTCGGTGCACGCCTCCAGAGGGCCAGCGCGACGATCACCCCGGCGAAAGAGACGGTGTTCAATGCGAACACAGCAGCGGGTCCGGCGGCCGCAACCACGAGACCCGCGATGGCCGGGCCAATGGCCCGAGCGGCATTGACTGTCACGCTACCGAGCGCAGATGCTGACCGAATCTGTTCTCGCGGAACCAGTTCAGGCTGGATCGCCTGCCAGGGTGGAGCCGACAGTGCGGCTCCGCATCCCATGGCAAAGGTCAGCACCAGCAGTAGCAGCGGCGTGAGTATCCCCGTCACGGTCAAGGCGGTGAGCGCTGCCGCGGCGACCATTGTGTACGCGGTGGTGACGATCAACAAACGTCGCCGGTCGAAGATGTCGGCCAGTGCTCCCGCCGGCAGGGCGAGCATCAACGTCGGTGTCAGGCTGGCGGTCTGGACCAGCGCAACCATCGTCGGGTTGCTGTGAGCGGCGATGAGGAACCATTGCGCACCGACCGTCTGCATCCAACTGCCGATGTTGGATGCCAGTTGGGCGATGAACAGATTGCGGTAGACCGGGTTGCGCAGCGGCGCCCAGGCCACCGACCGTGAATCAGCCTGTGTACCCGCCGTCATCGGTGAGACGCTAGTCGATCAGTCGGAATGAAGTTCAGCGACGTAGCCACCCGGCCACTGCAGCATTGCCGAAGTCGTGCTGCCGGAGCGCACGGATGCGCCGAGCACAGTCGCGCCGGCGGCCACCGCCTTCGCGATGACGGCGGCAACATCAGCGACGCGATACCCGGCCAGTTCCCGGCCATAGGGATATGGCAATTGGCCGTCTGTCACGGCGATGAGCGTGTCGCCGAACGGCGAGGTGAGGTGAATTCGGCGAAAGGTGGTGCCTGGCTTACCGATCAGGAGCCCGTCGGCGGCCACGGCATCGGTGTCGACGCGGCCGTGAGTGAACTGCAGATAGCTCTTCAGGAACTGGTCCACTCTCGCCGCGGGCAGATAGATCCGATTGTCAGGCACGGACGCCAACGGCGGATAGCTGGGTGTCGTTGTGTGCCAGTACAGTTGCGCATTCACTCCACCGGGGAACTCGATGACGGTGTCGCGGCCGATCGGGTCGGGAAACGGCTCGACGACGACGGCGGCACCGGCGTCGCGGGCCTCTTGAACACCGGCGTCGAAATCCCCCATCAACCAACCCGTGCGTTCGGAGCCGAACGGGTACGGCACCGCGGTGGTGAACTCGAACGCCGAGATGGTGCCGACCGGCGACAGGATCAGCTGCGATTTCGTCTGGCTGGGTGTGGGGGTAACGGTGACGACAGCCTGGGGCTTCGCGGATCCGCCGAATGTGCCCAGCCAACTGCGCACGAAAGCATCGAGCTGGCCGGGCGCGACGTAGACATGCACCGAGTCGTACTGCGGACCCACCGCTTGACCGGCCCTACCGGTGGGGCCAGTCGTCATCGGGGCGGGCGACTGACCGCCGGCGCAGGACGCGACCGTCGCGACAGCCAAGGCAGCTGCGGCCAGACGAGCGGCGGCGGAACGATATTGAGGTGTGGCTGTCATCGTCACCTTCTGATCGAGTTCAGTCGAGGATTCTGCGGGCCACATTGGTGGTGATCAGATCGAGGAGTTCATCCGAATGACCGGCAAGCACGGTACGAATGGCATACAGCGAGAAGCCTTTTGCCTGTTCCGCGGTGATCGCCGGCGGAATGGTCAGCTCGTGGCGTGCGGTCACCACATCGACCAACGCCGGCCCATCGTGTGCGAACACGTCCGCGATCGCCGACTCCAGCTCGGCCGGGTGCTCGACGCGGCGGGTGTACAAGCCACACGTACGAGCGACCTCGGCGAAGTCCGGGTTGTGCAGGTCCGTGCCGAAGGTGACGATCCCTGCTGCCTTCATCTCCAGTTCCACGAAGTTCAGCGAGGAATTGTTGAACACGATCAGTTTGACCGGTAATCGGTTCTGCACCAAGGTGATCAGCTCACCCAACAGCATGGTCAGGCCACCGTCGCCCGCAAGCGCGACGACTTGGCGATGCCGGTCGGCTGTTTGTGCGCCGATAGCCAAGGGCAGCGCACAGGCCATGGTGCCGTGGTTGAAGGAGCCGATAAGCCGGCGTCGGCCGTTCATCGTCAAGTAGCGCGCTGCCCACACCACCGGCGAACCCACGTCAACGGTGAAGACGGCATCCGTGGCTGCCTGTCGGTCGACCACCGCGGCCACGTACTCCGGACGGATCGGGGTGTGGTCGTGGTCGTTGACAGCAAGCGAATCAAGCCGCTCGCGCGTCCGACGGTAATGGCCGAGGGACCGATCGAGGTGACTTCGATCCGTTTTCGGTGCCAGCATCGGGTGAAGCGCGATCAGGGTGTCTCGTACTGTGCCCACGAGTCCGAGATCGATCGGTGTGCGACGGCCGAGATGCCGACCGCGGATGTCGACCTGAATGACGATCGCATTTTCGGGATAGAACTGACGGTACGGGAAATCGGTCCCGAGCATCAGCAGCACATCGGCTTCCTTGATGGCCTTGTAGCCGGAAGCAAACCCCAGCAGCCCGGTCATGCCGACGTCATACGGATTGTCGTACTCGACATACTCTTTGCCGCGCAGCGCATGCACCACCGGTGCATTGAGCGTTCCCGCCAACTCGACCAACTGCTCGTGTGCGCCCGCGGCGCCGGCGCCCGCGAGAATCGTAATTCTGGTCGCCTGGTTGAGTATTGCGGCCGCGGTCGCGAGTGCGGCATCGTCCGGCCGCACGATCGGCCGGCTCGGCAATACCGGCCGGACACGGGCCGGATCGCGCAGCTTTTGCAGGAACACCTCACCCGGGATGACGACCACGGCCACCCCTTGTTCCTCAATTGCCGCGCGCATGGCCATCTGCAGCACGCGCATGGCGGACTCAGGGGAGCTGGCCATTTCGCAGAAGACGCTGCATTCGCGGAACAGTTCTTGCGGGTGGGTCTCCTGAAAGTACTGAGACCCGATCTCGGCAGCGGGAATATGGGCGGCAATGGCGAGCACCGGTACGCGACTGCGCTGCGCGTCGAACAAGCCGTTGATCAAGTGCAGATTTCCCGGGCCGCAACTACCGGCGCACACCGCCAACTGACCGGTCACGGCGGCGGACCCCGCGGCAGCGAAGGCGGCCGCCTCCTCGTGACGCACATGCTCCCAAGCGAATCCGTCGGCCCGCCGGATCGCATCGGTGAATCCGTTGAGACTGTCACCGGGCAGACCGAATACGCGGTCTACCCCGCTGGCCTGCAGTGTGGCAATGAAGTGGTCGGCAACAGTCGGCATCAGCGCTTGTCCTCACTTGCGTAGTGGTCGCTTCTGTATAGCCGAGGTCAATGCCCTATCCATCAGTTTGATGACTGAGCGAGATCACTCGCCACACCAATGGCAGTCAACTGACTGATGACGCGGCCATGCCGCTCTGGCACCGTGGCATCGGCGAAGCCCAGGAGGTGGCATGACGATCACGGTGTATCCGTCACCGGCGAGTTCAGAAGGCGTCGATGTGCGGGTGGTGACTCTCGAGGAGCACTACTCCACGGCGGAGTATCTGGCGGCCACCGAACAGTTCATGCCGGCCGTCGCGCAATCAGCGACACTGCGGGCAGCATTGCTCGATCTCGACGACGCCAGGATCGCCGCCATGGACGCAGGCGGTGTCGATGTTCAGGTGCTCTCCCTGGCGGCCGGCAGCCAGCACCGACTGGCACCGGCAGATGCCACCGCGCTGGTCCGCGATGCCAACGACGCGGCATATGCCGCGACCTGCAGGCACCCGGGCCGATTGCGCATGTTCGCGAGCCTGCCGCTCCAACAGCCCGACCGCGCCGCCGAGGAGCTGCGCCGCGGGGTGCGCGAATTGAGCTGTGTGGGTGGCTTTCTCGACGGCACCGTGGGCGGCTCTTTTCTCGACGATCCGCGCTATACGCCGATCTTCGAGGCCGCCTCAGAACTGGACGTGCCGCTGTACCTACACCCGTCGGCGCCGCCTCGCGCTGTGCGGGACATCTATACCGCCGGCCTGCCCGAGCGCAGCGCGTACTTCCTGGCCACGGCTGCCTACACCTGGCATGCGGAACTCGGATTACATTGTCTGCGCATCATTCTCGGTGGCGTGCTCGACCGGTTCCCGAAGCTGCGCTTGATCATCGGGCACCTCGGTGAACATTTGCCGTACTCCCTGCTGCGCGCCCAGGACGGTTTGCCCACGTCGGTGACGGGATTGCAACGCCCCGTCAGCGACTATTTCCTGGATCACTTCACCATCACCACGAGCGGCTATTTCACGACACCCCCCTTCATGTGTGCACGCGACGTCGTGGGTGCCGACCACATCATGTACTCAGTGGACTACCCCTACAGGTCCCCACAGTCCGGAGCGGAGTTTCTAGGCCGACTGCCGATTCCGGTCGCGGAGCTGGCCCAGCTGGCCTCCGGAAACGCGGAACGGATCCTCCGCTTGTGAGCGCCGATCACGAACGCTGGACCGTGGCGATCGTCGGCGGCTCCTTGGCCGGGCTCGCTGCAGCTCTTGAGCTGAGCCGTCTCACCACCGCGGATATCACGGTGTTCGAACAGACAGCGGGACGGCTCGAAGGGCGCGGCGCTGGCATCGTCATGCAGCCGGAAATCGAAGCGCTGCTGTCACTCTCGCATATTGCGCCCCAGGCGGTGACGGTGCCGATCACAGAACGCCGACTCCTGCATCGCCACAGTCCGCCGCGTGTGTTCGCCCAGCCGCAGACGATGACCGCATGGGACACGCTCTACCGGACCTTTCGGGGCGCGCTGCGCGGCGTCGATTATCGGCAGGGTCTCGAGATCACGACCGTGACCGCGAGCGACCACAGCGCTACCCTTACCTTCGCGGATGGCACCGCCTCCGACTGGGACATCGTGATCGGCGCGGACGGGATTGGTTCTACTGTGCGGCAATTCGTTCAGTCCGAGCAGCCCCACTACGGCGGATACGTGGCCTGGCGCGGACTGGAACGCGAAAGCGACCTCCCACCCGAGCTGACCCGCGAATTGACTGACCGATTCACCCTGTTCAGTGCCAACGGGGTCCAGTTCCTGTGCTATCTGGTGCCCGGCCCCGCCGGGGAGACCGAGCCAGGCCTGCGGCGGGTCAACTGGGTGTGGTACGTCAACGCATCACCAGAAGCCTTCGGGGACATCATGACTGGACAATCCGGCCGGCGATACGCATACTTCCTGCCGCCCGACGACGTATCTGCCGCGAGCGCGGCCACCCTGCAGGCGCTGGCCGAAACCGACTTACCGCCGTTGTTCGCCGAACTCCTCGGCCGCTCTGCCCCGTTTCTGCAGCCGGTGATGGACCTACCCAGCGGCCGCCTTCGCCGCGGGCCGGTATTCGTGATCGGTGATGCCGCCGGCACGGTACGGCCGCATACCGCGTCGGGCACGTCGAAATCGATCGGCGACGCCTCATCGTTGGCACAGGCACTGAGCACCCGTACGGCACAGGACCCACTGCCCGAATCGGCTCTACGCCAATGGGAGAACTACCGATTACGAGTCCTGCAGGACATCGCCGCCGTTGGTATCACCCGCGCAGTCGCATCGCGGCTCGGCACTACTGATAGCGCCCCGATATGGGACCGAGCCATCCGATGACAGCCAATGAAGCGATCGGGCGGTCCGTCAACCGGGTCGAGGGTGACGACAAGGTGACCGGCCGAGCACGCTACGCAGCAGATACCCCGCTGCCGGATGTGCAGCACGCGGTTCTGGTCCAGTCGGACATTTCGCACGGCCGCGTCACTCGTGACTCGCTGGCCGCCACCGCTGCCCGCGCCGAGGCCGCACCAGGGGTCGCGTGTGTGTTGTCGCCGCTGAATTGTCCTTCCCTCCATGTGCTCCCCGAGGTGCTCACCTGGGATCTGCCGTTGGAACGCCGGCCACCACTGTCCGATCTGACGGTCCAGCACCGCGGTCAACATCTGGCCGTGGTCGTCGCCGACACCCTGGAGAATGCGCAGTTCGCCGCGTCGTTGATGGACCTGACCTACGACGAGCTACCCGCCCTGCTGACAGCTCGTGAGGTGCTCGACCGGCCCGAGGACGCAAGCCAGAGCGACGATCGGATGGTGCGCGGCGGCGCGTACCAGCCCGACCATTTCGTGAAACTGCCGGAAGAAAAACTCCAAGACCACCGTGGCCCTGCCGATGAACCGGCCGACGGAATGAAAATCTCCTCCCGATACACCACGCCGGAGAACGCCCACTACCCCATCGAGTTGGCCTCCACGATCGCCAGGTGGGATGGGGACCATCTCACCGTGTACGACAGCACGCGTTGGATCGCCGGTGAACGGCAAACGCTCGCAACCTATCTGGGCATCTCGGTCGACAATATCCGGATCGTCGCTCCACTGGTCGGTGGCGCGTTCGGCTCGAAGAGTTTCATGTGGATGCATGTCGCTCTGTGCGCCGTCGCGGCACGAATGACGGGGCGCGCTGTCAAGTTGGTCGTCAGCCGAGACCAGATGTTCACCTCGACCGGGCACCGTCCCCGCACCGAACAGCACCTGAGTTTGGTCGCCGACGCACAGGCGCGGTTGACCAGCATCGAGCACCACACCCTCACCGAAACGTCCACCGTCGCCCACTTCTGCGAGCCGGCCGGGTTGTCGACACGGTTCCTCTATCAGTCCCCGCGAATGGTGGTGTCACACACCGTAGCCCGGGTCAATCGACCCACACCGTGCTTCATGCGCGGTCCCGGTGAAGCACCAGGGCTGTTCGCCCTCGAAGTCGCCATGGACGAACTCGCACACGCACTACACGTCGATCCGCTGGACCTTCGGATCACCAACTACGCCGACCAAGACCAGGCCAGCGGCAGACCCTGGTCTGACGAGCACCTCATCGAGTGCTACCGGCGAGGATCCGATCGTTTCGGCTGGGAGCACCGGCCGCACCAACCCCGCTCGCTGCGGCGCGACGGCTTGCTCGTCGGTTGGGGCATGGCCACCGCCACCTATCCGGGGCGCCGGATGCCGGCCGGTTGCCACGTACGCACCAAGCCCGATGGCACCGTCGAATTCTCCTCTGCCACCCACGAAGTCGGCACCGGTGTTCGGACTGCCATGACCCAAATCGCCGCGGACACGGCCGGCTTGCAACTGCCGCAGGTCACGTTCTTCTCCGGCGACTCGGACTTCCCCACCGCGCCCTACAGCGGAGCATCGCAGACCACCGCCGCCGTCGGGTCGGCGGTGTTCGAGGCCGCCCTCGAATGGAAGCGGCGGGTGCTCGAATACGTCGTCGCCGAACAGAACTCACCGTATAGAGGAGGTGACCTGTCCTCGGTAGACGTCCGCAATGGCGAGATCGTCAGCACCCAGCCGGCACGGCCCGTCACCGCTGTCGCCGCCCTGCTGGCGGCGGCCGACAGCGCGCTTCTCGACCGGCTGACCTTCACCAGCGGCAGCGGAGGCGCGCCGGAGGACGGTCCGGTGTCGCAATCGTTCGGTGCCCACTTCTGCGAAGTGGAGGTGGACGAACAAATCGGCCGGGCAGCGGTGACGCGGTGGGTAGCGGTGATGGACTGCGGGCGGGTCATCAACCCGAAGCTCGCACGCAGTCAGGTGATGGGCGGCATCATCTTTGGTCTTGGCATGGCGCTCATGGAGCAGGTGCCCTACGACCCCGGAACCGGTCACACCTTGGGCGAGTACTACCTGCCCACCCACGCCGACGTCCCGGTTTTCGACGTCACCTTCATCGACGGCGCCGACCGCAACCTGACGGCATTCGGCGCTCGCGGCATCGGTGAGATCGGCATCTGCGGCGTGCCCGCCGCGATCGCGAATGCCGTGCATCACGCCACCGGGCGCCGGCTGCGTGACTTGCCCATCACCGTCGAAAACCTATTGTCCCCCTTCAACAATTCCCTCCAGGACCCGACATCATGACAGCTCACAGCCCACCAGAACACACCGTCGAGCTATCGATCAACGGTGTTCCGGTCACGGTTCAAACCGACGTCCGTTCGACGCTGCTCGACCTGCTGCGCGAGCGCCTCCAGCTCACCGGTACCAAGAAAGGCTGCGACCACGGCCTCTGCGGCGCGTGCACGGTCAGCGTCAACGGCCGGCGCGTGGTGAGCTGCCTGACACTCGCCGTGTCGATCGACGGGGCCACCGTGCTGACCATAGAGGGCCTCGCCGACGGCGAGCAGCTCCATCCCCTGCAACAGGCATTCGTCGACCACGACGGATTCCAATGCGGCTACTGCACCCCAGGCCAGATCAGCTCCGCGCATGCGCTTCTCGGTGAGCACGCCCGCGGCGACCTGTCCGCCGCATCCTTCGAGGGCCCGTACACCGATCTTGCCAGGGGCCCGGACGCCCTGTCCGCCGACGAGATTCGCGAACGGATGGCGGGAAACATCTGCCGTTGCGGTGCCTATCCCAACATCGTGGACGCGATCGTGTCGTGCCTGCCCGAGGGTGGCCGATGAAGACATTCGACTTCCATCGCGCGCGCGACGTCGACGACGCTCTTACTGTCGCGAACGCGACCGGCGGCAGCTTTTACGCGGGCGGCACGAACCTGCTCGATCTGATGAAACTCGGTGTCACACAGCCGTCGTCGTTGGTCGATGTCGGCAGGCTGGGCTTGGACGAGATCACTGCCACCGAGGGCGGCGGCATCCTGATCGGCTCGGGCGTGACCAACAGCGCGATCGCCAACCATCACCTGGTCCGCACGCGGTATCCCGTGCTGTCACATGCAATCCTGTCCGGTGCGACCACGCAGCTGCGGAACATGGCGACCGCCGGCGGCAATCTCATGCAGCGCACCCGCTGCCCGTACTTCATGGATGTCACGTTCCCGGCATGCAACAAACGCCGGCCTGGGTCCGGGTGCGCGGCGCTCGACGGATTCAACCGTGAGCACGCACTTTTCGGCGCGAGCCGCTCGTGTGTCGCGGTGCATCCGTCGGACATGGCGGTGGCACTCGCGATCCTCGACGCTGTCGTGCACGTTCGGTCGCGCGAAGGTGCTCGCAGCATCGCGGTGTCCGACTTCTTCCGGCTTCCCGGAGATCACCCCGAGCAGGACAATGCGCTGTTACCGGGTGAGCTGATCGTCGGTATCGAGCTGCCGCCCTCCGAATTTGCGTTTCACAGTTGGTACCTCAAGGTGCGCGACCGCCACAGTTACGCATTCGCTCTCGTCTCTGTGGCGGTCGGCATGACCATCGACGACGGCATCATCACGTCGGCCGCCCTCGCTCTGGGTGGTGTCGCTGCCAGACCGTGGCGGTCCCCCGCCGCCGAAGCTGCATTGGTGGGCAACGTTGCCGACACCACGACGTTCGGTCGCGCCGCCGAAGCGGCCATGGCCGGTGCCGTCGCGCTGAGCCAGAACGAGTTCAAGATCGACCTGGGCAAGCACAGCGTCGTACGCGCCCTGCACAGAGCAAGCACACGGCCATGACCGAGCGTCAATCCCTCCGCACGTTGGCCGCCCGCACCACCGCCGCCAGTGACGCGGTGAGCACTGAATCGCTGCGCCCGCAGGCCCACCCGCCGCGGTGTTCCAGGTAGGTGACCGCGGTGGCGCCGATCGACTGCTGGGTGAGACTCAGAATCTCGACCGGCCGGTCCACCTCGGCCAGCGCCTGCGTCAGCGCCTCGACCGGCCCGACACCGCGATGCGCGCTGGTGTGCGCCGTCCCGTTGACGCTCAGCGTGATCTCGGTGGTCTCGTCGCTGCTCGTGTGCCAGTCCTTGAGCTCGACAGGACCGCCGGAACCCAGATAAGTGGACTCGAACAGGTCGTACAGCTCGGTCGCGGTCACCTCGACGCCACTGCCATCGGTGTGGGCCTGCACATGCCGGGCGAAGTCGATCTGCAGCCGCCGTGGCAGGTCCAGTCCGTATCCGGTGTGCAGCAGGTAGGCGATGCCGCCCTTGCCGGACTGTGAATTGACCCGGATGACGGCGTCGTAGCTGCGTCCGATGTCGGCCGGGTCGATGGGCAGATACGGTACCCGCCACTCGATTTCGCGCTCATCACGGCTCTGGGCGGTGGCCCGGGCGCGATGTTCGGCCAGGCCTTTCTTGATCGCGTCCTGATGGGTACCCGAGAACGCGGTGTGCACCAGGTCGCCGACGTACGGATGCCGCTCGTGGACGGGCATCCGGGTGCAGTGCGACACGGTGCGAGCGATCGCGTCGATATCAGAGAAGTCGATCATCGGGTCGACGCCCTGGGCATACAGATTCAGGGCCAGGGTGGCGATATCGACATTGCCGGTGCGCTCACCGTTGCCGAAGACGCAGCCTTCCACGCGCTGTGCGCCGGCCAGGACGGCCAATTCGGCACAGGCCACCCCGGTTCCCCGGTCGTTGTGCGGGTGCACCGACAGGATCACCGCGTCGCGGCGGGCCAGGTTCTTGTGCATGTATTCGATCTGATCGGCGTACACATTCGGCGTCGCCACCTCCACGGTGGCAGGCAGATTCAGGATCACCGGGCGGTCCTCGGTGGCGTCCCACAGCTGTGTCACGGCGTCGCAGATCTCCAGCACATAGTCGGGTTCGGTGAGGTTGAACACCTCCGGCGAGAACTGGAACCGGATGTTCGGCAGGTCGTCGGTCAACGTCAGCACGTCGAGCGCGCCGTGCAGGATCAGATTGCGCAACTCGTCACGGTCCTTGCCCAGCACCGTATTTCGCCACGTGGGCGCGGTTGCGGTGTACATGTGGATGACAACGTCGTTGCGCAGGCCCCGCACCGACTCGACGGTGCGCTCGATCAGGTCGCGGCGGGCCGGGGTGAACACCGCGATGGTGACATCGGCTGGCGCGATATCGGTTTCAGCCAGCAGCCGGACGAAGTCGAAGTCGGTCTGTGAGGCAGACGGGTAGCCGACCTCGATCTCCTTGTAGCCAATGGCCACCAGCTGCTCGAAGAACTGGCGCTTGCGGTCCGGGTCCATCGGCTCGGCCAGGGCCTGGTTGCCGTCACGCAGGTCGACAGGCACCCAGAGCGGTGCGGTGGTGATGCGGTTGCTCGGCCAATCTCGTTGGACGGCAGGAATATTCACGCGGTTGAAGACATCGGTATAGCGGTGCCACGGCATGCGTGACGGTTGTTGACGGTTCCAGGAAGTGCGCATCAGTGGTCTGCTTTCGGTCAAGTGAGGAAGTGACCGGTCGCGACAGAGCCCCACGGCAGGGGGCCGGTCGTTTCAGACCCCGCCGCGGCAACCAAGCAGAAGTACGCGCGTCATGATGGGTAGACTATACACAACTCCTCAGACAAGTAGAGAGGTCGCATGGTCGCGCAAGTATCGCGCCAACCCCTGGCAGCACAAGCCGCACAGCTGCTACTGACGCGCATCAAAGACGGTGAATGGCCACTGGGACAACGCCTTCCGGGTGAAACGACCCTGGCCGTCCAGCTCGGCGTGGGCCGCTCCACCCTGCGCGAAGCCATCCGGGAATTGGCCGGCAAGGGCGTCCTGGACAGCCGTCAGGGCGCCGGCGTCTTCGTCACCGCTCTCGATGTCCCCGACGATTGGGACACCGTGCTGCGCAGCGCGAACATCGCCTCGGTGATCGAAGCCCGCATCGCCATCGAGGCCGAGGGCGCGGCCCTGGCCGCGACTCGCCGGACCCCGGCCGACCTGCGCACCATTCGGCGCACCCTGGCCGCCCGCGGCGTCACTGGTCAGTCGGTACCCGAACACGTGGACGCCGACATGGCATTTCACCGGGCAGTCATCGCCGCGGCCCACAACGACGTGCTGACCCAACTGTTCGACGCATTCCTCCCCCGACTGCGGCTCGCCATGATCGACATGCTCAAGATCCGCCCGATCACCTCAGAGCCGTGCGATCACGCCCTACATCAGCAGCTCGCCGACGCCATCGCCGCGCGCGATCCCGACGCCGCGGCCGCCACCAGCCGCACCCACCTGAGCACCCTGAAGGAAGCATTCTCATGACACCCGTGCTGGAACTCGACAACGTGACGTTCCGCCGCGAAGGCAAGCAGATCATCGACGGCATCTCGCTGACAGTGCGGGAAGGCGAACACTGGGCGCTACTCGGCCCCAACGGCGCAGGCAAGAGCACGCTGCTCGGGTTCTGCGGCGCGGTGACGTTCCCGACGTCGGGCACGGTGCGCGTGCTGGGCGCGCAGATGGGCCGCACCGACCTGGCACCGCTGCGGCGGTCCATCGGCCACGTCAACCCCCGGCACCGGTTGCAGTACCCACTCACGGTGCGTGAGGTGGTGCTCACCGGCGTCACCGGCACCATCGACATTGCGGCCCGCTGGACGCCCACTGCCGAAGACATCGCCCGCGCCGACGAGTTGATCGGCACCGTGGGGCTGACCCACCGCGCCGATGCGGTGTGGCCGACGCTGTCGCAGGGCGAGCGAGGCAGAACCCTCATCGCCCGCGCGCTGATCGCCGAGCCACGACTGCTGCTGCTCGACGAACCGACCACCGGCCTGGACGTGGCCGCGCGTGAACAGCTGCTGGAAACCCTTGACGCGCTGGAGCATTCACACCCCGAGATGGCCTCGATCCTCGTGACACATCACCTCGAGGAACTGCCGACGTCCACGTCCCACGCCCTGCTGATCTCCGGCGGCCGCACCGTCGCCGCGGGTCCGTCGGTCGCGACCGTGACGACCGATCATGTTACGGAGGCCTTTTCGCATCCGGTCGAGGTCGGCTACGACCACGGCCGCTGGTCCGCCCGGGCAAAGGCCGGCCGGATCACCGCCTAACACAATAGCCGGACCCTGTCCGGTTATTGGCAGTATTACTGCCCAGTATCTCGCCCTCAGTCGTTAATTTACGTGCGCGACAGAGTCTTTCGGTTCACTTGCGACAGTTGTTCGACTAGTGGTCTACTGCGAACTAGAACATGTTCTATTAGCTACCCACAACGACGTGGACGCGGGAACGTAGTCGGGGACATCTACGGACACGTGCGGGGTTGCCGCATGTCTTTCGCCCGGCGCCGTCGCCGCGTCAGCTGTTTCGGATTCGACTTCACCGCGCGGACAGCGAAAGGGCATCGATGACCTCAACGACGGAAGCGACCAGCCTCGGCCGGGCCGGCGACGCCTTCCCGCCCTACCCCTACAGCTGGTACGCGGTGGCTTTCGCGCACGAGCTCAGGCCAGGAAAGGTGCTGACGCGGCGCTTTCTCGACGGCGAGATCATCGTCTTTCAGACCGCCTCCGGCGAGTTGTCCGCCGCAGAGCCCTACTGCCCGCATCTGGGCGCGCACATCGGAAAACGCGGCTGGGTCGACGGCGAGGCCGTGGTCTGCCCGTTCCACGAGTTCAGGTTCGCTCCGTCGGGCACGTGCATCTCGACGCCCACCGGGGAGCCGCCGCGTGGCGCGGCGCTCAAGACGCTGCCCGTCCGCAATCACCTGGGCATGATCATGGTCTACCACGGTCCACCGGGACAGCAGCCCGCATTTGAGCTCGACCTACCCGCGGCCGATGCGGGCTGGCACCCGATCGCGACCAAGAAGCTGCATTTCAAGACCCATCCGCAGGAAGTCAACGAAAACGGTTTGGACCATGCGCATTTCGCGACCATCCACAAGTTCCGCGACTTCGTCGTCCCCAAGCCGATGGAGATCGACGGCCCCCGCATCTACACCGAATACGGTGGCACCAAACCCATTCCGGTGATCGGTGGCGTCAGCTTCCACTTCAAATCAGTTCTGGTCGGCCTTGGCTTCTCCCTGGTGGAGATCGCCATTCAGGGCGGGCTGACGGTCCGCCAGATGGTGCTGCCCACGCCGGTCGCCGAGCGCAACGTCGACATCTACATCGGCATCGCCGCCAAAAGGCATGTGCGGAACCGGTTCTTGGGTGCCCTGCTGGCGCCGGTCGAACGCCTGGCGGGCTGGATCGTGCTACAGGTCGTCGGGTATGAGGTGCAGCGGGACCAGCTCATCTGGGACGACAAGGTGTATCTCGAGCATCCCAAGCTGACACCGGGCGACGGGCCGATCGGCAAGTACCGCCACTGGGTTCGGCAGTTCTACACCCCGGCGGCATGAGCCCCGCGATGCCCCGCGCCGAGCGGGTCAGCGGAATGGACGCCTGGCAGCTCTACCAGGAGACCGGGCTGCAGGTCGGCAATGGCATGTCGCTGATCCTCGTCGACCGCAGTTCGGTGATCGGCAACCTCCGCGACTACGTGGTGTCGGCCCTGCACAACCGCATGCACCTGATGCCGGCCTACCGCAAGGTGCTCTACGACCCGTGGTTCAACCTGGACCGGCCCATGCTGGTGGCACGGCCGCAGATCGACGTCTCGGCCCACGTCACAGCGCTGCCGATGCCCGAACCGGGTGGCGCGGTCGGGGCCGCCAAAGCACTGGCCGAGGTCCGCGCCAGGCATCTGGATCGCCGGGAACCCCTGTGGCACATGTACGTTCTGGAGGACGACAACACCGAGCACGCGTACCTGATCTCGGTGGTCCACCATCTCTTGGTCGACGGCGACTCGGCGATCGAGGTCACCGGCTGCCTGATGACCCCGGGGGATCTGAGCGGCCGGCCCGCCAAGGCCGTTCCCGAGTCGTCGACGTTTCCAGCACGGCCGACGACGATCGTGCGCGATGCCGTTGCGCGCAAAGCTCAACGCCTGCGCCGACTCCCCCGACTGGTGGCGACCTCGGCGCGGGTCATGCGCGACAAGTGGGCCGCCCGCCACCTCGACGTGAAAGCGCCCAAGACAGCGCTGAATTGCTCGCTGTCGGGTGCGTCGAGCGCCGCCGTGGCCGTGCTGCCGCTCGAGGACCTACAGACGGTGGCCCAGCGGTATTCGGTCACCATCAACCACATTCTGCTCAGCTGCGTCGGATCGGCTTTGGACAATGTGCTGCGCCGGCAGGGTCAGCGTCCGCAGCAGCCGTTGGTCGCGGCCGTGCCCTACGCGATGCGCACGGCCGACACCTCCGACTACGTCACCGATGGCGTCGGCACCACGACAGTGCTGCGGGTCAACCTGAACACGACGGTGACGGATCCGGTGCGACGCCTACTCGCCGTCGCCGAACACGCCAGAGCGGTCAAGGCGGTCCAGGAACAGCGCGGCGTCAACCTGTTTCGGCAGTGGAACGAATACGCGCCCGGCCGCGCCGTCAACCTGCTGTTCCGGGCCATCGAGCGTTTCGGTCTGGCCGAACGGATTTCGTGGCCCTGCAATGTCATCGTGTCCAACGCCAGCGGCATCGCGGTCGACGATCCGGTATTCCTCAACCTGCCGGCGCTGCGCTTCCATCCGGCGGGGCCGCTCTACCACGGCATGGGCCCCAGCGTCATCGCCATGTCCTGGAACCAGAATCTGTGTCTGTCGGTGACGGCGGACTCCCGGCACGTCGCCGACGCCGCTGCCATCACCGCCGGGATCGAGTCCGAGTTCGCGACCCTGTTGGCCTCGGCGAGTTAGGGTTTCGTGTTCACCCTGCGGTTCGACATGCGGGCCCCGGCCGGTGGCGCGCCGGCGTCGTCGCTGTATCCTGCCGCGCTCGACATGGCCGAGTGGGCCGAATCTCGAGGCCTGATCCTGCTGGTGGTGTCCGAGCATCATGCCGCCGAAGACGGCTACCTGCCGAGCCCGTTGCCGATGGCCGCCGCGCTCGCCGCCCGCACCACCTCGGTACCCATCGCGGTGAGCGCCCTCATCCTGCCGCTGTACAACCCGGTGCGATTGGCCGAGGACATCGCGGTGCTGGACCACCTCAGCGGCGGACGGATTTCGTACACACTGGGAGTGGGCTACCGGCCCGAGGAGTTCGAATCGCTCGGAGTGGACTATCACCGCCGCGGAGAACTGGCCGAGCACCACCTGACCGTGTTACTGAAAGCCCTTGACGGAGAACGCTTCTTCGACAGCGAGCGGGGTGTCCTGGTCCGTCCGGCACCAGAACGCAAGGTGCGCCTGTCCTACGGCGGCGGTACCCCACGAGCCGCGCGGCGCGCAGCCCGGTACGGGCTGGGGTTCAACGCCCAGAACAATCTGCCGGAGCTGGCGGAGGCGTACCACGACGAGTGCACCAGGCAGGGCCGCGTACCCGGCCGGATGCAACAGCCGCGGCCCGGGTTCCCGACGACGGTCTTCGTGGCCGACGACGTGGACCGAGCCTGGAATGAGATCGGGCCGTACCTGCTCCACGATGCGATGACGTACGCCGACGGCCATCACGATCCCCACATCGTCAGCCTGTCCACCGCGCAAACCATCGACGCGCTGCGTGCCGAAAACGGCAGCCACCGAATCTATTCGGTCGAGCAGGCGATCGAGGCCATCGCCCGGGACGGCGTCCTGTCGCTGCACCCGCTCTGCGGTGGCCTACCGCCGGACCTCGCCTGGCCATACCTGCACCGCGTCGTGGACGAGGTCATGCCCGCCGTGCCGCGCTAAAACCGCACGCCGGTCAGGGATTCCGCGGATTCCCACAGCCGGCCCGCAACGAGCGGGTCGCGCGCGACAGCAGCCAGGTCGACCTTGACCGGCGCGCCCGTGGTCTGCAGACGGCCACTGGGCCCGTAGCAGTCACCGGCAGCGGCGGCCGCGTCAGTTGCCGCCCGCAAAATCGGCAGAGCCCCGGCGTCGGCGTCCTGGACGAACCACGACGTCGAGAACCGCAGCCGCGGGTGATACGCCAACTTCTGCCAGCCCTGGTCGCGCAGAATCCCGGTACGCGCACTGCCGGGGTGCGCCGCCAGACACATGGCCTGGTGTCGCCGGTTGAACTCGGACATGAACAGCAACTGTGCCAATTTCGAATTGGCGTAGGCCTTCGCGCTGCGGAACTTTCTGCGGCTCTGCAGATCCTCGAAATCGATCACACCACGGCGGTGGGTCAGACTGGTCACCATCACGATGCGGTCTGCTCGGTCATGCAACAGTCCCGTGAGAGCGAAGTGACCGAGGAAGTTCACCCCGAAATCGCCCTCGAAACCGTCCTTGGTCTCGGTGCGCACGGGATGCATGACGCCGGCGTTGTTGATCAGCAGGTCGATTCGGCGGTGCCGCTGAAGGAGGCTTTCGGCGCAGCGCCGCACCGACGCCAGGTCTGCCAGGTCCAGTTCAACGAATTCGGTTGTCGCGCCGGGCAGTGCGGCCTGTATTTCGCGGGCCGCGTCAGCGTTGCGACACGCCAGCACCACCGTCGCGCCGAGCCCTGCCAGGCCTTTGGCGATCTCCACGCCGATACCGCTGTTCGCCCCGGTGACCACCGCGACGCGCCCGTCCTGACGGCTCGCGTCCGCCAGGGTCCAAGGTGCGCTCGTCATATTCGTTGCAGCGTAGCTGCCGCTACGTCACTGCGTCGCGAACTCCCGGGACTGCAGATAGGCCCGCCAGCCGCCGAACTCGGAGATGTCCGGCGCCGCGATGGCCCCCTCGTCTGCACACACGAACCCGGTCTCCCAGGACCCGTCGTCGAGCTCGATCGCCGCCAGTCCCATCGGTGTCGGCAGGGCGACCAGGAACTTCCCGAGCGCCGCGGGAGAGAGCGACCAGCGCTCCACCTCAAAGGCCTGCCCACCGTTGGCCAGCCGCAACAGAGCGGGCTTGCCCGACGGCAGCGCCGTCATCCGATAGCTTTCGGCAGTACGTGCCGGCCCGTCCCACCGCGCCCCGAGATCGTGGAGCTGACCAGCCAGCGGCTGGTCCCGCAGATGCGCGCCGGCCACGACCAGCGTCACCGCACCGGCTCCCGCCCGCTCGGGCCAGGATGCCGCCGCACCGCGTTCGGCGCCGCTCAGCCTGGCCGCGATGTCGGCCACCACGGCGTCATCGAACGACCGGCCCAGCACCGTCACCCCGAATTGCGCTGTGGTGCCGTCGGATTCGACGACCTCGCCGGCCGGAACCGCGACCCCGCACATGTCGAACAGATTGCAGAAATTCGTGTACGTGCCGATCCTCGCGTTGACCGCGACCGGGTCGGCCGCCACCTCGGCGAGCGTCGGCTGCAGCGGCGCGGTGGGGACCAACAGCGCGTCACACTCCCCCAATGCCCGGAATGCCCGGTCCCGCAGGCGATCCAACTCGCGACGGTCGCGCAGCAGCGCGGTCGCGGTGTGGGCACTGCCCGCGCTGATGATGGCCGCGACCGTCGGATCCAGCCCGGCGTCGTCGCCGGCAGTGGCGATGAAGTCCCCCACCGCTTCGGTGCGTTCGGCGACGAGTGAGCCGTCGTACAGCAACCGGGCGGCGGCCAGGAAGTCGGTCAGATCGATGGGCACGATCCGCATGCCCGCGGCGCGCGCGGCATCGACCGCCCGCTGGAACGCGACATCCCAGCCGGGAGCCATCGCCGGTAGTTCGGCGGGTACCGCCAGCATCGGGTCGGCAGGGGCAGCGAAGCGGGTCGAGGTGGGCCATGGCCGCTGCGTGGTGGACGCCATCACGGCCATGGCGTCCTCCGCGGTCGCCAGGTCGCGCGCCAGGATCGTCACGCAGTCGTAGCTCGGGCAGGCCGGAACGACGCCGGCGGTCGACACCACACCAATCGTGCCCTTGATCCCGACGAGGCCCTGATACCCGGCAGGCACTCGGCCGGATCCCGCGGTATCCGTGCCGATTCCGAGGTCGGCGGCACCGATGGCCACCGCGACCGCCGAACCCGACGACGAGCCACCCGAAATCCTGTCTGGCCGCCGCGCGTCGCGCACCGCACCGTAGGGGCTTCGGGTGCCGACGAGCCCGGTCGCGAACTGGTCCAGATTGGTCTTGCCGATCACCACCGCGCCGGCTGCGCGCAGTGCCGCCACCACGGGCGCGTCGGTGTCCGGGGTGTACGCGTAGCCCGGGCACGCCGCGGTGGTCGGCAGGCCCGCGACGTCGACATTGTCCTTGACCGCCAGCAGCTGACCGGCCAGCGGGCCTCGCGCCTGCGAAACTTCCTGGCGCACCGTGTCCTCGTCGCGCACGGTGATGAAGGCTTCCGGCCGCTGCGCGATGGCCGCGAATGCGGCGCTGATCCGATCCATCAGGCGACTTCCTGTCCTGTTGTGGCGCAAGGTTTCTTGCGTGCGCCGATTTCGCCGCTGGCCTCCCAGCGGGCCCGCTCCTCGTTGCGGGCCATGGTCATCCGCTGTCGCACAGCGGCGATGTCGTCGGCCTCCCGCGATAGGAAGCTCAAATAGTCGGCGATCCGGAACTCACCGTCGGTGATGTCGACCGTGCCGCGGCCGGCGGCGACGTCGGCGCGCAGGTCGGTCAGTTCCTCGGAGGACACCGGGTACCACGACACCTGGTCGAAGAACCGCAGCAGCCACGGTTGTTCGGGTTCGAAACCCGGTGCGGACAGCGGGAATCGGTGGTTCCACACCTGCGTGGTGCGGCCCATCAGCTGGTAGCCGCCGGGGCCTTCCATGCCGTAGATGCAGAGATAGGCACCGCCGATCCCGACCGCGTTCTCGGGGGTCCAGGTGCGGGCCGGGTTGTACTTGGTGGTGACCACCCGGTGCCGGGGATCGACCGGGGTGGCGACCGGGGCACCCAGGTAGACATCCCCCAGGCCGAGCACGAGATAGCTCGCCGCGTGGACGATGTCGAACACCTCCTGCTGGGATTCCAGGCCATTCATCCGGCGGATGAACTCGATGTTGCTCGGGCACCATGGGGCGTCGTCGCGCACACCGTTGCGGTACCGGTCGATGGCCAGCCGGACGGTCGGGTCGTCCCAGCTCAACGGCAGCCGTACCGATCGGCTCGGCAGCACCAACCGGTCGACGGGTCCGAGTGCGGACTCGATATCGAGGACGAACGCCGTCATCGCCTGGTGATCGGTGAGCGCGGCGTCGAATTTGACCTGCAGCGAACGGATTCCGGGTGTGAGGTCGATGATCCCGCGGGGCCGGTGTGCCTCGATGGCGGTGTGCAGGGCGTGCACCCGCGCCCGCAGCACCAGATCCAGCGTCATCGTGCCGTATTCGACCAGGAGGTTGTCATCACCGCTGCGGCGCAAGGTCATCGAGGTCGTGCCGTCGCCCGTGACGCCCCGGTGCAACACGCCGTCATCGCCATCGCCGCGCGGGCTGCGCACCACCGGTGACGCCGCTCGCCGCGAGGTGCCCAACGCTGCCAGGGGTGCGGCGGCACTGGCCCGCACCGGAACGAAGCGCACCCGGTCGCCGGGGGTGAGCTGCCCGAGCTTCCACCGGTCCGCGGACGCCACCGTCACCGGGCAGACGAAGCCGCCCAGGCTGGGTCCGTCCGGGCCGAGCAGGATCGGGGTATCGCCGGTGAAGTCCAGGGCGCCAACCGAATACGGGGTGTCGTGGATGTTGGACGGGTGCAGCCCGGCCTCACCGCCGTCGGGCCGGGCCCACTGCGGCTTCGGCCCGACCAGGCGGACCCCCGTGCGGTCCAGGTTGTGGTCCACCAGATACGTGGCTTCGTAGAGGGTTTCGATGTCGGCGCGGGTGAAGAACTCGGGCGCACCGTGCGGACCTTCGGTGACCGCGAGGCGCCATTCGTGGCCGATCGACGGGATCTCCTCGTCGGTGAGTCGGCGTGGACGGCCCACCGCGGCGCCCAGATCGAGCCGGTCACCGGCTGCCAAGGCCCGGCCGCCTGCGCCGAATCGGCCGAGCGTGAACGTCGAGCGCGAGCCGAGATATGCCTCGGCCTCGATGCCGCCGGCCACCGCGATGTAGATGCGCATCCCGACGCCCTGCACCGCGCCGATCTCGAGAACACCGCCCTCCGGAACAGCGATGGGCGCCCACTGCCGCGCCGGCACCCCGTCGAGCGTGACCGATACCGGGGCACCGGTGACGCAGACGACGGTCGCCTCATCGAATCCCAGGGTGGGACCGGCCATCGTCGCCTCCAGGCCAGGGGCGCCCTCGGCATTACCGACCGCGAGATTGGCCAGCCGCAGTGACAGGTCATCCATCGGCCCTGACGGCGGTACGCCCACCTGCCAGTAGCCGATGCGGCCCGGCCAGTCCTGGACGGTGGTGCTCGGCCCGGGCCGCAGCACGGTGAGGGTCGGGGTATTCGTCGGCAGCGCCATGCGCGTATTCCTTTACGTCCGAACGTCGATCAGAGCGGGCGGGTGACGATCATCCGCACCGGCGTGGGATCGAATCCGTTGCACGGGTTGTTGATCTGCGGGCAGTTGGACACCAGCACGAGGACGTCGGTGTCGGCGCGCAGCGCCACCCGCAGTCCCGGCGCCGATAACCCGTCGACGATGCCGAGGGTGCCGTCGGCCTCCACCGGCACGTTCATGAAGAAGTTGAGATTCGGTGCCAGATCACGCTTTCCGAGGCCGTACCGGGCGCCTTCGATGAGGAAGTTCTCGACGCAGGCGTGCTGGTGCCGGGTGTGGTGGCCGTAGCGCAGCGTGTTGGATTCCTGCGAGCAGGCGCCGCCGACGGTGTCGTGATTGCCCACCTCGTCGGCCACGACGGTCATCAGTGCCGCACCGTCGCTGTCCCGCAACACTGTTCCGGTGCTGACGAACAGCGACCGCTGCGCCGTGATGGTGGTCTGTGCGCTGTAGCGCCGGGACGTGTCGTGGGCGCCGTAGATCAGCGTGTCGACGGCTTGATTGCCGTGCAGGTCGACGATGGTCAGCACATCACCTTCCGCGATGATCGCCGACCAGGGGCCGCGGGCCTCGACGATCTCGTCGAGGATGGTCGTGCCGGCCACCAGCGCGGGGACCGAGTCGATGACAGTGCTCATTAGCTGGCTCCTCCGGTGAGATGCAATGCGGTCCAGACGTCTTCGGTGTTGCGATGTGCGCGTTCGTATTCGGGCCCGATGGTGTCGGTGCGAGCGGCCAACGCGGCGAGGTCGTCGGGCGCCGACCAGGCCAGCACCTCCAGATCGGAGGTGCTGAAACTCGGCTCCGGGTCGAGCGGGTGCGCGGTGTTGGCGATCGCCACGATCACCGGCAGGTGCACGATCAGTTCGACTGCCGTGCCAGGCCCCGCCGAGCCCGTCGACACCAATTGGCCCGCATCGTCGGCACGGGCGCCATGGAAGAACGACACGCCGGGGCCGACGTCACGCGGGCCCAGGCCGTGCTTGAGCGCGGCGAGCACCAGCAGCTCCCGGCCGGCCGGGCTGTCCGAGTGCGCGGTGCCGGCCCCGTAGCGGGCTTCGTTCTGCGCCCGGGTTGTGGTGCCGCACAGCGCATCGTGGTGACCGGAGGTGTCAGCGACGATGGTCGCCAATACCCGTCCCTGATCATCGAGCAGCGGATGTCCGGTGGCGAGGTACGCCTGCCACGGCACCTTGACGGTGTCGGCGGTGTTGAGCCGCTCCCAGGGGGCGTCGGCGCGCCAGAGCAGCAGGTGCGCACACGCACGGCCCTCGATATCGGTGAGCCGCAACCGGGTTCCGCGGTCCAGCACCTTGCTGGTGTAGCGGCCACCTGGCACCGTCTCTGCCCAGGTCAGGCGGTCGGCTTCGACGCCGGCGGGCGGTGTCGGCCACAGCGATGCGGGTACGACGGGCATGGCCGCCGTGTGTGCGCCGGCCTGTGCGCGGGCGTGCGCGCGGGCGGCGGCGGTGGTCGATGTGGTGGTCGATGTGGTGGTCGATGTGGTGGAGAGACTCACGAGAATCCTTTCGGCAGTGGCTGATTGGCGGAGATCAGAGTGTTCCGACGGGGTTCGGATGGATCCGGCGGTACGGGAAGCACAGGGCACCGAGCGCAACAATCGCGACGATGGTGAAGGGCCCGGCCCAAACCAGCAGCGGCATCGTGCCCGTCGGGTCGTAGATTTCCGGCCGTGGCCAGGCCAGGTTGATCACCATCGCCACGCCATAGGCCACCGCGAAGATGTTGACCGGCAGACCCCAGCGTCCCATCGAGAACAGCGGCCGACCGCCGGCGTCGGTAGCCGATGCGTCCCAACGCATTCCCCGCAGCCGGTGGGCCAGCAGCGGTGCGGTCACCAGCAGGTAGGCGATGTAGATCGCGATGATGCAGACGCTGGCGAGCGTGGCGAAGATCGCGGAGTTGCCGACGTTCACCAAGAGCACACCGACACACGCGACACCGACCACGATCGCCGGCGGAATGGGCGTCCCGGTTGCCGGATTGACGCGGGACAGGAGCGACGAGAACGGCAGCCGCTGATCGCGCGCCATCGAGAACATCAGGCGGGTGGCGGCGGTCTGAATTGCCAAGGTGCAGATGAAGATCGCGATGGCCACGTCGACGAGGAGCAGCGTCCCCCACGGCGACGACAGCACCGCGCCCAGCACGTAGGGCAGGCCCTCGGTCGCGAGGCGACCGTCGGTCAGGCTCGGTGCCGCCATCAGTGCGCCGATGATCATCAGGCCGCCGCCGAGCGCCGACACCGTCAGTGCCGACCGGATGGTGCGCGGCGCCACGCGGCGCGCGTCCCGCGTCTCCTCCGCCAGCTCGCCGGCCGAACCGAAGCCGACCATCACGTAGGCGGCCATCAGCCCGGAGGCGATCCAGGCCCAGCCATAGCCCGGACCCGTTGCGCCGGTGTCGAACACGACCTGCGGACCACGCTGGGCATGGGTGAAGAACACTCCGACGACCGCGATGACTCCGACGATCTCGCAGCACACGCCGATCGTCGCGACCCGCGACATCCAGCGCACCCCGATGCAGTTGATCGTGGTGGTGACCAGCAGCAGCGCCGTACCCAGCAGCACCGCGTTGGCCGCCCCGTCCGGCGAGGTGAGGGCGGTGTCGGTGCCGATGATCTGGAATCCCGACCACACCGCCGGCAGCACCACCTGCAGCGCGATGGCCGCAGCGGACGCCGTGATGATCTGGGCCAGAATCATGAACCAGCCACCGAACCAGCCGACGACTTCGCCGCCGAGGCGGCGGGCCCACTGATAGATGGCCCCCGAGATCGGGTAGCGGGCGGCCAGTTCGGCGAAGCACAGGGCCACGGCGAACTGCCCGATGAACACCGCCGGCCAGGTCCAGAAGAACGCCGGACCGCCGAAACTGAAGCCGAGACCGAATAATTGGAAGATCGTGGTCAGGATCGACACGAACGAGAAACCGGCCGCAAACGAGGCGAACTTGCCCAGCGAGCGATGCAGCTGTTGGTCGTAGCCGAACTCGGCGAGATCGTCATGATCTGCCGGCGACGTGTTGGTCAATGTCATCCGATCTCGATTCCACAGAGGTCAATACCTGTCAACTGACAGAATTAGGGGTGCCCATGACACGGATGGGTCACCGAAGTTTCCGATGTGGGTCGCGGTGTAACAGTTGGGTTTCACGGGAGCCGACGATGCGCGGGTGGCACAGTAGTGGCATGAGCCGCCCGGGCCGCCCCCGCCACCGCGACGCCTTACGCCCCGGCAGCACCGCCGTCGAGCAGATCCTCGATGCCGCCGGAGAACTGTTCGTGACCAAGGGCTTTACCGTGACCTCGACGCGTTCGATCGCCGAGGCCGTCGGCATCCGGCAGGCCTCGCTGTACCACCACTTCCCCAACAAGGAAGCCATTCTCGAGGCGCTGCTCGATGCGACGGTGGTGCCGTCGCTGGAGTTCGCACGGCGGGTGACCCGGTCCGTGGACGACCCGCGGGTCGCGCTGTGGGCGGTGACGGCCGGCGACGCGGCCAGCCTGTTGTCCGTACCGTGGAACCTGGGCCGGCTCTATCTACTGCCCGAGGTCGACGGTATCGAGGGCTTCCATGACCGGCGCCGCGAGCTGCACGCCGTGTACCGCGAGCTCGCGGTCGACGTCGTCGGTGGCCGCGACGAGTTCCGCTGCGGCCTCCCGGTGCGCCTGACCGAGACGGTCATCGCGCAGCGCGTCGACGACCCGGGCATCGCCGGTGACGAAGTGGCCGAGGCCATCGCCGATGCGGCGCTGCGGGTGCTCGGAGTCGATGTCGACGACGCGCTGCGGGCGGCGGGGCGGGCACTGGTCGAGCAGCACCTGCCCGTCCCTGATTAGGACTCGGGCGCGAGCAACTGGTCGGCGTCGAAGCAGCTGTGGTCGCCGGTGTGGCAGGCGCCGCCCACCTGGTCGACCTCCAGGAGCACGGCATCGCCGTCGCAGTCCAGGCGTACCGAGTGCACGTACTGGGTGTGTCCCGACGTCAGGCCCTTGACCCACTGTTCGCCGCGCGAGCGGGAAAAGTACGTCGCCTCACGGGTTTCCAAGGTGCGGGCCAGCGCGGCGTCGTCCATCCAGGCGACCATCAGGACGTCGCCGGTGCCACGCTGCTGCACCACGGCGGTGAACAGCCCGGCGTCGTTGCGCTTGATGCGTGCGGCGATTCCAGGATCGAGGCTCATCGCACCGTGATCCCCTCGGCCGCCATCGCCGCCTTCACCTGCCCGATGGTGAGCTCACGGAAGTGGAACACGCTGGCCGCCAGCACCGCATCGGCGCCGGCCTGCACCGCAGGCGCGAAGTGGTCGACGGCGCCGGCTCCCCCGCTGGCGATCACCGGCACAGTCACAGCGGCCCGCACTGCCCGCAGCATCGCCAGGTCGAACCCGGCCTTGGTGCCGTCGGCGTCCATCGAGTTCAGCAGAATCTCGCCGACCCCGAGTTCGGCTCCGCGCGTTGCCCATTCGACGGCGTCGATGCCGGTACCGCGACGACCACCGTGGGTCGTCACCTCCCAGCCCGACGGTGTCGGGGCGGAGTCTGCCGGCACGGTCCGCGCGTCGACCGACAGCACGATGCATTGCGAGCCGAACTGCCGCGACAACTCCGACAACAGTTCCGGCCGGGCGATGGCCGCGGTGTTGACCGAGACCTTGTCGGCGCCGGCCCGCAGCAGGGTGTCGACATCCTCGACCGAGCGGACGCCCCCGCCGACAGTCAGCGGGATGAACACCTGCTCGGCGGTGCGGCGCACCACCTCGAGCATGGTCGAGCGGCCCGACGACGACGCGGTGACGTCCAGGAACGTCAGCTCATCGGCGCCCTCTGCGTCGTACGCGGCGGCCAATTCGACGGGATCACCGGCGTCCCTGAGGTTCTCGAAGTTGACACCCTTGACCACCCGGCCGCCGTCGACGTCCAGGCATGGGATGACACGGGTTGCGAGACTCACAGGTAATCCTCCGGCACACCAACGGATTTCACGATCTCCAGCATCCTCTCGTGCACGCCGGGGGCGGCGGCCAGCGCCGACTTCGACTCCACTGTCCAGGGCTCACCGGCGAGGTCGGTGACGATGCCGCCCGCGGCCCGCACCAGCGCCACGCCCGCGGCGTGGTCCCAGATGTGGTGACCGAAACTGATTGCGCCGCCGAGGATGCCGGCGCCGACGTAGGCCAGGTCAAGGCCGGTGGCGCCATGCATCCGCACCCGTGAGCATTCCCGCGTCAGGCTCGACAGGACCGCGTTGCGCCATCGCCCCGGGAACCGGCCCTTCGAATCGATGTTGAAGGTCTGGATACCGATGATCGACTCGGCCAGCGTGCTCGGCGCCAACGGCGGCAACACCGACTCCCCGTCGCGGACCGGGCCATCGACGGTCGCGACGTACCGCTGGCCCATGAAGGGCAGCCAGGTCAGGCCGGCGACGGGAGTGCCCTGCCACAGCAGGCCGAGCAGGATCGCCGCCATGGGCGAACCGGCCGCGTAGTTGAACGTGCCGTCGATCGGGTCGAGCACCCACACCAGTTCCGAATCGATGGGCTCGCCACCGAATTCCTCACCGTGCACACCGATCCCGGTCGCCGACGTCAGTGCCGCGACGACCTGGCGCTCGATGGCAAGGTCGATCTCGGTGGCGAAGTCGTTGCCCTTCTTGCGCACCGCCGCGTCCGCCTGATGGCCCGCGATGAACGGAGCGACGGCATCATCGAGCACGCCGGTCGCGACCGCGACCAGCTCTGCCAACCTCGCCGGTTCGATCACTTCACCGCGGCCAGCGCCTCGGGCAGCGTGAACCGCTCTGCGTACAAGGCTTTTCCGACGATGGCACCCTCGACGCCCTGCCCGGTCAGCGTCGCGATGGCCCGCAGGTCGTCCAGGCTCGACACCCCGCCCGACGCGATGATCGGTGCCTTGGTGCGGCCGGCCACAGTGCTCAGCAGGTCCAGGTTCGGGCCGGTCAGCGTGCCGTCCTTGGTGACGTCGGTGACGACGTAGCGCGAACAGCCTTCGCCATCAAGGCGTTCCAGCACCTCCCACAGGTCGCCGCCGTCGGTCTCCCAGCCACGGCCGCGCAGGCGCCAGCTGCCGTTCTCGAACTGCACGTCCAGACCGACCGCCACGCGGTCGCCGTACTCGCCGATGGCGCGCTTGCACCACTCCGGGCTCTCCAGCGCGGCGGTGCCGATGTTCACGCGGGCGCAGCCGGTGTCCATGGCCGCCTTGAGCGAGGCGTCGTCGCGGATGCCGCCGGAAAGCTCCACGGCCACATCGAGTTTGCCGACCACCTCGGCCAGCAGCTCCCGGTTGCTGCCCCGGCCGAACGCGGCGTCCAGGTCCACCAGGTGCACCCACTCGGCGCCGTCGCGCTGCCAGGTCTGCGCCGCCTCGAGCGCCGAACCGTAGTCGGTCTCGCTGCCGGCCTTGCCCTGCACCAACCGCACCGCCTTGCCGTCGACCACGTCAACGGCCGGCAACAAAATCAAACTCATAGCCCCTCAACCCAATTCGCCAACAGCGTCGCACCTGCGTCGCCGCTCTTCTCCGGATGAAACTGTGTCGCCGACAATGCGCCGTCTTCGACGGCGGCGATGAACGGCACGTGATGCGTGGCCCAGGTGACCTTCGCGTCGGCATGGCCGCCCCACTGCTGGGCGGCGTACGAATGCACGAAATAGAACCGGGTGTCCGCGTCGAGCCCCTTGAACAGGATGCTGTCGGCAGCGGCGTCGACGGTATTCCAGCCCATGTGCGGGATCACGGGCGCGTCGAGCCGGGTGACCTCGCCGGGCCACTGCCCGCAGCCCTCGGTCTGGACGCCGAACTCCACGCCCTTCGAGAACAGGATCTGCATACCGACGCAGACGCCCAGCACGGGGTGACCCGCGGCCAGCCGGTCGGCGATGATCTGCTCCCCGCCGATCGACCGCAGGCCCGTCATGCAGGCCTCGTAGGCGCCGACCCCGGGCACCACCAGTCCGTCCGCGGCGGCGGCAGCCGCAGCGTCAGCGGTCACCTCGACGTCAGCACCAACGCGCTCGAGCGCGCGCTGCGCGGACCGCAGATTGCCCGAACCGTAGTCCAGAACAACAAGTTTCTTTGTCACAGAGTGCCTTTGGTCGACGGCACACCGGCCACCCGCGGATCGGGCTCGACGGCCTGGCGCAGCGCGCGGGCGACAGCCTTGTACTGCGCCTCGGTGATGTGGTGCGGGTCGCGGCCGTACAGCGTCCGCACGTGCAACGCGATCTTCGCGTTGAAGGCCAGCGACTCGAAGACGTGCCGGTTGATGACGGTGTGGTACGGCACCGAGGAGCCGGCGATGGTGAAGGACACCATGGACTCCGGCTCACCGGTGTGCACGAAGTACGGACGGCCCGAAACATCAACGGCCGCATGGGCGAGCGTCTCGTCCATCGGGATGAAGGCGTCACCGAACCGGCGGATGCCCTTCTTGTCGCCCAGCGCCTGGCCGAGCGCCTGGCCCAGGACGATCGCGGTGTCCTCGACGGTGTGGTGACCCTCGATCTCGACGTCACCCTTGGCGTGCACGGTCAGATCGAAGCTGGCGTGCGTCCCCAAGGAGGTCAGCATGTGGTCGAAGAACGGCACCCCGGTGCTGATGTCGACCTGGCCGGTGCCGTCGAGGTCGATCTCGACGACGATGCTGGATTCCTTGGTGGTGCGTTCCACGCGGGCGCGGCGGGTCATGAAACTCCTTGTGGGGCTAGTTCCGATGCGGCGAGCTTGGCGCTGACTTCGAGCAGGGCATCGTTCTCCGAGGCCAAACCGACGGTGGTGCGCAGGAATCCGGGGATCCCGACGTCTCGGATCAGCACGCCGGCGTCGAGGTAGCGCTGCCAGGTCGCCGCGGCATCGGCGAATTCTCCGAACAGGATGAAGTTGGCGTCGCTGGGGATGACCCGGAAACCCATGTCGGACAAGGCCGCTGCCACGCGGTCGCGTTCCGCCGCCAAGGTGGCGACGCTGCTGAGCGTCTCGTCGGCATGGCGCAGCGCCGCGCGCGCGGCCGCCTGCGTCAGCACCGACAGGTGGTAGGGCAACCGCACCAGCAGCATCGCGTCGATCACGGCGGGATCGGCCACCAGGTAGCCCAATCGCCCGCCGGCAAAGGCGAAGGCCTTGCTCATGGTGCGGCTGATGATCAACTTGGCCGGGTACTCGGCCAACAGCTCGACACCGCTGGGCTGCGACGAGAATTCGCCGTATGCCTCGTCCAGGATCAGCACGCCCGGCGTGACGTCGAGCAACCGCCGCAGGTCGTCGAGCGGCACGCTCTGCCCGGTGGGGTTGTTGGGGCTGGTCACGAACACCACGTCCGGCCGCTGTGCGCTGATGGCGGCCACGGCGACGTCGACGTCGAGCCCGAAATCGGTGGCTCGCGTCGCCGTCAGCCACTCGGTCTGGGTGCCGTCGGAGATGATCGGGTGCATCGAGTACGACGGCACGAAACCGATGGCGCTGCGGCCCGGCCCGCCGAACGCCTGCAGCAACTGCTGCAGGATTTCGTTGGAACCGTTTGCCGCCCAAAGGTTTTCCGCCGTCAGCGCGACACCCGTCTGTGCCTGGACGTACGCGGCCAGATCGGTGCGCAGCGCCATGGCGTCGCGATCCGGGTACCGGTGCAACTCGGCCGCCGCCTCGGCGACCGATGCGGCGACGTCGTCGATCAGCGCCTGGGTGGGCGGGTGCGGGTTCTCATTGGTGTTGAGCCGCACGGGAACCACCAGTTGCGGTGCGCCGTACGGCGACTTGCCGCGCAGGTTCTCCCGCAGCGGCAGGTCGGCCAGGGAAATCTTGCCCATCAGAGCCTTCTGTTCTTCGCGCAAGCGCTCATCACCGTTCGAACCTCCGGCGTACGGCCTCACCGTGCGCCGGCAGGTTCTCTGCCGTGGCCAACGTGATCACGTGACCCGCAACGTCTTTCAGGGCCGCCTCGGTGTAGTCGACGACGTGGATACCACGCAGGAACGTCTGTACCGACAGGCCGCTGGAGTGCCGCGCGCAGCCGGCGGTGGGCAGCACGTGGTTGGACCCGGCGCAGTAGTCACCGAGGCTCACCGGCGACCAGGCACCGACGAAAATCGCTCCTGCCGAACGGATTCGGCCGGCCACCTCCGCGGCGTCGACGGTCTGGATTTCCAGGTGCTCGGCGGCGTAGGCGTTCACCACCCGCACGCCGGTGTCGAGATCGTCGACCAGCACGATGGCCGATTGCTTGCCGTTGAGCGCGACGGTCACCCGCTCGCGGTGCAACGTGGTGGCGACCTGCGCGGCCACCTCGACATCGGTGGCGTCGGCCAGCTTCTCGCTGGTGGTGACCAGCACGCTGGCCGCCATCTCATCGTGCTCGGCCTGGCTGATCAGGTCAGCGGCGATGTGCACGGCGTCGGCCGAGTGATCGGCCAGGATGGCGATCTCCGTCGGGCCGGCCTCGGCGTCGATGCCCACCTGGGAGCGGCAGATGCGCTTGGCGGCGGTGACGAAGATGTTGCCCGGCCCGGTGATCATGTCGACCGGCGCCAGCTCGTCACCCGTGGTGTCCACGCCGCCGTAGGCCAGCAGCGCGATGCCCTGGGCACCGCCGACGGCCCACACCTCGTCGACCCCCAGCAGGGCGGCGGCGGCCAGGATGGTCGGGTGCGGCAGGCCGCCGTGGTCCTTCTGCGGCGGGCTGGCGATGACCAGCGAGTCGACGCCTGCGGTCTGGGCCGGTACGACGTTCATCACGACGCTCGAGGGGTAGACGGCGTTGCCGCCCGGCACGTACAGCCCGACGCGCTCGACCGGCACCCACCGTTCGGTGACGGTCGCGCCCGGCGCGAGGGTCGTGGTGGTGTCGGTGCGCCGCTGGTCGGCGTGCACGGCGCGGGTCCGCTCGATCGCGACCTCCAGCGCCAACCGCACGTCGGCGGGCAACCGGGTCAGCGCGGCGTCCAGCTCCGCCTTGGGGACGCGCACCGCGGCCGGCCGTACCCCGTCGAAGGTCTCGCCGTATTCGAGGGCGGCCACCGCACCGCGCTCGACCACGGCGTCGACGATCGGGCGTACCTTGGGCAGCACCGAATCCACGTCGACACCGCCTCGGGGCAGCACGGATCGCAACTCTGCGGCAGTCAGCACACGGTTACGCAGGTCGATACGGGACATCTGTAACTCGGCCATCGAGTCAATTGTCCCTGATCAGTCCAGTTCATAAAAATCCGCCATGACGTGGCGGCCTAGCCGACTGTCGAGTTCTCCAGCGCACTCTTGATGATCGGCGCCGCGTGCTCCATCGCAGCCCGAAGTGGACCCGCTGCTTCGTCGGGCAGGACATCGCGCGACCAGAGGAAACGGCAGCGTTGCGGACCAACCGCCACAACCTGCATCACCGCGTTGTCATGCGCGGGGCGCGCGGTGTCACCGATCAACGAGTAGGCGATCCGGCAATCGGCTTCATAGCGACTGACCAGGCGTTCTCGGGCGAGGAAACCGTCGGCGAACGTCACGACCCGAACATCGCCCTCCGGTTCACAGGACACCACGAAGCCGGGGGCCATGCGCACCGGGCCGGCCGCCCAATCCCCTATCACCTCCCACACCTGAGTGCGGTCAGCTTCAACATCGAACTCAACGTGAATGAATGCCATGAGATCAGTCTGGGCGGCATCCGGGCGGACGTCTTGAACATTCTTGCGGGCTGTCGGTGTCGCCCGACGGTGTCGGTCCCCGCCGCTAACGTCCACGGCATGTTGACCGCCCAGACGCTGATCGCGCGGCCCGACTTCAGCGTCACGACCTGGCGTTGCACCGGTGAGGATGAGGCCTGGTCCGAGCCCGAGTGCGCGATCGACGGGCGAGTGGTCCTGGTGCGTTCGGGGAGCTTTCACCGCCGCGGCTCCTGCGGTCCCGTCGAACACGATCCGACGCTCGGCTATCTCGGTGAGCCTGGGGAGCGCGAGCATTTCGCCCACCCGCACGGCGGCGACGTGTGCACATCAGTCCAACTCAGCACCGAAAGTTGGTGGCAGCTGGCCGGCGAACCGCAGCAGACCAGGCCCGCCCCGGTCTATGTGGACGCCCGCCTTGAACTGGCGCACCGGCGGTTGCTGGGCAACGGACGCAGCGACCCCGACTATCAGGTCGCCGAGCAGCTGGTGCAGCTGGTGGGTGCGGCCCTGCGATCGGCGGCGACGCGGCCGATCCCCGCGTCCGATTCGCCGTCTCAGGCTTCGGAGCGCCGATTGGTTTCGCGAGCCCGTGAAGCGATCCGGCACGGCGATGAGGTCGCCGCTGGACTGTTCCCCCTCGCGGCCGCCCTCGGGGTCTCTCCGTACCGTCTGAGCCGATCGTTCAGCAATGTGCTCGGGGTATCGGTGACGCGGTATCGCAATCGGGTTCGGGTCGGACGGGCGCTCGACCACCTGTACCGCGACGACACAACTCTCGCCGATGTCGCGGCCACGCTGGGATTTGCTGACCAGGCCCACTTCTGCCGCACGCTACGTGAGCAGACGGGGCACACCCCGACCGCCGTCCGGCGCGAACTGCGCCGCGTCGCCGCGGGCTAGTTGTTCAGTTCGGCAGAAACGTCGCGCGTGCCCGCGCCGGACTATTGTCCGAGAGCAAGCCAAATCGAATACGGAGGCGTCAATGTCAAGCCGTCAGGAACACCCCAACAACGCCGCCGGCGTGCCGATGATCTTCCCGGTGTGGTTCGAAAACCTCCAGATCAAGTACATCAACCCGGCGCTGCGCCCGTTGTCCAAGAAGCTGCCGGGGTTCTCCGTCATCAAGCACCGCGGCCGCAAGTCGGGCAAGGAGTTCGAGACCATCGTCACCTCGTACCGCAAGGGCGATGTGCTGGCGATTGGGCTCGCCCACGGCAAGACGAACTGGGTCAAGAATGTGCTCGCGGCCGGCGAAGCTGACATTCACGTCTCGCGCAAGGATCTGCACCTGGTCAATCCGCGAATCCTGCCCGCAGGCACGGACGATCCGTCGCTGCCGCGGATCGCGCGGATCGTCGGGAAGCGCCAGGGCGTGTTCGTCGCTGACATCGCGCACTGACAACGAGGGCCACGCTGAATTTTCAGCGTGGCCCTCGTTGTCAGCCGCTACTTGCAGATGTCGTTGATCTGCTTGCTGTCGGCGCCCGCGTCGTCCAGGCGCACCTTCTGCTGCGGGTCGTCGGTCTGCGAGCCGGCCGTCGCCGCCGCGCCGATGTCCAGCAGAGTGTTCGCGTACTTGCGCGCCGCCGTCGCGAGGTCGGCCGGGGCGGCCGGATCGATCCGGTTCAACAGGTACTGGCCACCGGTGATCAGGGCCAGGCGAGCGTTGGCCGCGACGGCCAGCGCGCCCGTCGTGTCGTCCGGCCCGCCGGGGACCGCCAGGTTGGTGTTGATCGCGATGCCCTTGCTGACGGTCTTCATGGCGTCGCAGAGCGCGATCTTGGCCGTGTCCTGCTCGGCCTCGGTGTACGTCTTGGCCTGATGCTTCACCGCGTACAGGGCGTAGCCGCCGATGGCACCGGCGATCAGGCCGATGACCACGGCCGCAATCGCGATGATCTGCGTGACGGACATCGAACCCGAATCCGACGTCGTGTCGGTGTCCTTGGCAGCTTTGCTCAGCGTGGTGGTCTTGTCTTCGGTCTTCTCGTCTTCCGCCATGACCGTGATAGTAACGGCCGAGCTAGGTATCGAGGCCGACGTCGAGCACCCGCACCGAATGTGTCAGCGCGCCAATGGCGAGGTAGTCGACGCCGGTCGAGGCGTAGGCCGCGGCCGCATCCAGGCTCAGCCCGCCCGACGACTCGAGCTTGGTACCGGGCGCGCGGGCGTCGCGGCGCTGCACCGCGATCTGTGTCTGCCAGACCGGGAAGTTGTCCAGCAACACCAATTCGACGTTCTCGCCGAGGATTTCGTCGAGCTGCTCGAGCGAATCCACCTCGACCTCGCACGGCAGGTCCGGCGCCACGTTGCGCACCGCCTGTAGGGCAGCAAGCACCGATCCGGCGGCCGCGACGTGGTTGTCCTTGATCAGCGCGGCATCGCCGAGCCCCAGCCGGTGGTTGACGCCGCCGCCGACCCGCACCGCGTACTTCTGCAGTAACCGCAAACCGGGCAAGGTCTTTCGGGTGTCGCGGATGGCTGTGTCGGTGCCGGCCACCTCCTGGACCCAGCGGGCCGTCTCCGAGGCGATCCCCGACAGGTGGCAGACGATGTTGAGCATGGTGCGTTCGGCGGTCAGCAGAGCCCGCGTCGGTGCCTCGACAGTCAGCACCGCGTCGCCGGGTTTGACCTCGGCGCCGTCCTCGGCGCGGTCCAGGATCTGATAGGCACCCGTGCCGATCACCTTGTCCAGCACCAGCACCGCGATGTCCAGGCCCGCGATGACGCCCGGCTGCCGCGACACCATCGATGCGACGGTGGTGGCGTCGGCAGGCACCGTCGCCGCCGACGTGACGTCCGGCCCGTAGCGCAGATCCTCATCGAGCGCGCGATCGATGATCGCGTGCGCGTCCGCCAGTTCGGCTGCAGTCAATGCCATCAGTTACACACTCCTATCGGCAGGGCGGCCAGCGCGCGCCCGGCGGCGTCCAGCCGCACATCGATCGATACCCCGAACGCCGGATCGCGGTCCGGCCGGTCGCTTCGGTGGTGGCAGCCACGGGATTCGGCGCGGGCCGCCGCTGCCGCGGCCACCGCCGACGCCGTCACGGTCAGGGCCGCGTCCTCGACGGCCGTGCGATCCGACATGGCCGTGCCACGGGCGCCAGCGAGCAACTCGCCCAGCTGCCCTAGGCCGGCCGCGTCGCGCACCACCGACGCGTACCGCGTCATGCCGCGTTGCAGCGCATCGCGATCCAACGCCGGCCGCTTGCCCAGGTCCGGTTCCGGCACCCGGTTTCCGCCGGCGTCGCGGGCCCGCTCCGCTGCCGCTCGACCGGCCCGGCCACCGACCACCAGCCCTTCGAGCAGGCTGTTGGAGGCCAGCCGGTTACCGCCGTGCATGCCGGTGCGGCCCACCTCACCAGCGGCGTACAGACCAGCCATCTCGGTGCGCCCGTACACGTCGGTGACCACGCCGCCGCAGCTGTAGTGCGCGCCCGGTACCACCGGAATCGGTTGGCGCGCAGGGTCGATACCGGCAGCCAGACAGGCGGCGGTCACTGTCGGGAACCGGGCGGCGACATCGGAGACGCCGCGGGCATCGAGGTAGACGTAGTCGTCGCCGGTGGCAGCCAGCCGCGCGTCGATGGCGGCGGCCACCACGTCGCGCGGCGCCAGATCACCCATCGGATGGACGCCGTCGGTCACCGAGTCGCCGCGGCGGTCACGCAGGATCGCGCCTTCGCCGCGCAGCGCTTCGGTGATCAGCGGGCAACGACCGCCGGCCGCGCCGGTGTACAGCATCGTGGGGTGGAACTGGACGAATTCGATGTCGCGGACCGGCAATCCGGCGCGCAGCGCCAGGGCGATGCCGTCGCCGGTGGACCCGTCGGGGTTGGTCGTCGCGGTGTACAGCTGGCCCAGTCCGCCGGTCGCCAGAATGACCGACGGCGCCGTCAGCACACCGGGCCCTTCGGGGCTAAGGACCAGCAGCCCGCTGACCGCTCCGTCGTGGTGCAGTACCTGCAGCGCAACATGATTGGGCCGGATATCCAGCGTCTGCGTCGCAGCGGCCAACGCACGCTGCACCTCAGCGCCGGTGGCATCGCCGCCGGCGTGGATGATGCGGCGACGGCTGTGCCCGCCCTCGCGAGTCAGCGACCAGTCCCCCGGTCCGACCTCGTCGAAAGCCGCACCGGCGCCGACCAAGTCGCGCACCGCGGTATAGCCGTCGGCGACGATCGAGGTGACCGCCTCGATGTCACACAGACCGGCACCGGCCGCGACGGTGTCGGCGACGTGCGCCTGCACCGAGTCATCGGTGTCAGGGATGACGACTGCGATGCCGCCCTGGGCGTACGCGGTGGCCGTCTCGCCGGACTTGCCGACGACCACGACACGGCTGCCGGCCAGCTGAGCGGCACGTGCGGCCGCCAGGCCGGCCACACCCGTGCCGACGACGACGACGTCAGCCCGTTGGCGCCAGTAGCCCCGTCCGCCGCACGCGCCCAGCGGACGGGCCGCGTGGAGGCTCACCGCTACTCCCCGCCGCCGGGCTGCCCGATCCCGATCATGCGCTGCACGCTCAACCGAGCTGCGGCTGCGACATCCTCGTCGACGTTGACTTCGTCGGCGCCGTCGCGCAGGCAGCGCAGCAGCGCAGCCGGCGTGATCATCTTCATGTACGGGCAGGAGGCCCGATCGTTGACGGCGAGAAACTCGGTTTCCGGTGCGGCACGGCGCAACTGGTGCAGCATGCCGATCTCGGTGGCGACCAGGACCTGCTTGGCCGTGGTCGCCCGGGCGGCGTCGAGCATGCCGCCGGTCGACAGGATCTTGACCCGGTCGTCCGGCACGGCGCCCTCGCCGGCCAGGTACAGAGCCGAGGTGGCGCAACCGCATTCGGGGTGCACGAACAGTTCGGCATCGGGGTGCGAACGGGCCTGGTCGGCAAGTTCGTCACCGTTGATGCCGGCGTGCACGTGGCATTCCCCGGCCCAGATGTGCAGGTTGTCGCGGCCGGTCATCCGGCGGACGTGCGCGCCGAGGAACTGGTCGGGGCAGAACAGCACGGTCTTGTCCGCCGGGATCGAGGCGACCACCTCGACGGCGTTGGACGACGTGCAGCAGATGTCGGTGAGGGCTTTGACCGCCGCGGTGGTGTTCACGTAGGACACCACGACCGCGTCCGGGTAATCGGCTTTCCAGGCCCGCAGGTCGTCGGCGGTGATCGAATCGGCCAGCGAGCAGCCTGCCCGCTGATCCGGGATCAGCACGGTCTTGGCCGGTGACAGGATCTTGGCGGTCTCGGCCATGAAGTGCACACCGCAGAACACGATGGTGCCCTCGGCGGCGTCCGCGGCGATGCGCGACAGCGCCAGCGAGTCACCGACATGGTCGGCGATGTCCTGAATCTCGGGCAGCTGGTAGTTGTGCGCGAGGATCGTGGCGTTGCGTTCTTTCGCCAGGCGGCGCACCTCGTCCGCCCACTGCGCGTCGGCGACCACGTCGCCGAAACCTTCGAACTCCGCCGGTCGGTCCAGAACCGTCATGGCCGTCTCCTTTGAACCTGGCCAGGTTTTCGACTTATGATCGAAAACATGCCACATACTAGCACTGCACACGAGAAGTTCACCTTGGTGTACCGCGCGCGACCCCAAAGGACCTGAAAGCCACCCAGCGCGAACTGGCCGCACCGCGAGCGGTCGACCCGGCGCACTCTGGGAAGACGGCTCAGCTACCTACGAGGCGTCAGGACGATTCTGGATAGTTCTGCCAGGTCTGTTGCGTCTGGACGGCGATGGCGTCGTTCGCAGTTCCGCTGCCGTCCCAAAGGCCCCGGCTGGCAACCAGCACGATGGGCCAGAAGTGGGCGGCGACATCACGCACCTGGCGGATCGGGATTCCCCTGGATACGGCGGCGTAGTGCAGCCAGTAATCGTCAGCCCGCGGGCACACCTGGGCGAACGCCTCGCCGCGATCCCGCAGCGCCCCAAGCAGTTCCGGAGGGTAGGCGACACCGGATACGCCTGTCGCGAATACCGTTTCGGATGCTTCGGTTGTGGTGCACATCGGCCAGGTGCCGTACGGGCCATCGCTCCTGATTCGCGCACGAAAGGCGGTGACCTCGCCGGGCCGATGCGCCGCGAGCAGCTCCGCGAGCCAGGTAGGCGGGTAGTAGACGTCGTCGTCCGCTGTGACAAGAGTGGCGTCGGGTTCGTCCGGCAGTATCTCGTTGACGTACGGAAAGTATTTCTTGTGTGGTCCGTAGTCGCGGCAGTGACGAATTTCCAACCCGCGTGCCTGCAAGCGTTTCAATGTTGCCGGCGGATCGAGATACGCGTCGCGGTCATCCAGCCAGAGGATCAGACGGCGAGGCTTCACAGCACCGGCACCGATGGTCTCAATCGTTTGCCACACCGTGGAAATCCGCTTGCCATAACTCGTCAACGACACGTTGGCGGCATCGGTACCGACGACCAGCTCAAGGGACCTGTGGTTTCTCAGGCTCAGTCGCGAACGCAGTGTGCCGAACTCCGCGAAGGTCAACACCCACCCGAGCGGATCTGTTGGATCAACACCAATATTGCGCATGGCCCCCTGGCCCTTTCCCCCACGTAACGACCATGAAGTTTGCTGGAATCGCGCCTGGTCAGTCTAACTACTGGGCGGCACCTGCGCCCGTTACAGCTACGGCCACCCACCGCCCCGGCGGGTGCTTTTGAACTCCGATGTTTTCGACTTAAAATCGAAAACGTGACGGATGTGGGTACTGCGCATGAAGTGCTCGCCGTCGTGTTTCAGGTGCGCCTCCTCGACGGAAAGAAACCGCAGCTCAGTGTGCTGTTGTGGGAGCGCGCCATGGAGCCGCAGCGTGGCGCATGGTCCCTCCCCGGCGGCCAGCTGCGGCACGACGAAGACCTGATCAGTTCGGTCCGGCGCCAACTCGCCGAGAAGGTCGATCTGCGTCAGCTGACCCATCTCGAGCAGCTCGCGGTCTTCTCCGAGCCCAAACGCGTGCCCGGCCCGCGCACCATCGCCTCGACCTTCCTGGGCCTGGTGCCCTCCCCCGCAACACCCGAACTCCCGAGCGACACGCGCTGGCACCCCGTGTCGGCACTGCCTCCCATGGCCTTCGATCACCGCCCGATGATCACGCACGCGCACACCCGGCTGGTGGCCAAGATGTCCTATACCAACATCGGATTCGCCTTGGCGCCAAAGGAATTCACCCTGACCACGCTGCGGGACATCTACGCCGCCACGCTGGGCCACCCGGTGGACCCGACCAATCTGCAACGGGTGCTGGGCCGGCGCGGCGTCATCACCCCGACCGGCACCACGGCCCGCTCCGGACGCAGCGGCGGCCGCCCAGCCGCGCTGTACAGGTTCACCGACTCGACATACCGCGTTACGGACGAGTTCGCCGCCTTACGCCCACCTAGTTAACCTACGGGTCGTGACGTAGGTCACTTTCCGGCCACATTTCGCGAGCCAGAATTGGTTTTTAAGGGTTCCTTAAGACATGATTTCCCGATGACCATGGGCAATGCAGCCAGGGCGTTCGACGCCGAGTGGATCGGCCAGCCGTACCACGAGGAACTCCAATCCGGCACCCGCCCACTGCGCCCCAGCGACGACGCGTTCTACGTCGCGCCCGCCGGCTTCGAGCACACCGCACCCGGCACCGTCCTGCGCTCGCGCGACGTCGAACTCGGCTTCATGGGCGCGATCCCCCAGGGCGTCACCGCCACGCAGCTGCTGTACCGCAGCACCGACCTCAATGGCACCCCGCAGGCCGCGGTCACCACCGTCCTGCTGCCCGTCGGGCACAACCCGAACACCCGGTGCCCGATCGTCTCCTACCAGTGCGCCATCGACGCCGTCTCCGACGCCTGCTTCCCGTCGTACGCGCTGCGCCGCCGCACCCGGGCCCTCGGCTCCGTGGCACAGCTCGAATACGTGCTCGTGGCCGCGGTCCTCGCGCAGGGCTGGGCGGTGTCCGTCCCCGACCACGAAGGCACCGACGGCATCTGGGGCGCCCCGCACGAACCCGGGTACCACATCCTCGACGGCCTGCGCGCCGCCATCAACACCGAATCACTCGGCTTGTACGCCGACGCGCCGATCGGCTTGTGGGGCTACTCGGGCGGCGGCCTCGCGAGCGCCTGGGCCGCAGAGGAATACGCCAACTACGCGCCCGAGCTCAACGTCGTCGGCGCGGCCCTCGGCTCGCCGGTTGCCAACCTGGGCAACGTCTTCCGCCAGCTGAACGGCACCTCCAAGGCCGGCCTGCCGGCCACCGTCATCGCGGCGCTCATGCACGTCTACCCGGGCCTGAACCGCGTCATCAACGAGCACGCCACCGAGGCCGGTAAGGCCATGCTGCGCAACATCGAGGACATGACCACCGCCGAGGCGGTCTTCCGGCACGCCGGACTCGACATGGACAGCCTGCTGAAGTCGCCGCTGCAGGAAGTGCTCGACACGCCTGAGGTGCAGCACGTCTTCGAGGCCATCAAGCTCGGCAAGACCGCGCCGACGCCGCCGCTCCTGGTGATGCAGGCCGTACACGACCAGATCATCAACGTCGGGAACATCGACGAGCTGACCGACACCTATGTCATGGGTGGCTCGCACGTGACCTACCACCGAGACATCCTCAGCGAGCACATCGTCCTGCACCCGCTGGCTGCGCCGATGACGCTGAGCTGGCTCGCCGACCGGTTCGACGGCAAACCGCTGGGCCCCACCGTGCGTACCTCGTGGCCGGCCCTGCTGAACCCGGCGACCTACCTCGGCCTGATCAAGCTGGGCGTCGTCAGCACGAAGGTTCTGCTGGGACTTCCGGTTGGGCGTCGGTAGCGGCAGGAGCCGCGGCAACCGGTAGCCGGACGGGCGCCCACTCCACCGGCGGCCAGGCGCCCAGATCGTCGCGCTTGGTCGCCAGCGTGCAGAACAGATAGACCAGCGCGGCGATGCCGGCCGGGAAGAACAGCGTCGTCGCGATGACCCACGGCGAGTGCCCGAAGAACACCGGCGGCGCCTCGACCAGGTAGCCCACCCGATGCTCGGGAGACAGCGGCGCACCCGCAAGGTCCGGAGTCCCGTACCGCCAATGTGCGACGGCCGCGCCGACACCGGCGAGCGCCCCTGCGGCAGCCACATTGCCGAGCGCCAGCGCACCGGCCAGGACCGGCCCACGATGCGCGCGCCACTGCCACACCAGGGTCGCCGCCACCACGGCGATCACCGTCAGCAGACCGACGGCCAGCGCACCACCCATGAACACCCGGTCCGACTCGTCGCCGAAGTACCCGTGGATGCGCTGACCCTTCTTGGTCAACGCGACGACGGCGTCGACCGGCGGCGCCAGAAACGCCCACAGCAGACCGCCGAGCGCGCCGGCCAACGTCAGGCCGAGGACGACCCGCAGCGCTGCCGCGCGATGCGAAAGCTTCGGCGGCTCAAGGGTTTCGACGCCCTGCGCGAAATTCTGCTCTTCGCGCGGGCGCTCGTCGCCGCCGTCGGTCATCGCTGGGTCTCCAGGTCCTTCGAGTCCACCACCCCGTGCCGCGAGCACTTCGCCCACCAACCGTCGGGACGCACCTGCACCACCATGCGGCGGCCGCATTCGGCGCAGAACCGGGGCGCCTCCAGGCCGAGCTGGGCCGTGGTCGGCATGACGGCGCCGTCGACGGCGTCCGCCGCGACACCGGTGTAGACGTTGAACTTGCCGGCACTGACCGGTGCGGGCAATTCGCGAGTCATCACAGTGTGGCGTTGAGGGCCTTGATCGGCATCTGCAGATCGTCCAGCAGTTCCAGATCGGACTCGGCCGGGCGACCCAGCGTGGTCAGGTAGTTGCCGACGATGACGGCGTTGATGCCGCCCAGGATGCCCTGCTTGGCGCCCAGATCACCGAGGGTGATCTCGCGACCACCGGCGAAGCGCAGCATGGTGCGCGGCATGGCCAGACGGAACGCGGCGACGGCGCGCAATGCGTCGGCGGCCGGCAGGACCTCGAGGTCACCGAACGGGGTACCCGGGCGCGGGTTCAGGAAGTTCAGCGGCACCTCGTGCGGGTTCAGCTCGGCCAGGTTCGCGGCGAACTCGGCACGCTGCTCCAGGGTCTCGCCCATGCCGAGGATGCCGCCGCAGCAGACCTCCATGCCGGCCTCGCGAACCATCTCGAGGGTCTTCCAGCGCTCTTCCCAGGTGTGGGTGGTGACGACGTTCGGGAAGTACGACTTCGAGGTCTCCAGGTTGTGGTTGTAGCGGTGCACACCCATGGCCTTGAGCCGGTCGACCTGCTCCTGATCGAGCATGCCGAGCGAGCACGCGATCTGGATGTCGACCTCATTGCGGATGGCCTCGATGCCGGCGGCGACCTGAGCCAACAGGCGCTCGTCGGGCCCGCGCACCGCGGCGACGATGCAGAACTCGGTCGCACCGGTCTTGGCGGTCTGCTTCGCGGCCTCGACCAGGCTCGGGACGTCCAGCCACGCGCTGCGCACCGGAGAGGCGAACAGGCCCGACTGCGAACAGAAGTGGCAGTCCTCGGGGCAGCCGCCGGTCTTGAGGCTGATGATGCCCTCGACCTCGACCTCGGGACCGCACCACTTCATGCGCACGTCGTGCGCGAGGGCCAGCAGGTCCTCCAGCCGGTCGTCGGGCAGCTGCAGAACCTCGAGCACCTGCTCTTGGCTCAGGCCTTCGCCACGCTCGAGCACCTGCTCGCGGGCTACACCCAAAACATCGGTCGTGGCCTGAGTCATCGGCACTCCTTACTCCAGGCCGACTGCGGCCTACAACTTGAACGGTGTTTAGGATACAGATGTGCAACTGCACCGAAGCGACGTGGTGGCCAAGGCCGCCGAGATCCTGGACAACTACGGGATAGCCGACCTGACCATGCGCAGGCTGGCGCGTGAACTGAGCGTCAGCCCAGGCGCTCTGTACTGGCATTTCGCCGATAAACAGGAGCTACTGGGCGCGGTCGCCGACCGCCTGCTGGCCACCGCGGCTCCCCGCTCGATCAGCGGACCGGCCGACGGACCGTGGCCGGACCGCGTCGTGGCGTTGTGCTCGGCGTTGCGTGACGCGCTGCTGTCCGCCACCGACGGCGCCGAGCTGGTCTCGGCCAGTTTCTCGGCCGGGCGATCGGCCGAGCTCAGCCGCATCGTGGAGGCGTTGGCCGACGCGTGCCGCGAGTCGGGCCTCACCGCCGACGACGCCAACCTCGCGGCCCGCACCATCATCTACTACGTGCTGGGCTTCACCGCCGACGAGCAGTCCCGCCTCCAGTGGGACGCAGCCGGCGCGACCGTGGCCGACAGTGACTCGGTGTGGTCCGAAAACGCCGGTGGCCGTTTCACTTTCGGCCTGGACCTGCTGGTCGACGGGCTCGCGGCGCACGCCATCAGCCGTCGCAACTAGATGCCGCTGGAAAAGTGCGTGAGTTCAATCAAGGGGCGATCCAGCGGAAGTTGTTGAACTCAGGGACAGCTGACAGCCGGAAAGGGTCCCTGGCTGCAACCAGACTGGCTGCAAGTGCCTCGTGATCGAAGCCACGTACTTCTCATCACGTGCAACCTTCCGGGCGGCCGAAGCCGGCCGAGTTAGATCAGATGCTCGGTCCGGGCGTCGCCGTCCCAGTGCCGTAGCCCGACGAATGCACCGCTGATCTCGGTCGGATGGCCCGCGATGGACAACGCCGAGCCGAGCCGGTCAGCCGGAATCCGGCGGCCCAACGTCACGTGCGGCGACCAGTCCCCCGGCTGGGTGTGCGGCATGGCCGCCGACGTCAGGTGGTCGGCCGCCAGCCGGCAGGCATCGGCATGAATCTCCAGTAGCCCGGCACTGGGCACGATCGAGCGCGCCAGCACCCCAGCAGACCGCCCGAACACGAGCGCCGAACCTACTCGGCACGGCAACGGAAATCGGGGCAACAATGTCGAAAGCGATTGGGCGACGGCATGATCCATGCCGCCCGCCACCACGAGCGTCACGTGGGGCCGGGCCGTCGGGCGCTGGGCGGACAGACCCGCGGCCCGCAGGTCGTCCCAGGCGCGCCGGATCACGACCTCGGTGTCGAGGTCGAACAGCAGCTCGACCGAGTGCACCACGTCAGCCGACCAGGCTCGAAACCCATTGCGGATCAAAGGCTTCCGCGCTGACCCTGGCGAACACCTCAGGCGACAACCGGCCCGCGCCATCGGGCAGCACGGCGCGCACCGAGGCGATCTCGTCGAGCGCACCCCGGTTGGACTCTTCCGCCAGCCCCGGCTCCTGAGGCCAGCTGCCGATCACCAATCCGGCGCACGCAATGCCGTGCGCGGCCAGCGACTCGACCGTCAGCCCCGTGTGGTTGAGGGTGCCCAGGCCCGGCGCGACCACGACCAGGACCGCGGCCCCGAGTTCGACGGCCAGGTCGCGCAAGGTGGTGCCGTCGGCGCCGAGTTGGACGAGCAGTCCCCCGGCGCCCTCGACGAGGGTCAGCTGGCGGGGCCGGTCCACGTTCTTGATGAGAGCGAGCAGCTCGTCGCGTGAGGGCAACGTCATGCCGGCCAGTTCGGCAGCGGCGACGGGCGCCAAAGGTTCGGGATAGCGCCAGCCCGGCACCAGCGAGGTGACCCCGGCCAGACGGCCCACTTCGGCCAGGTCGTCGTCACCGTGACCGGCGGCCGGCGAGATTCCGGTCTGCACCGCCTTGCACACGGCGACGTCGAGACCGGCCTGTCGAGCGGCGCAGGCCAGCGCCGCGGTCGCGATGGTCTTTCCGACGCCGGTGTCGGTACCGGCGACGAGCAGCACGGTCACGACTGCACCAGGGCGAGCACCTCGCCGAGCACCCGGCCCGCCAAGTCCAGCTCGGCGTCATCGAGTGACGCACGCGCGGTCAGCCGCAGCCGGGAGGTGCCGGCCGGCACGGTCGGGGGCCGGAAGCAGCCGACCCGGACACCACGGTCCAGGCACGCTGACGCCGCGGCCAGCGCGACCTCGGGGTCGCCGAGGATCACCGAGACGACGGCGGAATCCGGGGTGCCGACGGCGCCGCCGAACCGGGCCAGCGTCGCGGCGTGGGTCAACACGGCCTGTGCCCGCCACGGCTCGGCGATCAGGACCTGAAGTGCCGCGCGTGCCGCGCCGACGGCGGCCGGGGCCAGGCCGGTGTCGAAGATGAAGGTTCGCGCGGCGTCGATGAGATGGGCCCGCACCGCGGCGGGGCCGAGCACCGCCCCACCCTGGCTGCCGAGCGACTTGGACAGCGTCGTCGTCACCACGATGTCGGGCTCGCCGGCCAATCCGACCTCGTGCACCAGGCCGCGCCCGCCGGTGCCGCGCACGCCGAGGCCGTGGGCCTCGTCGACGATCAGCAACGCGCCGTGCCGGCGACAGACCTCGTGCAGGGCGCGCAGCGGGGCCAGGGCACCGTCGGTCGAGAACACCGAGTCCGTGATCACGACGGCCCGCTCCTCGGACCGGCTGACCAGCGCGGTCTCCACGGCGCCGACGTCGTTGTGCGAGGACACCACCACCCGCGCCCGGGACAGCCGACAGGCGTCCACCAGCGAGGCGTGACTGTAGGCGTCCGACACGACCAGCGAGCCCGGCCCGGACAGGGCTGCGACCGCACCGATGTTGGCGGTGTAGCCGGAGGAGAACACCAGCGCCGACTCGGCGCCCATGAAGTCGGCCAGGTCGGCCTCGAAGTCCTCGTGCAGTTCGGTGTTGCCGGTCACCAGGCGCGATCCGCCGGAACCCGCGCCCCAGGTGTGCAGCGCCGTGACGCCGCCCTCGATGACGTCGGGATGCTGCGTCAGGCCCAGATAGTCGTTGGATGCCAGGTCCAGTTCGGTGGCCACCGCGGGCCGGACCCGCAGCGACCGGCGCAGGCCCGCGGCCCGGCGCTGGCGTTCGACATCGGCGAGCCAGGCCAGCGGCGAGTGATCAGTCATCGGCGCGCTCCTGACTCCAGTGCCATTGAACGGTGTTCAGGTTAACGCACGGGCAACGGCGACCACAGCAGAGGTGACCTGGTCGATCTCGTCGGGCGTGCAGATGAAGGGCGGCATCACGTACAGCAGCTTGCCGAAGGGCCGCAGCCACACGCCGTGTTCGATCGCGGTGACCGTGGCCTTGGACATGCCAGCCATGTTCAAGGGCTCCTTCATCTCGACGACGCCGATGGCGCCCAGCACCCGCACGTCGGCGACCGAGGGCAGCTCCGCGGCCGGCGCCAGCCCGCGCCGCAGCCCCTCCGAGATCTCGGCGACCCGGGACCGCCAGTCCTGACCCAGCAGCAGCTCGACAGCCGCCACCGACACCGCGCAGGCCAGCGCGTTCGCCATGAACGTCGGCCCGTGCATGAGAGCGCCCGGCTCGCCGGAGCTGATCACCCGGGCGATCTCAGCAGTGCACAGCGTCGCCGCGAGCGTCACGTAACCACCGGTCAGCGCCTTGCCGACGCACATGATGTCGGGGCTGACGCCGGCGTGATCCGCGGCGAACAGCTCACCCGTCCGCCCGAAGCCGGTTGCGATCTCGTCAAAGATCAGCAGCACGTCGTGCCGGGTGCAGATGTCCCGCAGCGCCGTCAGGTAGCGCGGGTCGTGGAACCGCATGCCGCCCGCGCCCTGGACCACCGGCTCGACGATGACGGCCGCCAGCTCGTCGACGTGCGCGGCCAGCTGGGCCTCGAACGCGTCGACGTAGTCCTGGTCGAACTCCGTGGGCACCCGCGGCGCGAAGATCTGGGGCATCAGGACGTCGGTCCAGATCGAATGCATGCCGCCGTCGGGGTCGCAGACGCTCATCGGGGTGAAGGTGTCGCCGTGGTAGCCGCCGCGCCAGGTCATCAGCTTGTGCCGGCCGGGACGGCCGAGGCTGCCCTGGTACTGCAGGGCCATCTTCGCGGCGACCTCGACGGAGACCGAACCCGAATCCGAGAAGAACACCGTGTCCAAACCGGTCGGGGTGATCTCCACGAGCAGCTGCGCCAGCCGCGCCGCGGGCTCGTGCGTCAGCCCGCCGAACATGACGTGGTTCATGGTGCTCAGCTGCCGGGTGATCGCGGCATCGAGCACCGGATGCCCGTGTCCGTGCACCGCCGTCCACCACGAGCTCATCGCGTCGATGACCTGGACCGGTTCGCCCTCATGGATGAGGGTCAGCATGATGCCGTGCGCCTCGGTAGCAACCACCGCGGGCAACGCCTCGGCGCCGATGGTGCTGTACGGGTGCCAGATGTGGGCGGTGTCGATCGCCGAGATTTCGGCAGGGTTCAGCGCTGGCACGATGACCGAGCCTAATCGCCCGCCCAGCACGTCGGAACCGGCCTACTCAGCGAGCGGGCGACTCGCCGCTACATGAACGCGGCTTGGATCTTGGGTAGATTGACAGCCGACCATGACGACTCTTGCAGCACCGCGGCCGGCGTCGCAGCCCGGGTCGGGCAACGCCGTGCACGTCACCGACAGCGGTGCGGACTCCGCTGCGGGCAACGCGCCGAGCGGGTTCTACCGCCACGACCTGGACGGCCTGCGCGGCATCGCCATCGCCATGGTCGCGGCCTTTCACGTCTGGTTCGGCCGGGTTTCCGGCGGCGTCGACGTCTTCCTGGCCCTGTCGGGCTTCTTCTTCGGCGGCAAACTCCTGCGGATCGCGCTGACACCGCACGCGCCGTTGTCCCCCGGTCCGCAGCTGCGCCGGCTGGTCCGTCGCCTGCTGCCCGCCCTGATCGTCGTGCTGGCCGCGGGCGCCGTGCTGACCATCGCGATCCAGCCGGAAACCCGCTGGGAGACGTACGCCGACCAGAGCCTGGCCAGCCTCGGCTACTACCAGAACTGGGAGCTGGCCGAGACCGCGTCGAACTACCTGCGGGCCGGCGAATCCGTCAGCCCACTGCAGCACCTCTGGTCGATGTCGGTGCAGGGCCAGTTCTACGTCGCGTTCCTGGCCCTGATCTTCGGCTTCGCGTATCTGTTCCGGCGCCGGCTCGGCGACCGACTACGGCCCGCGTTCATCGCATTACTCAGCGTGTTGACCGTCGCGTCGTTCGTCTACGCGATCGTCGCCCACCAGGCCGACCAGGTCAGCGCCTACTACGACAGCTTCGCCCGCGGCTGGGAACTGCTGCTGGGCGCCCTCGTGGGGGCGCTGGTGCCATCCGTCCGATGGCCGATGTGGCTGCGCAATGTGGTCTCGGTGGTCGCGCTGGCCGCGATCTTGTCCTGTGGCGCCCTGATCGACGGCGTACGGGAATTCCCCGGGCCGTGGGCGCTGGTGCCGGTCGGCGCAACCATGCTGTTCATCCTCAGCGCCGCGAACCGCACCGACCGGCTGCCCGCGCCGAACCGGCTCCTGGCCACCGCCCCGTTCGTGTCCCTGGGCGCCATGGCGTACTCGCTGTATCTGTGGCACTGGCCCCTGCTGATCTTCTGGCTGGCCTACAGCGGCCACAGCCGGGCACATCTCGTCGACGGCGCCGCCGTGCTGCTGGTCTCCGGGCTGCTGGCCTGGCTCACCACCCGCTATGTGGAGAACCCGCTGCGCCGGCCGGCACGTACGCCTGACGTCCCACTCGGAACCCGGTTGCGCCGCCCCACCGCGCTGTTGGGGACGGTCGTCGCCATGATGGGTGTGACGCTGACCGCAACGGCATTCACCTGGCGCGAGCACATGAACACCGAACGGGCCAACGGCAAGGAACTTGCCACGCTCTCCCCCGTCGACTACCCGGGTGCACGTTCACTGCTGCACCACGCGAAGGTGCCGAAACTGCCGTTCCGCCCGACGGTCCTCGAAGCCAAGGACGACGTGCCGGCCACGACGGCCGACAGCTGTATCGCCGACTTCGACGACCTGTCGATCCGCAACTGCTCATACGGCGACATCGCCGCCACCCGCACCGTGGCGCTGGCCGGCGGCTCGCATGCCGAACACTGGATCACCGCGCTGGACATCCTCGGCAAGCGGTACCACTTCAAGGTCGTCACCTATCTGAAGATGGGTTGCCCGCTGTCGACCGAGCCCAACCCGCTGGTGATGGGCGACAACCGGCCGTACCCGAAGTGCTACGAGTGGAACGAACTGGTCATGCCGAAGCTGGTGACCGACCACCCCAGCTTCGTCTTCACCACCTCCACGCGCCCCTGGAACATCAAGCCCGGCGATGTCATGCCCGGCACCTACATCGGCATCTGGCAGCGGCTGTCCGATGCGAACATCCCGATCCTCGCCATGCGCGACACCCCCTGGCTCGTCAAGGACGGTAAGCCGTTCTTCCCGGCCGACTGCCTTGCCAGCGGCGGTAATTCAACGTCCTGCGGTATCGCTCGCTCCGAGGTACTGTCCGAGCACAACCCGACCCTTGATTTCGTCGCGCAGTTCCCACTGTTGAAGCCGCTCGACATGAGTGACGCGGTGTGCCGTTCCGACATCTGCCGCGCCGTGGAGGGAAATGTCTTGCTGTATCACGACTCTCATCACCTGTCCGCTACCTACATGCGCACCATGACCGCCGAACTCGGCCGCCAGGTCGGGGCCGCCACCGGCTGGTGGTGAGCTGCCTTCATGGTTGTCGGCGTATGGCCGGGTAGCGCCTATCCCCTCGGTGCCACGTACGACGGGTCCGGCACCAATTTCTCGCTGTTCTCCGAAGTCGCCGAGCGCGTCGAACTGTGCCTGATCGCCAAAGACGGCAGCGAGGAACGCGTCAACCTCGACGAGGTCGACAGCTACGTGTGGCACTGCTATCTGCCTGCCGTCACCCCCGGGCAGCGGTACGGATTCCGCGTGTACGGACCGTGGGATCCGGCCAACGGACATCGCTGCGATCCCAGCAAGCTGCTGCTCGATCCGTACGGCAAGTCGTTCTACGGCGACTTCGACTTCACGCAGGCGCTGTACTCCTACGACATGTCAGCACCCTCGGCCACCGGCGAGCCGCCCGGCGTTGATTCGTTGGGCCACACCATGACCAGCGTGGTCATCAACCCATTCTTCAACTGGGACAACGACCGCGTGCTGCGGACGCCCTACCACGAGACGGTGATCTACGAAGCGCACGTCAAGGGCATGACCCAGACCCACCCGGCGATCCCCGAGGAACTGCGCGGCACCTACGCCGGGCTCGCGCACCCGGCAATCATCGAGCATCTGCAGTCGCTCGGCGTCACCGCCATCGAACTCATGCCGGTGCACCAGTTCCTGCACGACCACCGGCTACTGGACCTGGGCCTGCGAAACTACTGGGGCTACAACACGTTCGGCTTCTTCGCGCCGCACTACCAGTACTCGTGGAACCAGCACGCCGGCAGCGCGGTCGCCGAGTTCAAAACCATGGTGAAGTCGTTCCACGAAGCCGGTATCGAAGTCATCCTCGACGTGGTCTACAACCACACCGCCGAAGGCAATCACCTCGGCCCGACGCTGAACTTCCGCGGCATCGACAACGCCGCGTACTACCGGCTCGATGACGACGACCTGTCGCTCTACAAGGATTTCACCGGTACCGGCAACAGCCTCAACGCCCGCCATCCCCACACGCTGCAGCTGATCATGGATTCACTGCGGTACTGGGTACTCGAGATGCACGTCGACGGCTTCCGCTTCGACCTCGCCTCGACCCTGGCTCGCGAGTTCTATGACGTGGACCGGCTCTCGGCGTTTTTCGATCTGGTGCAACAGGATCCGGTGATCAGCCAGGTGAAGCTGATCGCCGAACCGTGGGACGTCGGCGAGGGTGGCTACCAGGTCGGCAACTTCCCCGGTTTGTGGACCGAGTGGAACGGGAAGTACCGCGACACGGTGCGCGACTACTGGCGCGGTGAACCCGCAACCCTGGGCGAGTTCGCGTCTCGGCTGACGGGCTCGTCGGACCTGTACGAAGCGACCGGCCGGCGCCCGAGCGCGAGCATCAACTTCGTCACCTGCCACGACGGCTTCACGTTGACCGACCTGGTGTCCTACAACGAGAAGCACAACGACGCCAACGGCGAGGAAAACCGGGACGGCGAGAGCCACAACCGCTCCTGGAACTGCGGCGTAGAAGGCCCGACCGACGATCCCGAGATCGTCGCGCTGCGGGAGCGGCAGCGCCGCAACATCTTCGCGACCCTGATGCTGTCGCAGGGCACCCCGATGATCAGCCATGGCGACGAGATCGGCCGCACCCAGCAGGGCAACAACAACGTCTACTGCCAGGACAACACCCTGTCCTGGATGGACTGGACCATGCGCGAAACCAATTCGGCGCTCCTGGAATTCACCCGCACCGTGGTGCGCCTGCGCCGAGAGCACCCGGTGTTCCGGCGCCGCAGGTTCCTGGCCGGACAACCGGTTCGGAGCAGCGGACAGGTTCGCGACATCGCCTGGCTGACGCCGGCCGGGGACGAGATGACGCTCGAGGACTGGGATTCCGGTTTCGGCAAGAGCATCTCGGTGTTCCTCAACGGCGACGCGATCCCCGAGCCCAACGCGCGCGGTGAACGGGTCACCGACGACTCGTTCCTGCTGTGTTTCAACGCCCATGACGAAGGTCTGGATTTCGTGATTCCCGACCAGGGCTACGGCGAGAAATGGGCGGCGGCCCTGGACACCGCGGACCCGCACGGGCGCACCGAACTGGTGGCCGGCGCAGGTGAGACGATCTCGCTGCAGGCCCGCTCGCTGCTGGTGTTGCGTAAGACGGCGTGACCGAGATGGCAGCAGCGCCGGTCTTGCCCGTTGTTTCTACGTACCGGCTGCAAATGCGCGGCGACGGAATGACCTTCGACGACGCGCTGGCACTGCTGCCTTATCTCGACGATCTCGGCGTCTCGCACCTCTACCTGTCGCCGGTGTTGACCGCTGTCACCGGGTCCACACACGGCTACGACGTCACCGACCCGACGGCGATCTCTGCGGAACTCGGTGGGCCCGAGGGCTTCTCCCGGCTGTCCGCCGCGGCGCGAGCGCGCGGCATGGGACTGATCGTGGACATCGTGCCGAACCACGTCGGCGTCGAACGGCCCGAGCAGAATCCGTGGTGGTGGGACGTCCTGACCGACGGCCGTGAGTCGCGGTTCAGCAGCTTCTTCGATATCGACTGGGACTTGGACCCCGACGGGCGAATCGTGTTGCCGGTACTGGGTTCTGATGCCGACGCCGATGCCCTGACCGTCGACGGTGAGGTGCTGCGCCTGGGTGACCGGGTCTGGCCGATCCGGCCCGGGACCGGCGCGGGCACCGCGGTCGAGGTCCACGCCCGGCAGGCATACCGACTGGTGGGGTGGCGTTCAGGTTCGTGCGGGTACCGGCGGTTCTTCTCCATCACCTCGCTGGCGGCGGTGCGTCAAGAGGACCCAGACGTGTTCGACGCCAGCCACGCCGAGATCGGGCGCTGGTTCCGCGCGGGTCTGGTGGACGGTTTGCGGGTCGATCACATCGACGGATTGACCGATCCCGCAGGCTATCTCGCCCGGCTGCGCGAGCTGACCGGACCCGACGCCTGGATCGTCGCCGAGAAGATCCAGGCCGCCGACGAGCCGCTCGAACCGAGTCTGCCCATCGCGGGCACCACCGGCTACGACGTGCTGCGGGAAGTCGGTGGGCTGTTCGTCGACCCGGACGGTGTCGAGCCGCTGACGGAACTGGCGCACGAGACCCGGTGCGACACCCGGGAATTGAAGACCAAGGCCGCCCGTGGGACCCTGTCCAGCGAGCTTGCCCGGCTGTGCCGCGCGATCGTGCGCACCACCGGAACCGACGACCCCGCGCTGCCGGAAGCCATCGCCCAACTGCTCAGCCGTGTTGGCGGGTATCGCACCGACTACCCGGTGTTGGCCCCGGCGCTGCCCGAAGCCATCAGCGAAACCATCAGCGCGGCACCGGAGCTGACATCCGCCGTGCAGCTGATTGCCACGGCACTCGACCAGCCCGAACCCGCTTCCCGGTTGCAGCAGTTATGCGGCGCGGTGACGGCTAAAGCAGTCGAGGACACGCTGTTCTACCGCGACGCTCGCCTGGTATCGCTGAATGAGGTCGGTGGCACCCCCGAGCAATTCGGCATGAGCACGGGCGAATTTCACCAGCGCGCCGCAGCACGTGCACGGGACTGGCCCGCCACCATGGTGACCCTGTCCACCCACGACACCAAGCGCAGCGAGGATGTCCGGGCCCGCATCACGGCGCTCTCCCAGTGCGCCGACCTATGGGCAGGGCGCGTGCGGCGCTGGAACACGGTGTGCGTACCGCCCGAAGAGGGCACCGGATTGTTCCTGTGGCAGAACATCATCGGCGTGTGGCCGGTGTCTGGCGAGGTCGACGACGCCCTCCGCGACCGGCTGCACGCCTACGCTGAGAAGGCGATCCGCGAAGCCGAGCTGCACACCGACTGGGAGCAGCCGGACCGCGAATTCGAACGGGCCGTGCGTGACTGGATCGACGCGCTGCTCGACGGGCCGATCGCCAATGAGGTGACCGCGTTGGTCGGGCAGCTCGATGAGGCCGCGCGTTGCGATGCCGTAGCGCAGAAGCTGCTGGCCCTGACCGTGCCGGGTGTGCCCGACGTCTATCAGGGCACCGAGCTGTTCGACGACAGCTTGGTGGACCCCGACAATCGGCGTCCGGTGGATTTCGCGCTCCGCCAAACCGAGCTCGATTCCTTGAACCACCCCAAGATTCGAGTCGTCGCGGGAGCGTTGCGGTCGCGCCGGGAGCGGCCCGCCACGTACCTGTCGGGCGACTACACGCCCGTCGTCGCCGACGGACCCGCCGCCGACCACATCATCGCGTTCCGGCGCGGCGCCGACGTGCTGGTGGTCGTACCTCGGTGGACGCTGAAGCTCGACGAATCCGCTTGCGCCGACACCACCATCCCACTGCCCGACGGCGACTGGACCGACCGCCTGACCGGCCGGACCTGGTCCGGCACCGTGACCGCTGACGTGCTGTTCGCCGAACTGCCCGGCGTGCTCCTGGAGCAGGCCCGTGCCTGATCACGAATTCTCGGTATGGGCGCCAACGCCGAAAACCGTCGCGCTCGAGGCCGATGGCACCAGATACCCTATGAGCCGCTGCGACGACGGGTGGTGGCGCGTCGCCGCGGAGGTGCCCGCCGACGCGCGGTACGGCTTCGTCCTGGATGACGCCCCGCCACTGCCCGACCCTCGTTCGCCGCGGCAACCCGATGGCGTGCACGGACTTTCACAGCTGTGGCCAGCCGAGTCGGCGGCGCCCTGGGCCGGCCGGGCCATCGATGGCGCGGTGATCTACGAGCTGCACGTCGGCACGTTCACCGGAGCCGGCACGTTCGACGCCGCCGTCGAGCGGCTGGACCACCTGGTGGCACTCGGCGTCGACTTCGTCGAACTGATGCCGGTCAACGCGTTCGGCGGCAGTCACGGCTGGGGCTACGACGGCGTGCTGTGGTACGCGGTGCACGAACCTTACGGCGGCCCTTCGGGTCTGGTGCGTTTCGTCGACGCCTGCCACCGGCGAGGCCTGGGCGTGCTGCTCGACGCGGTGTTCAATCACCTTGGCCCGTCGGGGAATTACCTGCCCAAGTTCGGGCCGTACCTGACGGCGGGCCGGACCCCGTGGGGCGAGGCGATCAACATCGGCGGCGCCGACTCGGACCCGGTGCGCCGCTACATCATCGATTGCGCGTTGCGCTGGATGCGCGATTTCGGCATCGACGGGCTGCGATTGGACGCGGTGCACGCGCTGGTCGACACCACGGCGGTGCATCTGCTGGAAGAGCTGGCCACCGAAACCGACGCACTGGCACAAGAATTGGGCCGACCACTGTCACTGATCGCCGAAAGTGACCTCAATGACCCGCGCCTGATCACTCCGCGGGACCGCGGCGGGTACGGCCTCGCCGGGCAGTGGGACGACGACATCCACCACGCCATCCACACCGCGGTCTCCGGGGAACGGCAGGGCTACTACGCCGATTTCGGGTCCGTGCAGACGCTGGCCACCACCCTGACCCACGGCTTCTTCCATGCCGGCACCTACTCGTCGTTCCGGCGCCGCCGCCATGGCCGCCCGCTGGACATCGCGCAGATTCCGGCCACCCGACTGCTGGCGTACACGTGCACGCACGATCAGGTGGGCAACCGGGCGATCGGTGACCGCCCCTCGCAAAATCTCGATTTCGGGCAACTCGCGGTCAAGGCCGCACTGGTACTCGGATCACCGTATACGGCAATGCTTTTCATGGGTGAAGAGTGGGGCGCATCGACGCCGTTCCAGTTCTTCAGTTCACATCCCGAACCCGAACTGGCCCGCGCGACGGCCGAGGGACGCAAGGCCGAGTTCGCCGATCACGGCTGGGCCGCCGATGACATCCCCGATCCGCAGGACCCCGCGACGTTCAAGCGCTCCAAACTCGATTGGGACGAGGTCGGCATCGGCGAGCACGCCCGGCTACTGCAGCTGTACCGCGACCTGATCGCGTTGCGGCGCACCGAACCCGACTTCGCCAACCCGTGGCTCGACCAACTGCGCATCGAGTTCGACGAAACCGACCGCTGGATCGTCATGCACCGTGGGGCGTTCGCCGTGGCATGCAACCTCGGCGAGCACTCCGTCGCAGTACCCGTCACCGGTGAGCTGGTGCTGTCGTCCGCCGAGCCGAAGGTCGGTGAATCGACTCTGCTGCAAGGACATTCGTTCGCGGTCCTGCGCTCGTCGACCTGACGCGCGTCGCAGTCAGTGCGTCCCCGCAATCTGATCAGGTACGTGCTGCCGATCCCGGCCCCTATGACGAATGTGTCGGTTTTCGGGCCAGATCTGCGAAATCTCGGCCCCAAGCTACACATTCGGCATAGGCCCGCCAACCGTGGCTCTCGGCAAAGCCGCCGAAATAGCGGCGCGGCACCAGCACCCTTTTCGCCTTGTCAAGTAGTTATCCAGAGGCGGCCTAGCCTGGCCACCACGCCGAACTAGGTCAGGTAGCGGTAAGCCGGAGACCCCGGCTCCAACGGCTCGACGTGGATGCCCGAATCGTGCATCCGCTCCAGCAGCCCGTCGAAGTTGGCCGCCGAACCGAGTTCGATGCCGACCAGCGCCGCACCGGTCTCCCGGTTGTTGCGCTTGACGTATTCGAACAGGGTGATGTCGTCGTTGGGTCCGAGCACCTCGTCGAGGAACCGCCGCAGGGCGCCGGGCTCCTGCGGGAAATCCACCAGGAAATAGTGCTTGAGACCCAGGTGCACCAGCGACCGCTCGAGCACCTCGCCGTAGCGCGAAACGTCGTTGTTGCCACCGGAGATCAGGCACACGACCGTCGAACCGGGCTCGACGCCGTTCTCCATCAACGCCGCCACCGACAGCGCGCCCGCGGGCTCGGCGATGATGCCCTCGTTCTGGTACAGGTCGAGCATCGCGGTGCACACCGCGCCCTCGTCGACCGTCGTCACCGACACCATGTCCCCGGCGGCGGCCAGCGCCGCATAGGTCAGCGCGCCGGCTTGCGCCACCGCGGCGCCGTCGACGAACTGGTCGACATGCTCCAGCGTCACCGGCTCGCCCTTGGCCAGTGCCGCGATCATCGAGGCCGCTCCCGCAGGCTCGGCCCCGAGCACGGCGGTCGCCTTTGTGTGGGCGGTCAGGTAGGTGGTGATGCCGCTGATGCAGCCGCCGCCGCCGACCGGCACGATCACCAGATCGGGCTCGCCGTCCAGCTGGTCGAGGATCTCGACCGCGATGGTGCCCTGGCCGGCCATGGTGCGCAGGTCGTCATACGGCGGGACCAGAGTGGCCCCGGTGCGTGCGACGTCCTCGAGCGCCGCCGCGGCGGCCAGGTCATAGGTGGCGCCCCCGACGATCAGCTCGATGAAGTCCCCGCCGTGGTAGCGGATGCGGTCCCGCTTCTGCTTGGGCGTCTTGGCCGGGACGTACACCCGGCCGTGCACGCCCATCGAGCGGCAGGCCAGCGCGAAACCCTGGGCGTGGTTGCCCGCCGACGAGCACACGACGCCGGCGGCCTTCTCCTCATCGGAGAGCTGCATCAACAAGTTGTAGGCGCCGCGCAACTTGTAGGACCGCACCGCCTGCAGGTCCTCACGCTTCAGATAGACCTGGGCGCCGGTCAGCGCCGACAGCCGATCGCTGAACTGCAGCGGGGTCCGGGTGACCACCGAGGAAATTCGCCGGGCAGCCGCATCGATGTCAGCCGCGGTAAGCGGCGACGACCTGTGGGTTCCCTGGCTCAGCTCGGCAGACACCGTCTAATGGTGTCATCTCGGTGCGAAACTGAGCGCATGGACCCCACCCCAGAACCGGTGCCGCCGGCGGTCAGGACGTTCGTCGAGCGCACCCACCGCCTGACGCACAGTGCCGAAAGCCACGTGCCGTCGTGGCTGCGGCCCGGTGCGCCGGAGAACCGGCTGCCGGTGATCTTCGCCGTCCTCAGTGCCGTGGCGCTGCAGTGGGCCGTCCCCGAGCAGTACACCGTGGTGCCCCGGTGGCCGCTGATCGGCCTGGAGCTCCTGCTCGTGGTCGTGCTGATGATCATCAACCCGCTGCGGATGTCCCGGGAAACCACCGTCGGCAAGTGGGCGATGCGGGCGCTGACCGCGGCCATCACCGCCGACAACACGACCTCGGCGATCGTGCTCGACATCCACATCCTGTCCGGCCAGGTGTCGAACAATGCCGGGTTGTTGTTGGGCAGTGGCGCGGCGATCTTCATCACCAATGTCATCGTGTTCGGCATCTGGTTCTGGGAGCTGGACCGCGGTGGGCCGTTCGCCCGGCGGGCCGGTGACGACCCGTACCCGGACTTCCAGTTCCCGCAGATGAGCGATCCGCAGAACGCCGAACCCGGTTGGCGCCCAACGTTCGTCGACTACCTGTACGTGAGCTACACCAACGTCGTGGCGTTCTCCCCCACCGACACCATGCCGCTCACCCGATGGGCCAAGATGATGATGACGCTGCAGTCGATGGTGTCGATCTCGACGACCGCACTCGTCATCGCCCGCGCCGTCAACGTGCTGAAGTAGGCCCCGCGCACGCGAGGAGCACGGAGGGTTCAGCTGCAATCGCGGTGCGGTTCCAGCAGTTCGGCCTGCCCCACCTCGGGGCGAGTCGTCGGCAGCCAGCGCCGCGTGGACTGCAGCGATCGCTCGATGAGCTCCGCCGAGCGGGAGAAGTCGACCGGCGACACCCGTACCGGGCACAGCGGCGGCACGACATGCAGCTCGACCGATCCTTCGAAGCGCTCGACGTCGGTAGCCAAACGCCGATTGATCGCCAGCGTGAAGGCGTGCATGGCCATGGCCAGAGCGGCCCTCGGTGGTTGCGGCATGGCGCACGAGTAGCCCGTCGGCAGCACCCACACCTCGGTCGCGCCCAGTTCCACCGCATACGACAGCGGTGTGTTGTTCACCACGCCGCCGTCGACCAGATCGCGTCCGCCGATCCGGACCGGGGGCAGGACGGCGGGGATGGCGGCGCTGGCCACGATCGCGTCGATGGCGTCGCCCGACGACAACAGGACGTCCTGCCCGGACAGCACATCGGTTGCCACCACGTGCAGCGGCGTCGGCGCGTCCTGCAGCCGCCGGAAGCGGAGGTGCTGCTGCAGCAGACTGCGGATCCCACTGTCGGATACCAGGTGCGGCCGACGCCCCAGAAACCCGAGCAGCCCCATGCTCGGGCTGGTCGGGAACACTTTGCGGCGCGAGAGGGTCCGCCACAGATCGGCCAGCGCCAGGGCGCCGTCGTGGTCGGACCGCCCGGCGATCCACCCGCCGTTGAGCGCGCCGACCGAGGTGCCGACGATCAGATCCGGTGTGATGCCCGCCTCGGCCAGACCCAGCAGCATGCCCACCTGGATGGACCCCAGGCTGCCGCCGCCGGACAGCACGAACGCCGTCGTCATGCCGACACAGTACGCACATCGAGGCGTTCTGCCGAGACGATTCCGGACACCTGAAATGAGCGCCCGACGCCATCAGGGAATTGCTCGCCGCACGCGATCATCCGCTAGAGTGAACAGCGCCAGGCCGCAGTAACCCCGGGCCCCAAATTTCGCCGCCACGAGCGGCCTACCGCCGAGAGGCGTTCTGCGGTCTGGCTTTAACTTCTCGGACGTGGTCCGCCGACATCGTCGGCCACCGCGTCAATCCAGCGAATTGCTGCGCCACAGCGCGGCTGCGGCATGCAGCTCGTTGGCGATGCGGGTGAACGTCACAGCGCGGTCGGTCAGCTCCGCGGCGCGCTCCGGCGCGGTCGTCGTCGCGTCGTCGGCCAGGCTCGTGCAGCCGGCCGCACTCACCCGGCAGTACGCCGCCGCCCGTTCCAGCGCGACGGCGAAGTCGCCCTCGAACACGCCGCGCAGGATGCGATCGGCGAGCTCCCGGATCTCCGTCGGCCCCACGGGTGTCTCGGCACCGGCAACCACGGGGTCGATCGAGTGCAGCACCTCCGTGCCGCGGCCGAACATCAGGCTGGCCGAGTACGGGTCGTCGCGGATCGACAACCGCAGCAGGTAGACCCGCCACAACGCGCCGGGCAGACTGCGCGCGCCGGCACCCGCCCACAACTCGGCGATGGTCTCGATGCCGTGTTCGTCGGTGTAGGCCACCAGCCGCGACACCACGTCGGGATCGGGGTAGCTGCGAACCCGTTCCAGCAGCGCAGCCGCCGTCTCGTGGGCGATGCGACTCTCCTGGACGGGGTCCTCGACGTCGTGGAACGCCTCGAAGCCGCGGCCCAGGAACTTGGTCGGCTTGTGGATCCGCCGACGGTCGTCAGTCATGCATCAGTTCTTTCCCGTCGCTGCGCGCGCCGTCAGCGCCAACCGTCGGCGTCTTTCGCGGCCTGCAACAGCACCTCACACAGCTCTTTCAATTCAGTGGGGCCGGCGCCTTCGGCAACAGCCGTCGCGACGTCCTCGGCCGCACACCGTACCTGATAAACGCGGTCCGAGAGGGCCGCTGCTTCCTCGGCGCTGAGCACCACCGAGTCCTCGGCCAGCGAAGTTCCCTTGACCATGGCCCGCTGCTCATAGGCACGCTGTCGGCACGACTGGCGGCAGTACTGGCGACGACGACCCATGCCCGCATCGGCTACCTCACGGCCACACCACCGGCAAGGTTGGGCCTTCGAGCGCTTCATGTCCGCCTCACGATCGTGACTGTATCGGGAGACGGTCCGAACCCCGGTATCATGGACAACTGAGTCGGGAACTTCACGGCGCTGGCCGGCGTTGATTCCCTGTCGCTATACCAAGGGAGTGATTGACGATGGCTGATCGTGTCCTGAGAGGCAGTCGCCTCGGAGCTGTGAGCTACGAGACCGACCGTAACCATGACCTGGCGCCGCGGCAGGTGGCCCGTTACCGCACCGACAACGGCGAGGAATTCGAAGTTCCGTTCGCCGACGACGCGGAAATCCCCGGCACCTGGGCGTGCAAGAACGGCATGGAAGGCACCCTGCTCGAGGGTGACGTGCCCGAGCCCAAGAAGGTCAAGCCGCCGCGTACCCACTGGGACATGCTGCTCGAGCGTCGTTCCGTCGAGGAGCTCGAAGAGCTGCTCAAGGAGCGGCTGGAGCTCATCAAGACCCGCCGCCGCGGCTAACTTCGCAGACAAAAAGCCCCGTGCATTGCACGGGGCTTTTTGTGTCTCGCGAACAGACGTAGAACTGTCGTTTTGGCCTGGAAAACGACAGTTTTGTGTCTGCTCGCGGAGTAACTGCCTAGCGCACGATGCCGCGGGCCCGGTCCAACCGGCCGCGGATGCCCCACTTGGCCACCTGCGACATGGCCTCGCGGATGTTCGAGCCGCTCATCTTCGACACACCCAGCTCGCGCTCGGTGAACGTGATGGGCACCTCGACGACGGTGAAGCCCGCGTTGATGGCACGCCAGGTCAGGTCGATCTGGAAGCAGTAGCCCTTCGAATCGACGTCGTCGAGGCCGATCTTCTCCAGCACGTCGTGCCGGTAGGCGCGGTAGCCGGCGGTGATGTCGTGAATCTTGACGCCCAGCAGTATGCGGGCATAGGTGTTCGCGGTGCGCGACAGGACGAGCCGGCGACGGGGCCAGTTGCGGATGGCACCGCCGGGCACGTACCGCGAACCGATCGACAGGTCGGCACCGGCATCGACAGCGTCAAGCAGCCGGTACAGCTCCTCGGGCGCATGGCTGCCGTCGGCGTCCATTTCGACCAGGACGCTGTAGCCGCGGCCCAGGCCCCAGGCGAACCCGGCGAGGTACGCGGCACCCAGACCGCCCTTGCCGGCCCGGTGCATGACGTGCAGGCGGTCTGGATCGGCCAGCGCCAGCTCATCGGCCAGCTGGCCGGTGCCGTCGGGGCTGTCGTCGTCGACGACCAGCACGTGGACGTCCGGACGGGCGGCGTGCACCCGGCCCACGATCAAGGGCAGATTCTCGCGCTCGTTGTAGGTCGGAATGATGACCAGCGTGCGCTGACTCGGACGATCTTCGCCCATGGTCAGTTCCCCTGTTCGTTGTCGGCGTCGGTGTCGGTATCAATCGCGGCGTCTTTGCCGGCCTGATGTTCCGCCGGGGGGGGGGCGGCGGACGAGCTTCCTATTGTGCAGCATGCCCACCAGAAGAGCCGCAACGCCGACCCCCACAAGCACACCGTTGATGACCGGTCCCCACCGCGTGGCGAAGGTCAGATCGGTCTTCAAGCGCACCTGCCGGTCCAGATAGGCGGGCTGGAAGAACTCCGTTCGCTCCAGGACTTGGCCGTTCGGCGCGACCACCGCGCTGATCCCCGTGGTGCCCGCGACGATCACGTACCGATCGTGTTCGACGGCCCGCAGCCGGGCGAACGCCAGCTGCTGCACGCTCATCGGCTCGTCGAACGTCGCGTTGTTGGCAGGGACCGCCAGCAGCTGCGCGCCGTTGAGCACCGACTGCCGGGCGGCACGGTCGAAGATGACCTCCCAGCACGTCGTCACGCCGATCGGCACCCCGGCGGCGGTGACGACGCCGCTGCCGTTGCCCGGCACGAAGTAGCCGGCCCGATCGGCGTACGGCGACAGCAACCGGAAGAAACTGCGCCAGGGCAGGTATTCGCCGAACGGCTGCACGATGGCCTTGTCGTGGCGCTCCCCCGGCCCGTCGGTCCCGTTCCACACGATCACCGAGTTGGTGGTCACCGGGTGCTCCGGCGTGTATTCCGGCGCCGCCAGCACGGTGCCCACCAGGATCGGCGCGTGGATGGCGGACGACGCCGCCGAGATCAGTTCCGCGGCGTCGACATTGACCAGCGGATCGATGTCCGACGAGTTCTCCGGCCAGATGACCACCGTCGGCTGCGGTGCGCGGCCGGCACGGACGTCTTCGGCCAGTTCTTTGGTCTCGTGCACGTGGTTGTCGAGCACCGCGCGGCGCTGGGCGTTGAAGTCCAGGCCGAGGCGCGGCACGTTGCCCTGAATGGCGGCGACGTTGATCGCGGGGTCGTCGCCCGCACCAGCTCCGGCCTTGCGGACGTGCGGCCAGGCCAGCACGGTGAGCAGCAGGACGACGGCGATGCAGATGCCGGGGATGAACACCTCCGGCGGGGCCGCGGCACCCGTGCGGTGGTCATGCCGCCAGTGCCTGACCGCCTCGAGCACGATGGCTGTCGCACTGAAACCGATCAGCGCCACCGCGAACGACACCAACGGCGCACCGCCGACCTGGGCGAGCGGCAACAGCGGGCTGTCGGTCTGGCTGAAGGCCACGACGCCCCACGGGAATCCGCCGAACGGCACGGTCGACTTGAGCCATTCCGCCGACACCCAGAGCGCGGCGAACCACAGGGGCCAACCCGGCAGGCGCCGCACGAGGACCGCGGTCAGCCCGAACACACCGGTGAAGAACGCCTCCAGAGCGGCGAGCATCAGCCACGGGATCGGCCCGACGAAATTGCTGATCCACGGCAGCAACAACACGTAGAACACCAGACCGGCCAGCATGCCGTAGCCGAAACCGCCTGCGGGCGTTGTGCGTTCGTCGACCAGCGCCCAGGCCAGCAGCGCCAGCGCGGGGAACGACAGGTACCAGAGATCGAAGGGCGGGAAGCTCGCGCACAAGAGCAGGCCGGCCACGACGGCCACTGCCAACCGCATCAACCGGGGCTCGAAGAACCGGCGCACGCCGGCGACGATCCGCGCGGCCCGGCCGGGACCCTGCGGCTGTTCGGGCTCTTCCGGCGTGGGCGACTCCGCCTCGTCCTGGACGTCGTCGTCCAGGGTTTCCTCCACGCTCTCCTGGCCCTCAGCCATGGATCTGCTCGCCGCGGTGGACGGTCTGCAAGCAGGTCGGCAGCTCGTCGTCAGGGCCCAGCGGAGGTAGCGCGGGTACCCGCGACCGCGGATCGGTGGACCAGCGCTGCACGGCGTCGGCCGGCGCGGTGACGTCCAGGGCGTCGGCGCCGCCGGGCACCTGCCACACCGCGTACGACGCGACGGCCCCCGGCACCAGCGTCCCGGTCATGCCGTCACGGACACCGCCGGCCCGCCAGGCGCCGCGGGTGGCGGCGAGGAACGCCGACCGCGCCGAGATGGCGCTACCGGACGTCCGGTGGCTGATGGCGGCGCGCACCGATTCCCACGGATTGATGCTGGTGACCGGACTGTCCGAACCGAAGGCGAGGGGCACGCCTTGCGATGCTAACAGCGCAAACGGGTTCAAACCCTGTGCTCGATCGACACCGAGACGTTGGGCGTACATGCCGTCGGCGCCGCCCCACAGCGCGTCGAAATTCGGCTGCATGCTGGCGACCACGCCCCACGATCCCAGCCTGCGCGCTTGTTCGGCGTCCACCATCTCGAGGTGCTCCAGCCGGTGCCCGCAGCGCGCCACCGCGGGTGCCCCGAAAGCCGCCACGGTCCGGTCCAAGGCTTCCACGACGGCAGCGACCGCGGCGTCGCCGATGACGTGGAAGCCGGCGGTGATACCGGCCTCGGTGCAGGCCAGCAGGTGTGCGGCGACGGCGTCGGTGTCCAGGTAGGTGTTGCCACAGCAGGCGGGCGCGTCGGCGTAGGGCTGCTGCAACCAGGCGGTCCGTGAGCCGAGCGCGCCGTCGATGAAGAGGTCGCCGGCCAGGCCGTGGGCTCCGGTCCGGTCCATCAGGTCGCGGGCGGCTGCGGCGGTGTCGACCGCCTCACCCCAGTAGCCGACGATGTCGACGCCGTGTTCGGTGGCACGTAGATCGGCCCAGTCGTCGAGGCCGCCGATCTCAGGGCCCGCGCACTCATGCACCGCGACGATGCCGTTGCGTGCGGCCAGGTCGAGCGCGGCGCGTTGGGCGCCGTGGCGCTGCGTGGCGCTGAGCAGGTTGCGGGCCGCGGCCCGCACGCGGTGGTGCGCGTCCGCGGTCAGTGGGCCCTGCTCGGAGAAACCCGCGCTGTCGGCGAGCCCGGGTACCAGCTGCCGCAGGCCGGTCGTCGCGACGGCCGAGTGCACGTCGACCCGGGCCAGGTACGCAGGCCGCCCGCCGAGCACTCCGTCGAGGTCGGCGGTGGTCGGGATGACGCGTTCGGGCCAGCCCGATTCGTCCCAGCCGTGGCCCCAGATGACGCCGTCCGGCTGCTGCGCGGCGTGCTCGGCCAGCAGGGTCAGCAGATGCGGCAGCGACGTCGCGGTGCGCAGGTCCAGGCCGGCCACGGTGAGTCCGGTGGCGGTCAGGTGCACGTGGCTGTCGACGAACGCCGGGGCCACGAACGCACCTTCGAGGTCGACGACGGTGGCATCCGGATGCAGCGCCCGCCCGACGTCATCGGAACCGAGCCAGGCCACCACTCCGTCGCGGATTGCGATCGCGGTGGCGTCGGGCGCAGCCGGGCTATGAATACGACCGCCGAGCAGCAGCGTCGTCGCAAAGGTCGTCACGAAGGTGAGACGTTAGTCCGTTCAGCCGGCCTGCCGGTGCACAGCGACCGGTGAGCTGTCGATGACGTCGATCACTTCCCCGTCGATGTACTCGCCGCGACCGCGGTAGCGCTCATCGTGATTGATGTAGATCACCTGCGTCGGGAAGTCCATCGGGGTCAGCCGTCGGCCGAATAGAGCGGTTACCGCCGGCCGCGCCGCGCGCCGGGTGAACGGCACCAGCATGAGCGCGCCGAGCACCGAGCTGGCCAGCCCGGGGACGACAACCAGCACCGTGCCGAGGGCCACCAAGACACTGTCCGTGGCCAGCGTCGGGTCGGTGGATCGAGCGCTCAGCGCCTCGGACAACCTGCTGAAATGCCGGGTGATCTGGGTGCCTGCGATGGCCAGACCAGCGGCAAAGGTGGCCAACAGCGCCAGTAGTGTCCAAGCCACACCGATGGTCGAGGCCAGGACTGCCAGCACCGCGACCTCGACGAGCGCGTAAACCAGAAAAAGTCGCATCGCCATGCACTGGACAACGCGCCTGACGGGGTCTTGCGTTCCCGATCCGTCAGAAAATAACGGTTTCGTTATCGTGTCGGAGGATGCGGTCCTGGCAGTGCCACAGCACCGCTCGGGACAGCACGGCTCGTTCCACGTCGGCGCCGAGCCGCACGAGCTCTTCGACGCTGTCGTTGTGGTCGACCCGCACCACGTCCTGCTCGATGATCGGACCTTCGTCCAGGTCCTCGGTGACATAGTGCGCCGTGGCGCCGATCAGCTTCACGCCGCGCTCCTTGGCCCGCCGGTACGGCGTGGCGCCGACGAATGCCGGCAGGAACGAATGGTGGATGTTGATCAGCGGACACCCGATGGCGTCGAGGAACCCCGGCGTGATGATCTGCATGTACCGGGCCAGCACCACCAGATCGACATTGCCCTTGAGCAGCTCCAGCTGACGCTGTTCGGCCTGTTCCCGGATATCCCGGGTCGCCGGGATGTGCACGAATGGCACCCCGAACGCCCGCACCTGCTCGGCCAGGTCGGCGTGGTTGGAGATCACCATCACGACGGTCATGTCGAGTTCTCCGCGGCGGTTGCGCCACAGCAGGTCGAGCAGACAGTGGTCGGCAGTCGAGGCCATGATGGCCACACGCTTGGGCTTGGACGCATCGGTGAACCGGTAGTCCATGTCGAATTCTTCTGCCACCGCGGCGAATTCGCGCTCCAGGTCAGGTTGGGCGGCAGCGAGCCCGGGCAGGTGGAAGACGGTGCGTTGCAGGAAGACACCGTCTTCTGGAGCCGTCGAATGCTGGTCCAGCGAGATGATGTTGGCGCCCGAGCGCGTCAGGAACGTCGACACCGCGGCGATCACGCCGCGGCGGTCCGGACAGTTCAGCAGCAGCCGGCCGATGTCCTTGTGGCGCGGCAACTTTGGCGCGCCGGCAGGGAATTGACTCACTATGCGGCCCGCAGCTCCAGCGCGACGTTGTTCTCCATACCGCCGCGCAGCTTGGAGAAGAAGTTGAAGGCCTTGCCGATCAACCCGTAGCGCTTGCCGATGCCGTCGTAGACGGCGCCGACCTGCGACTGGTCCAGGATCGCCGCCTTGGCCTCGACGGCCTCGCTCTTCGGGTTGCCGCGCATGTCGCACTTGGCGACGGTGACGCGCGGGGTGTTCCGGATTCGCTTGACTTTCCACGCCTTGGCCTCGGAGATGACCAGCAGCCGGTCACCGTCCGGGACCGCCCAGACGGCGGTGGGCTTCGGGCGGCCGTCCTTGGTGAAGGTGGTCAGCAGGACGTAGTTCGCGGTGGCGACGTCGGCGAAGGTGAGGGCCATGGTCATCAGGTTAGTGCTTGGGCGACGAGCGTGAGCGCTGTGTACGCCCGCCAAAGCAGATGCGTGCACAGCCCTCAGAAGCGCTACGTCTTCTCGTGCGGCAGGTGCGGCGCCGTGGGGATCGGTGGCTGTGGAATCACCGGGTAGTCGCCGGTGTATCCGACACGCGTGGCCGCGATCGCCAGGACCTTGCCCCGCACCGCATACCAGCCGCCGGTCAGCAACGGGACCAGCAAGATGATGGCGATCAGATTCCAGTAGTTCTCGTAGCACATCAGCGCGGTGACGGCGACGAGGAACACCAGGGTCGCATAGCCGGTGTACGGCGTACCGGGCAACCGGAAGCTGGGCCGCTGCAGGATGCCCTTGGCTTCCCAGCGGTACAACTGAATCTGGCAGGCGACGATCATGCCCCAGGTGAAGATGATGCCCAGCGCCGACAGGTCGAGGGCGATGTTGAAGGCATCCTCGGGTACGAACAGGTTGAGGATGACGCCCAGCAGGGTGAGCGCGGCAGTCAGCGCGATTCCGCCGAATGGCACCCCGTTGCGGTTCATCTTCGCGGTGAACCCGGGGCCGCTGCCATTCATCGCCATCGAGCGCAGCACGCGGCCGGTCGAGTACAAGCCTGCGTTGAGACTGGACATCGCGGCGGTGAGCACCACCATGTTCATGATGCCACCGGCCGCGGGAACGCCGATCTTGGAAAAGAATGTCACGAAAGGACTTTCGCCCTTGTGGTACGCCGTGTAGGGCAGCAGCAGCGCCAACACCACCAACGAGCCGACATAGAAGATTCCGATACGCGCGACCACGGAGTTGATCGCCCGCGGCATCACCTTGGCGGGCTCTGCGGTCTCCCCGGCGGCGATGCCGACGAGTTCGACTGCGGCGTAAGCGAAGATGACGCCGGAGGTGACGATCACCAGCGAGAACAGACCGGCCGGGAAGAGTCCGCCGTTGTCGGCGAGCACACCGAATCCGGTTGCCTGGCCTTCGATTTCGAAGCGTCCGCCGAGGAACACGATGCCGACCACCAGGAACGTGACCAGCGCGGCGACCTTGATGATCGAGGCCCAGAATTCCATCTCACCGAAGAGCTTCACCGAGATCATGTTCATGGTCACGACGATCCCCAGCGCGATGAGCGCGATCAACCATTGCGGTATCGCCTTGAACATGCCCCAGTAGTGCACATACAGCGCAACAGCCGTGACATCGACGATCGCGGTGGCCGCCCAGTTGAAGAAGTAGAGCCAACCGGTGACGAAAGCCGTTTTCTCACCGAAGAATTCGCGCGCGTATGACACGAATGAGCCAGAGGAGGGTCGGTGTAGCACGAGTTCACCGAGGGCCCGCAAGATGAAGAAGACGAAAACGCCGCAGAAGGCATACACCAGGAACAGGCCCGGGCCGGCCGAGTGCAGGCGACTGCCCGCGCCCATGAACAAACCGGTGCCGATGGCGCCGCCGATGGCGATCATCTGGATCTGACGCGGCTTGAGGGCCTTGTGATATCCCTCGTCTTCGTGCGCAAGCGCTGAATTGTCGTAACTCGTTGATTCAGTGGTCATTCGGTTCCCGTCGGCATCGGATGGACCCAGTTGCCATGGGGCAACATCGATGTCGTCCACACGAGAGGTCGGCCCGATACTGCTCTCAGACTCCTGCGCTTCGCCCCACCAAAACCCTAAGTCGGATGCTCCGCACGCGTCGGCTCAGACGGTAAATACTGCGTGAACCATAAATTTCAGCGACGCGACCATGCCGGCCACCGTCGGCGGCGGCGGTGCGGCGCCGCGACATCCCGCATTATCTTCGCGACGATGGCGACAAACTCGGCGCATGAGCCATAGCGCGCGGACGGATCTTTCGCGAGTGCTTTCGCGAATACCGAATTCAACGCAGTCGGCAACCAGGAGCGGCGCGAGGTGAGCGTCGGCACCTCGTCGTGTAGATGGGCATACGTGATGGCGAACGTGGTGGAGCGTGGATACGGCGGCAGGCCGGTCAGCCACTCGAACATGGTGCAGGCCAACGCATAGACATCCGTTTGCGGCAACAACTGTTGAGCGGTCAGGAGTTCCGGAGCTGCGTACGCAATCGACCCACGCACCCGACCATTGCGGGCCAGCGGTTTTGCATCGTCCAACAACTGCGCGATGCCGAAGTCGGTCAGGAACGCCGACCGTCGATCTGAGCTCAGTAAGATGTTGGCGGGCTTGACATCCCGATGTATCACGTCCATTTGATGCGCATAGTCCAGGGCCGAGCCGATCTGCGTCGACACCCGAACGATCGCATCGACGTCAGGCTCCTGGTCCGGTCCCGGTATCAGCACCGTCGACTCGGGGCCGTCGACGTACTGCATGGACAGCCACAGCCTGGTGGGTTGCGCACCATCTTCGTCTGCCCCACCGCCGCCGGCCCGCAGCTCTCCATGCTCATACATCGCCACAATGTGCGGGTGCCTCAATCGGGAGGCGATGCTGAACTCCCGCTCCAGCCGCCAGGCCACCCGGTCATCGGCATCCTGATTGTGAAATATCTTCAGCGCCACCGGAACTGACTCCGCGGGTCGGCGAGCCCGATACACGTCAGCGCTGCTGCCGCTGCCGAGGCGGCTTTCGATGACGTAACCGGCGACCACCGCACCGATCTCGAACATCGAGCCAGGATAACTGCGAGCGCCGGATTTCTCCCGGCCAAGGGGCTTGCAGCTACCCCTCCAACTCCCCCTCGGTCTCGAGCAGCACCTGCTTGAGCCCGTCCAGGGTCTCGGACTCCGGCGCGGCCCACATGCCGCGGCCCGCCGCCTCCAGCAGGCGCTCGGCCATGCCGTGCAGCGCCCACGGGTTGGACTCGGACATGAACTTGCGGTTCTCCGGGTCCAGCACGTAGCTCTGCGTCAGCTGTTCGTACATCCAGTCGGCCATGACGCCCGCGGTGGCGTCGTACCCGAACAGGTAGTCGACGGTGGCCGCCATCTCGAAGGCGCCCTTGTAGCCGTGCCGGCGCATGGCGGTCATCCAGCGCGGGTTGACGACCCGCGCGCGGAACACGCGCGTCGTCTCCTCCGACAGCGTGCGGGTACGCACCGCGTCGGGCCGGGTGTTGTCGCCGATGTACGCGGCGGGGTCCTTGCCGGTCAACGCGCGCACCGTGGCGACCATGCCGCCGTGGTACTGGAAGTAGTCGTCGGAGTCGGCGATGTCGTGCTCGCGGGTGTCGGTGTTCTTGGCCGCCACCGAGATTCGCCGGTAGGCCCGGTTCATGTCGTCGGTCGCCGGGGCGCCGTCGAGGCCGCGGCCGTAGGCGAAGCCGCCCCACGCGGTGTACACCTGGGCCAGGTCCGCGTCGTCGCGCCAGTTGCGACTGTCGATGAGCTGCAGCAGCCCGGCGCCGTAGGTTCCCGGCTTGGAACCGAATATCCTTGTGGTGGCGCGCCTTTGGTCGCCGTGATCGGCGACGTCGACCTGCGAGTGAGCGCGCACGTAGTTGTCCTCGGCAGACTCGTCCAGGCCCGCGACAAGCTGCACCGCGTCGTCGAGCATGGTCACCACGTGCGGGAAGGCATCCCGGAAGAAGCCGGAGATACGGACGGTGACGTCGATGCGGGGACGGCCGAGTTCGGCCAGCGCGATGGGCTCCAGCCCGACCACGCGGCGCGACGCGTCGTCCCAGATGGGCCGAACACCCAGCAGCGCAAGCACTTCGGCGATGTCGTCGCCCGCGGTGCGCATGGCCGACGTGCCCCACACCGAGAGCCCGACGGACTCAGGCCAGCGGCCGTAGTCGGTGCGGTAGCGCTCCAGCAGCGAATCCGCCATCGCCACACCGGTTTCCCACGCCAGCTTCGACGGCACGGCCTTGGGGTCGACGGAGTAGAAGTTGCGGCCCGTGGGCAGCACGTTCACCAGCCCGCGCAGCGGGGAGCCCGACGGCCCGGCCTCGATGAACCCGCCGCCGAGCGCGTGCAGGATCTGATCGATCTCGCGGTCGGTGCCACGCAGCCGCGGCACCACCTCGGTGGCGGCGAACCGCAGCACCTTGGCGACTTCAGCGTTGTCGGTGATGCCATCGACGGCGGCGGCGTCCCAGCCGGACGCCTGCAGTGCCGCGACCAGCTCCCGGGCCTGACTCTCCGCGGTGTCGACGGCTTCGCGTGCAGCAGAACCGTCCTCGGCCAGGCCCAGCGCCTCGCGCAGCCCCGGCACCGACTGCTCGCCGCCGAACAGCTGGCGCGCCCGCAGGATGGCGAGCACGAGGTCCAGTTCGGCCTCGCCGGTCGGTGCCTGGCCCAGGATGTGCAGGCCGTCGCGGATCTGGACGTCCTTGATCTCGCACAGCCAGCCGTCGACGTGCAGCAGCATGTCGTCGAACACGTCCTCGTCGGGCCGGTCCTCCAGCCCCAGGTCGTGGTCCATCTTGGCGGCGCGCATCAGCGTCCAGATCTGCTGGCGGATGGCCGGCAGCTTGCCGGGGTCCAGCGCCGAGATGTTGGAGTGCTCGTCGAGCAGCTGCTCCAGACGGGCGATGTCGCCGTAGGTCTCGGCGCGGGCCATCGGCGGGATCAGGTGGTCGACCAGCACCGCGTGTGCCCGGCGCTTGGCCTGCGTGCCCTCACCGGGATCGTTGACCAGGAACGGGTACACCAGCGGCAGGTCGCCGAGCGCGGCGTCGGTGCCGCACGCCGCGGACATGCCGAGGGTCTTGCCGGGCAGCCATTCCAGGTTGCCGTGCTTGCCCAGGTGGACCATCACGTCGGCGCCGAAGTGCCTGTTGATCCAGTGGTAGGCGGCCAGGTAGTGGTGGCTCGGCGGCAGGTCCGGGTCGTGGTAGATCGCGACGGGGTTCTCGCCGAAGCCACGCGGCGGCTGGACGATCAGCACGATGTTGTCGGAAATCATTGCGGCGATGACGATTTCGCCGTCCGGGTCGTTGCTGCGGTCGACGAACAGCTCGCCCGGCGCCGCGCCCCAGTGCTCGGTGACGGCATCGGTGAGTTCGGCCGGCAGGGTCGCGAACCACGCCCGGTAGTCCTTGGCGGACACCCGGACGGGGTTGGCTTCGAGCGCTTCGGTGCTGAGCCAGTCGGGGTCCTGCCCGCCGCGCTCGATCATGGCGTGGATGAGGGCGTCACCATCTTCGGCGTCGACGCCGGGGACGTCACCGATGCGGTAGCCGGCCTCGCGCATGGCGCGCAGCAGCGCGACGGCGCTGGCCGGGGTGTCGAGGCCGACCGCGTTGCCGATGCGGGCGTGCTTGGTCGGGTAGGCGGAGAACACCAGCGCGACGCGCTTGTCGGCCGGCTCGATGTACTTCAGCCGGGCGTGCCGGACGGCGAGTCGGGCCACCCGCTCGCAGCGCTCGGGGTCGGCGACGTACGAGATCAGGCCCTCGCTGTCGATCTCCTTGAACGAGAACGGGACGGTGATGATGCGGCCGTCGAACTCGGGCACCGCCACCTGCGACGCGACGTCCAGCGGCGTCAGCCCGTCGTCGTTCTCGTCCCATTGCGCGCGCGAGCTGGTGAGGCACAGGCCCTGCAGGATCGGGATGTCGAGGGCCGCCAGGTGCGCGACGTTCCAGTTGTCGTCATCGCCGCCTGCGCTCGCGGTGGCCGGGGTCGCGCCGCCGGCCGCCAGCACCGTCGTGATCAGGGCGTCGGCGGTCCCCAGCAGCTCGATGAGCTCGGGTTCGGCGGTACGCAGAGAGGCACAGAAGATCGGCAGCGGACGGCCGCCGGCCTGCTCGATGGCCCCACACAGCGCATCGATGTAGGCGGTGTTGCCGGCCAGCTGCTGGGCCCGGTAGTAGAGCACCGCGACCGTCGGGCCCTCAGCGTCCGACGAGCGCTGCAGCAGCCCCCAGCTCGGAGCCGATACGGGCTCACCGAAACCGAACCCGGTCATCAGGACAGTGTCAGAGAGGAAAGCATGCAGATTGCGCAGATTCTCGGTGCCACCCTGCGCCAGATAGATGTGTGCCTGAAGGGCGACGCCCGCCGGGACGGTCGAGTGGCTCATCAGGTCGGCGTCGGGCGCCTGCTCCCCCGACAGCACCACAGTGGGGACCCCGCTGGCGACGACGGCGTCGATGTCGTCCTGCCAGGTGCGATAACCACCCAGTACCCGAACGACCGCCAGGTCCGCGCCGGCCAGCAGGTCCTGCAGTTCCCCGGCGATCAGCCGGGACGGATTGGCCCATCGGTACTGCCCCCCGCTGGCGCGAGCGGTGATCAGATCGGTGTCGGACGTCGAGAGCAGCAGTACGGTCGGCACTGACTATTCGTACCGCACCACCGATGTCGGCTGATCCGCGGTGCCTGACGAGAACTCGACCAGCTGGTTTCGGCCGCGGGCTTTGGCTGCGTAGACGGCCCGGTCGGCGCGCTCCACCAGATCCCTGGCATACCCGGTAGCGGCGCTGTCCGATCGTGACACTTCGGCGAACCCGGCCGACGCGGTCAGCGTCGTCGGCGTGCCCGCAATCGGCCCCAGCGCGGCGATACCGATGCGCAGCGATTCGGCTCGCCGCTTGGCCGTGCCGTCACTGCTGTCGGGGCCGCGCCACAACGCCGCGAACTCCTCACCTCCGACTCGGGCCACCACCGCGTCCTGACCGGCGGTCGCCTGTCGCAGGTATTCGCCGATGGCGCGCAGCGCGTCGTCGCCGACCGGATGGCCGTAGCGGTCGTTGAACCCTTTGAAATCGTCGACGTCGAGCATCATCACCGCCGCATACCGAATCTCGCGAGAATCCTCGAGATCCTCGAGTGCCTCGTCGAAAGAACGCCGGTTGGCGAGGCCGGTCAGCGGATCGACCCGGGTCAGCTCGTCCAGCTTCCGTTCTTCCAGCCAGGCCAGCCGCACCGATCGTTCCAAGGAGTACGAGAACCGGGCGGTGACCGCCACCATGAAGATCGACGTGGCCACCGTCAACAGCCGGTTGCTGGTCCATGGGAACACCCACAGCTCGAGGGCTGAAATCCACAGCAGGATGACCAGCACAGACGGCCACAGCACCCGGAACCGGATCTTCACGACGCACATACTCAGCAGCACCGCGATCGGCATCAGGTAGGGAACGACGTCATAGCCTTGCGGTAGCTGGATGACCCGCTCGTATATCTGCGCGCTGGTGATGACGCCGACGGCAGCGACGAACATGGACGCCGAGAACCGATGGAGCCGCGGCACCAGAGCTGTCAGCGCCGCGAGTGTCGCGACCGGCATGATGCCGTACACCAGCGTGTGCACACCGAGGGCCTGTGATTCCGGCGGCATCTTCAGCACGCTCTTGTAGGACGACAGCATCGCGATGCAGACCGCATCCAGACCGAGCATGATGGCCGCCCGCGAAATACGCCCCTGCCGGTCGTACACCTTCCGGAACTCGGCCTCTTGAGCGTGCGTCAGCGGGGCTGGTTGCAGCACGCCTGCCGATACCGATTCGGCCGGGGTCGACGGCCGACGGTCGCCGGGGGCCCGGCGACGGCTGCTGACAACGGCCATCTCGGCGTCAGCGACGACAAGCCGATCCCGGCCGTCACGTTTGGCCCGGTAGAGCGCCGAATCCGCCCGTTGCAGCAGCGCTGTTGCCGTGATGCTGCTCGGGTCGGGCATCGGGTCGCAGGCCAGGCCGGCCGACGCGGTCACCACGCTGCCATCCACGCCGTGGGCTATCGCGAGCTGCGCGATACCTGACCGGATGGCCTCGGCGCGGCCGGTGATCGCGGCGGCCTCGGTGGCGCACCAGACCACGACGAACTCTTCGCCACCGAGGCGGGCACAGAATTCGTCCTCACCGCCGGCCACCTGAACCAGGTACGAGCCCACCCGGCGCAGACAATCGTCACCGGCCGGGTGACCGTGGCGGTCGTTGAACATCTTGAAGTCATCGATGTCGAGCACCATCACGGCCAAGCTCCGGCGATGCCGTTCGGCGACCCGGGCCAGCTCCCCGAGCTGTTCGTCGAAGTAACGGCGATTCGGCACGCCGGTCAGCGGATCAGTGCGGGTGAGACGGGCCAGGGTGCGCGCACGCAGCCACCCGGTCCGTGTCGATCGTTCGAGTTCGTAGGCGGCACTGAGCGCCACGGTGACCATCGCGCTCAACGCCACCACGTCGAACATCGCATTGCTGGTGGCTTGGAATGCCGTGAGCTCCGTGGCGACGATCCCGACCAATCCGGCCAGAATCGCCGGCGCCAGGAGCAGAAAGCGGATCTGCACGACGATGAGGCTCATCAGGATCGCCACCGGCATTGCCAGCGGCACGACGTCGAGGCCATGTCGGATGCAGGCAACGCGCAGCAGCATCAGACATGCGACGTCGATGTACACCGACGCGATGTAGAGGAGCGACGACCAGCCCTGGAGTGGGCTGTGGTCGCCACTGAACCAGCGCAGCACCATGGGTATCACCACTGCCACGAGCAGGGTGCGGCCCAGCGGCAGGACTTCCGGCGGCACTCGCAACAAGGTGTGGTGAAAAACGATGGCGGCCGTGATCGCGATCAGGAGAACGGCCCACATCTCGTGGCGGGACTTACGGCCGATCTGACTGAAGCTCAGTTGGAATTCGGACTCGAGCGGCTCACTGAACCGGACCCCGTTGATCATCGTCGACCACATGGAAGGCCCCTCCACAACACGATGCCAACGTTGCCCGGTGCAGCTTACGTGGGATGCGCGTCGGACAGACCCCGGTTGACGCGTCCCGCATGGCCCGACATGCGCAACGGGGCGGGTTGCTCGGCAACCCGCCCCGTTGGCGGTCCTACTTACTTGAAGCAGCTGGGATCAGCGCTCGTTGGCACTCCAGCGCGAGTACCAGGTCTTGCCCTGGTACGGCAGGCCGGCGGCCACGATCAGAGCGAAGACGCCACCAACGTACAAAGCGAAATCGGACATTGCGTCCCTCCTTAGGTCATCCGAATGCGGTGTAGCAAACGGAAGTTCGTCTCCCACGGTACGGGCGGATGCACTGAAAACAAGGGACTTGTAAGCCACGGAACAGGCCGGAAACAGCAGTGACCTATTTCACAATTTGCGGTACAACGTAACGTGGACAAGGTGATTCGGACGCGTGACGACGACGCCTGCCCAGGTGCCCTGCAGGTGCACCAGGCGGCTGACGGCGGCCTGGCCCGCATCCGCCTGGCCGGCGGCATGATCACCACCGCGCAACTGGAGGCGCTGGCCCACTCCGCCGCCGAATTCGGTTCGCCGGCAATGGAACTGACCTCGCGCGGCAACATCCAGGTGCGCGGGATCCACGACGAGGCGGGGCTGGCGGCAGCGGTCGATTCGGCGGGCCTGCTGCCCTCGGCCACCCACGAACGCGTCCGGAACATCGTGGCGTCGCCGCTGTCGGGCCGCAGTGGCGGCCTCGGCGACATCCGCGACGTCGTGCGCGACCTTGATTCCGGCCTGCAAAAACGCCCTGACCTGGCCGAATTGCCTGGCCGGTTCTGGTTCGGGGTCGATGACGGCCGCGGCGACATCTCTGGCCTGGCCCCCGATGTGAGCACCCATCTGGTGTCCCCCGACACCGCCACCGTGCTGGTCGCGGGCCGCGATACCGGGGTTCGCATACCCGCCGCGCACGCCGCGGACACCCTGCTGGACCTGGCCACCTCGTTCCTGAATATTCGCGGGAACCGCTGGCGGACAAGCGAACTGGACAATGCCGACGAGCTCCTGGCCGGGGCCGACCTGCGTCCCACCGAACCGTCAGGTGCGACGTGGCCACCGATCGACACGCCGCCGGTCGGCTGGATCACCCAGGACGACGGCCGGATCACGTTGGGCGCGGCCGCCCCGCTGGGTGTGCTGCAGGCCCGTACCGCCGAGTTTGTGGCAGCCATCACCGCCCCGATCGTGGTCACGCCATGGCGCTCGTTACTCATCTGTGACCTCGAAGAGGGCATCGCCGACACTGCCCTGCGGGTGCTGGCGCCGATGGGTCTGATTTTCGACGCGCACTCCCCTTGGCTGTCGATCAGTGCCTGCACCGGGAGTCCGGGGTGCGCCAAGTCACTGGCCGACGTCCGCAGTGACGCCGCAGCGGCCGCGGCAGCGGGCGAGCCCGGTGGCCGCCGGCATTTCGTCGGCTGCGAGCGCGCGTGCGGCAGCCCGACCGTCGGCGAGGTGCTGGTGGCGACCAACTCGGGGTACGAACCACGCCACCCGTAGGGTTATCGGGTGCTCGACTACGTCCGCGAAGCTGCGGAGATCTACCGGCAGTCGTTCGCGACAATCCGCGCCGAGGCGGATCTGGCGCGATTTCCCGACGACGTCTCACGCGTCGTCGTACGCCTGATCCACACCTGCGGCCAGGTCGACGTCACCGAGCACGTCGCCTACACCGACGACGTGGTGGCCCGCACCTATGCGGCACTGGCGGCCGGCGCCCCGATCCTGTGCGACTCGTCGATGGTGGCGGCGGGCATCACCCGCTCGAGGCTGCCCGCCGACAACGAGGTGGTGTCGCTGGTCGCCGATCCGGGCGCGCCTGCCATGGCCGCGAAGCTCGGCAGCACCCGCTCGGCGGCGGCCGTCGACCTGTGGGCCGACCGACTCGGCGGTGCCGTGCTGGCCATCGGCAATGCGCCGACCGCCCTGTTCCGGCTGCTGGAGTTGCTGGACGAGGGCGCGCCCGTGCCTGCCGCGGTGCTGGGCGGCCCGGTGGGCTTCGTCGGCTCGGCGCAGTCGAAGGACGAACTGATCGCGCGGCCGCGCGGCATGGACTATCTGGTGGTGACGGGGCGGCGTGGCGGTAGTGCCATGGCCGCCGCCGCGGTGAACGCGATTGCGAGTGAAACCGAATGACAACGGGAACCCTCTACGGTGTCGGCCTCGGCCCAGGCGACCCGGAACTGGTGACGGTCAAGGCCGCCCGGCTGATCGGCGAGGCCGATGTGGTCGCGTACCACAGCGCGCGGCACGGCCACAGCATCGCGCGGCGCATCGCCGAACCGTATCTGCGTCCCGGCCAGATCGAGGAGCACCTCGTCTACCCGGTGACGACCGAAACCACGTCGCACCCGGGCGGGTACGACGGCGCGATCGAAGACTTCTACGCCGAGGCCGCCGAGCGCATCGCCACCCACCTGGCGGCCGGCCGCAACGTCGCGCTGCTCGCCGAGGGCGATCCGCTGTTCTACAGCTCCTACATGCACATGCACACCCGGTTGACCGAACGGTTCCACGCGGTGATCGTGCCGGGCGTGACGTCCGTCAGCGCCGCGTCGGCCGCGATCTCGACGCCGCTGGTGCAGGGCGAACAGGTCCTCACCATCCTGCCCGGCACCCTGCCGGCGGGCGAGCTGCAGCGCCGGCTGGCCGACACCGACGCCGCCGTCGTGATGAAGCTGGGCCGGTCGTATCCGGCTGTGCGGCAGGCGCTTTCGTCGGCCGGACGACTGGACGAAGCGTTCTATGTGGAGCGTGCGAGCACCGAGGCACAGCGGGTACTGCCGGCCGCCGACGTCGACGCCGCGACAGTGCCGTACTTCTCGATCGCCATCCTGCCGGGTTCTCGTCGTGCCGAGGCCCCGGTCGGCAGCGTCGTGGTGGTCGGGCTGGGTCCGGGCGACCCGGAGTGGACGACGGCCCAGACCCGTCGCGAGCTGGCAGCGGCCACCGATCTGATCGGCTACGGGCCGTACCTGGACCGGGTGCCGGATCGTCCCGGCCAGCAGCGCCACCCCAGCGACAACACCGACGAGCGTGCGCGCGCCGAGCTGGCGTGCAAGCTGGCCCAGCAGGGCCGGACCGTCGCCGTGGTGTCGTCCGGCGACCCCGGGGTGTTCGCGATGGCGACCGCGGTACTCGAAGAGGCGAGGCAGTGGCCCGGCGTCGAGGTCCGGGTGATCCCGGCGATGACCGCCGCGCAGGCCGTCGCCAGCCGGGTCGGTGCGCCGCTCGGCCATGACTACGCGGTGATCTCGCTGTCCGACCGCCTCAAGCCGTGGGACATCATCGCTGAGCGGCTCACCGCCGCCGCCCGCGCCGATCTGGTGCTGGCCATCTACAACCCGGCGTCGAAGACCCGCACGTGGCAGGTGGCCGCCATGCAGGACCTGCTGCTGGAATACCGCGACCCGAACACTCCCGTGGTGATCGGCCGCGACGTCGCCGGACCGAACGAATCCGTGCGGGTGGTGCGCCTGGCCGAACTCAACCCGGCCGAGATCGACATGCGCTGCATGCTGATCATCGGGTCGTCACAGACGGTGTGGCACACCACCGCCGATGGCGACCGGGTGTTCACCCCGCGGTATTACCCACACTGATTCGATTGGGCCACTAGGGTTTCCGTACATGAGCGAAAGCCCTCGAGTCAATCGCCTGGTCATGTACAAGCACGGCATGGCGCTGGTCGAACGCAGTGGTCCGGTCGACGGTGATTTCGCACTGACATTCCGCCACGCCCAGATGAAGGACGTGCTGAAGTCGCTGTCGATCACCGGCACCGGCACCGAGCTGGCCGTCGGAGCGGTCTCGTTCGACACCCCGACCGACCCGCACACCCAACTGGGCGACCGCGGGACGCTGATCGACTCCGGCAACGCGCTACGCGGACTGTTCGACGGGCTGCGGGGCCGCACCGTCGAAGTCGACTGCGACGGCACCCAGCACCGGGGCGAGGTGATCGGCGTCGATGAATCCGCAAAGTACCGGCAGGTGCTGGTCCTGCGCACCGACGCCGGGGCGGTCAGCCTGATCGAACTGGCCCACATCGGTGCCGTGACGCTGACGGAGGGCCCTTCGCGCGACAACCTCGACTACCTCCTGGACCGATCCCGTGCGCTGACCGCGGGCCAGCATTGCCAACTGGGCGTACAGGTTCGAGGCAGCGGGACCGTCCAGGTGTCCTATGTGGTGCCGGCTCCGCTGTGGCGGCTGTCGTACCGGCTGGTGCGCGACGGTGACAGTCTGGTGCTGACCGCGATGGGCATCGTGCACAACCCGGTCGACGAGGACCTCACCGACATCGAGCTGACCCTGACCACCGGCGAACCGGTCTCCTTCGATATCGACCTGTACCAGGGCAAGCACGTCCATCGTGAGGTCGTCGAGGAGAGCCGCCGCGGCGCAGCTCCGGTGCCTGTACCCGCGGCGGCGAAGACTCGGTCTGCGGAGGCCATGCCGATGCTGGCGGGTATGCCGGCGCCCGCCGGAGCGGGATATTTCGATGCCTATGCCGATGCCGTCGACGATGTCGAAACCGCTGACCGCGGTGAGTATTTCGAATACCGGCTGAGCACCCCGGTGTCGCTCAAGCGCGGCGGCGCTTCGATGATTCCGTTGGCAGTCCAGGCCGTCGACGGTGTCCGGCGCGAGTTGGTGTGGCACGGCCACGACGGCTCCCCCGAGATCGTGCTCGCCTTCACCAATACCGCGGGCATCGTGCTCGAGGAAGGTCCCGCCGTCATCTACGAGCAGGACGTCTATGCCGGTGAAGCGATGGTGCCCTTCACCGCCCGCGACGCGAAGGTGCGGCTGCCGTTCGCGAAAGACCTTGCGGTGCGCTGCCGGCATACCTCGGCCGTCAGCGACGTCACAGCCCGGGTCCGGCTCGCCCGCGCCGCCCTGGTGCACGAGCAGCGCCGCGAGCGGCTGCACACCCTGCGGGTCGAGAACGACCATGCCGAACCTGTCGAGGTGATCTTCGAAATCGCCCGCGTTCAGGGGCGTGGCGTCGAACCGCGGAACAACGTCACCGCGATCGCCGACGACGGGACCAACCACCGCATCACGGTCACCGCGGCGGGCCACCAGGCGGTTGAAGCGACGGTGCTGGAAAGCTGGCCCCTGTCCAGCGAGATCGCCTACGAACATCTCGCACCGGGTCAACTCGAAGAGTGGCTCGCCGACCGGTCACTCGACGCGACCACCATCACTGCGCTCGGCGGTGTCTTGGACCGGTGGGCGGCTGCCGAGCGGCTGGAATCCGAAGCCGAGCAAGTCCAGGCGGCGCGCTCGGGTGACTACGAGGCACAGAGCCGAATCTCGGAGCAGCTCAACGTACTCGGCAGCGACGGACCCGAAGGTGAACTACGGCGCCGACTCATCGTCGACCTGGAGGCCCTGCGGGACCGCAGCACCGCGCACGGCGAACAGGTCCGTCAGCTCCGCGACGATGCGGAGGAACAACGGCGGGCGGCGTGGGACGAACTGCAGCGGCTCATCGGCGCTCCCTGACCCAGGCTTCGGCCTCGTCGACGGTGGCGGCCGTCGTCACGCCGTCGGGCAGCCCCGGCCGATCCACCATGAGCACCGGAATGTTCAGCGCCGCAGCAGCATCCAACTTGGCGCGCGTCATGCCACCTCCGCTGTTCTTGGTCACCAGGGCATCGATGCGGTGGTCAACCAGCAAGGCCAGCTCGTTGTCGTAGCCATAAGGGCCACGGGAGAGCAGGATTTCGTGATCGGGTGGCAGCGACTCGGCGTCGGGCGGCGTGACGGCACGGATCAGGAACCAGGCGTCTGACTCGCGGAACGCCGTCGTGCCGGACCGTCCCGTAGTGAGGAAGACCCGTTGGTAGCCAAGGTCTTTGACGGTCTGCGCGGCCTGCCGGTCGTCGGCGACGACGATGGCGTCACCGTGCGGCCACGCCGGCCGGGCCAAGACCAGGTGCGGCAGCCCCAAGCCGGCACAGACCTGTGCGGCAGTGGCGGTGATGGTGGCGGCGAACGGGTGGGTGGCGTCGACGACCGCAGTGATCTCGTTGTCCTGCAGATACTTTCGCAGGCCGTCGACGCCACCAAAACCACCGATCCGCACCGGACCCACCGGCAGCGCCGGGTCGGGGACGCGGCCGGCCAGGGAGCTGATCAGGTCGATGTCGGGGTGCAGTCGTTTGGCCAGCGCCCGCGCTTCGGAAGTCCCACCCAGCAACAGGAGCTTCATCAGTGCGAACTTCCCCTGCGACGGTCACTCGAGTACAGGTAGCTGTCGGCAAAACCCTGGGCGCCCAGCACATCTCCGACGAAGATGACCGCGGTCTTGGTGATGCCGGCCGCCTTCGTGCGTTCGGCCAGCTCCGCCAGTGTGCACCTGACGACCTGTTCGGTCGGCCAGCTGACGAAAGCCACCACCGCACACGGGGTTTCCGGACGGTATCCGCCCTCGAGCAGTTGCGGGACGATGTTGTCGATCTGCGCTGCGGCCAGATGCAGCACCAAGGTGGCGCCGGGCTTGGACAGGGTCACCAGGTCCTCGCCGTCGGGCATCGCCGTCGACAGCGTCGCCACCCGGGACAAGGTGATGGTCTGAGCCACGCCCGGTACCGTCAACTCCCGCCCGAGGGCCGCGGCGGCGGCAGCGAAAGCCGGTACGCCGGGGACGATTTCGTAGTCGATACCGAGTTCGTCGAGCCGTCGGCACTGTTCAGCGACCGCACTGTAGATGGATGGGTCGCCGGAGTGCAGACGCGCCACATCGAGCCCGGCTTCGTGCGCGGCGGCCAGCTCGCCGATGATCTGCTCCAGGTTGAGCGGACCGGTGTCGACCACCCGAGCGTTCGGCGGGCACTCCGCCAGCAGGTCGTCGGGCATGATCGAACCGGCGTACAGGCAGACCTGGCACGATTGCAGCAGCCGCTGCCCGCGGACGGTGATGAGATCGGCGGCACCGGGGCCCGCGCCGATGAAGTACACCGTCATTCTTTGACCACCGTCCACTGGGTTACCGGCAATGCCGGGCGCCAACCGGTGAAGCCACCGATCGGTTCGCCGTGATAGTGCTGGAAGCGGCGCAGGTCGCCGCCCAGCTTCGAATAGAGTTGCACCACATAGGCTTCTGACTCCGCCGTCACCGCGTTGGCGACCAGCCTTCCACCGGATTCGAGCGCGTCGAAGCAGGCGTCGAACAGGCCGGGCCGGGTCAGGCCGCCACCGATGAAGATGGTGTGCGGCGCGGGTACGTCGGCGAAACTCTCCGGCGCCGCGCCACGGACATCGACCCGCACGCCGAAGGTGGTGACGTTGTCGATGATCCGCGCGCGGCGCACGTCGTCGCTTTCGAAGGCAACCGCGCGACCACCCGAGGCCCGGCACCATTCGATCGCCACACTGCCCGAACCCGAGCCGACGTCCCACAGGATTTGGTCCGGCCGCGGCTGCAGCGTGGCCAGGGTCACCGCGCGCACGTGCTGCTTGGTGATCTGCCCGTCGTGCGCGAAAGCGGTGTCCGGCAACGCCGCTCCGATCCGCAGATCGGGGACGTACCGCACCGCAATGACATTCAACGCGTCGACGTCAGGGGCCGCCGCATCCCAATCCGCGGCAGTCATCGTGGTGACACGTTCGGCCGGCCCGCCGAGTTGTTCCAGGACGGTGAATTCCGATTGGCCGCGCCGAGCTTCGGTGAGCAGCCGGGCCAATGTCCGCGGGGTGTCGGCACCCTTGGACAGCACGACTGCGTGGCCGCCGAGCCGCATCGCGGTGTGGGGCGCGGCGTTGACGAGGCTGATCACCTCGGTGTTCTGCACGCTCCATCCCAGTCGCGCGCAGGCCAGGGTCACCGACGACACGTGCGGCAGTACCGTCACCCGATCCCGACCGAACAACCGGATCAGGGTGGCGCCGATGCCGTGCAGCATCGGATCACCGGAAGCCACCACGTGCACGTCGGGCAGTCCGTCGAACAACGTGGGCAGGGCCGGCAGCAGCGGCGACGGCCAGGCCCGGCGCTCGGCGGTCACCTCCGGGTCCAGCAGGTCCAGCTGCCGCGGTCCACCGAAAATCACTCTGGCGCCGAGCAGTTCATTGCGCGCCGTCTGACCGAGACCGGCCATGCCGTCGGCCCCGATACCGACGACGGTGATTTTCCCGGTTGTCACTGGAGTCCTCTGTTCTTCGCGCAAGCGCTCATCACCGTGGCATCTTCCGCCAGATCGCCTTCGGCACAAACCGCGTCGCGAAGATCAGCGGCCGAATACCCCAGGGCACCCACACCGCTGACTTGCCCCTCTGCAGCGCCGTCGCGGCAGCGTCAGCGACCTGCGCGGGCGTGCTCGACATCGGCGCCGGGTCCATGCCGTCGGTCATCCGGCCGATCACGAAGCCCGGCCGCACGATCAGCAGCTGGATGGCGGTGCCGTGCAGCGCGTCGGCCAATCCGCAGGCGAAGCCGTCCAGGCCCGCCTTGGCCGACCCGTAGACGTAGTTCGCCCGGCGGACCCGGGCGCCGGCGATCGATGAGAACACCACGAGGCGTCCCCGGCCGGCGGCACGCATGCGCTGCGTCAGCAGCGTCAGCAGGTTCACCTGGGCCACGTAGTCGGTGTGCACTACGGCGACCGCGTGTGTGGCGTCCTCCTCGGCCCGGGCCTGGTCACCAAGGACGCCGAACGCGAGGACCGCGGTGCCGATCGGCCCGTGCCCGGCCTCGATCGCGTCCACCAGCGTCGCGTGCGAGGCCAGGTCGTCGGCGTCGAACTCGCAGGTCTGCACGTTGGCAGCGCCCGCCGCCCTGACCGCCTGCACCTCGTCGGTCAGCTGGTCGGCCCGGCGGGCCGCAAGCACCACCGTATTGCCCGGCGCCAGCCGGATGGCCAGTTCCAGGCCGATCTCGCTCCGGCCGCCGAAGATGACGACCACCTCGCCGCCAGCATCCGCCGTGTCGTTCACGGCTGCGATTATCACCTGCGCTACTTTTGACCGTGATGGCCAAGGCAACGACACGGCTCACCAGTGACGCGCTGGCATTCCTCACCGAGCGTCATCTGGCGATGCTGACCACCCTGCGGTCGGACAATTCCCCGCACGTCGTGGCTGTCGGTTTCACCTTCGACCCGAAGACCCACATCGCGCGCGTCATCACCACCGGCGGTTCCCAGAAGGCGCTCAACGCGGCCCAGCGTGGCGTCGCGGTGCTGAGCCAGGTCGACGGCGCCCGGTGGCTGTCCCTCGAAGGCAAGTCGACGGTCAGCCATGACACCGACGACGTCCGCGACGCCGAACTGCGCTACGCCCAGCGCTACCGCACCCCACGGGTGAATCCCCGACGCGTGGTGATCGAGGTCCGGGTGGAACGCGTCCTCGGCTCCAGCGAGCTGCTGGACCGCGGCGAGGCTTAGTCAGTCCCTACCGCGAGCATGCGGGTGCCGCGGGCCCAGTGGTTTTCACCAGGTCCGCGATGGGCCCGTCGGCCATCAATCCCGTTGCCTGAGAAAGCGTTCGGGATGGTGGTAGTCGTTGGTGCGGGCCTGCCCGACATCGAGTTCCGGCGGGGGTATCCAGACCGTCTGCCCGTCGGCGCCGCGGATCGTCTGCCAGCCGCCGGGTTTGACGAGTTTGTGGTGCGGCCGGCAGGCCAAGGTCAGGTCCTCGACATTGGTGTTGCCGCCGGCGGCGTACTCGTCCAGGTGATGAACTTCGGTGAGGTAGGCCGGGGCGGTGCAGCCGGGGAATGTGCAGCCGCCGTGTATCGCGTGCAGCGCGATCCGTTGCGCATCAGAGGCGCAGCGCTTGGTGCGGAACAGGTTCAGCGGCTTCTCAGTGGCGCGGTCGAAGATGCACAGGTAGTGGTACGCGTCGGCGGCCATCCGGACGATGTCCCGCATGGGCACCAAGGTGCCCCCAGCCGTCACACCATGGCCGGCGGCGGTTTCGAGGTCCTGCAGCGTGGTCGACACGATCACCGTGACCGGCAGCCCGTGATGCTGACCGAGTTCACCAGAAGACAGCGCACCGCGGAACACCTGTTCCATCGCGTCGTGGTTTCGTTGCGCGGTGCTGCGGGCGTCAGTTTGAATCTGGGCGTCGGTGGGCGTACCCGAAGTACAGGGCTGCGCGTCATCGGGGTTGCACATACCGGGTGCGCCGAGCTTGTGCATGGCCGGTTCCATGGTGGCGCGGCACTGCGGCGTGACCCACCCGGAGATGCGGCTGAGCCCGTCGGGCTGTTGGGGACCGAAGACGACGCCGCGCTGGCGGTTGCGTTCGCGCTCATCGAGTTCCCCGTCAGGGTGCAGGGTGTCCAGCAGGCGCCGGCCCACGGTGCGCAGCTGCTCAGGACGAAACTGAGCGGCGTTGGCCGCCATCTGCGCTTCGGCGTCCGCAGCGACGTCAGGGAGCGTGTGCCGGGGCAGCTTCTTGAGGACCTTGCGGACGATCTTGATCTGCTCGGGCCCGACGTCACCCCGAGCTTGGGCGGCAGCGGTTTCGGGTAGCAGCGGCGGCAACGGCTCGCCGGTCAGGCCGACGCGTGGCGCCAACGCGGCGGCGTTGCCGATCCGACGCTTGGCATCCTCTGCCGATATTTGCAGGCGGTCGGCCAGAGCTTGCGTCAGCACCAGCCCGCCCAGTTGCGCGGGAGTCGCTTCGCGGGCCAGCCGGGCCACCATCGCCTGCTCGGCCACCGGCATCCGCCGCGCGGCGCGCTCCAACCGCGACAGCACCGCCAGCAGCTCCGGGCACGTCAACTCTTCGAACGACAAGCCGTTCAAGGTGTCCACCGCCAAATCCAGCGCGTCGAGCGCTGAATCGATCTGCGAGCGGACTGCCGTTGCCATATTCGAATACTAGTTCGAACAACCGACAAGAAATCGCCGTTTGTGACCACTGAAACCAAAGGGGCGCAAGAGAATTCGAGGCGGATGACAATGCCGCCGGGATCGATGAAAAGGCAGCGATCGCGGCCGGCGGCCGCTGGTGCTGCGACGGGCCGTGGCGGCGTGTCCGACGGGTGCGTTGCGCATGGCCGACGACGTGTAACGCGGTCCCGCAACCGGCCTGCCGACGGCGACCAACCGGCATGACGCACGTCACCCCGGCATGGTTCGATCTATGACGCCATGACTATCGCCAGCCCTTTCCCCGAGGTCCAGATCCCGACGACGGCCGTCTACGAGTACATCTTCGGCGGTCTGGCCGAGTCGGATGCCGATCGCATCGCCATCACCGAGGTCGCGACCGGCGCTGAGTTCACCTATCGCGAGCTGACCACCCGGATCGAGGCGTTCGCCGGTGCGCTGGCCGCCCGAGGCCTGGGCGTCGGCGACGTGGTCGGCCTGCTGGCGCCCAACAGCGCCGCGTTCGCGGTCGCCTTCCACGGCATTCTGCGGTCCGGTGCCACGGCCACCACGATCAATGCGTTGTTCACCGCCAAGGACATCGCCAAGCAGCTGACGGACTCCCGTGCCGCCTTGCTGATCACCGTCACCGCGCTGGCGCCGCAGGCGCTGCAGGCTGCGGCGGCCGTTGGGCTGGCCGCCGACCGCATCGTCGTCCTCGACGGTCCCGGCAGCTCGGTCGACGGTCATCCGAATGCCGCCGAACTGCTCGACGCCGCACTGCCCGCGCCTCAGGTCAGCTTCGACCCCGCCACTCATCTGGCGGCGCTGCCCTACAGCTCGGGCACCACGGGAAACCCCAAGGGCGTCATGCTCACCCACACGAATCTGGCGGCCAACGTGGCGCAGATTCGCCCGATCCAGGCCATGGGCCAGGATGACCGGGTGCTGGCGGTGCTGCCGTTCTTCCACATCTACGGCATGACGGTGCTGCTCAACTCGGTCCTGCACGCACGGGCCCGGCTGGTCATCATGCCCAGCTTCGACCTCGCCCAGTTCCTCGGGACCATCCAGGACCACAAGTGCACATTCGCGTTCATCGCGCCGCCGGTCGCGGTGGCGCTGGCGAAGCACCCGATGGTCGACTCCTACCGGCTCGATTCGTTGAAGGGGCTGATGTCGGGCGCCGCGCCGCTCGATGACGACCTCGGGATGGCGGTCGCCGACCGGCTCGGGTGCCCCATCGTGCAGGGCTACGGCATGAGCGAACTGAGCCCGGTGAGCCACTGCATGCCGTTCGACGGTGGCCGCGAACTCGTCGGTGCCGTCGCGCCGTTGAGCTCGTGCGGCTGGACGGTGCCGGGCGCCGTCAGCAAGATCGTCGACCCCGATACGGGCGCCGAGATCGGCCAGCCCGAACACGGCCTGAGCGAGGTCGGCGAACTGTGCTTCCGCGGCCCCAATGTCATGGCCGGTTACCTCAACAACGATGCCGCCACCCGCGAGACCATCGACGCGGACGGATTCCTGCACACCGGTGATCTGGCCCGGGTCGACGCCAGCGGCTGCATCTACATCGTCGACCGGCTCAAGGAGCTCATCAAGTACAAGGGCTACCAAGTGCCGCCGGCCGAGCTCGAGGCGGTGCTGCTCACGCACACCGGTATCGCCGACGCGGCGGTGGTCGGGGTCCGCGATCCGGATTCGGGCGAGGAAGTGCCCAAGGCATTCGTGGTGCTGCAGCCGCAGGCCACGTTGTCGGGCGACGAGATCATGGATTTCGTCGCCGGCCAGGTCGCGCCGTACAAGAAGGTCCGTCAGGTCGCGTTCATCGATGCGATCCCGAAGTCCGCGGCCGGCAAGATTCTGCGCCGCGAACTGCGCGCCATCCGCGAGGTCTAGGGCTGAATCGTCAGGCCGACCTCGCGCGCGGCCTTGGCCTGGCGATAGCCGACCACCAACCCGACGAGCGGCATCAGCACCAACCCGGCCAGGCCGAACAGGTCGCCGCGCACCCCGACCGGCTCGGCGGCGGCCCACACCGGGATACCGGTGTGGTCGACGGACAGCAGATCCGCGGCGCCTTCCTCGCTCGGCGCCGCCGGCGCGGGTACCTCGACGGGCGGCGCCACGTCCGGCGCTGACCACCAGGAACGGCCCGCCGGCGCTGTGCCGGTGTGCTGTTCGGCTACCACGACGGGCACCGGCGGGTTGACCGGCGTGGGCACCACCGCGTCCGGGCCGTCAGAGCCGCTGTTGGACTGGGCACCCGGCGCGAAGTTGTTCCAGCTGCCGTTGTCGTTGCCATTGCCATTCGACTTCGACGAATTTCCTGTGTTGGTCCGACCCGAGGCCGACGATCTGGGACCGGAGCTGCCGTTCCCGGCGGACCCACCGCCGGTGCCGGAGTTACCGCGCGACGCGCTGCTCTGGCCGGAACCTGCCTTGCCTGAATTGCTGTTCCCACCGTTGCCATGCGATCCGCCGGGGTCGGCGGCGGCGATAGCCAGCGAGGGGCCGGTCAGCACCACAAAGGCAGCGAGCGAAAGGTTGGCGACCCTCAGCAGAGCATCCTCACGGCGCACGTCCGCCCCCGATCACTCCGGCTGAGTGGCAACCCCCTGCACACTCCGGACCCTCATCATGGCACGTCACCGTGCCCGGGTTGACGATTTCCGCGGTTAGCCGGGCAGGTCGGCGCTCAGGCCGAATCCGGGTCCTGCGCGATCCCGTCGGCGGCCTTGCGCAACAGCGTCAGTGCGCTGCGCGCCCACGTCTGCGTCGCCCCGGCCAGACCGCAGGCGGGTGTCAATCCGACGCGTTCGCGTAGGACCGTGCGAGGAAAGCCGAGTCGGTCGGTGATACTCGCGGCTGCGGCGGCAACCTGCTCGACCGGGACCGGATGTTCCGGGGCGACGCCCGGCAGCACGCCCAGCATGATGGTCCGGCCTGCCTCGACCCACTCGCCGATGCCGTCGAGATCAGCCGCGGTCAGCTTGGCCGCATCCACCGAGATCGCGCTGAAGGCAGTGCGCGCCAAGGTTTTCCATGGCACGTCGGTGGCACACACGTGAATGCTTGCCGGTCCCCCGACGGTCGCGATGCACTGATCGAGCAGGCTCGCAGCCAACAGCGCGTCGACCGGCGCCACCGGCGACATCCGGGTCACGCCCGCCAGCCGCCCGGCCAGGGCGGCGGGCAGTGACGGTTCGTCGAACTGCACCACCACCTCGGCGTCGCAGCGCCGCGCGACCTCGGCGCGATGGTGCGCGACGCCCTCGGCGAGTGAACCGGTCAGGTCGCGCAGCGCGCCCTGATCGGAGATGGCCCGGTGTCCCCCGGACAATTCGAGTTCGGCGGCCAGCGTCAACGGACCGGGGACCTGCACCTTGATGGCCCGCCCGGTCCCGCGCAGCCCGGCCTTCTCCCACGCCTCTTCCAGCGCGTCGACATCCTCGTCGAGCAGACCCGTTGCGCGGCGCACGACGGAGCTGCGGCCGGGGGCGATGCGGTACCCGCGCGGAACGGTGTCCATGCCGATGTCGACCAGCAGCGCAGCTGCCCGTCCGATGATGTCGGCACCGACGCCGCGGGCGGGGAGCTCCACCAAATGTGGCAGGGCGGGCAGCTCACCGACCACAACGGCAGCCGCTTCCCGGGCGACCGTTCCCGGCCACGAGCCGATACCGGTTGCCTGGGCGAAAATAGTCACGCGGCCAACACTATTCGATGGGCTCTTCCACGTAGCTGCGCAGGCGGTCGAGTGCGCGGTCCCATCGCTTCGACAGCGCGGTCAGGTACTCGCTGGCTTCGGCGAGCGGGTCCGGCTGGATGCGCCAAATGCGCTCGCGCCCGTGCCGGCTGCTGGTCACCAGTCCCACCGCCTCCAGCAGCAGCAGATGTTTGGTGGCCGCTTGCCGGGTTACCGGGATCACCTGTGTCACTTGCGAAGTCGAGGATGGGCCCGCTTCACACAGACGCACGACGATGCGTAACCGATTGGGGTCACCGAGCGCGTCGAACAGTGGCGCCCGGGCGTCGGCCGTCGTACTCACACCGGCTCGTCCAGGTACTTGCGTACCAGTTTGGTCTGGGCTTCCCACCCGCCGCTGTTGGCTTCGAACGCCTCGGCTCGGCGGTCGGCCGGGATGTTGTCGAACCCGGACTCGACGATCCGCAGCAACACACCGTCGGCGGTGTCGGTCAGGGTGAACTCGACCAGCGTGGTCGGCTCGTCGGCGTAGTCGGCGCCCGGCTCGACGGCATACGGATGCCACCGGAACGCCAGTCGCCGCTGCGGCTCCACCGCGACCACGTGCCAGACCGACTTCTTCCCGGCGTGCGGCTCCTGTGCGGCGGCGACCTCGTCGTCGACCTCGGTCGGGGTGATCACGCCGGTCACCGATTCACCGGCGACGAACGGGCCGTCGAAACGCACGCCGAACCACCGGCCGAACTCGTCGGCGTTGGCGACGGCGCGCCACACCCGGTCCAGCGGGGCGCGCAGCGTGACTTCTTTTTCGATGCGATCGGAACTCATAAGCAACCTCCCGGTTGCCTATCACGCTACGACCAAAAAGCCGGAAACGCAACCGTTCAGTTGCTCATGATTGGGTTCAGCGCGCGATGGTGGCGCTGCCGATGACCTCGTCACCGTCAGGGTCGCGGCGGTACAGCACCATGGTCTGGCCTGGGGCGACGCCACGCAGCGGCGTGCGCAGCTGCACATCGAGCACCCCGCCGGCGAGCTCGGCGACGGCGTCGGCCAACCCGCCGTGCGCCCGCACCTGGATCAGGCATTCGATGGGCCCGACCGGCTCGGCACCCGAGGTGAACACCGGCCGCTCGCCGATCAACGAGTGAATCTCGAGATCTTCCACGCCGCCGACGTGCACGGTCCCGGTCTCCGCATCGATGCCGGTGACGTAGCGCGGCAGGCCGTCAGGCCCCGGGCCGGCGATGCCGAGGCCCTTGCGCTGCCCGATGGTGAACCCATGCACGCCGTCGTGCTCCGCGAGCTTCGTGCCGCCGGCATCGACGACGGCGCCGGGACGGATGCCGATGCGGGCACCCAGGAAGGCGCGGGTGTCGCCGGACGGGATGAAGCAGATGTCGTGGCTGTCCGGCTTCTCGGCCACTGCCAGCCCACGCTCGGCGGCTTCCTGCCGGATCTGCGGCTTGGGGGTGTCACCGATCGGGAACAGCGCGTGGCTGAGCTGCTCGGCGGTCAGCACCCCGAGTACGTACGACTGGTCCTTGTCCGCGTCAACGGCACGACGGAGACGACCGTCTTCCAGTCGCGCGTAGTGCCCGGTTGCCACGGCGTCGAAACCGAGCGCCAATGCGCGGGCCGACAGCGCCGAGAACTTGATCTTCTCGTTGCAGCGCACGCACGGGTTCGGCGTTTCACCGCGGGCGTACGACTCGACGAAGTCGTCGATGACGTCTTCCTTGAATCGGTCCGCGAAATCCCAGACGTAGAACGGGATTTCCAGGATGTCCGCGACTCGGCGGGCGTCGCCGGCGTCCTCCTTGGAGCAGCACCCGCGCGACCCGGTACGCAGGGTGCCGGGCGCGGTGGACAGTGCCAGGTGTACGCCCACGACGTCGTGGCCGGCGTCGACCATGCGCGCCGCGGCCACCGAGGAGTCCACTCCCCCACTCATCGCTACCAGAACCCGCATGACTACCTTCCCAACCCGGCACTGGCCAGTGCAGCCTGACGAGCCCGTTCGACCGCAGCCGGCAGCACAGCCAGCACGGCGTCGATGTCGGCATCAGAACTGGTGTGCCCCAACGAAAATCGGAGTGATCCGCGGGCACTGGCCGGAGCGGCGCCCATCGCGATCAAGACATGTGACGGCTGCGCGACGCCGGCCGTGCAGGCCGAACCCGTCGAGCACTCGATGCCCTTGGCGTCCAGCAGCATCAGCAGGGCATCGCCCTCGCAGCCACGAAAAGTGAAGTGCGCGTTGCCCGCAAGGCGGTCCTCGCCGGTGCCGCCGTTGAGCACCACATCCTCGATACCGGACAGCACGCCGTCGACCAGACGGTCACGCAAGGCGCCGATCCGGGTCCGGTGCGCGTCCAGGCCCTCGACCGCGACACGCGCGGCGGCGGCCATGGCCACCACGCCCGCGACATCCGGTGTGCCCGAACGCACGTCACGTTCCTGCCCACCGCCGTGCAGCAGCGGCACGCACGCGACATCGCGGCGCAGCAGCAGCGCACCCACCCCGGTGGGGCCGCCGAACTTGTGCGCCGCCACGCTCAACGCGGACAGCCCGCTCGCGGCGAAATCGACCGGCACCGCACCGACCGCCTGGATCGCGTCGCTGTGCATGGGTACGTCGAATTCAGCTGCCACAGCGGCCAATTCAGCGATCGGCTGGATGGTGCCGACCTCGTTGTTGGCCCACATCACACTGACCAGCGCGACGTCGTCGTGGGTTTCGAGAATCTCGCGCAAGGCCGCGGCCGACGTGCTGCCCGCGCTGTCCACGGGCAACCAGGTCACCTCCGCGCCTTCGTGCTCGACCAGCCATTCGACGGCGTCGAGCACCGCGTGGTGCTCGATCGGCGACGTCACGATCCGGCGGCGTCCCGGGCAGCTGTCCCGGCGCGCCCAGAAGATGCCCTTGACGGCCAGGTTGTCACTCTCGGTGCCGCCGGCGGTGAAGATCACCTCGGAGGGCCGGGCACCCAACTGCTGGGCCAGGGACTCGCGGGCCTCCTCCATCCGGCGCCGGGCCGCCCGGCCGGAGGTGTGCAGCGAGGACGCATTGCCGCCGGCTGCCAGGACCGCCGTCATCGCCTCGATGGCAGCGGGCTGCATCGGGGTCGTGGCGGCGTGGTCCAGGTATGCGGGGCTCATGGCCTGTCCAGGATACCGGCCAGGCCAAACCGGTCAGGCGGCCAGCGCGTGCCCGTGAACAGCAGCGACGGGCAGCGGGCCCACCTGGTGCACCGCAGCTTGGCAACGGCCGGCCAGATCGCGGCGGTCGGCGCCGGGCAGCTGCAGCGACTGCACCTGGATGTGGCACACCGTCAGCTTGGCCGTGATGACCCGTTTGATCGACGTCAGCAGCGAGTCGTCACCGATGAACGCCGGAATGGTCGACTGCGCGCCGTCGCGGTGCCGGTACGTCAGCTGCAGCGGCTGCACCGGGCGGCCGGCGTCCACCGCGGCCTGGAACATCGCCGGGGCGAACGTGCCGTGACCCAGACCGCACCACGTGGTGCCTTCCGGGAAGGCGACGACGGTCTGACCTGCGGTGAGCCGGTCCGCGACGGTGCGGACCACGTCGGGCAGCCGGCGCAGGCTGTTGCGGTCGATCGGGATGACCTTCATCAGCCGGGCCAGGAAGCCCAACGCCGGCCACTCGATCAGGTCGGCACGCGCCACGAACGAGCCGGGCATGACCGCGCCGATCACGAAGATGTCGACCCACGAGACATGTCCGGCGACCACCAGGACGCCGCTCAGGTTGCGGATCGGCCCGCCCGAGACGGTGATCCGGACGCCCAGGCCGCGCAGCACCAGCCGGCAGTACATCCGCTGGATGCGCGACCGGCCCGGCAGCGGCACCGCCAGTAGCGGCAGGGTGGGCAGCAGCAACAACGTCATGACCAACCGCGCCGCGGTGCGCAGCGCGACGACGACCGGACGGCTGACGTGCGCGGCGTCCACCCGGATGCAGCTGGCGTCGCAGGACGCCTTGGGCAGCCAGGGGTGCTCCTGCACCGTCGTGGGCGCGGTCACTGTCCGGCCTTGTCGGTTGCCGCGGCGGCCGAACGCAGCCGCGTCAGGTACCGGACGTCGGCCTCCCGCTTGTCCAGCAGGGCCGGGAAATCACCGACACCGAAGTCGGGGTCGTAGGCCGGGTCGCCGCACACCTTGGCGCCCAGGCGCAGGTAACCGCGCATCAGCGGCGGCACGGTCACGCGGGCAGGCGGCTCGATGTCGTCGAGCAGCTTGCCGTCGATGATCACCGGGCGGTACGGGCGCACCTTGTACTCCGAGGCGTGCCGCTTGTTGACGAAGTCGCGCACACCGCGAATCTGGGTGGCCGGGGCCTCGTCGGGGCTGCCCTGGATGGGCACCGACACGCAACCGGTGACGTAGTCGTAGCCGCTGTGGTCCAGGTAGGCCAGGATGCCGCCCCACATGAGCAGCACGACGGCGCCGTTGCGGTGATCGGCGCGCACCACGGCGCGGCCCATCTCCACCATCGACGGGCGAATGCTGTCCAACGCGCTGACATCGAATTCGGTTGCGGTGTACAGCCCGCCCGCGGCGATTGCGCCCGGCGGAGGCAGCATGCGGTAGCAGCCGACGTACTCGCCGGTGTGGTCCTCGCGGACCAGCAGGTGGTCACAGAATTCGTCGAATCGGTCGGCGTCCCGGCCGCTTTCGAAACCGGGGCTGTCGTCGGTGAGGGTGTAACCCGGCTCCGAGGTGAACACGTGGTGACGAAGCCGTTGCGCGGCCTCGATGTGTTCGGAGTCGGCCGACAACAGCAGTGTGTACCGCGGGGTGTCGGTCGATGCAGTGGTGTTATCAGGGGCGATGAGTACAGAACTAGTGCTCATGTTGTGCACGGTGACGGAGCCGTTCGGCGCGGCGGCATCAAGCACGTAACGCGTTGATGACCGGTTGCGAAACATCACGGTCCGTTACATTCGGCGCATGATGCCGCGATGAGGAGCCGCGCCGCAATTGTCCGTGAGGTGGGCGGGGACTGGTCGGTTGAGGAATTCGAGCTCGACCCGCCGCGCGCCGGTGAGGTTTTGCTGCAGATGGCGGCAGCCGGGCTGTGCCACTCCGACGATCACATCCGATCGGGCCAGCTCGCCGCGCCCAAAGGCGCTGCGGTGCCGAACATGCCGCCCACGATCGGTGGTCACGAAGGTTCGGCGGTGGTGCTCGAGGTGGGTCCGGGCGTCACCCGGTTCTCCCCCGGCGACCACGTGGTGACGTCGTTCCTGGCGGTGTGCGGGAAATGTCGTTGGTGCACAAGCGGTATGGAGTATCTGTGCGACGTCGGCGCCGGCACGCTCATCCCGGGCATGCCGACCGATGGCACCTTCCGCCACCACAGCCTCTCCGGTGAAGAGTTGCGGCACACCTCGAAGATCGGCGCGTTCGCCGAACACACTGTGGTGGCGGCAGATTCGCTGGTGAAGATCGACCCGTCGTTGCCCTTGGTGCCCAGCGCGCTGCTGTCCTGCGCGGTGCCCACCGGATACGGGTCGACGGTGCGCCGCGCCGGGGTACGCGCCGGCGACACGGTCGTGGTCATCGGCGCCGGAGGCATCGGCACCGCCGCAGTCCAGGGTGCTCACCTCGGTGGCGCATCGCAGGTTGTCGCGGTCGATCCGGTGGCGTTCAAGCGGGATTCCGCCCTGTCATTCGGCGCGACCCACACCGCGGCGACGATCACCGAAGCCTTTGACCTCGTTCGGGAGCTGACCCACGGCGTGATGGCAGACGCCGTCGTCGTGTCACCGTCGATGATCGGTGACGGCGACGTCTCCGACGCCTTGTCCCTGACCCGGAAGGGCGGCACCTGCGTGCTGACCGGGATGGCCGCGCCGTCGGCCGGGGCCGTGCAGCTCGACCTGCAGGACCTGATCCTGATGAACAAGAACCTGTGCGGCACGCTTTTCGGCTCGTGCAACCCGACCACCGAAGTGCCGGCGCTGGCACAGCTGTATCAAGAGGGCCGGCTCAAGCTCGATGAGATGATCACCCGGCGCTACCGGCTCGACGACATCAACGAGGCCTTCGACGACCTGCTGGGCGGCCGCGTGATTCGCGCGGTGATCGACTACTCGCTCACCTGACGCCCCGGGCGACCAGCTTGGTCTCCAGGTACTCCTCAAAACCAGCCAGGCCCATCTCCCGGCCGATGCCGGACTGCTTGTAGCCGCCGAACGGTGCGTCCGGCGAGTACCAGACGCCACCGTTGACGTTGATGGTTCCGGTGCGCAACTGCGACGCCACCCAGTCGACCCGGTCCTGATCGGTGCCGGCGACCGCGCCGGACAGGCCGTATGGCGAGTCGTTGGCGATGCGCACGGCGTCGGCGTCACCGTCGTGGGCGATCACGGTGAGTACCGGGCCGAAGATCTCCTCGCGGGCCACCCGGGCGTCGTTGGTCAGTCCGGCGATGACGGTCGGCTCGATGTAGAAGCCGCGGGTCCGGTCCGCGGGGCGGCCACCGCCGCAGGCGAACCGGCCGCCCTCCTCGAGCGCCAACCGCAGGTAGCCCTCGACCCGGTCACGCTGGCGCGCCGAGATCAGTGGGCCGCACACCGTGGCCGGATCGGTCGGATCCCCGAAACCGATGCCGGACATGGCCGTTGCCGCCGCGGCGACGGCCTCGTCGTACCGCGCGCGCGGGATCAGCAGTCGGGTGGTGAAGGCGCAGCCCTGGCCGGCATGCATCGCGACGCCGGCGGCCGCGGCGGCACAGGCCGCGGGCAGGTCGGCGTCGTCGAGCACGAGGTAGGCCGACTTTCCGCCGAGCTCCAGGAACACCTTCTTGATGGTGTGCGACGCGGCCACCATGACGGCCCGGCCGGTGGCCGTCGACCCGGTGAACGACACCAGATCCACACGTGGATCCTCGGTGAGTTGGGCGCCGATCCGGTGCTCGCTGGAGGTGACGACGTTCACGACACCCGCGGGAAAGTCCGTGCGCTCGTTGATGATCCGGCCCACTTCAGCCGCGCACCACGGAGTGTCCGGGGCTGCCTTGAGCACGACGGTGTTGCCGGCGGCCAGCGCCGGGCCGAGTTTCGCGAAGTTGATCTGGTGCGGGAAATTCCAGGGCGTCACCGCGCCGACGACGCCGCAGGCCTCGCGGACCATGGTGCGCCGGGTCGGTTTACCGAACGGCGCGGCCTCCCCGAGATCGGTTGTCCATTGGTAGTTTTCGGCGAGGTCGGCCACATAGCCCAGACCGTCGACCGGTGCCTGCAGGTGACCGCCGTAGGTCAGCGCGACCGGGGCACCCACCTCGGCCACGGTGATGGTCCGCAGGTGCTCGATCTCGTCGGTGAGCGCGTCGCGCAACTGCCGCAGGCAATGCACCCGCAGCGCAGTGTCCCGGGACCAGTCGGTGTCGTCGAATGCGGTGCGGGCCGCGGCGATGGCGCGGTCCAGGTCCTCGGCGTCAGCGTCAGCGGCGTGCCCCAATGTCTCCTCGGTGGCCGGGTTGATCGTCGCGAACTCGCCGCCGCGGCCCGCCACGAGCTGCCCATCGATCAGCAGGGCGGTGCTCACGTGATCGTCAGTCCCTCAAGGGTTTCCGCGTCCCGCCAGGCGGCGAGGATGTCGGCGTACTCGGTGGGGCTGCCGAAGAAGAAGCTGTCCTGGTTCAGCCGATCGCTGGGCTGCCCTTCGCGGTTGTAGTAGCCGGGTGTGCAGGCTTCGCGGCGGCCGGCGATCACCACCGACCGTGCCACCACATTCCGGACCCAAGCCTCCTCGGCCGCTTCGCTCGCTTCCAGTTCCGCAATGTCGTTCTTGAGCGCCCACGCGATCACCCACGCGGTGTGCCGGGACTGAGTGTCGATCAGATACGGGAAGTTCACCGTGAATCCGGACTGCGCGATGCTGGCGATGAAACAGTTGGGAAATCCGTTGACGTGCAAACCATGCAGAGTGCGGACCCCATCGGACCACTTGTCGGTCAACGTCTTTCCGTCGCGGCCGATCACCTCGAACCCGGTGCGCCGGGTGTAGTCGGTGCCGACCTCGAAGCCGGTGGCGAAAATCAGGCAGTCCAAGGGGAACTCGGTGCCGTCCACCACGACCCCGGCAGCGCTGATCTGCTCGACGCCGCGGCCCCGGGTATCTACGAGGGTGACGTTGTCCCGGTTGAACGCCTGCAGGTACTCGTCGTGGAAGCAGGGCCGCTTGCAGTAGTAGCCGTACCAGGGCTTGAGCCCCTCGGCGGTGGCCGGGTCGGTCACCAGCGCGTCGATGCGCGCGCGGATCTGTTCCATCTTCGCGAAATCGGCCAGCTCCGCCGTCGAGGCCCGCGGGTCGGTGCCTTCCTTCGCGATCGGCATGGCTTTGGCCAGGCTCGTCCAGGCATCAGCCACCAGGTCCTCATCGGCCTGCCCACCCGCGGTGAGGATCTGGAAATTCTCGATGCGGCGCTGCTGCCAACCGGGTTCGAGCGCTGCCGCCCAGGCCGGATCGGTGGGCGCGTTCGCCCGCACGTCGACCGTCGACGGCGTGCGCTGGAACACGAACAACTCCCCGACCGCCGGCGCCAGACGCGGCACGCACTGGATCGACGTCGCGCCGGTCCCGATGATCCCGACCCGCTTATCGGCCAGGTTCTCCAGGCCTGCGCCGGTGTACTCGTAGTCCCAGCGGCTGGTGTGGAACGCGTGGCCGGTGAACTCGGTGATGCCCTCGATACCGGGCAGCTTCGGCTTCTGCAGATAGCCGTTGGCCATCGAGACGAACCGGGCCCGGATGGCGTCGCCGTGGTTGGTGGCGATCACCCAGCGCGAATCGGCCGGGTCCCAACGGATTTCCTGCACCTCGGTCTGCAGGCAGGCGTTGCGATACAGGTCGTAGTGCTCGGCGATGGCCTGGCAGTGCGCGAAGATCTCGGCACCCTTGGCGTACTTCTCGGTCGGCACGTAGCCCAGCTCTTCGAGCAGCGGCATGTACACATACGACTCGACGTCACAGGCGATCCCGGGATACCGGTTCCAGTACCAGGTGCCGCCCACGTCGGACGCCTTGTCGATGAGCCGGATATCGGCCACACCCAATTCCCGCAGCCGGGCGCCGGTGAGCAGCCCGCCGAAACCAGCTCCGATGATCGCGACGTCGACCTCGTCGGTCAGCGGCGCGCGGGTGAAACCCGGCTCAGCCCAAGGGTCTTCACCGAAGGCGGCGAACCGGCCGGCGATCTCCACGTACTGGCCGATGCCGTCGGTCCGCAGCCGCCGCGCGCGTTCCTGGGCGTACCGCTGCCGCAGCGCGTCGGGATCGAACGTCGTCCCGTCGTCGCTGTCCGAGCTCCCATGCGTCATCGATGCATACTGGAACACGTTTCAGTTTCTGGCAAGGACCTTTCGCGCTGCGACAGCGGCCTGCGGTCAGTGCTCGGCCAGCCAGTCCTGCAGACGGGTGGTGGCGATGGTGGCGTCGGCGCCGGTGACCAGACCCGTGTCGCCGACCTTCGTGCCGAAGTAGACGGCCGCCGGGTCGGTCACGATCGGCAGCGTGCCGCCGCTGTGGGCCTGGGCCAGCTCGGCCAGCCGCGCGAAGGTCATCTTCTCGGGCCCGCCGATGTTGGTGATCCCGTCGATCGGTGCGGCCTGCGCAGCGCGCGCGACTTCGGCTGCGACATCCTTGCCGGCCATCGGCTGGATGAGACCTTCCGGCGCACACACGACGCCGTCAACGGTCAGTGAGGCCGTGATCGCCTCGGCGAATTCGTGGAACTGCGTGGCACGCACGATGGTGTAGTGCAACCCCGATCCGGTGATGATGCGTTCCTGGGCGACCTTGGCCCGCATGTAGCCGCTGTCCGGCAGGCTGTCACATCCCACGATGGACAACGCGACGTAGTGGCCGACGCCCGCTTCCTTGGCCGCGGTCGTCAGGTTCGTCGCGGACTTGGTGAAGAAGTCGAGCACCGGACCGTCGGAGAAGTCGGGCGAGTTGACGACGTCGACGAGCACGTCGGCGCCGGCCAGGGCGCCGGCAAGGCCCGCGCCGGTGAGCACGTCAGCACCGGACTCACGGGAGGCGGCCACGGTGTCGTGGCCCGCGGCGCCCAGCAGCGCGACGACCTTCGAACCGATCTGGCCGCTGGCCCCTATCACAGTGATCTTCATGAGTCATGCCTTTCATCGTTGATTTCTGTTGTGCTACAGCAGCTCTGGCAGCTATGCAGCGGTCCATCGGCCGTCAGCGGACCCGGCGATCCTTGCGGGCTTCGAGTTCGTCGTCGTCGACGACCACGAGCATCGGCATGTCCGGGTTGCAGACCATCGTGACGAGGTATCGCACCGGGATGTCCGAGCGGTTGTTGCCGTCGGAATAGTGGATGACGTCGCCCCCGGGCTCCCAGAACGCCTCCCCTGCCTTGACCACACGAGGGGCCTCGCCTTCGAGCTCGAAGAGCATCTCCCCCTCGAGCACATAGCCGAACGCCGGTCCGCCGGGGTGACGGTGCGGTGGGGCTCCGGCCCCTCCGGGCGGCCACTCGATGATCACCGTCATCACGTGCGCATCAGCCGGAATGAACGGCGGCGTGACGGTCTGGATGGTCGTGATGGCGTTGGCTATGTCGTCCGATGTGGCGAACATGTTTGCTCCTCAACTGAATTCGGCGGGGTTCGGTGGATTCAGACTCTCAACTGCACAGGGCCATGGGACCCTTGGAAGCCCGTAGTCGGTGGGTCAGAAGGCCGGGCGCCCTAGTCCCCGACGAATGTGATGGTTTCGCCGAGCGGTGCCCGGCCGGTCCGGACGTATTCGACGGCGGCGTCCTCGTAGCCGATCGACATGTCTCTGGGTACTTCTTTGTCGATGAAGCCGCGCACCGAGCGCCTGGTGGTTACTGCCTCGTAGACGTCCACGGTGAACCTGCTTTCCGGCCCGCTTCAACTGTCCACTTCAGCCTGCAGGCTGTGGTCCATCGGCGGACCCTTGGAAATTCGTGGTCACCGGCCGGCACGCCGAATCCTGTTGACGGTCCAGGTGCGACAACGCGGTACGCAGTTGCCGCCGCCCCCTCGAAACCCGCGACATCACCGTTCCCATCGGGACACCCATGAGCGCGGCCGTCTCGGCGTAGGTATAGCCCTGAATCCCGACGTAGAAGACCGCAGTACGGGCGCCATCGGGCAGCTCCGACAGCGCGGCCACGATGTCGTCGTCGGTCATCACGTCCAGCACCTCGACCTCGGCCGAACGATGGACAGCCGACCGCTCATGACCACTCACGGTGAACATCTCGAGTGCCACCTCGGCGGGACGGCACTGCCGGTACCGGTGTCTGCTGACCCAGCGGTTGTGCAGAATCCGGAAGAGCCACGCGTTGAGGTTCGTGCCCGGCCGAAACGACCCGAAGCCCTCGAAGGCGTGTAACAGCGTGTCCTGCAAGAGATCTTCGGCATCGGCTTCGGAGTCCGTCAGCCGTCGGGCACCGCGTCCGAGCGCATCGAACAACGGAACGGCCTCGATCACGAACCGGGCGGCGAGTTCGGAATCCGGCGCCGGCGCTGCCGTCACGTTCGAGGCCTCCCTGTTTCAACCAGTGACGGTGGAATCCGCCGAACTCAGACTCGTCGAGCGGCGGCCGCGGCGAACCTTTGAAAGTGCGTAGTCCCTCGACCGAATCCGTGGTGCGGGGCGGCACGGATGACTTCGCGGGGTGGCTCGCGTTCAACCCCGCGCAGGGTGAATTCCCTGCCGAACGATGCAGCCAAAGGAGACAACGTGAGCTTGGACAACATTTCCCACCTCGGGCAGACGGGGCTCGACGAGTTGGTTCCGTCGCGCTACGCGGTGCAGGTGGGCGATATCGAAGTACTGGTCATCAGCGACGGCGTACTGCCGATCACCGCATCGACATTGGCCACCACCACCCCGCCGGCCGACCTGACGGAGTGGCTGAACGACAACTTCCTGCCGCCGGAGATCGTCGACTGGCCGCTCAACGTGGTCGTCGTCCGCAGTGAGGATCGGACCATCCTGGTCGACGCCGGCCTGGGCCTCGAATTCCCGGACTTCCCGCGCGCCGGCCAGACGATCCAGCGCCTGGAGGCCGCGGGCGTCGATCTCGATTCCGTGACCGACGTCGTGCTCACCCACATGCACATGGACCACGTCGGCGGGCTGATCACCGAAGGACTCAAGGACCGGCTGCGTCCCGATCTGCGCGTCCACGCGTCGACCGCCGAGGCCGAGTTCTGGGAGGCGCCCGACTTCTCCCGCACGGTCATGCCGCAGCCCATTCCCGACGTGCTGAAGCGGGTCGCCACCCAGTTCCTGAACGAATACCGCGGCCAATTGCGGACATTCGAGACGGACTACGAGGTCGCGCCGGGCGTGCTCATCTCCCGCACCGGCGGGCACACTCCCGGCCACAGCGTGGTCCGGCTGGAGTCCCGCGGCGAGAAGCTGATGTTCGCCGGCGATGCCGTGTTCGCTCCCGGATTCGACAACCCCGAGTGGCAGAACGGCTTCGAGCACGATCCCGTGGAGGCCGCCCGCGTCCGCGTCGGCCTGCTGCGGGAGGTCGCGGCGACCGGATCGGCTCTGGTGGCAACGCACCTGCCGTTCCCCTCGGTGTGCCACGTGGCGGCCGCCGGCGACACCTTCCGGTGCGTTCCTGCGACCTGGGATTACTGACCGCTGACCACGAAACGGCCCCCGGACATGTTGTCCGGGGGCCGTTTTCGGCGCGCTCAGGCGGCCGCGCCACCGCCGTCGGCGTGCAGCGTCGAGCCGGTGATGAAACTCGAACGTGGCGATGCGAGGAACAGCACCGCCTGCGCGATCTCGGCCGGCTGCGCCGTCCGGCCCAGCGGCAGTGCGCGACCCAGCTCGTCGTTGGTGTCACCCCACTCGGCAACCACGCCCGGCGTCGCCGTCGGCCCCGGCGCGACGCTGTTGACGCGCACTCCTTGCGGCCCGAATTCCGTTGCCCACGTGCGGGTCAACGATTCCAATGCCGCCTTGGAGGCACTGTAGCTGGACGCCCCGGGTACGCCTTTGAACGCGACCATCGATGTGACGTTGACGATGCTCCCGCGTCCGCGGCGGAGCATGCCCGGTACCAGTGCTGCCACCAGGAAGTAGGCGCCGCGCACGTTGGTGTCGAAGGTGGACTCGAATGTCGCCACGTCCTGCTCCACGGTGAGCGCGCCCGGGAAGCTGGCGGCGTTGTTGACCACGACGTCGACATCACCGCATTGGCGGGCAAGGCTTTTCACCGATTCGAGGTCGGCCAGGTCGGCAGCGATGAACCGTACCCCGAGTTAGGCGGCCGCCGCGGCGCCGCTGTCAGCCGAACGTCCGGTGATGATCACCGCGGCGCCTTCGGCAGCCAGCAGCCGCGCGGTCTCGTATCCGATGCCGGCGGTCCCGCCTGTCACCAGCGCGGTCAGCCCGGTCAGCTCCGTCACTGGGTGGCCAGCCAGTCGGCCAGGTGCAGGTCCGAGATGATCGCGTCGCCGCTGGTGACCAAGCCGGTGTCACCGACCTTGGTGCCGAAGTACACGGCGGCCGGGTCGACCACGATCGGCAGGCTTTCACCGCGGTGGGCCAGCGCCAGTTTGGCCAGGCCCGCGAAGGTCAGTTTGTCCGGGCCCCCGATGTTCACGATGCCGTCGACCGGCGCGGCTTGGGCGACGCGAGCCACTTCGGCAGCGACATCGGCGCCGGCGATCGGCTGAATGAGGCCCTCGGGCACCCGTACTTCGCCGTCGACGGTCAACGATGCGGTGATCGCGTCGGCGAACTCATGGAACTGGGTGGCCCGCACGATGGTGTAGGGCAGCCCCGACTCGGTGATGATGCGCTCCTGAGCGACCTTGGCGCGCATGTAGCCGCTGTCGGGCAGACCGTCGCAGCCCACGATCGACAGTGCCACGTAGTGGCCGACGCCGGTCTCCTTCGCCGCGGCCACCAGGTTGGTCGCCGACCGGGTGAAGAAGTCCAGTACCGGCCCGTCGGCGAAGTCCGGCGAGTTGACGACGTCAACCAACACGTCGGAGCCCGCGAGGGCCTCGGTGAGGCCCTCGCCGGTGAGGACATCGGCGCCCGTGTCCCGCGACGCCGCCACGGTCTGGTGACCGGCTTCGTTCAGCAGCGCGACGACCTTCGAACCGATCTGGCCGCTGGCGCCCATCACAGTGATCTTCATCAGACACACCCTTTCGAATTGTTTCGGTTGTGCGGCTTCAACAGTGGTCGTCGACGAACGCGGGTGAACCCCGGAAAGTCCGTAGTCCGCCGGCCGTCAGTCGAGGAACACCACGTTGTCGCTGATCGGATTGCGCGGCGTATCAAGGTGGTTCGCCGGAAAAGCCGGGTCGGGGTAGCCGATCGCGATCCCGCACAGGATCGTGAGCTCCTCGGGAATGTCGAGCTGCGCACGTAACACCTCGGGGTAGAAACTGATCGACACTTGTGCACAACTCCCGAGCTCCCGCTCGGTCAATGCCAGCATCAGCGTCTGCAGGAACATTCCGACGCCCATCGCGTCGACTGCGCCGAAATCGCGGTGCATGCACACCACCCCGGCGACGGGGGCACGAAAGAACTCCCAGTTGCGCCGCTGGGCCGCCCAACGGCCTGCTGCATCGCCTCGGTCGATGCCCATCGCTCCGTACACCAGGGCACCGCTCTCGCGGCGCAGATGCGCGAACCGGGGCGGCAGACCCGCCGAGCCCACCTCGGGCGGGGTCGTATCGACGGCCGCCAGCAGCGCGTCGACCAACCGTGCGCGCCGCTCCCCGGTGACGAAGTAGACGTGCCACGGCTGGGTATTGGAGTTCGACGGCGCCCGGATCGCCAGCTCCAGCGCCTCGTCGAGCAGCTTCCGCGGAACCGGCTTGTCCGGCAAGAACATCCGTGATGAACGGCGCGACCGGACGATATCGCCGAACCCGGTCGTCATCGGACTCGCCGGTCCTTGCGGGCCTCGAGTCGGTCGTAGTCGATGACCACGAGCATCGGCACGCCGGGCGTACAGATCAGTTCGGCGCTATCGAACATTGTTGCTCCTCAGCGGAACCCAGTGATCTGGAATGCTCACGGATTCAGGATTCCCACACGGCCGGCACGCACCGGTAGGCGTTGCCCGCGGTTGCGACATGGCAGACCGACGGGAACGGCAGGTGCGTCGCAACCAGCGCCTCGCGGGTCGACGACAGCTCCTGCAGCAGCCCGACACGCACGCGCGCCGCTTCCTCGGGGTCGTGTTCGAAACCGTTGAACCAGTCCGGGTGGTCGAATCCCGCCTGCAGCACGGCGTCACCGGCGAACGTCAGGCGGTCGCCGCCGGATGCCAGCCGGACCACACTGTGCCCCGGGGTGTGTCCGCCGGTGCGACGGACCAGCACCCCCGGCGCGACCTCGTACTCGTTCTCGAATGGCCGCAACACATTGCGGTACTCGGTCAGAAACCTTGTGGCGGAAGACCGCATCGCATCCTGCATGGCGTCGTTCACCGTGGTGCGGGAAAAGTCCGGTGACTCCCAGAACTCTGCCTCGGCGGCAGCGGCGTGGATTCGCACGTCCGGGCGCAGCCGGTCTTTCACCCCTTCGACCAGGAGGCCGCCGACGTGATCGAAGTGCATATGCGTGAGGACCACGTCGGTCACGGCAGCGAGATCGATGCCGGCGGCCTCGAGGCGTTCGCCCCAATGTCCGGCCCGTGGCGTGAAGTCCTGGTAGTCGACGCCGACTCCGGCGTCGATGAGGATGGTCTGTTCTCCGCGACGGACGACAACCTGATTCAGCGGCAACGCGAGACTGTCGGATGGCAGGAACATGTCGTCCAGCCAGGCCGCCCGGATTTCAGGGTCGGCGTTGGTTGCCAAGCTCGGAGCCGACATCGGCAGTACGCCGTCGCTGATCACCACGACGTCGATGTCCCCGACCGGAAGCGCGTAGTACGACGGCACCGGTTGGTCGGGTCCCCGGCCATCGGCTGGTGCGGTGGATTCCACTGTCTCAAGCGTCATTTCGTATCCCTATCGGCGGTCCAGCACTGGGGCGGATGCCCCCAGCTGCGGTATTCAGCGTCGTCGCGATGCAGCCTGATCGGACCCTTGGAACCCCGTAGTCGAGACCGGGTGGAGCCACCCGGCGATATTGGCGACGTAGTCCTTGAAGACCGCCAGCCGCGCGGGGTCGTTCTTGATCTGTGTGCCTGGAACATCGGACACGAACGACGGTGCTCCGGCGCCGAGATCCCAGTTGTAGTCGGCAAAATGGTGGAACGTGGACTCGGCGACCACGCGGCCCATCGGCCGGCCGTCGGGACATCGCTCACCGTCGACCACGACAGCGAGATTGAAGTGCCGGCCGGTCGCGGTACTGCGGCCCGTCGCGATGGCGCGGGCGAGCGGAGGTTTCTCGGTCACCATGCCCTCATGCGGATGCGCGGGGAACCATTCGATGCGCCCACTGACAGTGCGGTCCGTGCGCAGCAGCTCGTGTGGCTCGGCGTCGACCGAAACCGGCTGGTAGTCGCCATTGGCGCCCGAGTGGTAATTGGGCCACGAGATGTTCGGGTTGTCCTGGTCGTCACACAGATCGGGGGCATCGCGGGTGTCGTCGTGGAATTCGTTGACCACGCCGAGAATTCCGAGACGGTTCAGGCAGCAGCCCAGGTCTTGGTGATCGCGCGCGGTGAGCACACCGCCGCCGCGCTCGCGGAACCGCCCGATACCGTCGGCGTCGGCCGCCGTCAGACCGTCGCCGACGTCGACCGCGAGCAGCCACAACTGGTCGAAATCGAACTCGTCCAGACGGCTGAGCACCGGGTCGTCGGTAAGGCATGCCCGATTGCGTGCGGTCACCTGGTGACCGCACGCCCTCAACTCGTCTGCCACCATCGAAAACCGGCTGACGTCCCAATCGTCGGCGCATTCGGTGATCGTCGTCTGTAACAGGATGCGGGACACGGAACTCTTTCACTTCAAGGATTTACGCGGAATGTGATCAGCATGGCCGCTCCCGGACCGCGGCGGACCCTTGGAAGTACGTGGTTCGGTGGCCCAGTTCAGCGCGCGGGGAACAGCGTGCGCAGCTGCCGCCGCGAGGTGATCCCGAGCTTGACGAAGACTTTTCGTAGATGCCATTCGACGGTGTGGGTGCTGATGAACAGCTGGGCACCGATCTCCTGGTTGGTCAGACCGCCGGCGGCCAGTTCGGCGATCTGGGCCTCCTGCGTCGTCAGCTCGTCACCGGAACTGACCGGCTCCTTGCGGACCTTCTTTCCGGCGGCGATCAGCTCGCGGCGCGTGCGCTCCGCGAACGCCTCGGCCCCCATCCGGTTGAGCATCTCGAACGCCGCCGCGAGATGCTCCCGCGCTGCCACGCGACGGTTCATGCGGCGCAGCCATTCCCCGTAACACAGCTGGGCCCGCGCCTGCAGAAAGACAACGCCGGTGCGCCCGAGCCGTTCGATGGCCTCGGTGTACAGGGCGTCGGCGTCTTCGTCGTCGGCCACCAGGGCGCGCGCGTGGGCGAGCGCCCCCAGTCCCCAGTCGGTGCCGCTGGCACCCGCACGCGCAGCCAGCCGCTGCACTGCCCACTCCGCGGTGTCCTTGTCGCCGATGCGCGTTGCCGCCTCGACGAGCTCGATCAGGCCCCAGCAGTAGAAGCCCAGATCGTCGTAGTCGCAACAGTTCCTGGCCGCCGCGAACGCTTCGGCATAGCGCCCGAGTCCGTTGTAAACGACAGCCGAAAGAAACCCCGTGACCCCGAGTACCCGTCCTTCGCCGCGGGCAGCCGCATCGGCCGCCGCGGACTCGATGAGGCCGACTGCGTCACCCGCGACCCCACGAAACGCCGCCAACGACAGCGAGTGGTACCGCAGCGGTGCATAGTCGGTCGCCGCCGAGATGACGGCGGCCTCAGCGATAAGTGCTGCCGCCGTATCGAATTCGCCTGCCAGCAGATGCACACCGGCCCCGAAGGCGAGTGCGGGCGGAAGCGCGGCCAGGGCGCCGGCGTCACGCGCCTGACGAATCACGGCGGTGGCCAGCAGCCGGTGGATGCCGTCATCCCAGATCTCGCCGACGGCCGATTCCTGAACAATGGCCAGTCCCAACGGCATCCACCGCAGGAGCTGACCGTCGGCATCCTGCGCGTGCCGGCACATGAGGTCCAGCGCGGCGCGCATCTGTTCGGTACCACCGCCGGTGACGATGCGGCTCGCCACCCCGCTCAGCAGCAAGTCCACCGGCCGATGCAGCTCGGCCGCACCGCCGAGTGCAGCGCCCGCGGCCTCGGCCACCTGTACCAGCATGCCCGGCCCACCGAGCCGGCCCGCATACATCGCCGCGGCGAGCGCCTCGAGATATGTCTCGTGGGCAAGGTCAGCATCGAGCGTCTCGAGATCTCTTGCCGCGGCAAGCAACTTCTGCACGGAGTCGCTCAGCGGCGGCACGCCGGGCCCGCCGCCGCGGCTGCGGGCGAACTGCATCTCGGCCCGCAACCGATCCACTTGCGCCCGTTGCAGATTCGTCAGTGGCCCGAGTTCGGCGATCGCCAGGAGTTCATACGCCGCAGCCGGTGCCGCCGCGTCACGCTTGGCCTGCGCCGCCGCGAGCGCCCGTGCCGCGCGCAGGACCGGGTCCGCGGTGAGCACCGTCGCACGTTCCAGGAAGGCCGCCGCCGCGGCGACGCCGCCTTTACTCTTGGCCCGGCCGGCGGATCGCTCCAGATCCGCGGCCACCGCGTCGTCGGGCCCCGCCGCCGCGTGGGCGAAATGCCAGGCGCGACGGTCGGGATCCTGCCGGGGATCTGTGGCCTCGGCCAGAGCCCGATGTACCGACCGGCGCGCGTTCACGTCGGCCGCACGATAGACAGCCGAACGCATCAACGGATGGCGGAACCGCACGCGCGCGCCGAACTCGATGAGTCCGGCCGCCTCGGCCGGCGCCAGCGCACCGACGGACAGTCCCAAAGTCGTTGCGGCCCTCTGGAACAGCGCCGCGTCCCCAACCGAGTCGGCGGCGGCGAGGAACAACAGTTGCTGGGCAGCCGGTGGCAGCGCCTCGACGCGACGCCGGTAGCCGTCCTCGACCTGCCTCGTCACGCTGCGCCCGGTGCCCATGTTCCAGAAGCCACCGGCGAGCTCGGCGGCAGAGACACTGCGGGGAACCTCGAGGAGCGCCAGCGGGATCCCTCGTGTCTCAGCGACGACGCGGTCGCGCACCCGTTCGTCGACCCTCCCCAACAGCACCGAGTCGAGCAGGTCGCGAGCGTCGGCATCCGACAGCCCCGTCACCGCCAGCTCCGGCAGCGTCCCCAGCGCCTCCGCTCCGGCATCACGGGCCGCGAACAGCAGCGCAACGGGCTCAGCGAGCAAGCGCCGCGCAACGAAGGCGAGAGTCTGCACCGACACCTGGTCGAGCCACTGCGCGTCATCGACGAGGCACAGCAGGGGCTGGTCGGCAGTCGCCGCGGCCAGCAGGCTGAGCACCGCGAGCCCCACCAGAAACCGATCGGGCGCCGCCCCCACGCCCCGACCGAAGGCCACATCCAATGCTTCGCGCTGCGGCGTCGGCAGCTCGTCGAGGTGATGCAGCAGCGGTGCACACAGCTGATGCAGGCCCGCGTAGGCCAGCTCCATATCGGACTCGACGCCCGTCACCTGGATGCGGCGAAATCCGTCGGCCGTCTCCGCCGCATGCCGCAGCAGCGCGGTCTTTCCGACCCCAGCCTCGCCGCGCAGCACCAGCACCTGGCTGCCACCGGCCTGCGCGGTCGACAACAGACCGCGCAGCGTCGCGATCTCTCTATCGCGGCCGCGCAAGGCCGGCCCGCGACCCTGGCTCAACATTGGCATCACCGTATCTAGTTGCTGTCAGCAGTCTTACCAGACACAAAAGTGCCCCAAAACCGGAGTTCTGGGGCACTTTCGCGTCTGCTGGTGCAGAGAAGAACTAGCCCTTGCGAGCCTTGATGGCGTCGGTCAGCTGCGGGCTGACGTTGAACAGGTCGCCCACGATGCCGAGGTCCGCGATCTCGAAGATCGGGGCCTCTTCGTCCTTGTTGACCGCGATGATGGTCTTGGACGTCTGCATACCGGCGCGGTGCTGGATGGCGCCCGAGATACCCAGGGCGATGTACAGCTGCGGGGCAACGGTCTTACCGGTCTGGCCGACCTGGAACTGACCGCCGTAGTAGCCCGAGTCGACCGCGGCACGCGAGGCACCGACGGCACCGCCGAGCGAGTCGGCCAGGGCCTCGACGACCGCGAAGTTGTCGGCGCTGCCGACACCACGGCCACCGGCGACCACGACGCTGGCCTCGGTGAGCTCCGGACGGTCACCGGCGACAGCCGGCTCGCGCGAGGTGATCTTGGTGGCGTTCTCGGCCTGGGCCGGAACCTCGACGTTGACGACCTCGCCGGCGCCAGCTGCCGGGGCGGCCTCGATGGCACCCGGACGGACTGCGATGACCGGGAGCACGTCGTTGGCCTGTGCCTCGACGGTGTAAGCGCCACCGAAGATGCTGTGCACGCCAACGCCACCGGCCTTGACGTCGATGACGTCGACCAGCAGGCCGGCACCCAGGCGAGCGGCCAGACGACCGGCGACCTCTTTGCCCTCGGTGCTGGCGACGGTCAGGACCGCTGCCGGGCCGGCGGACTCGACGAGCGCCTCCAGCACATCGACGGTGGGGGTGACCAGGAAGCTGGCCGCGTCAGCCGACTCGGCGACGTAGATCTTGGCCGCGCCGGCGGCCTTGAGGGCGTCGGTCAGCGGGGCGGCGGTGCCCGGGGCACCCACCACCACGGCAGCCGGCTCACCGAGCACGCGAGCGGCGGTGATCAGTTCGGTGCTCACCTTCTTGAGGGCACCATCGGCGTGCTCGACGAGCACAAGTACTTCAGCCATGCGTATTTGCCTCTGTGTCTTTCGTGGAAGTTTCGGTGGGGTGGGGGCTAGATCAGCTTCTGAGCAACGAGGTACTCGGCGATCTTGTTGCCGCCCTCGCCCTCGTCAGCGATCTTCTCGCCCGCGGCCTTGGCCGGCTTCGGCGTCGACGACAGCACCTTGCTGCTGGCGTTGGCGACACCGACCTCGTCGGCCTCGACACCGATCTCAGCCAGGGTCAGCACGGTGACCGGCTTCTTCTTGGCAGCCATGATGCCCTTGAACGACGGGAAGCGGGCTTCGCCGATGCGCTCGTTGACACTGACGACGGCGGGCAGTGCGGCCTCCAGGCCGAAGACGCCCTCGTCGGTCTCGCGCTCGCCGGTGACCTTGCCGCCCTCGACGGAGATGCTGCGCAGGGAGGTCAGCTGCGGCAGGCCCAGCAGCTCGGCGATGACCGCGGGAACCGCGCCACCGACACCATCGGTGGACTCGTTGCCACCGATGACCAGCTCGGCGCCCTCGATGGTGCCCAGGGCGCGGGCCAGGGTCCAACCGGTCTGCACGATGTCCGAGCCCTTGAGCTGGTCGTCCTTCACGTGCACCGCGTTGTCGGCGCCCATGGACAGAGCCTTGCGGATGGCCTCGGTGGCCCGCTCCGGTCCGACCGTCAGCACGGTGACGGTGCCGGCGCCGCCGGCGGCCTCTTCCTTCTCCTTGATCTGCAGCGCTGCCTCGACGGCGCGCTCGTTGATCTCGTCGAGCACCGCGTCCGCGGACTCGCGGTCGAGGGTGAAGTCGCCGTCGTTGAGCTTGCGCTCCGACTCATAGTCAGGGACCTGTTTGATCAGGACCACGATGTTCGTCATGGGTGTGGTTCGTCCTCCTCGATGAGGCCGGCGTCGGCCTGGCATTCACGATTCACGCAACGACCAACATGTTACTACTCGGTAACTTATGTGGCATGGCGCAGGAACACCATAGCTGGTCGAGCGCCGCCCGAGGATGCCGCCTTTTGTTTTCTTGACCACACTTGAACCGGTTCGGCAACATGGCAGAACCAGCAGGTGGGACGGCCCAACCAATTGGGCCTGGTAGTTCAGCGACCACTCTGCACTAGCCTGCCTATCTAATGAGCACTTTTCCCGAAACCCAGCCGGACAGCCACGCGGCACCGTCAGTGCCAGTCATGCCACTGACCGGTGAGCGCACCGTTCCGGATCTGGCCGAGGAGAACTACTGGTTCCGCCGCCATGAGGTGGTCTACCGGCGACTGGTCGACCGCTGCCGCGACCGCGACGTCCTGGAAGCCGGCGCCGGCGAGGGCTATGGCGCAGATCTCATCGCCGACGTCGCGCGCCGCGTGATCGGACTGGATTACGACGAGTCCTCGGTGGCGCACATCCGCGCCCGCTACCCGCGGGTCGAGATGCTGCACGGCAACCTCGCCGCGCTGCCCCTGCCCGACGCCTCCGTCGACGTGGTGGTCAACTTCCAGGTCATCGAACACCTGTGGGACCAGGGCCAATTCGTCGCCGAGTGCCTGCGGGTGCTGCGTCCGGGTGGCGTCCTGCTGATGTCGACGCCGAACCGCATCACCTTCACGCCCGGCAGCGACGTCCCGCTGAACCCGTTCCACACCCGCGAACTCAACGCCGCCGAGATGACCGAGCTGCTGACCGAACAGGGCTTCGTCATGGAAGCCATGCTGGGCGTCTATCACGGCGCCGGGCTGCGTGCGCTCGACGCCCGGTACGGCGGCTCCATCATCCAGGCGCAGATCGACCGCGCCGTCGCCGACGCACCGTGGCCGGCGGACCTGCTGGCCGACGTGGCCGCGGTGACGATCGACGACTTCGATCTGCTGGATGCCGCTGCCGCCGACCTCGATATCGACGACAGCCTCGACCTGGTGGCAATCGCGGTGCGGCCGTGAGTGATTCGTCCAGCGCGCCCGTACCGGGGATGTTCACCCTGGTGCTGCACACGCACCTGCCGTGGCTGGCGCACCATGGCCGCTGGCCGGTCGGCGAGGAGTGGCTGTACCAGTCGTGGGCGACGGCGTACCTGCCCCTGACCCGCGTGCTCCGCGAGCTGGCGGAGGAAGGTCGCGGCCACCTCCTGACCCTGGGCATGACGCCCGTCGTCACCGCTCAACTCGATGACCCGTACTGTCTGGCCGGCATGCAGCAGTGGCTGTCCAACTGGCAGCTGCGGGCGCTGGAGGCGACCACCGTTCGTGACGGCGGCGGCGCCCCTGAGACCTTCAACTCACCGGAAGCGTTGCGCGCCTTCGGTATTCACGAGCACCAGCAGGCCGGTGCGGCACTCGCCGAGTTCGCCGACCTCTGGCAGCACGGCGGTAGCCCGGTGCTGCGGCAGCTCATCGGCGCGGGCACCATCGAATTGCTCGGCGGCCCGCTGTCGCATCCGTTCCAGCCGCTGCTCAACCCCCGGCTGCGGGAGTTCGCGCTGCGCGAGGGCCTGGCCGACGCCGGCGCCCGGTTCGCGCACACCCCCGGCGGCATCTGGGCGCCCGAATGTGCGTACGCCCCTGGCATGGAGACCGGCTATGCGGCCGCCGGCGTCACCCACTTCATGGTCGACGGCCCGTCGCTGCACGGCGATACGGCGCTCGGCCGCCCTGTCGGTGAGTCGGACGTCGTCGCCTTCGGGCGCGACCTGCAGGTCAGTTACCGCGTGTGGTCCCCCAAGTCCGGCTACCCGGGGCACCCGGCCTACCGGGATTTCCACACCTACGACCATCTCACCGGGCTCAAACCCGCCAGGGTCACCGGCCGCACCGTCGCGTCGGAGTCGAAGGCGCCCTACGAGCCGGAACGGGCCGTCGCGGCCATCGACGCGCACGTCGCGGATTTCGTGAACACCGTTCGGCGCCGGCTGATCTCGGAGTCCGAGCGCATCGGACGCCCGGCCCACGTGGTCGCCGCGTTCGACACCGAGCTGTTCGGGCACTGGTGGCACGAGGGACCGGAATGGCTGGCGCGGGTATTGCGCGCGCTGCCCGAGGCCGGGGTCCAGGTCGGCACCCTCTCGGACGCGATCAACAACGGCTTCGTCGGCTCCCCGGTCGAGCTGCCGCCGAGCTCCTGGGGTTCGGGCAAGGACTGGCAGGTCTGGTCGGGTGAGCAGGTCGCCGACTTCGTCACGCTCAACGCCGAGGTCGTGGATACCGCGCTGACCACAGTGGACAAGGCCCTGGCCCAGGATTCGGCCTACCCGGCACGGGACCGCGTGGCCGACCAGATCCTGCGCGAGGCGCTGCTGACTGTCTCGAGCGACTGGCCCTTCATGGTCAGCAAAGACACCGCGGCGGAATATGCTCGCTATCGCGCGCATCTGCACGCACACGCCACCCGGGAGATCGCCGGTGCCCTCGCGTCTGGACGGCGCGATCAGGCCCAGACGCTCGCGGAGGGTTGGAACCGCGCCGACGGACTGTTCGGCGCCCTGGACGCGCGGAGGTTGCCGCGATGAGCGCTTGCGCGAAGAGCAGAGGGCACCGATGAAAATCCTCATGGTCTCGTGGGAGTACCCACCCGTGGTGATCGGTGGTCTCGGACGCCACGTCCACCATCTGGCCGTCGAACTGGCCGCCCGCGGCCACGAGGTCGTGGTGCTGTGTCGCCGGCCCGCCGGTACCGACCCCAGCACGCACCCCACCACCAACGAGGTGCACGAGGGTGTGTGGGTGATCTCCGCGGCGCTCGATCCGAACGAGTTCACCTTCGGCACCGACATGATGGCCTGGACGCTGGCCATGGGGCACGCCATGGTTCGTGCCGGCCTGAGCCTGCGCGACTGGACGCCCGATGTGGTGCATGCCCACGACTGGCTGGTCGCGCACCCCGCCGTCACCCTGGCCGAGTTCTTCGACGTGCCATTGGTCTCCACCATCCACGCCACCGAGGCCGGCCGGCATTCCGGCTGGCTCTCCGGACCGGTGAGCCGGCAGGTGCACTCGCTGGAGTCCTGGCTGGTGCACGAGTCGGACTCGCTGATCACCTGCTCGGTGTCCATGGGCGAGGAGATCACCGAGCTGTTCGGGCCCGAGCTGCCCGACGTGAGCGTCATCTGCAATGGCATCGACACGGCCGGCTGGCCGTTCGCGATGCGGCGCAAGCACGACGGCCCGGCCGAGCTCCTGTTCGTCGGCCGGCTCGAGTACGAGAAGGGCGTGCACGACGTCATCGCCGCGCTGCCCCGCATCCGGCGGACCCATCCCGGCACCACGCTGACCATCGCCGGCGACGGCACGCAGTACGACTGGCTGGTCGAGGAAGCCCGCAAAGCCAAGGTCACCAAGGCCGTCAATTTCGTTGGCCGCGTGGATCATTCAGGCCTGCTGGAGCTGCTGCACCGGGCCGACGCCGCGGTCCTGCCGAGCCACTACGAGCCGTTCGGCATCGTGGCACTGGAGGCCGCCGCAGCCGGCACGCCGCTGGTGACCTCCAACGTCGGCGGGCTCGGCGAGGCCGTGATCAACGGCAAGACCGGCGTCTCCTGCCCGCCGCGGAACGTCGGCGCACTGGCGGCCGCGGTCCGCAAGGTGCTCGACGATCCGCCGGCCGCGCAGCAGCGCGCCCTGGCCGCCCGGGACCGGTTGAACCACGACTTCTCGTGGCAGCACGTCGCCGCCGAGACGTCGGACGTGTACCTGGCCGCCAAGCGCGGCGAACGCCTGCCACACGCCCGTCGTCCCATCGTGGAGCGCCCGCTACCCGACCGCGGCTGAGGGTTTCTCCGCGAGCTTCGCTTGACGGATATACCCCCCGGGGGTACAAACGGCAGTGTGTTCACTCGCCGTAGTTTCCTGATCGCGTCTGCCGTCACGGGCGCGTCCACCCTCGCCGGGGTCGCCGCGTGCGGCAAGACGCCGTCCCCCGCCGCGGCAAGTGGCATCGACCAGAAGGCCGTCGCCGCCGCCGMGGCGGCCCGCCCGCACACCGGCCGCACCGTCTCCGTGGCACTGCGCCCGCAGCCGGCCACCGTCGACCTCGGCGGCGTCACCGTGCAGACCCTCGCGTACGGCGACCAGGTGCCCGGCCCGCTGATCCGCGCGTCGGTGGGCGACGAGTTGGCAGTCCGCGTGTCCAACGGCCTCGACCATGACACGTCGTTGCACTGGCACGGCATCGCGCTGCGCAACGACATGGACGGCGCGTCGCCCGCGACACCGAACATCAAGCCGGGCAACGACTTCACCTACAACTTCTCCGTCCCGCACGCCGGCACCTACTGGGCGCATCCGCACACCGGGCTCGACGCGGACTACGGGCTGTACCTACCGGTGATCGTCGACGACCCAGCCGACCACGGCCGGTACGACGCGGAATGGATTGTGGTCCTTGATGACTGGACCTCAGGCGCCGGCAAGTCACCGCAGCAGATCTACGACGGCCTGCGCGCCATGGGCAACATGGGCGGGCACGACATGAGCAGCATGGGCGACATGCCCATGGCGACGAGCGCGCTGCTCGGCGGCGACGCCGGTGACGTCAAGTACCCCTACTTCCTCGCCAACGGCCGCATTCCCACCGCACCAACAGTTTTCAATGCCAAGCCGGGACAACGAATCCGGCTGCGCATCATCAACGCCGGCGCCGACACCGCGTTCCGGGTAGCCCTGGCCGGGCACCGCATGACCGTCACGCACACCGACGGATTCCCGGTCGACCCGGTGGACGTGGACGCACTGCTGCTGGGCATGGGCGAGCGCTACGACGTCATCGTCACCGCGGGCGACGGGGTCTTCCCGTTGGTGGCAGCCGCCGAGGGCAAGGACAGCGCCGCCCGCGCCATCCTGTCGACCGGCGCGGGCACCGCGCCGGAGCCAGCATTCCGGCCCAAGGAGCTGACCCAAAAGGTCGGCACCGTCGCCGATTTCACCGCCACCTCAGCCGTCGACCTTGGACCGCTCACGCCGGACGTCGCGCTGACCGCGGAACTCACCGGCTCGATGATGAAGTACGACTGGGGTATCAACGGGCGGTCGTTCGACAACCGGCAGGCACTGACCGTCCGTCAGGGCCGGCGCGCCACCATGACCTTCACCAACTCGACGACCATGTGGCATCCCATGCACCTGCACGGGCACACCTTCCAGGTGCTGCAGGCCAATGAAGGTGCGGTCCGGCGCGGCCCACGCAAGGACACGCTGATCGTGCTACCCAAGCAGAAGGTGACCGTCGCACTCATCGCGGACAACCCCGGCGAATGGATGCTGCACTGCCACAACGCCTATCACCAGGAGGCAGGCATGATGACGACGCTCAACTACACGAGCTGACTACCGAGAGCTCTTCTTGCGTTCGATGTCGGCCAATGCCCGGGCGAGTTCCTCGCGCTCGGCGGCCGAGGTCTCCCAGTCCAGCTTGCGGTTCCTGACCACCTTGGCCGGTGCACCGACGGCAATGGAGAAGTCCGGAATCTCGCCCTTGACCACCGCGTGGGCACCCAGCACGCAGCCGCGGCCGATGCTGGTGTTGCGCAGGATCGTCACCTTGGCGGCAACCCAGGTGTCCGGACCGATCCGCACCGGGCCTTTGACGATGCCCTGGTCCTTGATCGGCAGCTCCATGCTGTCCATCTTGTGGTCGAAGTCGCAGACGTAGCACCAGTCGGCCATCAGCGCCGAATCACCGAGCTCGATGTCCAGGTAGGTGTTGATGACGTTGTCGCGGCCCAGCACCACCTTGTCGCCGAATCGCAGCGACCCCTCGTGACAGCGAATGGTGTTCTTGTCACCGATGTGGACCCAGCGGCCGATCTCCATCTGCGCCAGCTCGGGCGTGCACTGAATCTCCACGCCTTTGCCGAGGAACACCATGCCGCGCGTGATGATGTGCGGGTTGGCCAGCTTGAACTTGAGCAGACGCCAGTACCGCACGAGGTACCACGGGGTGTAGGCCTTGTTGTCGAGCACCCATTTCAGCGACTCGCGGGTGAGGAAGCGCGCCTGTCGCGGATCGCGCAACCGCGAACCCCGCCATCGTTTGTGAATCGGTGCGCCCCACATCGTCGTCATGGCCGGAAAGCCTACGCGAGGCGAAATCGGACATTCGCCGGTCTCGGGCTAGTCTCGGGACTCGATGCCTGCACACCGAATGCGCCGTCTTGCCGCCAGCACGGCCACTGTCGCCACCACCCTGCTGACCTCGGCGGCCGCCCTGACCATTGCCGGGTGTGGCAACACCGACTCCTGGGTCAAGGCCCATCCTTCGGACGGCTGGCCGGCACAGTACGGCGACGCCGCCAACAGCAGCTCGACCACGCTGGCCGGGGCAAGCAGCTTGAAGCAGGACTGGGCCCGGTCGGCCAAAGGCAACCTCGGCGCCCAGGTGATCCTCGGCTCCGGCAACTATCTGGCGATCAATGCGCAATCGGCCAACGGTTGCTCACTGATGGTCTGGGAAAGCGACGAGCACGGCCGCCAGCGCTGGTGCACGCGCCTGTGGCAGGGCGGCGGAATGTCCAGCCCACTCTTTGATGGCTTCGACAACATGTACGTCGGGCAACCGGGCGCGATCATGTCGTTCCCGCCGACCCAGTGGATCCGGTGGCGCCAGCCGGTGATCGGGATGCCGACGACGCCGCGCATCCTGTCGCCCGGCCAGCTCCTGGTGGTGACGCATCTGGGCCAGGTGCTGGTGTTCGACGCGCACCGCGGCCAGACCATCGGCGCCCCGCTGGATCTGGTCAGTGGCGTCGATCCCGCCGACTCGGCGCGCGGCCTCGCCGATTGCCAGCCCGCCAAAGCGGCCTGCCCCATCTCGGCGGCGCCCGCGTACTCCCCCGACACCGACATGGTGGTGCTGGGTCTGTGGCAGCCGGGCGCTGACGCCCCCGCCCTCGTCGGGCTGCGCTACCACGAGGGCCAGACGCCGCTGCTCAGCCGCGAATGGACCAGCACCGCGGTCGGCGGCGGCCCGATCGCCAGCCCGGTGCTGTCGGCCGACGGCAAGACCGTCTACGTCAACGGCCGCGACCAGCACCTCTGGGCGCTGAACTCCGCCGACGGCAAGGCCAAGTGGTCCGTCAACCTCGGCTTCCAACCGCAGACGCCGCCGTCGGTGACGCCGGACGGTCTGGTGGTCGCCGGAGGCGGGCCGCAGAGCAAGCTCACCGCGGTCAAGGACAAGGGCGACAAGGGCGATGTGGCGTGGTCCCGCAACGACGTCGAGCCGCTGACGACGTCCACGCGCGCCGGTAGCGACGTCGGGTACGTCGTGGTCCGCGACGGTGATCACGGCCAGGCATTGCTGGTCTTCTCCCCCGCCGACGGCCACACCGTGAACAGCTACCCCCTGCCGGGTGCCACCGGCTGGCCGGTCGGGGTGTCCGTCGGTCACGACAAGCGCGTCGTCACAGCGACCAGCGACGGTCAGGTCTACGCTTTCACGCCTGCCTGATCAGGGATTTGTGCACGAAAATCCGCGGCCTGCGCGGAAAATCGTGCACAAATCGCTAGGCCAGCATCGCGTCGACCGGGGCCCGGGGCACCGTCACCTGCACCGCACCGGCGGATTCCGGCAGCACCTGGCCCTGGCTGAAGAAGAAGATCAGCGAGTCGTTGGTGAGCGCGAAGTTCTGGTAGGTGTCGGGGTCCAGGCCGGCCGACGGTGGCAGCAGCACCGGCTGTGCGGACTGTCTGACCAGTTCTCCTTGGACCATCGGCAGGATCACCGGAAACGGTTGTGCGCCAGGGGCGAACAGGGTGTCGATGGTGATCGGCTTGCGCTGGTTCTGGTCCCAGTTGAATGACTTGTAGAACGTCTGCGGGTGCGCACCACCGACGTCCTGGAACGTCTTGAACACCACCGACTGGGTGCTGCGGTTCGGCGTCGTGGAGCTGTGCAGGGTCGCCGTGGTGTCCAACTCGTATGAGGTCTCGTGCGGCCCGGGCATCTTGGCGACGTTGACGTACCCGTCACGCGTCTGCGTGATGTAGTCGACCACGGCCTGCTGATCCGGGTAGTCGATCGGGTAGCTGATGTTGAGCGCGTAGCCGCGTGAGGTGTCGCGAATCTGGCACATCCGCGAGCCGTCGACGACACCGGCCAGCTCCGCGCATTTCGGCGGGTTCGCGGCTGCCAGAGGCACGCCGAGCCAACCGACAGCGCCTGAAGCAGCGATCACTGCGGCGAGTACGGGAAGGCGCATCTGGTGAATCCTCCGGGGGATGAATGAATGGCGGCACATCGCCGCCGGTTCCAGCGTACCTGTCAGCCCCACCCGGACCGGGCATGATCTGCGACCAGGTGGTTCAGCGCGATGGGCGGCAAATGAAGGCCGTCGGCCGGGCCGCGGCACCGGTCCCGATACGGGTGATCACCACCGACAGCTGCACACCCGAACGCTGGAGCTTCAGCTTGGACCGCAACGCATCCGGGTCGACGTCGACGCCGCGAATCAGGATCTCGACGGCCGACGCCCCATGCGCGGAGAGCGCCTGGCGCAGCCGCTTCTCGTTGTAGGCGATCTGCTCGATGACCTCGAATCCTCTTGTACCGCTCGGCAACTCGTCGCCAGACAGGTAGGCGATCGCCGGATCCAGCTGCCACAGGCCATGCCGCGCCGCGTAATGGCGGACCAGACCGGCTCGCACCACCGCGCCATCGGGGTCGACGATCCACCGCCCCACGGGTGCGCAAGGGCAGTCATCGGGGTCTGTATCGGTGAATTCCTCGGCTACCCGGCCTGTTTTGTCCAGCACGGTGGCCCGGCGGGTGACCCCGGATGCGGTCAGCCCCGGCGACCACAGGCAGGCCTCCCGGACGCTGCCGGCCAGTGACGTGATCTGCACCTCGCCGCGGAATCCCAGCTCGGCCAGCTGACCGAAATCGACGCCGGGAGCGCACTTCACCACCAGGTCGCGGCCCTGGTACACCTCGAGCAGCTCGTCCAACGGCGGCGCATAGTCACGGGGGTCGAACTTGCGGCGCCCGGAGCTGCGCCGCGCCGGGTCGACGACCACCACCGCGTCCCGGGTCACCGGGCGCAGCGCGTCGGCGCGGCACAGCAGCGCATGGTCGCCCACGTTGTGCTGCGCCATGGCCAGACGGACCGCATCGAGGTCGCTGCCGATGAGAAGAGACGCCGAATCACCCGAATCGCTCAGGGCGGCAAGCTCTGTCCCGACCGAACACGTCGCGTCGTGCACGACGCGGCCGGCCAGCCGGCGTGCGCGATGCACCGCGACGGCCCCGGCGGTGGCCTGCTGTAGCGCCTCGTCGGTGAACAGCCAGCCGCCGACGTCGCCGAGGTCGGCCAGTTTGGCGGCAGCGCGCCGGCGCAGCAGCACCGTCTCGACCAGCACCGCCGCGCGGTCGCCGAAACGCGAACGCGCCCAGGCGATGTCGGATACCCGATGGGCGTCGGTCAGCGGCCGGGCGGCCACCTCGACGAGCGCCTCCTGACCGGCTCCGGTCAGGTAGGCGACATCGTCGAGCGTGAAGGCGTAACCGCTCACGTCGGGAGCGTCAGATGCGTCAGGGACGCCGTCAGGACGGCTTGACCCCGGTGATCATCACGTTGTAGAACCAGCCCTTCGGCACCACGCGGCGCCACACGTTGGCGTCGAACCAGCTCAGCGTGGTCCAGCCGCCGAAAGCGAACTTGGCCCACTTGAAGCCGAGCTTGCCCTGGGGCACGGTCGACTCGAAGGTCCGCACCGGCCAGCCCAACATGGCGGCGGTGAATTCCTCACTGGCGGTGGCGACTTCGACCGCACCGGCGTTGGTCGCCATGCGCTCCAGGTCGGCGGGATCGAAGGTGTGCAGGTCGACGATCCACTCCAGCGCCGCGGCGCGCGAGTTCTCGTCGAGCTCTTCCTGCGGACGGCGCCAGGACTCCAGCCCGGGCAGCTTCATGGCCGCGACGGTGGTCTTCCAGGTCAGGTCGGCCAGGCGACGGGCGTAGAAGTTACCGACCGTGGTGGGCTCGCCGGCGAAGATGAACCGGCCGCCCGGCTTGAGCACCCGGACCACCTCGCGCAGCGACAGCTCGACATCGGGGATGTGGTGCAGCACCGCGTGTCCGACGACCAGGTCGAAGGTGTTGTCCTCGTAGGGGATTCCCTCGGCGTCGGCGACGCGGCCGTCGATGTCCAGGCCGAGTGCCTGGCCGTTGCGGGTGGCGACCTTGACCATGCCCGGGGACAGGTCGGTGACCGAGCCACGGCGGGCGACGCCGGCCTGGATCAGGTTCAGCAGGAAGAAGCCGGTGCCACAGCCGAGCTCGAGGGCGCGGTCGTAGGGCAGCTCACGCTGGACCTCGTCGGGGACGATGGCGTCGAAGCGCCCGCGGGCGTAGTCGATGCACCGCTGGTCGTACGAGATCGACCACTTGTCGTCGTAGCTCTCGGCTTCCCAGTCGTGGTACAGGACCTGCGCCAGCTTGGTGTCGTGGCGTGCCGCCTCGACCTGCTCGGCAGTCGCGTGCGGGTTGGGTGCCTGGTCAACTACGTCGGACACCTGGGTGGCTGCCTCGGCTGCCGCGACCTCAGACGTCTGGTCGGTACTCGTCATGCAGGTCAGCCTAACTGCCCGGTCACCGTGAGTTCACATCCACGGTTCTGTACATGGATCGAGCAGCGGTTCAGCGAACCCCGAACGCTGCCTTTGCTGTGGCCAGCGCCTCGGGCGAGGAGTCCAGGAACCTGCGCGCCCACTGCTGCGCCTCGTCGTAGACGTGGTCGGGAGCCACCAATTGGTCGATCAGACCCAGCGACACCGCTTCCTCAGCGCCGGCGAACCGGCCGCTGAACACCAGGTCCTTGGCCCGGCTGTCGCCGACGGCCGCCGCCAGCCGCGCGGCAGCGCCCTCGGCCGGTGCCCGGCCGGACAGGATCTCCGTCGACCCGACCTTCACGTTGTCACCGCTGATCCGCCAGTCCGCCGCCAGTGCCAGCGTCAGACCACTGCCCAACGCGTAGCCGGTTACGGCCGCGACGGTGGGCCGCGGGATGGCGGCGACGGCGTCGACCGCGGCACGGCAGACCGCGCCCGCGACGCGCGCTTCGGCCGCGTCGAGCGTGCTGGTCTCGTGGTCGTCGTCACCGGTGCAGAAGACCTCGTGGCCGCCGTACACGATGACAGCGTTGACGTCGGACCGCTGCCCCAGCTCCTCGGCGGCCACCCCGATCTCCCGGCACATCTGGCGGGTCAGCGCGTTGAGCGGGGGCCTCGCCAGCAGCAGGGTGCCGATGCCGTCGGTGACGTGGACCTGGACGAACTCGCCGATGTCCATCACTGCGCCCTACCGCCGCGAGCGGCCTTGTACCGGTCGGCGTCGAAGAACTCGATGTCCCAGCTGCCTTCGCCCATGGTGAGCACGGGTTCGATCGGCTCGATCTTCCGCTCGTCCTTGAGCAGTTCACCGACCGTGCGGCCGTCCAGCGAGCTGAGCTGGGTCCAGGTGGGCGGCAAGAGGAACGAATGCCCTTGCGCGAACTCCTGCAGCGCGGCTTCGGGTGTGCGCCAGGCGACGTGGTCACTCTCGGTGTTGTTGCCGTCGGCTCGCTGTCCGGCCGGCAGGGCGCCGACGAAGAAGAACGTGTCGTAGCGGCGGGTGCGTTCTTCCTTTGGTGTGATCCAGTTGGCCCACGGCCACAGCAGATCGGCGCGCAGCACCAGCTTCTCGCCGGCCAGGAACTCACCGAACGACAGCTCGCGGCTCTCGAGCGCGACCCGCGAGTCGTGGTACACGGAGCTGTCGGAGACGATGCCGTCCGGGTCATCGGCCGGCCCGGCGAACAGCACGCCGGACTCCTCGAAGGTCTCCCGGGCGGCGGCGCACACCAGCGCGCCGGCCAGCACCGGGTCCACTCCGAACTTCTCGGCCCACCAGGTGCGGTCGGGTCCGGTCCAGGCGATATCGGCGTCGCGGTCGCGCTCATCCACGCCGCCGCCGGGGAACACCGTCATGCCGCCGGCGAACTCCATCGACATGGTGCGGCGCATCAGGAAGACCTCGATGCCAGGGGCACCGTCGCGCACCAGCATCACGGTCGCGGCCGGCCTCGGATGCAATGGGTCTGGTTCGGTCATAAACGCCTCCTGTGCGCCGCGCGGCTGCGGGTACGACGGGCGAAGTACCGCCCGTCGATGTACTCCAGGGCGATCGACTGACCGAAGGCCTGGGACAGATTTTCGGACGTCAGCACGTCGGTCAGCAGACCTGAGGCGACGGCCTGGCCTTCAGAGAGCAGCAGGCAGTGCGTGAAGCCCTCGGGGATCTCCTCGACGTGATGGGTCACCAGGACCAACGCCGGTGCATCCGCGTCAGCGGCGAGGTCCGCCAGCCGGGCCACCAGTTCTTCCCGGCCGCCGAGGTCCAGTCCGGCCGCCGGCTCGTCGAGCAGCAGCAGTTCCGGGTCGGTCATCAGCGACCGCGCGATCAGCACCCGCTTGCGCTCGCCCTCGGAGAGCGTGCCGTAGCGGCGGTCGGCGAGGTGTTCGGCACCGATGCTCTCCAGGGTGTCGAGCGCGCGGTTGTAGTCGACGTCGTCGTACTGTTCGCGCCACCGGCCCAGCACCGCGTAACCGGCGGAGACCACCAGATCGCGCACCACTTCGTCGTCGGGTATCCGCTGCGACAGGGCCGAGCTGCTCAACCCGATCCGGGACCGCAGCTCGGACATGTCGGTGCGGCCCAGCCGCTCGCCGAGGACGAACGCGGTGCCCGACGTCGGATGTTCGACGGCGGCCGCCATGCGCAGCAGCGACGTCTTTCCGGCGCCGTTGGGGCCGAGGACGACCCAGCGTTCGTCGAGTTCCACCGACCAATCGATCGGACCGACCAGGGTGGCTCCGCCGCGGCGCAGCGTGACCCCGGAGAATTGGATCAGGAGGTCGTCATCGGCGGAGTCGATCAGCTGGTTGGAGTCGGGCGCGACATCTGGTCTTGCGGGGTTGTTGCTGAGGGCGCCGGGCACTCGCTCATCGTAGCCACGGCCGGTTCGACGTCCGATTGGCCGGCCCGGTCCCCCACCACGTGCGCCCATCCGCTGGCCGCGAGCCAGCGAGCCGGGGTGCACCGCAGCACCAGTTGCACCAGCGGCCCAATCCCCAAGGCGTACACCACGGTTCCGACGCCGACGGTGCCGCCCAGCAGCCAGCCGGCGGCCACCACGGTGACCTCGATGGTGGTGCGGACCAGTCGCACGGACCATCCGGTCCGGGCGACCAGCCCGGTCATCAGACCGTCGCGTGGACCCGGTCCCATCCCGGCACCGATGTACATCACGGTGCTCACCGCGTTGAGCACCACGGCGCCGACCATCATGACCGTGCGCACCGGCAAGGTCGTCGGCTCCGGCAGCACCGCCAGTGTGGCGTCGACGGTGATGGAGAGAACGATGACGTTCGCGACGGTGCCGACACCGGGCCGGTTGCGCAGCGGGATCCAGCCAAGCAGCACCACGACGCCGACGAGCGCGGTGGCGCCACCGATGGTCAGCCCGGTGTGCTTGGCCAGGCCCTGGTGGAAGACGTCCCACGGGTCCAGGCCGAGACCGGCCCGCACGAACAGCGCCATCGACACGCCATAGCCCGTCAACCCTGCCAGCAGCAGCACCGAGCGCATGACAGCGGTCGTGGCCCTGCGTCCGGATGTGCGTGCCGTCTGCTGCTTCACGCGTGATCCTGGAAGCGCGCACGGATGGCATCCAGTTCGTGACGGACTCGCGCGGCATCGAGGTCCCGGATATCGGCGCGGTTGTCGCGTCCTGACCGGAGGTGCTTGGCAGCCAGTTTAGATAGCCAGTTCGTTCGCATGACACCAGTTTTCCGACCAACTGGCTTGCTTTTCAATAGCCAGTTGGTCGATACTGGCTTCAATGTCGATCGAGATGTCAGCCAGATCACTTGACGAAGTCCTTCTGGCACGCGAATTGGGCAACTGGCGCACCTCCAGCCTCAGTGGCCCCGCCTATCTGGGCCTGGCCGACGCCATCCGGCTGCTCATCGTCGACGGCCGCCTCCCCGTCGGCGCCCGGTATCCGAGCGAACGCGCGCTGGCCGACGCCCTGCGCGTCTCCCGCACCACCGTCACCGCGGCCTACGCCCAGCTCCGCGAGGACGGCTACCTCAACGCCCGGCGCGGCGCCCGCAGCACCACGGCCCTGCCACACACCGCGCCGACTGCCGGGCCGAGGCCCATCGTCCGAACGGGCACGCTGAGCCTGGCCGACGCCGCCCCGTCCGCACCGGCGGCCGCCACCCTCGAGGCCTTCACGCGCGCCACCCAGCGTCTGGCGCCGCACCTGCACGACATCGGCATCGAGCTCACCGGCGTCCTCGAGCTCCGCCAGGCCATCGCCGAAAGGTATTGCGCCAGAGGACTTCCCACCGATCCCGACGAGATCATGGTGACCAGCGGGGCGCTGCACGCCATCAATCTGGTGCTGGCCACCTATGCCCGTCCAGGCGACCGGGTGCTGATCGAACAGCCGACGTACCACGGCGCCATCTCGCTGATCGCCGCGTCCGGAGCCCGACCGGTGCCGGTCAGCATGACCGACGACGGCTGGGAACTGGACGCCGTGCAGGCCGCCATGCGGCAACTGGCCCCCAATCTGGCGTACCTGATCGTCGACAACCACAACCCGACCGGGCTGAGCCTGCCGGCCGCGGGGCGGGAACGGCTCGCGCGCATCATCTCGGAGACCCGGACCCGCACCATCATCGACGAAACGATCTGCGACATCTGGCTGGACGAGCCACTGCCGCCGCCACTGGCCTCCTACCTGGAGAGCCGACGCGACCTGGTGATCACCGTCGGCTCGATGTCGAAGTCGTTCTGGGGCGGGCTGCGGGTGGGCTGGATCCGTGCCGAACGGTCCACGCTGGCCGCCATCGCCGCGGTGCGGCCGTCTATCGACCTGGGCACCGCCATCGTCGAACAACTGGCTTCGGCCGACCTGCTCCGGCAGGCCGACACCGTGCTGCCCGCCCGGCGCGAACTGCTGCGCGCCCGCCGGGACCTCGTGAGTTCGCTGCTGCGAGAACAACTTCCGGACTGGACGGCCAGCCCCTGCCACGGCGGCATGTCGATGTGGATGCGGCTACCCGCACCCATGAGTTCAGCGCTGTCCGCCGCGGCATCCCGGATGGGGCTCGTCATCCCGGCGGGTCCCCGATTCGGGGTCGACGGCACCCTGGAGCGCTTCATCCGGGTGCCCTACACCCAACCCGAGGAGCGCCTGCGCGAATCGGTTGCGGTGCTGGTTCAGGCGTGGCGCGGCGTCACCGGCGCCGGTGCACCGGACGCGCACGCCGTCATGGTCTGAGCGGTATTACTGCTGGCTCTGGATCAGGCCGATGCAGGTGCCGAGGTGCTCCGGCGTGCACGGAATGCCGTTGACCGTCTGCAACCCACCGACCGACTGGGTGATCTGTGCGCCCGTGCCGCTGTTGGACGTCTGCGGCGGCACGGCCTGCGGGCCACTGCCATTCGCCGTGCCCTTGACGCACACGCCTTCGAAGTGGCTCGGCACGGTCCCCCACGGGCACGCGTAGGCCGGCGCGGCCGCCGTCAGCGAGACGACCGACAAGGGGCCGGCGACCAACGCGACAGCACTCACACCAACCAGAACCGCACGCTTCATGTCACCATCTCCCACACGCTTACGCAGCAAATCAATATCAATAGTCACCACTGTAACGCGACAGCGGTCCCGGTGTGTCCTGGCTACGGAATATCGACCCGGCGCACCACACCGTCGACGGCGTCGGCGGCCTCGATCTCGCCCCGCGTGATGCCGAGGATGAACAGCACGGTGTCCAGATACGGGTGGCTCAACGAGGCGTCGGCGACGGCCCGCAGTGCCGGCTTGGCGTTGAACGCCACCCCGAGGCCCGCGGCCGACAGCATGTCGATGTCGTTGGCGCCATCGCCGACCGCGACGGTCTGTTCCATGGGCACGCCGGCCTGGTTGGCGAAGTCACGCAGCGCCTTCGCCTTGCCCGGACGGTCGACGATCGGGCCGGTCACCCGTCCGGTCAGCTTGCCGTCCACGATCTCCAGGTGGTTGGCCGCCACGAAGTCGAGCATCAGTTCCTCGGCCAGCGGCTCGATCACCTGACGGAACCCGCCGGAGACCACACCACAGTGGTAGCCCAGCCGGCGCAGCGTACGCAGGGTGGTCCGGGCGCCCGGAGTGAGCTCGATCTGATCGGCGACCTCGTCGACCACCTCGGCCGGCAGACCGGCGAGCGTGGCCACGCGTTCCCGCAGCGACTCCTCGAAGTCGAGCTCGCCGCGCATGGCCGCCTCGGTGATCGCGGCGACCTTGGCCTCGGCGCCGGCACGCGCGGCCAGCATCTCGATGACCTCACCCTGGATCAGGGTCGAGTCGACGTCGAACACGATGAGCCGCTTGGCCCGCCGGGCCAGGCTGTAGTCCTCGAGCGCGATGTCGACGCCCTCGTCGACCGCGACGCGGGCCAGCGCCGCCTGCAGCTGCGCGTAGGCCCCGCCCACCGGCGGCACCGACACCCGCAGTTCCAGCCCGGTCACCGGGTAGTCGGACACACCGCGGATGAAGTCGATGTTCACCCCGAGCGCCGCGACCTCGCGGGCGACGACCGTGAAGGCCTCGGCGGTGATGGGCCGGCCCAGCACCACGATGGTGTGGGTCGACGGCTCGGTCAGGACGGGCTGGTCGTCACTGCTGTCGATCGTGACATCCAAACCCAGCTCCCCGATGGCCTGCTGCACGTCGGTGCGCAGGACCTCGCCGGCCACCTCGGCCGGCACCGCAACGAGCACGCCGAGCGTCAGGCGGCCACGGATGACCACCTGCTCGACGTTCAAGAGTTCGATGTTGTGCCGCGACAGCACGCCGAACAGCGTCGACGTCACACCCGGCTTGTCCAGTCCGGTGACGGTGATCAGCACCGACCCGTTCGATTTGCTTTCCTGCGTCATCCGTTAGGTCCCCTAACGCAGAACCGCCCGCGCCTTAGGCGGGTCGCTCCGAACGGATCCGGGGCAGCTCGGTGAAGTTGTGCCGCGGCGGCGGGCAGCTGGTGGCCCACTCCAGGGAGTTGCCGTAGCCCCACGGGTCGTCGACCACGACGGGCTCGCCGTAACGCCAGCTCTTGAACACGTTCCACACGAAGGGCAGCGTGGACAGGCCCAGGATGAAGGCACCGATGGTGGACACGACGTTCAGTGTGGTGAAGCCGTCGGTGGGCAGGTAGTCGGCGTAACGACGCGGCATGCCCTCGTCACCGACCCAGTGCTGGACCAGGAAGGTGGTGTGGAAGCCGATGAAGGTCAGCCAGAAGTGCAGCTTGCCGAGGCGCTCGTCGAGCAGACGTCCGGTCATCTTCGGGAACCAGAAGTAGATGCCCGCGTAGGTGGCGAACACGATGGTGCCGAAGAGCACGTAGTGGAAGTGCGCGATGACGAAGTAGCTGTCCGTCACGTGGAAGTCCAGCGGCGGGCTGGCCAGCAGCACGCCCGACAGACCACCGAGCAGGAAGGTGATCAGGAAGCCGACCGAGAACAGCATCGGCGTCTCGAAGGTCAACTGCCCCTTCCACATGGTGCCGATCCAGTTGAAGAACTTGATACCGGTCGGGACCGCGATCAGGAACGTCATGAACGAGAAGAACGGCAGCAGCACGGCGCCGGTGGCGTACATGTGGTGCGCCCACACGGCGACCGACAGAGCGGCGATACCGAGCGTCGCGTAGATCAGGGTGGTGTAACCGAAGATCGGCTTGCGGCTGAACACCGGGAAGATTTCCGACACGATGCCGAAGAACGGCAGCGCGATGATGTACACCTCGGGGTGGCCGAAGAACCAGAACAGGTGCTGCCACAGCAGGACGCCGCCGTTGGCGGGGTCGTAGATGTGCGCGCCCAGGTGGCGGTCAGCGGCCAGGCCGAACAGCGCGGCGGTCAGCAGCGGGAAGGCCAGCAGCACCAGGATCGAGGTCACCAGGATGTTCCAGGTGAAGATCGGCATGCGGAACATGGTCATACCCGGGCAGCGCATGCAGACCACGGTGGTGACCATGTTGACGGCGCCGAGGATGGTGCCAAGACCACCGACGGCCAGGCCGACGATCCACAGGTCGCCACCGGCACCGGGCGAGTGGATCGCGTCGGTCAGCGGCGAGTAGGCGGTCCAGCCGAAGTCAGCGGCACCACCGGGGGTGATGAAGCCGGCGATGGCGATCATCGCGCCGAACAGGAACAGCCAGAAGGAGAAGGCGTTCAGACGCGGGAACGCGACGTCCGGGGCGCCGATCTGCAGCGGCAGCACCAGGTTCGCGAAGCCGAACACGATCGGGGTGGCGTAGAACAGCAGCATCACGGTGCCGTGCATGGTGAACAGCTGGTTGAACTGCTCGTTGCTCAGGAACTGCAGTCCCGGCATGGCCAGCTCGGTGCGCATGAACAGCGCCATCAAGCCACCGATGAAGAAGAACACGAAGCAGACGACGCAGTACATGATGCCGATCAGCTTGTGATCGGTGGTGGTCACCAGCTTGTAGATCAGGTTGCCCTTGGGGCCCATACGCTCCGGGAACGGGCGACGAGCCTCGAGTTCTCCGATTGGGGGCGCTTCGGCTACCAACAGATCCTCCAAATGTTCCGGGCGAATAGTTCGAGCACACGGGGCATCCCATGTTGTCTGCCGGTGATCTTATCCCCCATTGCACAGCCTTGCGGCGAGGGTCCTACAAACTGTCGTAATTGGCTGGACCGGCCGCCGGCGTCGGCGTGGCGCCGGCGGCCGCGACCGCGCCTCATCTGGGCCGGACCGCCTGAGTGTTACCGTCGGCCACGTGCAGTTTCCGACTCTCCGTACCCGGCCGGCCAGCGCGAGCGCAGCGGTCCTCACCGCCCTCAGCGCGGCAGCCGCGACCGTCCTGACGGGCTGTTCGGGCCACACCAGCGACCCGCCGACGGCGAACTCGGCTCCCATCACCAGCACCACGCGTATCGCCACCTCCGGTGTGTTGGGCAACCAGCGCCGGCCCGACGACTCGTGCGCGCCGGCCCCGGCAGCACTCGAGGACGGCCCGCCGACGCGCTCGGTGCACCATGCGGCGGGAGACACGGACGTCAAGGCCGACCCGCAGCGCATCGTCGTGCTCTCGGGTACGGCACTCGACGCGCTGTGCGCGCTGGGACTGCAGTCCCGCGTCGTCGCCGCGGCGACCCCGACGGATTCCTCGGGCCAGACGTCGTACCTGGGCAGCGCCATCCACAACGCGCCGACGGCGGGCACCCGGAGCGCGCCCGACATGGCGGCTATCAAGGGCGCCAATCCCGACCTGATCATCGGCTCGCAGGCGTCGGCGACGTCGGACACCTACGGCGCCTTGTCGGCGATCGCGCCGACCGTGCTCACCGGACCGTCCGGCGCGGCCTGGCAGGACGATCTGCGCATGGTCGGTGCGGCCACCGGTCGCGGTGTCGCCGCCGGCGCACTGGTCGACGGATTCAACGCCGACGCCTCGAAGGTCGGCGGACAGAACGACGCCCCGCATTTCCAGGTGTCGGTGGTGCAACTGACCGAGGGCACCATGCGGGTCTGGGGCGCGAACAACTTCCCCGGCAGCGTGCTGGCCCGGATCGGCGCGGATCGGCCTGCGCCACAACGATTTACCGACAAGCCGTACCACGAGATCGACATCTCGAAGCTGCGTCCCAGCACCGATTTCTCGTCGGCCGACGGTGACATCGTCTATCTGTCATTCGATTCCCCGGCTGCCAAGGAACAGGCCAAGACCCTGCTCGACAGCCCGGCCTGGAAGAAGCTCGCGGCCACCCGCGACAACCGGGTGTTCATCGTGAACAACGAGGTGTGGCAGACCGGTCAGGGCATCGTGGCGGCCCGCGGCATGCTCGACGACCTGCACTGGCTCAACGCGCCCATCAACTAGTCCACCTCCTGCAGGGCCTGCTGACCGAACTGCCCCAGACCCAGCGAACCGTCGGGCAACACCAGCTCGCCCGTCTCGATGCGCTGCCGGAGGTAGGCGAAGGTCTGCGCGGTCTGCGCGAAGAGGTGCTCGCCGGCCCGTAAGGTGGGGCGGCTCTTGGCTTCCGGGGTGGCGAACTGCGGGAGCGGTTTGACCTCGGTGTAGTAGTCGACGTTGAAGAACAGCGGGAACGAGTACCGCTCCTCGGCCACCTTGCGGACCCGGTGGCTGGTCGCCACGAACGCGCCGTTGGTCCACAGCTCGAGCAGGTCGCCGATGTTGACGACGAACGCGCCGTCGACCGGCGGGACGTCGATCCACTCGCCTGCCCCATTGAGCACCTCAAGTCCCGGCGCGGTGGGCTTGAGCAGCGTGAAGCATTCGTAGTCGGTGTGCGCGCCGATCCCGATGCTGTCCTTGGCATCCGGGTTGTAGGGGTAGTGGATGAGCCGCAACTGGCTCGGGGTCTTGGTGGTGTGCCGGGAGAACACCTCGGGGTCTTCGCCGAGCGCCACCGCGAATGCCCACAGCAGCCGCTGCCCCACCGCCAGCAGCGCCTGGTAGTAGGCGGTCACCGCCGGGGCGAAACCCGCGAGCTCCGGCCAGGCGTTGGGGCCGAGCATCGGGTTTCCGGAGAGATAGTCCGGGTCGTCGACGGGCAGGTCGAGCGCGGTATCGAACGCTTCTTTCAGGTCCGGGACGGTGCCCTCGAGGCCCTCCTCCCCGATCGGCACATAGCCGCGGTGGCAGCGGGAGAGCCCGATGTAGTTGCGCATCTTCTCTTCGACCGGCAGCGCGAAGAACTCCTTGACGGCGGCGAGCATGGCGTCGAACAGCGACTCGTCGATACCGGTACCGCTGATGTAGAAGAAGCCGACTTCGGCTGCCGCACGGCCGATCTCGGCAGCCACCCGTTCCTGCTCGGCGCGCTCGGGTGAGTACAGTCCGCTGATGTCGATGACCGGCACCGACGTGAATGACGTTATGCCACTCATGAATTCACATCCCCTTCCGATTCATCCACCGTCCAGCGCACGCCGTTGGCCTGGATTTCGTCGCCGCACATCACGATTCCGAGCTGCTGGTAGGCGGCATCGCCGACGGTGCCGATGAGCACCTGGCCGCGATCGGCCCAGCCGAACAGCCCGCCGGCCCGGACCAGCAGAGCCTGAGCGCCGTCCGCTCCGGAAAGGAACACTGCGCCCACCCGGCCGTCGTCGTCCGCGCCGTCGCCGCCCGGGTCGCGGACCCAGTGTTCGATGTAGTTCTCGTGCACCCCGGCTTCGACGAGAACCTCACCGTCCCAGGTCATCACGCCGGCATCCGGAAACGGACCGGGCGGCTCCACGTCCACGGCACGATGCCACTCGAAGACGTCGCCGTGCTGCGCCAGCGTCCCCGCGAAGCCGCGCGAGTCGACGTACGCCGTCAGCCCCTGCAGCCACAGCACTCCGGGTTCGTCGTCCCGGGTGCCGTCCGCCCCGATCAGCAGGGTGCGCCGCCACAGCCCGGCGCACTCGGTCATCTGCACGGTCACGAACTCTGCTCCCATCGGTCATGCAGTACCTGCAACCCGTCGGCGGCGGGAACCCCGAGTGCCCGCACCCTGGCGATCCCACCGTCCGGGTAGGCCTGCACGCGCAGTGCGGCCACGCCGGCCACATCGACCGGGAAGACCTGTCGCGCATCGGGAATCAGCGTCGTGCGCGCCAGCACCGGGACATCGAAAGCGACCAGACCCCAACCGTGTTCACGATCGGCACCACAGCGGCTGCCGAGCACCGATACCTCGGGGCTGGCGTTGAACACAAAGTAGGAGGTGTCGATCTCGATCCGGAGCAGGTCGGCGGGGACCGCGAACGAGATGATCACCGCATCGTGGGTGTCGGGCCCGACATCGCGGCGCCGCCGGGTCTCCCACCCATCGCCCATGTTGTGCGGTCGGTTCGGGGCGATCAGCGAGCCGGCGCTGGAATAGAAACTGTCGCTGCACCATTCGACGCGCCCGCCCTGCTCGAGGCCCGACACCTCGACGGTGACACCGGCCCACAGTGCCGGGTCCGGCACCACTTCGCCGTAGGCACGCAGCCGCGCGACACCACCGTCGGATTGCAACCGCAGGCGTAGGTGCGTCCACCGGCGCCGGTCTGTCACGGCCAGCAGATTGTGCGAATCCGCCTTGAGCACAGTCATTTCCACTATCGGGGTCCACACCACGGCGGGGCCGGCCGGATCCTCGGTACGTTCCAGCGCGCAGGCGTCGACGGCGCAGGCGGTCGGGTGATTGCCGGAGAAGAACCGGGTGTCGACGTCGATGCTGTGTAGCCGGCCGGCGGCACCCAGCCGGATGATCGCCCAGTCACCGTCCCGGCCTGCGTGGCGCTTGGTCTCCCAGCCGTCCACCACTTCGCCGCGCAGGTCGTAGGTACCGGGCACGAAGGCGGGCTCGGCCGGATCGACGAGCCGTTCCTTGAACCCGAACGATTCATCGCTGGCCGCCACCACGCTGCCTCCGACGACGCGGGAGGCGAGATCGACGTCGGTCATGAGCCCGGAACTCCCGACCCCAGCGCTGTCGACAGGGGCCAATGACTGCGCGGATTGTCCGGCCCGGGTGCGTAAACCCCGGCCTTGCTGGTGGACAAACCGAGCCCGACGACGGCTTGTGCGAGGGCCACCGCGGCGGCCACCCCGTCGACGGCGGGAACACCGAGTTTGGCCGAGATCGCCGCCGTCACACCGGCCATCCCGGCGCAGCCCAGACAGATCACGTCGGCGCCGTCCTCGCTGATCGCACGGGCCGCCTCGTCGACGATCGCCTGCACGGCACCGGCCGGGTCGGCGTCCACCTGTGCCGTGCCCAGTCCGCAGGCCCGCACGGAAGCGCAGTGCGCGTTCAGCCCGGCGAGCAGCAGACGGTCTTCGATCGCGGGGATCGACCGGGCCAGCGTGGTGATCACCGAGAACCGCCTGCCGATCAGATGGGCGACGTGCGCGGCGCATTCGGCGATGTCGAACACCGGCACGGTCAGCATTTCCGCCAGCGCATCGCGCCCGTGCTCACCGAATCCCGCCAGCACGACCGCATCGAAATCGAAGGCCCCGTCCCCGGTGAGCCGGGCCACGACATCCATCACCCCGACCGCCGACAGATAGCTCTCTGCCGCGGAATCGATGGCCTCCGCCCCGAAATGCGGTGACATGCAGACGATCTCGACCCCAGGATGGGCCGCCGTCCGTGCGGCATCCGCGATCTCGGTGGTCATGGCCGCCGAGGTGTTGGGGTTGAGCACCAGAATTCTCATACCGACTCCCCTATCCGGGCCAGCGCGGACCTGCCCGCCACCCACGTCTGCAGCACCGAACCACGCAGGCGCACACCGTCGTACGGGCTTACTGGGTGACGGTGCCGCAGCGTGGCCGCGCTCACCGTCTCTTCTACGTCGGGGTCGAAAGTGCACAAGTCGGCCCGCAGACCGACCGCGATCAGGCCGCGGTCGCTGTAGCCGGCCAGGGCCGCCGGTTGCTCCGACATCCACCGGCTCAGGTCCGCGAGCCCGAAACCGCGTGCGGCGGCCTGGGTCCACACCGCCCGCGGACTGAGCTGCAGTGAACTGATCCCGCCAAAAGCCCGGCCGAAATCGCCGCCGGCTTTGAGCTGCGGCGCACACGGCGAGTGGTCCGACACCACCAAATCCAGGGTGCCGTCGTGCAGCGCGGACCACAGCATCTCCCGGTTGGCTCCATCGCGAATAGGCGGACAGCAGGCGAATTCGGTTCCGCCGTCCGGGACCGCCTCGGCAGTGAATGTCAGGTAATGCGGACAGGTTTCGGCTGTCACCGCAATCCCGGCCCGCTTGGCCGCCGCCAACCGGGACAGCACCGCGGCACTGGAGACGTGCACGACATGCGCCCGGCCCCCGGTCTCCCGCGCCGTGTCGATGACCAGCGCCACGGCATCCGCTTCAGCGGCATCCGGGCGCGACTCCAGGAACGACCGGTATCGGCGACCCGATGGCGCCGGCCCGGCGTCGATCACTCGGTGACTTTCCGCGTGTACCAACATCACCGACCCCAGTTCGGCGACACGTGCCATGGCGTCCCGGAATTGCGCAGGGGTCAGGTGCGGAAAATGCGGGTTGCCGGAATCAGCCAGGAAACACTTGAAGCCGCGTACCCCGGCCCGCTGCAGCAGCGCCAGCTGATCCAGGTTGTCCGGTACCACACCGCCCCAGTACCCCATATCGACGTGGCAATTATCCTCGGCCGCAGCCTTTTTCACATTCAGTGCCGCGACGCTGGTAGTGACCGGATCACAGTCCAGCGGCATGTCCACCAGCGTCGTGGTACCGGCCGCGGCGGCCGCCGCGGTCGCGGTGTCAAACCCCTCCCAGTCGGTGCCCGGATCGTTGATATGAACGTGCGTGTCGACAAACCCCGGCAGCAACACCGCGGAGTCAGGTATCCGAATCTCCTCGGCCGCAGAGTAATCCGCGTCGACGGGCCCGATGAACTCGATCCTGCCGGCGGACACGCCGACCGACGCCGGGCGCAGATGACCGTCGACAAGTGCCTGATCCGCGCGCAGTACGCACTGCATCACACCGGACCGAACCTGTGGTGGAAATGCTCGGTGAGGTCCGGCCAGACATGTGGGTCATGTCCGGGGATCAACTGGAACCCCTTGTCCGCGGCCAACTTCTTGAGCTTGCGAATCGGCTCGATGGTGTCCTGCGGGTCGACGTCGATGAACCCACCGATGGCGAGCTCGTGCTCGATGTTCTCGGTGAGATCAGCTGCGTCGAAGGCGAATACGAAGCCATCACCGCCGACGGACTGGTCCAGTTGGACGACGAAGCTCTGATGACCCGGCGTATGCCCGTACGTGGGCACCGCGGTGAGCCCCGGGGCTATCTCGGCTTCTCCATCAGCCAGGCGCCATTCGATGTTCGGATCGTCGAAGTCCACCCGATTGATCGCATTGCGTTCGGGCTCAGGATGATTCGACAGCCCGTACTCGAGTTCGCGGCGCTGGGCATGTACCGGTACCTTGCCGGCGAACAGTTTCAGGCCGCCGGCGTGATCGTGGTGCAGGTGGCTGAGGGCGACGGTGTGGATCTCATCGAAATCCACCCCGACCTCCGCGAGCCGCTGCTCGATGGGCTCGCCGGGACCGGGCAGCACCGGGCGGTACTCGACGGTCGGGAAGTACCGCCGGTACAGCGCCGGGTCACGTATGAGCGCGGTGTTGAAGCCGGTGTCGAGCAGTACCCAACCGCCGTCGGTCTGCAGCAGCACCCCGGGCACCGGTTCGCGCATCCGCTCCTCCGGTGGTGCGCCGTACACCGACACCGACTTCGGCAGTTCCTCCCAGCCCAGGGTCAGCAGGATGATCCGCCGCACCCCGGGCTTGCCGACGAGCGTTGCCATCAGCCGACCGAAAGCGCGTTCAGGCGAAGCGAGTTCGGGTTGGTGACGACGTGTGCCTGTTCGATTCCCTTCAGCCAGGGCTGGGTGACCATGAAGTCGTTGACATCAGCGACATTCAGCCAGCAGCCGGTCTTGACCGCTTCCACACCGGCGGTCGAGAAGTCGGTGGCCGAGGCGTTCGGCAGACCCGCAGCGAGCGCCGCGCTGACCGGTGGCGCTGAACACCCGAAGAAGTTCAGGCCACCGTCGGCGTCCCACGAGATGTGACCCCAGGTGTACGGCGACGGCGCATCCGGCCAGCCGAGGTAGGTCATGATCTCCGGTGCGGCCTGGCCGTCACCACCGACCCAGCCATAGATCTCCGACGTGGGGTACGCCTGCACCTTGGCAGTCAAACCGGCAGCGGCCAGTTCGGTCTGAATCAGGTTGCTGATCAGCTGGTTATCCGGGTTGCTGGAGTCGTAGCCGATGGTGACGGACTTCTGGTCGGCCGGCAGTTTCCCGGCGATTTCGGACAGCGCAGACAGATCGTGCGGGACCGACTGCTTGCCGAATTCGGCGGCCATCATGTTCGGCGGGTAAATCTGCTCGGCCTTCTTGCCGCGCCCGAAATACGTCTGCTTGACCAGTTCGTCGACGTCGATCGCCTGCATCACGGCGGTGCGATTCTTGACGTCGGTCATCATGCCCTTACGCGGGTTGACGTACACGTAGTTCGACATCATCGTCGGCAGCGAGTAGTTGGAGAACGACTTGTTGTTCAGATAGGACTGGACCGCTGACGACGGCAGGTCGTGCAGGATCGCAGCCACCTGGCCGTTGTTGAACTGCAACTGCTGCGCCGACACGTCCGTGATGACCGGGATGTCGACCTTCTCGAAATACGGTTTGGTCCCCCAGTAATCAGGGAAGGCGGCGAGTGCGTAGTGCGAGCCCACCTGGGCATCCGTCAGCACGAACGGGCCGGTACCGAGATCATGGGTGGTCAGGTAGGCCTGTGCGTTGTCGGCAGCGCCGTTCTTCTTCAGGCCTTCTGGACTGAGCATGCGGGGACCGTAGGGACACGCCAGGTAGTCGAGGAATGCCGAGTTCGGCGCCTTGAGCGTGATGGTGACCCCGTAATCACCTTGCGTGGTAACCGATTCCACATCCTTGACCATGTAGGCCGGGCCCTGGTTGACCGCCAGCCTGCGATCGAACGACGCCTTGACCGCCGCCGACGTGAACGGCGTGCCGTCGTGGAACTTGACGCCCTCGCGGAGTTTGAACGTGTACACCTTGTTGTCCGGCGATGCGGTCCAGCTGGTGGCCAGCAGCGGCTCCAGGACTGCCTTGTCGACGCCGGATTTGTATTGCAGCAGCCCTTCATAGCTGTTGGTGGTCAGCAGCAGACCCTGGCCGGCGTAGTAGATGTCGGGGTCCGGCGGCTGGCCTGGGTCCTGCAGGAACGACAGGTGCAGCACTTTGTCCGTCGGAGCGGCGTTCGGTGTGCCACCGCCACCGGAATTCGAGCCACCGCAACCACTTAGCGTCAACATCACGGCGGCACCGGCGGCCGCGTACCGCCACCCGCCACGTGCGCGAGCGGGGACCTTGTGGCTCTTCATCATCGGGCAACTCCTTCGAGGGCGGGTTCGGACACTTCGGTGGACATCTCGGTAAAGGCGGCGACGATTTCATCGGTGGTCCGCATAGCGCCGGACTGCAGGTACTCCATGGCGTCCAGGGCAGCGTCGTGCCGGTACTCCGAGGAGCCCCCGACGCAGTCGGTGACCACCCGGACGTAGAAGTCGCGCTGGTGCGCGTCGGCGAACGTGTAGTGCACGCACACATCGGTGAGCCCACCGATGAGGATCAGCGTCGAGGCCCTGAGACCGGACAGCACGATCTCGAAATCCGTTCCGATGAAGCCGGAATAGCGGCGCTTGACGATATGGAACTCGTGGTTGGGGCCGGAGAAGTCGGGCAGCAGTGTGGGATGCAGCGGCGTGCCGGGCCGGCCGTCGACACAGTGCTCTCCCTCGGCGCCGTCGAGTTCGCGGCCGAAGTCGATCCCGTTGGGGCGGTGCACCTCTTGGAAGAACACGATCGGGATTCGCGCGGCACGTGCGGCGGCGATCAGGCGCTGCGCCCGGGCAATTCGGCCGTCGTACCCGGCCATGTGCGCGATGCCGACCAGTTCGGCCGGCATGTCTCCGGACTCCTGCATGTCAACCACGACCAGCACGGGATTGCCTACGATGAGCGGCTGTTTCGGCATCTAACCTCCTGTGATTGCGATACGTGGATCGGCGGCAGCCTGGAGCAGATCCACGACTGTGTTGATGACGACGTAGATCGCACCCAGCATCAGCGTGACGCCGGCGATCGCCGGAAAGTCCGCGACGGGAATGCTCTGCGCGATGTACTGTCCGATGCCCGGCCAGCCGAATACCTGCTCGACCACCAGGACACCCGAAAACATCAGGCCCACTTGAAGTCCCGTCATCGACAGGGCGGCGCCGACCGAGTTGCGCAGCACATGCCTGGCGAGGATCCGGGTCTCGGACAGCCCTTTGGCCCGGGCGGTCCGCGCGTAGTCACTGTCGATATCGGCCAGCAGGCTGCTGCGTAGTACCCGGCCGGTCGCGACCGCCGGGCCGATCGCGATCACGAACGCCGGCAGAATCAGGTGGTGCATGGCATCGGCCACGACATCGAGCCGCGCGTGCAACAGACCGTCGACGGTGAGCATGCCGGTCGGACCGGTCGGCGGATTCGGCACCGCGATCCGGCCGTTGGCCGGCACCCAGCCCAGGTCCTGATAGAAGACGATGAGTCCGACGATGCCGAGCAGGAACATCGGCGCCGAGGATCCGGTGAACAACACTGCCCGAAGCACATTCGCGCCCCGCCACTTCAGGGTCGTGCTGAACGCCAGCAGCACCGCGAGCGCGATGGCGATCGCCAGGCCGCACAGCGCCAGCTCCAGGGTGGCCGGGACGAATGACCCTAGATCAGACACCACCGAGTGCCGGGTCCGATACGAGGTGCCCAGATCGCCGGTGGCCGCGCCGACCAGGTAATGCCAGAACTGCACCAGGACAGGGTCGTTGAGTCCCAGCGCTGCGCGTCGAGCCGCCACCGCATCGGCAGACGCCTGCGCACCCAGCTGCGCTTTGACGGGATCGAGCGGTGAGATGTTCTGCAGGACGAACATCACTGCCGTGAGGGCGACCAGAATCGCCGCCATCGCCCCGAGCCGAGACGCTATGAATGTCTTAATGGTCGCCGACCTCTCTTCGCACAGGCACTCAGTGCCCCCACCCGGCCCGTCGTCATCAGGCGGTCGTCTTCATCAAATTGCGCAAACAGTCGCCGGAGATGTTGGCGACCAGAGCCAGCACCAGCACGCCCAGCCCCGGCATCACCGGAATCCACCACTGCTGCAGGAAATAACTCAGGTTTCGCGCCGAGTCGGCACCGAGCTCCGGCGCGGGCGCGGCTTGGCCGAGTCCGAGAAAGGACAGGCCCGCCAGGGTGAGGATCAGAGTGCCGATGTCGAGGCTGGCGGCAACCAGCGCGTTGGGCACCGCGCCCGGCAGCAGGTGCCGTCCGGCGAGCCGAAATCGGCTGACGCCGGCCAGTTTTGCCGCCTCGACATGTGGGCGCGCAGCCAGCCGCGCCACCTCCCCGCGTACCAGCCGGGCATAGAACGGCCACCACACGATGGACACCGCGATGAGCGTGTGAAGGAAACTCGGTCCCATCGCGGCCACCACCGCGATCGCCAGCACCGGTGCAGGCAGGGACAGGAAGCCGTCGGTGATGCGCATCAGCGTCGAGTCGATCCAACCGCCCGTCGCACCGGCGACCAGGCCCACGAACCCGCCGATCAGCAGACCCAGCGCCACCACCGCCAGCGCCGCCAACCAACTCGACCGCGCGCCGTAGAGCACGCGCGAGAGGATGTCGCGTCCCACACTGTCTGTGCCGAGCAGGAATCCGTGGTCACCCGGAGGTTGCAGCGGCATCCCTGCCGGGATCAGCGGGTCGTGCGGCGCCAGTAGCGGCACCGCGATGACAGCGAGAGACAACACGATCACCAGGGAGAAGCCGACCCAGTTGACGATCATCGAGCGCGACTGCGGCAGGGCCAGGCGCAGCCGGCCGCGGACCAGGCTCGGGGCGGAGAGCGCGACAGCCATCAGGGCACCTTCTTTTCGATACAGGCCACCTGGTGTGCGCCACCGGCCTTCCCCACGAGTCGGACATCGAGTTCGTCGCCGCTGCACGCCTCGACCGAGATCGGGCACCGCGGATGGAACGCGCATCCCGTCGGCGGCGACAGCGGGCTCGCGGGTTCGCCTGGCAATACCCGTGATTCGCGTCCGAGGTCGGGAATCGCATCGACCAATGCGCGGGTGTAGGGATGCGTCGGATCTCCGATGACCTGTTCGGCCGGCCCGATCTCCACGATGCGGCCCAGGTACATCACGGCGATGCGATCGGCCACCACGCGGGCGACCGACAGGTCGTGCGTCACGAAGACCACCGACATGTCCAGACTGCGGCGCAGGTCGCCGATCAGGTTGAGCACCGAGGCTGCCAGTGATACGTCCAGCGCGCTGGTCGGCTCGTCGCACAACAACACCGCGGGTGGCACGATGGTCGCTCGGGCCAGCGAAACCCGTTGGCGCTGACCACCAGACAGTTGACCGGCACGCGATTTCGCCACCTCGGCAGGCAGCCCGACGCGGGCCAGCACCTCGATGACGGCATCGCGTCTGGCTGCCCGGGAGAGTTTCGCGCCGCGCAATCGCTCGGAGATCAACTCGCCGACCGACAGCCACGGGGTGAGTGACGCGCCCGCGTCCTGGAACACCATCTGCGGTCGTTGCTCGCCGGCCACCTCCACGCTGCCCGTGGTCGCCTTCTCCAGCCCGGCGATCACGCGCAACAGGGTGGATTTCCCCGAGCCGCTCTCCCCCACCAGCGCCAGCGATTCGCCGTGCCCCACTTGCAGCCGCACGCCACGCAATGCCTGTAGCTTGCCGCGCGGCGCGACGGCAAAGGTCTTGGTCACGTCAGTCACCGTGACAGCCGCGGGAAGGTCTACGGTGGCCGCACCGATCGGCTGTCCGACAACGGGTTCCGGTGTACCGACGGGGTCCGGCTCATGCTCGTCTGGCAGCTGCTCGGGTGTCAGCAGGCAGGCGCTGACCCGTCCGGCACCGACGGAAACCGGCTCGGGCGGTGATTTCGCGCAATCGTCGGTCACCTGCTCGCAGCGGGGGGCGAATGCACATCCCGGCAACGGCGTCAGCGCACTCGGTACCGACCCCGGCATCGCGGCAAGCCGCTTGTCACGGGCGGTCTGCAGCGTCAACCGTGAACGCAGCAGTCCCCGGGTATACGGGTGGGCGGGTGAACCGAGGACCTCTGCGGTGGGGCCGACCTCGGCGATACGGCCCGCATAGAGCACCGCGATGCGGTCGGAAATCTGAGCCGCCACCCCGAGGTCGTGAGTGATGAAGACGATGCTGCAACCGATTTCGTCGCGCAGCCGCTGCAGCAGCCGGAGTACCTGGGCTTGCACAGTGACGTCGAGTGCGGTGGTCGGCTCGTCCGCGATGATGAGGTCCGGGTTGCCGGCGATCGCGATGGCGATCATCACCCGTTGCCGCAGACCGCCGGAAAGTTCGTGCGGATAGGCACGCATCCGCCGCGCCGGGTCGGGGATACCGACCGCGGTCAACAGGCGCAGCGCTTCGTCGGCGCTGCCGGCGGCCTCTGCGACCTGCTTGCCGATCCGCATCGTCGGATTCAACGACGTCATCGGATCCTGGAACACCGCGCCCAGATCGAGCCGACGAACTGTGCGCAGCGCCTTGGCATCTCCGTGCACCATGTCCGAACCGGCCACCGAGATACTGCCGTCGATTCGGGCCGACGCCGGAAGCAGTCCGAGCATGCCGAATCCCAATACGCTTTTCCCCGAGCCTGATTCGCCGACCAATCCCAGGATTTCACCGGGCAACACCGCCAGCGATACACCGCGCAGCGCATGCACCTCACGCCCATTGCGCCGAAAGGTGACATGCAAGCCCGTGACGGTGGCCACCGCGTCGGGGTTCGGCGATGCCGCGGGGCGCGCGTGCGACGCGTCCAGTACAGATACAGCGGTGCCCATGAGCGCTCTCCCGCATTGTCATCGCCACGCCTTGGTACGTCTTCGAACCGCTGGCCTGTCAGTTGACAGTTTTCCCTTTGGACGAACCCGCCTGGTATCGCCTGGGTAAGCACGATGTAAGCAACTCGCTCGCGTGGGTAACCGCGGCATATCGCATGTTTCTGTCGCATGACAGATACGGGCGGCGATACCGGTCGGCGCCGCGATGCACCACGATGAATGGATGTCGATCACCCGCACCGGACGACCACGGCTGCACACGCAACGTCGTCCGGGCATCACCGCACGAGACGAAATACTCGATGCGGCAAGCGAATTGTTCACCACGTTGGGTTACACCGGCACGTCCACGAGAACCATTGCCGACTCGGTCGGCATCAGACAGGCCTCGCTGTATCACTACTTCAAGACCAAGGACGACATCCTGTGCGCTCTGCTGAGCCAAACTGTCACGCCGACACTGGCGTTCATCACCACCCTGAACGAAGCCACCCCGACCTTGACCGCCACCGAACACCTGCACGCACTGGCGGCCTTCGACGGAGACCAATTGCTCAGTGGCAACTGGAATTTGGGCGCACTCTATTTGCTTCCCGAGGTACGCGCCGACCGTCTCGAGCCGTTCTGGTCCGATCGCGAACGGCTTCGACTGCACTACCTGGCACAGAGTGAGAGAGTGCTGGAGCGGACCGGCGTGCATCCGGCCGCCGCCGATCTACCGTTCCGGTTGGTCGAATCCCTGGTCAACATGTGGTCGGTGCCGCACGGCCCGCGGCGATCGGAATTGCCCATGCACGTCGCCGATGCCGGCGTGCGGGTACTGGGCGTCCCCGACGCCGAGACCCCCGGACTGCGTAAGCGCACCAGCCAAGTCATCGAACTACACACCTGCCGGATAACCTCGTAGCGTGTTTCACGTACTGAACATCACGTACACCCAGCCCCTCGACGTCGTCGACCAGTCTCGGCCGGCGCATCTGGAATGGCTTGGCAAGCTGGTCGAAGAGCGGCGCATCCTGCTGGCCGGCCGGCTGGAATCGCAGGGTGGCGCCGTGCTGATCGCCTCGGACATGTCGGCCGAGGAAGCCGACGCTCTCACCGCCAGCGACCCGTACGTGCACGCCGGCGTCGCCAGCTACGAGCGGGTCAGCTTCAACGCCGGTTTCCGCGCCGCCGGACTGTAGCGCGCAATTCACAGCCGAATCCGGGATTAGTTCCGCCCCGGCTGCCGTTGAGTCTGGTCAGGGTTTCACGATTGCCCTCATTTCGTTACCTTCGCTAATCTTTTGCGTTAGGTACACGCCGCTAGGCAAGCCGAGAATGAAGAGGACTGACAAAGCATGACCACGACTGTTTCCGCCTACGCCGCGACCTCAGCGACCAGCCCGCTGACCAAGACCACCATCGAGCGCCGTGACATCGGCCCGCACGACGTGGCATTCGACATCAAGTTCGCGGGCATCTGTCACTCGGACATCCACACCGTCAAGTCCGAATGGGGCCCGGCCAACTACCCCGTCGTACCCGGCCACGAGATCGCCGGTGTGGTCACCGCCGTCGGCTCCGAGGTGACCAAGTACCAGGTCGGCGACCACGTCGGCGTCGGCTGCTTCGTCGACTCCTGCCGTGAGTGCGAGAATTGCCTGGCCGGTCTGCAGCAGTACTGCACCGGTAAGGGCGGCAACATCGGCACCTACAACGCCACCGGCCGCGACGGCACCCCCACCTACGGCGGCTACAGCACCGCCATCGTGGTCGATGAGAACTACGTCCTGCGCATCCCGGACAGCATCCCGCTGGACAAGGCCGCTCCCCTGCTGTGCGCCGGCATCACGCTGTACTCGCCGCTGCGGCACTGGAACGCCGGGCCGGGCAAGAAGATCGCGGTCGTCGGCCTCGGTGGCCTGGGCCACGTCGGCGTGAAGCTCGCCGCCGCGATGGGCGCCGAGGTCACCGTCCTGAGCCAGTCGCTCAAGAAGATGGAAGACGGCCTGCGCCTGGGTGCGCACCACTACTACGCCACCAACGACCCGGACACCTTCAAGAAGCTGGCCGGCAGCTTCGATCTGATCATCAACACGGTGTCGGCGAACCTGAACATGGGCCTGTACCTGAACCTGCTCAAGTCCGACGGCACGCTCGTCGAGCTGGGCGCGCCGGAGAAGCCGCTCGAGGTGCCGGTGTTCCCGCTGGTCGGCATGCGTCGCACCCTCGCCGGCTCGCTGATCGGCGGCATCCCGGAGACCCAAGAGATGCTGGACTTCTGCGCCGAGCACGACGTCACCCCGGAGATCGAGATCATCGAGGCGTCCTACGTCAACGAAGCCTACGAGCGCGTCATCGCCAGTGACGTGCGGTACCGCTTCGTGATCGACACCGCCACCATCTGATTCGGACGCCCGGTGGCCGACGATCCGGTAGACATCCTGCAGCGCTGGGAGCTCGCGGGCGGCGTCTGGCGGATCATCGGCCGCCGCGCGCACGAACTGACCATCGGGTTGTTCCAGTGCGACGGCGGCGAGCGCGTCGACGTGATCCGCTCCGGTGACGCCGCACTGGTCGCCTTCATCGGCGACCGGGAGTCCAACGCGGACTAGCGGACAGGTTGACGAAATTTACCGGCACGCACTATTACTTTGATCATGACGCCCACCCGCTGCGCTCCGCTGTCCCGGCTGGCTCTCGTCGGCGTGGCCATCGCCCTGCTGCCGGTGGGCGTCGCACATGCCGACCCTGACCCGGCACCGCCGCCGGTGTCCCCCGGCGTCACCGGCGTGCTGAACGACTGGCAGAAATCCGTATGTGCGCCGGGCAGTTTCACGCAAGACGATCCCGCCATCGCGGCGCGCGACTGGCCGGGCGCGGTGCGGGCGGGCACCTGCGCGAGCGCGGTGAATCCCGGCCTGACCAATGGTCTGTGGATCTCGCAGTGGACCGCCAACAGCGACATGACCTCGGCGCTGCAGCGCAATTTCATGGCGCTGTTCGCGTCCGCAGTCAGCGATCAGACGGCGATCATCACCTTCGCAGTGGCCTCGCCGGAAGCGCGGAAATCGCTTGAGCCACTGACGAAATTCGGGTTCACCATCAACCCGGTGCCGCCGCTGGCCTGACGGCCTGCACCAACGCCGAGCCAAATAACTGCGGGGCGCATTCGGCAAGCCGATACGCCCCGCAATCACAGCACTGAACCGCGTCTAGAAGTCCCAGTCCGCGTCTTCAGTATTGACGGCCTTGCCGATCACGTACGAGCTACCCGAGCCCGAGAAGAAGTCGTGATTCTCGTCGGCGTTCGGGGACAGCGCCGACAGGATCGCCGGGTTCACGTCCGTCTCGTCGCGCGGGAACAGCGCTTCGTAGCCGAGGTTCATCAGCGCCTTGTTGGCGTTGTAGCGCAGGAACTTCTTGACGTCCTCGGTCAGGCCGACGCCGTCGTACAGGTCCTGGGTGTACTCGACCTCGTTGTCGTACAGCTCGAACAGCAGCTCGTAGGTGTAGTCCTTGAGCTCGGTCCGCTTGGCCTCGTCGACCATGGCCAAGCCACGCTGGTACTTGTAGCCGATGTAGTAGCCGTGCACCGCTTCGTCACGGATGATCAGCCGGATCATGTCGGCGGTGTTGGTGAGCTTGGCGCGCGAAGACCAGTACATCGGCAGGTAGAAGCCCGAGTAGAAGAGGAAGCTCTCCAGCAGCGTCGAGGCGACCTTGCGCTTGAGCGGCTCGTCACCCCGGTAGTACTTCATGACGATCTCGGCCTTGCGCTGCAGGTTCGGGTTCTCCTCCGACCAGCGGAACGCCTCGTCGATCTCCACGGTCGAGCACAGCGTCGAGAAGATGTTGCTGTAGCTCTTGGCGTGCACCGACTCCATGAAGGCGATGTTCGTGTAGACGGCCTGCTCGTGCGGGGTCAGCGCATCGGGGATAAGGCTGACGGCGCCCACGGTGCCCTGGATGGTGTCCAGCAGCGTCAGACCCGTGAAAACGCGCATGGTGAGCTGCTTTTCACTGTCGGTCAGCGTGCCCCAGGACGGGATGTCGTTGGATACCGGCACCTTCTCCGGCAACCAGAAGTTGCCCGTGAGGCGGTCCCAGACCTCGGCGTCCTTGTCATCCTGCACACGGTTCCAGTTGATCGCGGAGGCCCTGTCGATCAGCTTCATACCTTCAGACACCGTGACCCCATTTCACCTGGAACTGTGTTTGCCGAGCTGGCACCACAGACACTACCCCTGGTGTTTACCTTCGACGAACACCGCTAAAAGTTGTGTTTTCGTGTCGCGCCGGTGAGGCCGATTCAGCGGATGAATTCGTACTCCGCCGACTGGAACTTCCGGGTCTCGAGCCAGTACTGCCAGGTCATGCCGCTCCACAGCGTGCGGTTCACGCCGTGCTCGTCCATGTACCAGCTGTGGCAACCTCCCGTGCTCCACACGGTGCCGGCCAGGTCCTGCTGCAAGTCGGCGTTGTAGTCGTCCTGCGCGCGCCGGCTCGGCATCAGCGCGGCGGCGCCCGCTTTGTCCGCCGCGGCGATGGCCTGCGCGGCGTAGCGGATCTGCGACTCGATCATGAACACCACCGAGTTGTGCCCCAGCGCCGTGTTCGGCCCCAGCAGGAAGAACAGGTTCGGCATGTTCGCCACGGTGACGCCGCGGTGCGCAGCCATGCCCTCGCGATTCCAGCGGTCGACCAGGTCCTCTCCCCCGAGGCCCTTGATGTCGACGTAGGTGTACGAGTCGGTGACGTGAAAACCGGTGCACCACACCACCACATCGACCGGATGCTCGACGCCGTCGCGGGTGACGATGCCGTTGGCCGTCATCCGCTCGATGCCCTCGGTGAACACCTGCGTCTTGGGGTTGGCGATGCCGCGATAGTAGGTGTCGGAGTTCAGGATTCGCTTACAGCCCGCCACATAGTTCGGCGTGAGCTTGCGACGCAGTTCACGGTCTTTGACGCTGCGGTTGATGTTCCATTTGCCCAGCAGCTCACCGATTTTGAGCAGTCGCGGCTGTTTGGTCATCGCGAAGCCGACGCCTTCGTGAATCCAGTAGATGCCGGCGCGCATCAACGCGCGAGCACCGGGCACCCGGCGGAAGGTGTCTTTCATCCACTCCGGGAAAGCGTTGTTGGGCCGAGGCATGACCCAGGCCGGGGTGCGCTGGTACAGGTGCAGCTCGGCCACCTGGTCGACGATGGCGGGCACGATCTGGATGGCACTGGCGCCGGTGCCGATCACCGCGACGCGCTTGCCGGTGATGTCGACGCTGTGGTCCCACTGCGCGGAATGGAAAGTGACACCGGCAAATTCGTCACTGCCGTCGATCTCGGGAACGGACGGGATGTGCAATCCGCCGGCTCCGGAGATGAGGAACTGCGCGATGTACTCCTGGCCGCTGCCGTCGTAGATGTGCCAGCGCCGCTCGTCTTCGTCCCAGTGCGCGCGGTCGACGTGCGTGTTGAAGCGGATGTTGCGGCGCAGCCCGTGCTTGTCGGTGACGCCCTTGAGGTAGTCGAAGATCTCGGGCTGGAACGACCACATGTGCGTCCAGTCCGCCTTCGGCTCGAAGGAGAACGAGTACATGTGCGACGGGATGTCACACGCGCAACCCGGGTAGGTGTTGTCGCGCCAGGTGCCGCCGACCTCGCCCGCCTTCTCCAGGATCAGGAAGTCGCGCTCGCCGAAGCCCTGCTTCCGCAGCGCGATGCCCATGCCCAACCCGGAAAAGCCGGACCCGATGATCACCGCCCGCGTCACGATTGGCACGGCGGCGACATCAATATCGGCAGACTGCTCGGAGACCGTCATGAACCTGCTCTTTCCTGGGAACGGCGGTACCGGATACTTCACAGTCTCCGGTCAGGCCGCCGAGGTGTCAACGCACGCGGTGGCGCAGGAGTGCCGTCAGCCGACGGATTCTTCGCGGCGCACCGCGTCGTGCACCGGCAGGTCGAGGTCGAACCGGATGCCGAGCAGCCTGGCGGTGCCGTTGATGGCACCGATCATGATCGTGGTCATGTGCGCGACGAACTGGTCGCGGGGCAGCCGGCGCGGTGTGTCGTCACTGCCGCCGAGCCACCAGTCGGTCGCCGAGGCGGCCGCCCCGAAGAGCGTGAACGCGGCCAGCTCGAAGATCGCCGAGTCCAGGTCCATGTCCTTGAGCTCGCCGCTGATCATGGCGGCGATGGCCAGGGTGATGTCGCGGCCCCGGTTGACGGTCGTCATCGCGGCGGCGGACTGGTCGGCGAACCGGCCCTGCAGCAGGAAGCGCACCACGTTGGGGTGCTGGTCCACCAGGTCGACGTAGTGCTCGACGGCGCGACCGATGATCTGCCCCGTCGAATCGTGCTCGATGTCGATGGACGGAATGACGGCCGCCCACAACATGTCCCGCATCCGCTCGCCGATCTGCGAGAACATGTCGGACTTGTCGGCGAAGTGCCGGTAGATCTTGGGTTTGGCGGTACCGGCCTCTTCGGCGATCTCCCGCACGCTCACGTTCGGACCGAGGCGGTCGATCGCGCGGAACGCGGCGTCGACGATCTCCTCGCGGACCTTCAGCCGATGTTCGCGCCAGCGTTCGCTGCGCGCATCGACTTTCTCGGGCGCACCCTTGGGCGGAGTGACCTTCACCTGCACGGTGACCGAGGGAACGTTCACGCCCGGCACACCAGGTACTTTCACCCCGGCCTGGATGCCGGTACGTGGAAGAGATGGCCTGCGCACCCCGCCACTGTACCGGGCCAGGCAATTCTGACCTGCTCAGACCGCCCGGCGCGGCGAACGTCACATGCGCCGGCGCGTTGTCGCACCCAGGCGGCCGACAGGCTTCGCGCGTAGCATCGGCCTCAGGCCTCGCCCGAAAGTACCGGCCTGACAGGGACTGATCACATGGTGCAGCGGTACGACGTCGTCGTTGCCGGCGGAGGTCCGGCGGGATCGGCCGCTGCCTGGCAAGCCGCGCAGACCGGCGCGAGTGTGGTCGTGCTCGACAAAGCCACGTTCCCGCGCGACAAGCCGTGCGGTGACGGCCTGACCGCCCGCGGGGTCAGCTACCTGCAGAAGATGGGCCTGGCGAAACAGGTCGCCGAGTTCCACCAGATCAATCGGGTCACGGTGTTCAGCCCACACCGGTGGGAGCTGTCGTTCCCCCGCCGCCCTGGCATGCCCGACCACGGCTGCACCGTCAGCCGTACCCATTTGGACGCCCTGCTGCTCGGCCACGCCGCCGCCGCGGGCGCGGAAGTACGCGAGGACACCGAGGTGTCGGGCATCGAGTGCAATGACAGCGGCCGGGTCACCGGTGTGGTCCTCAAAGACGGCGAGACCGTGCACGGCGACGCCGTCATCGCGGCCGACGGTGCGTACTCGCCGATCAAACGGGCGCTGCATGTCGAGTCGGATTACCAGGGCTATTCGGCGATCGCGATACGCGCCGAGATGCCGGCCGACCGTCCCGACTCCGATGCCCTGGAGATCTATCTCAAGCTCGTCTTCGATGGCGACCAGTTACCCGGCTACGGCTGGGTTTTCCCAATGGGCAACGGCACCTTCAATATTGGGCTCGGCTACGTCAACAGCTACCGGAACTGGCAGGCCATCAACGCGACCCGGTTCCTCGGTGACTTTCTGCAGACACTGCCGCGCGACTGGGATCTGCCGTCGATCGACGCGTTGAAGAAGAACAAGAGCGTGCGGGCTTGGCGGTTGCCGATGGGGTTCACCACGTGGCCGCCGTGGCGGCCCGGGGTCTTGTTCGCCGGCGACGCGTTGGGCGCGGGTAAACCCGCCTCCGGTGCCGGCATCTCCAAGGCGCTCGAATCCGGTTTGGCCGCAGGCGAATGCGCCATCGCTGCGCTCATGAACGGTAGTCCCGACGACTTCACCAACTACCAGCAGCGCATCGAATCCGCGTGGGGCCGCGAATATCGGCGCGGCCGCTTCTTCCACAAGCTGGCCGGTATCCCGATGGTGGCCGGCGCCGGGCGCAGAGCAGTCGACAGCCGCGCCTTCCGCGATCTGTTGCTCAAGTCGCTGTACAAGAAGGCCGAGGGGCCGGCGCATACCTGAAAGTCACGCGGCCGGCCTGGCTCCCTTACGTGACGGCGCGTGATCGGCCTTCACACTCGCGGGCGCGTCGGATTTGGTTGTGGCCCCGGCGGAATCGCGACGACGGCCGTCGGCTTTGGCGGCCGGAGGCGCAGCGTCGGTGTCCCGACCGGGGTCAGCGGATTGCTCGCGCTGTTCGCGGGGCGCCCGGGCGGGCTCGAGGGAGTCTGCCGTTGGTCTCCGCAATTGTCGAGACTTTGATGGCTTCGACTGCGTGGTGACGGCTGCCTGCGGCGCAGCCTGCGACTTCGCGGGCGACGTTGGCGTTGCTGTCGCCCGAAGTGAGCTGCCGCCCGTAGGCAGCGCCGGTGGGGCCGCCGTCGATGAGGCGGCGACCGCCGAGGCAGTGCTCGGCGCCGTTGCCGCCGACGGCTTCTGACCCCCGACGACCTGCAACAGTTTGGCGACCGGACGGGTGATATTCGTCAGTGCCGCAGTCAGATTCACCACCGACTGCCGAATGGCCTTGGCCAGCGGTGAGGTATCGACCGGCCGCGCCGGATGGTCCGTGGTGGGTGTCGTCGGTTCGGTGGCGTCGACGGTCGGTTGCGGCAGTGTTGGCTTGAAGCTGCCGGTGCGCAGAATGTCCAGTGACTGCTGGAGTGCTCCAGGCAGCGCCTTGATGGCGGCACTGAAGTTGGCCTGTGGTGTCGTCCAGCTGAACTCCTTGACCTGGCTGGGGTCCGCAGTCCTGTCATAGGCGCTTTCGATGAACACGCGAAGTACGGGGTCCATGGCGTCGACGAGACGCTGCGCCCCGATCACGGACGCGACAAGGCGCAGCGGCGCGAGCAGCGGCAGGCGTTGTGGGAAGGTCACGTAGGTCGTGTTGCCCACGGTGGTGGTGACCGTGTTGGAACTGCTCTTCGGTTCCAGCGCATAACCCGGGAGGACATGTTCGAACAGGATGCCCACGAGGGCGTTGGCGATGGCCAGTGGATTGAAATAGGCCGGGAAGTCGGCGAATCCGTCGTACTGATTTTGGTAGACGGTGGTCTGGAACGGGCTGTCCGACGGCCCGGGCCGTCCGAGCGGAAACAGATCCCCAAGGATCGGCACGTGATTCCACGTGGTGAAGCGCGACAGGATGCCGCCGTTCGGCTGGTACGGATCGCCGATGAGGCTGAATGCGTAGTCTCCGGCGTGCGCAACATAGTCCGGGTTCTTGGCCATATCGGCGCGCGCGATCTCGGCGACCTCGGCCCCTTGGGACATGCCGAGAATCGTTATCTTCTGACCGGGTGCCTGTTTGGCGATGTCCTGCTCGAGATATCCGGCACCGATGCGTTCGGACTGCTTGAGAGAGTGCGGCCAGTAGGGAATGTCCGACAGACCCGGCAGCTCGGAGACGATCGGCCACTCGAGGTTGATCTGTCCGGGGTACGGCACGACGTGGAACGAATCTCCTTGCGGGACAGACGTTCCGTAGAAGAACAACGGAATGCTCAACCCGAACGGGTCGAAGGATCCACCGACTCCGATCGTGGTGTCCACGAGCCGTATCGCCGCCTGCGACACGATCGGAGCTCCCGGCGATGACACACCGACCACCGTTGCCGCGGCAATACCGACCGCGACACCCCTCACCAAAACCGTGGCCGTCCAGTGCTGCTGTTGCGTTGAGTCAACCCCCATAGCCGCAGGACACTATTGCAATCACCCAGTCCAAACAAGGCTCCTTTTTAAAAACAAGGAGTCTTGCTCAAAACCGCCCGCGATCGGTGCGCGGAAGGTATGACGGGACAGCGATCAGCGCAATGAGGCGGCGATACCGGCCCTGACCACTGCCATGAAGCCGGTCAGATTGCCGATCAGGGTGTCGATGCTCGGGTGCGAATCACCATCGGCTTCGCGGTCGTGCAGCCAGTCGGCCACCGCCTCGAACAGGCCGCCGACGGTCAGGACGGCCAGCGCATGGAAGTCGACAGCGGCGCGGCCGGCACTCTCCGGGAACTCGCGACGTCGCCAAAGCTCTTCGAGAAACGTTGCAGTCCAACGTCTATTCTCGCGGCGCTGACGCTCGACCCGTGGCGAGATGCCTGCACATTCCCCGAAAGCCACCACCGCGATCCGGGGGTCATCGACCAGGGCATGAGCGAACGCCGACAACAGCTGCTCAACCATCGCGTCATTGTCAGCGGTTGTGGTGTCGAGGATTTCGACAACGTGACGTTCGATCCGCTCGGCGATCTGACGGAGCAATTCGATGTAGCAGTCTTCTTTGCTGTCGAACGTCTCGTAGAACGCTTTGTTCCCCACGAATGCGTTCTGACATATCTGCTCGATCGAGGTGTTCGCATAGCCGTCGCGGGCGAACAGCTCGAATGCGGACGCCAACAGTTGTTCCCGACGGTGGATTCGGCGCTGCTCGGCGTCGAGACCACGTATCGTCCGCGGGCTCCGCGACGTCGCGGATCGTGGCGCGGTGGTGCTGTTGCCTGTGGCCGCCGGCGGTTTGCCCATGGCCCCGGAGTGTAGTGGCGCCGCACCAACGGCGACTACGTCGACGTCAGCGCCGGCCGCGCTGCGCCTTGCCCGGCTTGCGGGCGGCCTTGCCGGCCGCAGTTTTTCCGGCCGCGGCACGGGCAGCCTGCTTCGCGAGGGTCTTTTCCCGCGCGCTGCGTTTCGGCGCCGGCTCGGCCTGCCCCCGCGACGAGCTGGCCTTGCGGCCCCGCACGATGCCGATGAACTCCTCGACCAGCTCCGGCTGCTCCCCTTCCGGGAAGGCGAGCGCGACGGGGCAGGTGGGCGCGTCGGTGATCGGCCGGTACGTGAGGTCTTTGCGGTGATACAGCCGCGCCAGTGACTGCGGAACGATGAGCGCACCCATCCCGGCGGCGACGAGTTCTATTGCGTCCTCGGTGGTTTCGGGCCGATGATCGACCGGGTTACCGGGCGCGTCCGCCCACGCGACGACATGGTCGAGCGGGATGAGGATCGGCTCGCCGTCGAGGTCCGCGGCAGCGATGTCGTCGACGGCGGTGAGCACGTGATCGGTCGGCACCACGGCCACCGTCGCCTCCTCATAGAGCGCGATGACGGCCAGTCCGGTCGTGTCCGCCGGCAGCCGGAGCAGAGCGACGTCGATGGTCCCGGCCCGCAGTGCGTCGGCCGCATCCGCCGCGGTGACGGGGTGCAGCACCAGCGGGACCGTTGGGTGGCGATCGGCCCAGATCCGCGCCCACTTCGCGGGCGTCCCGCCGGGGACGTACCCGAGGGTCAACGAGGGCGAACTCACGGCCATCACGCTACCCAAACGTGTGTCGGGTGGTTCGCCGTCGGCGCCGATAATTGAGGCATGACCGGGTTTGGCGTCTTCACGTTCCATCTCGTCGAGATGCCTGCCACTGCGACGGTGCCGCTACTGCGACGACCGCCGCGGCCGGACCAGGTGGCGGGGCTGCACTACGCCGAGTGCCTGTCGTTGATGCGTCTCGGTGCGCCGACCGTCTCCCCCGACCGACTGCAGTTGCGGCGGCTGGCGATGTTCGCCCGCTGGGACGACGAGAGCGCGATCGACGAATTTCTGGCCGGTTCCGGCGCGCGGTTCGCCGCGGGCTGGCACGTCCGGATGACGTTCCTGCGACGCTGGTCCACGCTGGCGGCGCTCCCCGGCCTGCCGCAACAGGCCGATGTCTCCGACGACGACGAGCCCGTCGTCGCAGTCACCCTGGCCCGGATGCGATTGCCCGAGGTCCCCCGCTTCCTCACCTGGGGCAAGCCGGTCGAGCGGCTGGTCCGCGACCATCCGGAGGCCACCCTGGCACTGGCCGCGATGCGCCCGCCCCGCTCGATCTCCACCTTCTCGATCTGGAGCTCGGTTCGGGCGATGACGGACATGGTGCACGGCCGGGGTGCCGCGGCAGAGGTCCTCGACCCGGCTCGACATGCCGATGCGATGGCAGAACGGCGCCGCCGCGACTTTCACCGCGAGTTCGCGACCTACCGGTTCCGGCCGCTGTCCGAGCACGGCAGTTGGGACGGGCGTACCGGTTACGTCCCGCGGCGTTCCAGCTTGTAGTGCAGGCGGACGGCCGGCATGTTCCACATCCGCAGCACATGATCGGTGCGGAGCACCTGCTCACCGTCGACGTAGAGGTCGAACGTCTCATGCACGGGCGCGCGCCGCGCGAAATAGCGCCCGCGATCGCGCACCAGGACGTACGCCCCTTCGGCACCCCACGGGCCCGCCGGTGAGGACAGTCGCAGGCCGCCGTCCGGCAGGTGCTGCGGCTGCAGGAACACCTGAACGTTGCCCTCCTCCAACGGGAACGTCACATGCACGCTCGGCCGCTCGGCACCGGGAAGCGTTCTGCGCGAATAACATCCGCTGAACACGGTGTCACCGTTGCCGCGCAGGGTCCGAATCCAGCCGGCGGCAACCTGCGCCCCGCCACCGTCAGTGATCACCGAAACCCGGCCGTCGATGCCCCGCGCCACATCGAGGGGTCGCATCGGCAGAGCCAGTTGTTGCACGCGCTTGCCGAACACGCGCGAAATCAGCTCACCGCCCGGCCAGAACAACGGCGACCAGCTGCTCCAGACCTCCATGCGCCACCGCGCCGTGTGTGTGTAGAAATCGTGAATCATCGGGTGGACAGCCGCGGCGTCGAACCCCGGCCCGGAAAGACCCTCGAGATCGGGTTGCAGGCCGGCGTCCGGATCGCCGTCCAGCAGGGCCCCACCGCGCCGAGCTGCTTCCTCGAGCAGCCAGCTGTTCCCGCCGCCTGCGGATCCGAGCGGCGCCTGCAGCCAGGACTCGCCGCTATCAAGGTCGACGCCTCGTCCGGTCGCCCGCCAGAACTTGCGTGTCGCGAGATCCAGCGTCGAAAACTCCACCTCGCGGATCGTACGGGGTTATCCCAGCGACGTACCGATAGGCTGATGCCCATGAGCAGGCCCAACGCGCAGTCCATGAAACCCGCCACCGCGGCGAAGAAGCTGGACGTCTACTTGCCCGCGACGCCTGCGGAGTTCCAGGAGAACGCGATCACCCGCGACGAGCTCGCCGCGCTGCAGGCGGACCCGCCGCAGTGGCTCAAAGACCTCCGCAAGAACGGGCCGCACCCCAAGAACCTGGTGGCGGCCAAGCTGGGCATCTCGATCGCCGGCCTGACACGCGGTGACGTTGAGAAGGCGCTGACCACCGAGCAGATCGACGCCCTGCTCGAGGAGATGCCCGACTGGCTGGTCATCGAGCGCGAGAGCTACCAGACCGTGCTGCGCGAACAGCGGCGCATCAAGGCCCTGCACGCGGATCAGGCTCGCGAGGGCTGATTCACAGCGCCCGCCGAATGGCCAGTTTTCGCAAGCTCTTTCGTGATTTGCGTGTCCCAACCGGCCACTGGAAGCCGTGGGCGGTGGTCGCGGTCTTCGGCTGGGCCGAGTGGGTGACGTGGCGGGCTTCGCGGGAGTGGCTGTCGTCCAACGCCACTGATCCCCACCAGATCGTCGACGGCGAATACGTTCTGGTGCTGGGCAATCCGATTCCGTCGATGCTGCGGTGGCGCGTACGGATCGCGGTGCGCTCGACCGATCCTCATCGCGCCCGATTCATCTTCTCGGGCGGCGCGGTGCGCACGGAGATCGCAGAAGCGCAGATGATGGCCGACTATGCCATTGGCTCCCTGGGTGTCCCGACGGCCAACGTGGTCATCGAGGATCAGTCACGCACCACGGTCGAGAACATCATCAACTCACTACCGCTGGTGGCCGACGGCCCGGCGATCAAGATCGCGTCGGACACATTTCACGCCCGCCGTGCTCGGCAGATTCTTCACGACCAATCACCGCAACTGGCACAGCAACTGGTACGGGCCCGCGACTACATCCCGCTCGAATACGGGCCCGTGCACCTGGCGGCACTGGGCTTCGAGAAGTACAGACAGCGACGCGCACGAGCAAGGCAGGGGTTAGTCCGATGACTGACACGCCGAACCCGCCGCTGGGCATCGCCACGTTCAACGTCAACGGGGTCCGGGCGGCACGCCGTCGCGGCTTCGACGCCTGGCTCGCCGGGCGGGGGCTCGACGTGGTGGCCCTGCAGGAGTTGCGCTGCCCGCCCGAGGAGGTCGGCGCGTTCGACGGTTATCGCGCGGCAATCGACTGCGGCTCGATCCCGGGCCGCAACGGCGTCGCGATCCTGACGCGCGAGGCACCGTCGAACGTACGGACCTGGGTCTCACATCCGCCGCGCACTCGAGGCCTCGCGGCCTACGCGCACGAGGGCAGGTACCTCGAGGTCGACCTCGCGGACGCTCCACTCACGGTGGCGTGCCTCTACTTGCCGAAGGGCGGCCTGCCCGCGCACCTACAGCGGCCCGGCAATATCCGCGACGTGCCTGACGGCGGCGCCAAGTACGACCGGAAGATGCGCTTCCTCGGGGCGTTCGCGCGTGAGTTGAGCCGGAACCGCCGGGCGGCGCTCCAGGCGGGCCGCGAGTTCCTGCTGCTCGGTGACCTGAACCTGGCCCATCTTCCGCACGACGTGACCAATTGGCGGCCCGCGCAGAAGATGGAGGGCTTCCTCCCTGAGGAACGCGCCTGGCTGGACGCACAGATCGGGCCGCGCACGCTCGTCGACGTGGTCCGGACGTTGCACGGCGACCGCCCCGGGCCGCTGTCCTGGTGGAGTTGGGCCGGCGAGTCGTTCGTCAAGGACGTGGGCTGGCGGATCGATCACCACCTGGCCACGCCGCGGCTCGCGCGGACCGCCGTGTCGGTGACCGTCGACAAGGAACCCGAACCCGGCGCGCGGCTGTCCGATCACGCGCCCGTGGTCGTGCGGTACGCCTTTCCCTGAACACCGGCCGCGCGGGGCTACCGGTCGACATCGGAACATCTTCGCGCCCACGATGAGTTCTGCGCGGGTGGGCGGTCTACCTCTGTGGCGGCCCCGCGTCCGGGCGCCGCGGACCACAGGAGTTGCCCGATGCACCCCATGCTCTTCATCAACCTGCCCGTCGCCGACGTCGCGCGCTCGCGGCAGTTCTTCACCGGCCTCGGCTATTCGTTCAACGAGAACTTCAGCAGCGACAACGCCGTGACGCTGGTGCTCGGTGAGAACCAATTCGCGATGCTGACACAGCGCGACGTCTTCGACTCCTTGCATCCGGTCCAGACCGCTGACGCGTCGCAGAAGGAATGCGTTGTCTGTTTGGGCGTCGACAGCCGTGAATGCGTGGATGGGCTCGTGGACCGCGCCCTCGCCGCCGGCGGCACGGTGGGTGACACCGACGACGAGGACTTCATGTACGGCCGCAGCTACAACGATCTCGACGGCCACTCCTGGCAGATCTTCTGCATGACACCCGTGGCGGCAGGTGTGTCCGAGTAGCAACAGGCCACGGGATCTGGCTGTCGGCGCGGGCAGCACAACCCTGAGCGAAACGCGCAAAAGCCCGACTAATACGTACAAGCTCGCATTGTGATGCCGGTTACAGCGACCCTTCTGAGATTGCTCCAGCCACACCCTCAGGAGATAGCTGATGTTGGTTGCCCTCGGCCTGACCATGGTCGCCGCATTCATGGTCGTCATCATGACCAAGCGCGCCACACCCATCGTGGCCTTGATCGCGGTTCCGGTGACCTTCGGCCTGCTGGCTGGGGCGGGCACCGGGATCGGGAAGATGATCACCGACGGCATCAAGGACCTGGCGCCCACCGCCGCGATGCTGTTCTTCGCGATCGTGTTCTTCGGGATCATGATCGACGTCGGACTGTTCGATCCGGTCGTCCGCACCGTGATCCGAATGGTGGATCGCGATCCGGCGCGACTGGTGATCGGCACCGCGGTGCTGGCGGCGGTTGTCTCGCTCGACGGTGACGGTTCGACCACCTTCATCGTCACGGTGTCCGCGCTACTCCCCCTGTATCTGAAGCTGGGTGTGAGCCCGGTGGTGCTTACCGTGGTTGCCGGGTTGGCGAACGGCACCATGAACATCCTGCCGTGGGGCGGCCCGACTGCGCGCGCGGCGGCCGCACTGAAGATCTCTCCGTCCGAGGTGTTCGTCCCGATGATCCCGTCGCTGATCGCCGGCATGTTCATCGTGCTGGTCTTCGCGTGGCACCTGGGACTGATGGAGCGCAAACGGATCGGCTCGATCGTGGTTCGCGAGCGGGTCCTGGCCGGCGTCGGTGGCGGCCTGGAACCAACGGGCCGCAGCGTCGGCGACGCATTCGAGGGTGCCGCCGACGACTCGGGCGCCGTCTCCGGCGAGTTCGCCCGACCGAAACTGCTGTGGTTCAACGCGGCAATCACCGTCACGCTGCTCGCGGTGCTCACCATGGACATCCTGCCGATCCCGGTGCTGTTCATGATCGCCGCCGCGGTGGCCCTCATGGTGAACTTCCCGCAGGTGGCCGAGCAACAGGCAGCGATCACCCGGCATTCGTCGTCGATCGTGTCGGTAGTGGGCATGGTGCTCGCCGCAGCTGTGCTGACCGGAGTATTCAAGGGCACCGGCATGGTGGAGGCGGTGGCCACCTGGGTCACCGGCATCATCCCTGAGTCGATGGGTCCGCACCTCGGTGTGATCACCGGTGTGCTGTCCATCCCGTTCACGTTCCTGATGTCCAACGACGCCTTCTACTTCGGCGTGCTGCCGGTGCTCTCGGAGACCGCGAGTCACTACGGGATCAGCGCGGCCGAGATGGCGCGGGCCTCGATCACCGGGCAGCCGTTCCATATGCAAAGCCCGCTCGTCCCGGCGATCCTGCTACTGGTCGCGCTCGCCGGCGTGGGGCTGGCCGATCATCACAAGAAGGTGTTGTGGCGCGCGGCGGTGGTCTCGCTGACCATGCTGGTGGTCGGCGTCGCCCTCGGCCAGATACCGCTCTGACGCGCCGATCCGCGGCCGAGCCGTCGTCCGCGGGGATAGCCTCGACCATCATGCCGAGGATCCGATTACGCACGCAGATCCTGATCCTGCAGATGGTGATCGTGACCGCCAGCCTGGCCGCCGGTTTCGGCATCATCATCCACCGCACCGATACGCAGACCCGAACCGAATTTGCGCGCCGCGCCCAGGCCATCGCGGAGACAGTGGCCTCGGATCAGGAGGTCCGGGCCGGTGCTGCCGCCCAATCCGCGGCGCGTCGGGCCGGGCACCCCGCCTCCGCTGCCGAGTTGGCTGCCGCCCCGCTGCAGCAGCAGGCCGCGGCCATCACCGCCCGTACCGGGGTGCTGTTCGTGGTCATCGCCGACGACGCCGGCTATCGCATCGCACATCCCGACGCGACGCTGCTGGACCAGCCCCTGAGCACCGATCCGTCCGCCGTACTCGGTGGCGAGGCCGAGCTGACCGTGCAGCAGGGCACGCTCGGCGATTCGGTCCGCGCGAAGGCACCGATCCGCGGTCCGGACGGCACCGTCGTTGGCCTGGTCAGTGTCGGAGTGCCGATGGATACGGTGAATCGTGCCACCCACCGGACCCTGGTGCTCCTGATCACGTTGGTGGCGATCGCGCTGACAGTGGGGGCTATCGGCTCGGCTCTGTTGACCAGGCGGTGGCGCCGCCTCACCTTGAGCCTGGAGCCCGAGGAGATGGCCGAGCTGATCCGCGAGCAGGACGCGGTCCTGCATTCGGGCGCGGAGGGAGTCATCGCGATCGACGCGGAAGGCATCGCCCGGGTGATCAACGAGCGCGCGCGGGAGTTGCTCGGGATCACCGCCGCACCTGGGACGCCGCTGCGCGATCTGGGCCTGACCCCCCGCGTATCAGCGATCGCGGCGGAGCCGACGACGGTGCCGGTGGCCGCGGCAGTCAACGAACGTGTGGTGCTGGTGTCGTCCCGGCGGGTGCACCGCGACGGCACCGACCTGGGCACGGTGCTGACCGCCGTGGACCGCACAGACATCGAGGCGCTCACCCGGGAGCTGGACTCGGTCCAAGCGATGAGCTCAGCGTTGCGGGCACAGCGCCACGAGTCGGCGAACCGCCTGCACGTGGTGGCGGGCCTGCTACGCGACGACCGGACCGCCGAGGCGCTGAGCTACCTGGACGAGATCACCGGGCAAGCCGGCGTGGCCCCGGTACCGGGTCTGGAACGCCTCGACGAGCCGCATCTGCGGGCGTTCGTCGGCGCGAAGGCGGCCCGTGCACACGAGCGCGGCGTCGTGCTGCGGGTGGGCGAAGAGACGGCACTGGTCGGCACGCTCGCCCACCCGGTGGATACCACGACGGTGGTCGGGAACCTGCTCGACAACGCGATCGACGCGGCGGCCGATACCTCGCATGCGCAGCCTCCGGTCGTGGAGCTCGATCTGCTGCGCGACGGGCACGATCTGGTGATCGTGGTGACCGATACCGGCGCCGGGTTCACCGTCGACGACCCGTTCCTGGATGGGGTCACCACCCGACTCGACCCGACGGTGCCGGGCGGCCGCGGTATGGGCCTGACCATCGCGCGGCAAGTGGCGCGTGGGCACGGCGGGGACGTCGTCGTCGCCGCGCGCGGCGGCGGGACCGACGGCGAACCGACCACAGTGCTGGCCACGATTCCGGGAGGTGTTCTGAGCGATGACGCGTGACCTGCGAATCCTGGTGGTGGACGACGACTTTCGGGTCGCCGCGCTGCACGCCTCGGTGGTGGACTCGATGGTCGGATTGGTCACGGTCGGCTCGGCGCGGACCGTCGCGGAAGCCACGGCCATCGTGGCCCGCGCCGACGCCGCGCAGGCACCGGTGGACCTGGCGCTGGTAGATGTCTACCTACCGGACGGCTCCGGCATCGACCTGGTGCGTAGCTTGCACTGCGACGCGTTCATCCTGGGTGCCGCGGACGATGCGGCAAACATCCGGACCGGGTTCGCCGCGGGCGCCCTGCAATATCTCATCAAGCCGTTTCCGAATACGGAGTTGGCGCGGCGCCTCGCCGCCTACACGGCGTATCGACGGATCCTCGAGGGCCCACACCTGACCCAGGAGCAGGTGGACTCGGCGGCCTCGCTGCTGCGGTCCGAGCGGCCGACCGCCAAGAAGGACGATGGCGCCTCACTGACCGAGCGCCTGATCGTGGACGCGCTGCGCAAGGCGGGCGAACCATTGCTGGCGGACGAGATCGCGCAGCTGGTGGGCGTCTCCCCGGCTACCGCGCGGCGCTACCTCGCGGATCTGGTGCGGGCCGGCACCCTCACGATGGGCCTGCAGTATGGCTCCACCGGCCGACCTCGCCAGCGCTACTCCCCTGCGTGAGCAAGTGACTGGCCTTCAGCCCTGATCCCGTGAGTACCGCCACGATCGTGTCTGCGGCGTTGAGTTCGCCGGCTGCCCGTAGCCGGCGCAGCGCCGGCAAGACCTGCGCGCTGGTGGGTTCGACGAACAGGCCGGTGCGGGCGAATTCACCCACCGCAGGCAGCAATTCGTCCTCAGGGACCGCGACAGCCGTCCCACCGGTATCCCGGATCGCTTGCAGGACTTCACGATCCCGCACCGGCTTCGCGATGGCTGTGCCCTCGGCGAGGGTCGTTGACCATCGATGCTCAACAACCTCAGCCCGGCCCTGCTCGATGGCGACGACGAGCGGGCAGCAGTTCTGCGGCTGACTGACGAGGATTCGCGGCATTCGGTCTATCTCGCCGGCTCTGTACAGTTCACCAAATCCGACAGCACAGCCGAGGACCAGACTGCCGGCGCCGGCAGGAACGAGAACCGCGGTGGGAGCACGGAATCCGAGGTCCTCCCAGATCTCATAGGCGATGAGTTTGATGCCTTGCAGGAAGTACGGGTGCCAATTGTGGCTTGCGTAGAAACATGTTTCGGCCCGGCGCACGGCCTCGTCCGCCACCTCCTGCCGGGTACCCGAGACCAATTCGATGTTGGCACCGTGCAGTCGGCTCTGCACGATCTTGTTCGGCGAGGTGGCCGCGGGCACAAGGATGTGAGCTTCGATGCCCGCCGCCGCACAGTACGCGGCGACGGAAGATCCCCCGTTACCGCTCGAATCCTCGAGTGCCCGGCCGATCCCCTGCTGACGTAGGGCAGTCGTCATCACGGCAACGCCGCGATCCTTGAAACTGCCGGTGGGGTTCATCGACTCGACTTTCAGGCCGACGTCGATACCGTCGAAGGTCCGGGTGATCAACGGTGTCCGCCCCTCGCCCAGGGTCACCGGTTCGATGTGCGCCAAAGGATTTGGCAGCGCCGCGCGATAGCGCCACTGGGAGTTGACCGCGGTGTCGATCTGCTCGCGGCCGATACCCGGCAGCGCCTCGAAGACCAGCGGCCCGCCGTCATCACCACGCCATCGAGGTTGGTCAGCGGGGTAACGACGGCCGCTGCGGTCGATAATGTGCGATTCGCTCAATTCAACTCGAGTCTTCAATGCAGTGCCGGCAGGTGTCTTTCTTGATTCCCCGATTCGTGTGATAGCGCGTATGAGCACTGCGTCGGCTCGACGGCATAGGGCGCCCTTTTCGGACCGCTGACATTTTGGCACGCGTTTCCGCACTGGCACTTCGGCCAAAGTTCGGGTTTCCAGCGCCTTTTCGCTGGTCTGAAAGCTTGGCCTTGGCCTCTTCCGACATCACATGACCGAAGCTGGGGTGGTCAGCACCAAACTTCCCGTAGTTCGGATTGTCAGCACCAACGTTCGTGCCTTTACGTGAGGCCGACCACTTCGCTCGTTGCTCGGCTGAGTGCTCGCGTTGATAGAACGGGGCGTCCTCACCGAATCGGCTGGGAATCCTACGACCGGTCGACCGAATCCTCGCTGCTTCCCGCATCGCTGCGGTCCATTCGACGCCAGTCGGTCCGAGCCCGCCGTCCGCGAGGTTCAGCAGTGGATGCCCCTCCTGCCGAAGAAGGGATATCCACGCAATCTCGGCCTCGCCAAGCTCGTCGAGTCCATCTGTCCAGTCCAGGGGGTCCACGATCAAATCTTCGCGCTGCTGCTTTCGCAACCAGTCATAGAACGGCGTTTTTCTCCCGGCCCAAGCGACTTTCAGGTGCTGCCGAAGCCGCAACTGCGCGGTTTTCGTCGTGAGGCCGACATAGCGATAAACGAACTCCGACCGGAGCCTGACCCCATAGATCAGGCCTCCGGTCGGAGTTCTACCAGTCATGAAACCCGCTGTCAGCGACCAATCATCACAACATGCAACTGACGCAACCGTCCACGGCCGTGCCTTCCAGAGCCATCTGACGCAGCCGGATGTAGTACAGCGTCTTGATGCCCTTGCGCCAGGCGTAGATCTGCGCCTTGTTGACGTCGCGGGTGCTGGCGGTGTCCTTGAAGAACAGCGTCAGCGAAAGCCCTTGGTCCACATGCTGAGTGGCGGCGGCGTACGTGTCGATGATCTTCTCGTAGCCGATCTCGTACGCGTCCTGGTAGTACTCCAGGTTGTCGTTGGTGAGGTACGGCGCCGGGTAGTAGACGCGGCCGATCTTGCCTTCCTTGCGGATCTCGATCTTCGACGCGACCGGGTGGATCGAGCTGGTCGAGTGGTTGATGTACGAGATCGAGCCCGTCGGCGGAACAGCCTGCAGGTTCTGGTTGTAGATGCCGTGCGCTTGCACCGACTCCTTCAGCGAACGCCAATCGTCCTGCGTCGGAATGTGAATGCCGGCGTCGGCGAAGATCTGGCGCACCTTGTCGGTCTTCGGCTCCCACGCCTGCTCGGTGTACTTGTCGAAGAACTCACCCGAGGCGTACTTCGACTTCTCGAAACCACCGAACTTCGAACCGCGTTCGATCGCAATGCGATTCGAGGCACGCAGCGCGTGGAAGAGCACCGTGTAGAAGTAGATGTTGGTGAAGTCGATGCCCTCGTCGGAGCCGTAGTAAATCTGCTCACGAGCCAGGTAGCCGTGCAGGTTCATCTGGCCTAGGCCGATGGCGTGAGAGTCGTTGTTGCCCTGCTCGATCGACGGCACCGACCAGATGTGGGTCTGATCCGACACCGCGGTGAGCGCCCGGATCGACACCTCGATGGTCTGCGCGAAGTCCGGCGAATCCATGGCCTTCGCGATGTTCAGCGAGCCCAGGTTGCACGAGATGTCCTTGCCCACCTTGGCGTAGGACAGGTCCTCGTTGAACTCCGACGGGGTGGAGACCTGCAGGATCTCCGAGCACAGGTTGGAGTGGGTGATCTTGCCGGCGATCGGATTCGCCCGGTTCACCGTGTCCTCGTACATGATGTACGGGTAGCCCGACTCGAACTGCAGCTCGGCGAGGGTCTGGAAGAACTCGCGGGCCTTGATCTTGGTCTTCCGGATGGCACCGTTGTCGACCATCTCGTAGTACTTCTCGGTGACGTTGACGTCGGCGAACGGCACCCCGTAGACCTTCTCCACGTCGTACGGCGAGAAGAGGTACATGTCCTCGTTCTTCTTCGCCAGCTCGAACGTGATGTCCGGGATGACGACGCCCAGCGAGAGCGTCTTGATCCGGATCTTCTCGTCGGCGTTCTCGCGCTTGGTGTCGAGGAAGCGGTAGATGTCGGGGTGGTGCGCGTGCAGGTACACCGCACCCGCGCCCTGACGGGCACCGAGCTGGTTGGCGTAGGAGAACGAGTCCTCCAGCAGCTTCATGATCGGGATGACGCCCGAGGACTGGTTCTCGATGTTCTTGATCGGCGCGCCGTGCTCGCGAATGTTGCTGAGCAGCAACGCAACTCCGCCGCCGCGCTTGGACAGCTGCAGCGCCGAGTTGATGGAGCGGCCGATGGACTCCATGTTGTCCTCGATGCGCAGCAGGAAGCACGACACGGGCTCGCCGCGCTGCTTCTTGCCCGAGTTGAGGAACGTCGGGGTGGCCGGCTGGAACCGGCCGTCGATGATCTCGTCGACCAGCTTCTCGGCCAGCTCGGTGTCACCGGCGGCCAGGGTCAGGGCCACCATGACGACGCGGTCCTCGAAGCGCTCCAGGTAGCGCTTGCCGTCGAAGGTCTTCAGCGTGTAGCTGGTGTAGTACTTGAACGCGCCCAAAAACGTTGGGAAACGGAACTTCTTGGCGAAGGCCCGGTCCAGCAGCTCTTTGACGAAGTTGCGGCTGTACTGGTCGAGCACCTCGCGCTCGTAGTACTCCTTCTCGATCAGGTAATCGAGCTTCTCGTCCTGGCTGTGGAAGAACACCGTGTTCTGGTTCACGTGCTGCAGGAAGTACTCCCGCGCCGCGAGCGCATCCTTGTCGAACTGGATCTTGCCGTCCGCGTCGTACAGGTTGAGCATCGCGTTGAGAGCGTGGTAGTCGCTCTCACCGGGCAGCGCGTGCGTGGTGGCGGCTATCGGTTCTGCAGCTGTGACGGTTGGTGGCACGAGAGTTCCTTCCAGAAGTCTTCCAGACCCTCACGAACGGCAGTGACGTCGTCCGGGGTTCCCATGAGTTCAAGGCGGTAGAGGTACGGAACACCGCACTTACGGGAGACCACATTGCCCGCGTAAGCGAATTCAGCACCAAAGTTGTTGTTGCCCGCGGCAATAACGCCGCGGATCAACGACCTGTTGTTTTCATTGTTGAGAAAGGCGATGACCTGCTTCGGTACGTAGCCACCGTCGTTGACGTCCGGGGTGGCCCGCCCGCCGCCGTAGGTCGGCAGCACCAGGACGTAGGGTTCGTCGACCTCGATGCGGCCATGCAGGGGGATGCGAGTGGCCGGGATGCCCAACTTCTGGACGAAGCGGTGGGTGTTCTCCGACACGCTGGAGAAGTAGACGAGATTGCTCACTGTTCCTTCTCCTCCCCCGGTTGGTTGGTTGCTAGGCGGTGACCGCCACGGTGCTGAGCGCCTTGATCCGGTCGGGGCGGAAGCCCGACCAGTGCTCGCTGTCGGTCACCACGACCGGGGCCTGCAGGTAGCCGAGCGCCAGCACGTACTCACGGGCTTCGTCATCGATGCTGATGTCGACCTTCTCGTAAGCGATGCCCGCCTTGTCCAGCGCCTTGTAGGTGGCGTTGCACTGCACACATGCCGGCTTGGTGTACACGGTGACGGTCATCTCGGTACGACTCCTCTTCGAAGGCCTGGAAGCTGAACTGAACATGGCTGGCAACTGACGGGTTATCGCTTTCCGCTGATATCCCCATCTGGATCAGCGGCCCGGCAATCCCTGAAATTCCCGCATCGCCGGTCGTCCCGAGCCGCTCCGCCAGTACGTCCGAGAATCCCTGAGAATCCCCGCCCGACTGATTTTCCGGCCCCGGCCGACCCTCAATTCGTTGGGTCCTGTCGGTCCGTCAAACACTACACCTAGTGGGCGACAAACCGAACAGATACAAGATGTTCTGAACAACATTCGTGAAATTCCCAGGTCGTAAGGCCGATACCGAGACACTCCCTCGGCGTGTCGCACATCACACCCGGGGGCGTGTCGCGCTCCAACTACCGGTTTATCACCAGCCACCGACAAGTTGCGGCGACGCGCCGCCTGCGACACGCCGGCGTGTGACTCCAAGTTTTAGTTGTCACCTGCAAGCGCTATCTGTCACCTGAGAGCAAACAATGACCCGATGACACCGCTCGCCTCAGCTGCCACAGAGCCAACAACTGTCCCACACAGAGTAGATGTGAACAGCCACGCGCTCCAAAGGCGCCGCTAGCTAGTCGACTTCTGCTCGGGAGCAGATGCGCGCCGTGCAGTCCACAGGTTGGGCGTGACACAAATACGCGGACCCTACTCCTGGGGCGTCGTCGACTACTTCGGCCACAGGTTCGTCGCAGAGGTCAAGCATCGAGGGCGGAACTGATGCAGATCTGCACACGCGATGAGGTTTGCGAAGGTCTGTACCCCTCACACGAGGCCGTCCGCGCCGACCCGGCGCCTCTGTGAAACCGCAAAGACGCGGCAATTGCAGTGCAAAACGTACAAGAAGCCAAGCTGGCCTGGGCACTCATTGAGGCTGCCAGGCCCCACATGAACGCCGGTGAACGGAACTTCGCGTTCGTTACTCTCGGCGCTGGCGACACGTTCGCGGCTCTCAGGAGTCTCATCAATCTAGTTGCAGCCAAACGCATCCCGCTGCGCCCACAACTCACCCAGCTATGTGCAATGTGGATCGAAGGCTATGCCTTCCACGACGCGCACGAGCAGCTCCACCGCGTCATCGCAAACTTCGCGAAGCCGAATGACATTCAAGCCTCTGCCGCCACCAGGCGACTGTCGATACCACCGAAACCCCTTCCGCTGCCCGCCGTTATGCGTGGGTTCCCGTATCCGAGGCTATGACTCGGGCGTTTGGTGCACTATCTACCTGCGGATGTGCTCGCAGCACACGAGAGAGGGCTGCCAGGGCCCCGAACGCCAGCCGTTTGCGGGTTGGCATCTCATCCCGAGCCGCCACCGGCACCGGCAAGGCACGCCGCTGCAGTCGCTCGTCCGGCGATTGAGAACCACCCAGCCCAAAACTTGTCTTTGAACGACACTGCCCTAACACTGGGATCCGTGGCTGTTTTGACTCGTGGTTCGGCAATCTCGCGGGTAGACGAGCTCATCACCGAACTCGGAGGTGATGCCGACGCTCTCGTCCGGTCCCACGGCATCGATCCGCTCGCAGTCGGCGACTTCGACCGATACGTCCGCTACGAAGACGCGGCCGCGGTGCTCGGACACGCGGCCCGCGAATTCGACTGTCTCGACTTCGGATTGCGTCTTGGTGGCATGCAGAGCATCGCATCGCTGGGACCGCTGAGCGTCATCCTGCGGAATGCCGAGACAGTGGGCGAAGCGATCACGAACGTCTGTCGTTTCCTCGGAAACCTTGCACCGGCCGATACGGCGCGGCTGACCACATCGGCGGGATCGGCGATCTACTCGTACTCGACGATCGTTCACAACGACTTCAACCGGCGCCAGACGGTGGAGAAGAGCCAAGCGCTGGCCATGAACGCCATCAACGTCATGAGCGGCGACAGAGTGGTGCCGATAAAGGTCACGTTCCAGCATGAACGGCTAGCACCATTGGAGTCTTACTTCGCCGTGTTCGCTTGTCCTGTGGAGTTCAGCCAGAGCCAGAACGCTATCCACCTGTCGCCGGCACATGTCGCCCGCGCCATCGAGGCTCGGGACGAAGCCGCACTCGCACTTGCTCAGGAATACCTGGCACGGGTGCATTCCGGCGTAGCGCTGGCCGAGCACGTCCGCGACGTCACGCGGCGCTTGCTCCTGGTCGGCGAGGCGGGCCTCAGCCGGGTGGCCCGAGCGGTGTCTCTGCATCAGCGCACGCTGCAACGCGAACTTGCAGCCGAAGGCACGACCTTCGAGAAGATATTCGACGACGTTCGACGAGCCACTGCCTGGGAGCTCGCCGCAACCGGCTTGCAGGCCTCGCAACTCGCCTCGGCGCTGGGCTATGCCGAACAGAGCAGCTTCACCCGGGCCTGCCGCCGCTGGTATGGCGAATCGCCGCGCGCCCTCCTCAAACGGCGCCGCGATAGCCGCCCAGAGGACCCGGTCCTGTAGCGGTCGGCGCCCAACTGACGCCACGCGTAACCGTCGCACAAGACCCTGTCGCCAAATGGCAACTTTGTGTCGTCTCGGGACAAGTTTTAGCGCCGCCGGATTGCGACGCTGGTAAGCAGCATCACACGAAAGCTCAATTACGGGAGTTGACATGCCTAAAGCCCATGCGTTTGATTCGGGCCTCGCATTCGATCACGTCGACGTCCTCGTCGTCGGCGCAGGCCTCTCCGGAATCGGGATGGGATATACGCTCAAGCATTCACAGCCTGGCCGAACCTTCGCGATCGTCGATGGGCGCGAATCGCTCGGCGGTACGTGGGATCTATTCCGCTACCCCGGGATTCGATCGGATTCCGACATGCAGGCGTATGGCTTCGGTTTCAAGCCGTGGCGCCGTGACAACTCGATCGCCGACGCCCACGAGATCCTCGACTACCTCCGGGAAACCGTCAGCGAAAACGGTCTGCAGCGCCACATCCATCTCGGCTTCACGGTCGTTCGGGCGGATTTCTCGACACCCGAGCAACGTTGGGTGGTCACACTCGAGCGCGTCAGTGACGGAGTCCGACACGACGTGACCGCGTCGATGTTGTTCTCGGCCGCCGGCTATTACGACGCCGGCGAGGGTTTCACGCCGGACTTCGCGGGCCGTGATGATTTCGAGGGACAGATCATCCACCCGCAGCATTGGCCCGAAGACCTGGATTACTCGGGCAAGAAGGTTGTGGTCATCGGAAGTGGCGCGACCGCCGTCACTCTTCTGCCGTCGATTGCGGAGGAGGCCGAGCACGTCACAATGCTGCAGCGATCCCCGTCCTACGTGGTTCCCATCCCGCGCAAGGATCCGCTCGCGAACACTCTCCGACAAATCCTCCCCGAGAAGACGGCCTACACGATCTCCCGTGAGATCAGCATTCGGAAACAGAATCTCGTCTACAAGGGCAGCCGGAGGTTCCCTCGACAGGCTCGGGCACTCGTCCGCAAAATCACGGCCGCTGCACTCCCGGAGGGCTTCGACGTTGACACTCACTTCCATCCGGAGTACGACCCGTGGGACCAGCGCATGTGCACGGTCCCAGACGGTGACCTGTTCAAAGCGATCGCGAAGGGCCGCGCGGCGGTTGTCACCGACAAGATCGTGCGCTTCACCGAAACCGGGATCGAACTCGAATCAGGCACACGGCTCGACGCCGACATCATCGTCACCGCGACGGGTCTGAATATGGTGCCTTTCGGAAAGATCGCTTTCGCAGTGGACGGCCAACGGATCGATCTACCCGATCACGTGATCTACAAGAGCGCGATGGTGAGCGGCCTCCCGAACTTCGCGTTCACCGTCGGGTACATCAACCACTCGTGGACTCTCAAAGCAGATCTCGTCGCACAGTGGTTCTGCCGACTTCTCGACCACATGAGCGAGAACGGCTACTCCAGCGTCGTACCCGTCGTTTCGGACAGTTCGATGCCGGTCAAGCGATTCTTCGAATTCGACGCGGGCTACGTCAACCGGGCGATGCACCTGTTCCCCAAACAGGGCACCCACGGACCGTGGCAAGCTCCCCAGGACTTCAACCACGACCGGATCGTCCTCGGCAAGGACCCGATCGACGACCCCGAGCTTCGCTTCACGTGGGCCGCTTCACCGGCCGTCGATTTCGCGGACGACGCTACCGCGCAAGTCAAAGCAGCCGTCCAGTGACCAACGCACCGACCACGCATGAGACCCCCGCCCCCACAGCCAACAATGCCACTCGGCCAGGTGAGCCAACGCGATTCGCCGACGCCACCGACGGCGTCAAGCTCGCGATCTACGAGTACGGCGACAGCGGTCGGCCAACGGTGCTGTTCGTCCATGGATATCCCGACGACCACTCGGTCTGGGAACCGGTAATCGCTCTAACGGCCGGCGACTTCCACGTCGTCACATACGACGTGCGCGGTACCGGAGCATCAGGGCAACCCGCCAAGCGGGGCGGGTATGCGATGTCCCAATTGCGAAACGATCTCGCCACCGTCATCTCCCTGACCAGTCCTGACTCACCCGTTCATCTGGTCGCCCACGACTGGGGGTCGATCCAAAGCTGGGCCGCCGTAACCGATTCAGCGTTTGCCGACAAACTGGCGTCTTTCACGTCCGTCTCGGGGCCGGGTCTGGACATGGCCGGCGCGTGGTTGCGACGTGGGCACCGTCACCCGCGTAAGTTCGCACGTCAACTCGTCCACTCCTGGTACATCGTCGCGTTCCAACTCCCTTTCCTCCCCGAACTGCTGGTGCGGCGCGGTGTCATCGAGAAAACGGTCTCGCGATCCGAGAACATCGGCGTCCCGACCGATCGACAAATCCCGTCCGGACGCCGGTCACTGCGTGACGCAATCAACGGTATCGAGTTGTACCGCGCCAACTTCCGCCACCTTCTCACACCACGACCCGCTCGAGCGGTGTGTCCGGTGCAGGTTCTCGCCCCGACCGACGACGCCCATGTAACCGTTCCGCTCGGACTCGAAGCACCAAAGCCGTTCGTGGACAGCCTGTCCACGCGCGCGATTCCGGGCAACCATTGGGTGGTGGAACAGAACCCCACCCTGATCACCACCCTCGTCACCAAGTTCATCAGCACCATCGCGCAGCAGGACAAAGATTCGAGATGAGCATCAGACCCCAGCAACGTCGCACTTCGCGCCCCCAACGTGAATTTCGACCGGCCGGAGTGCTCGTTGAAGGTGAGCGTTGGTTCGTGAAGGTTTGGAAGTACCCAATGCCGACCTAACATCCGTTTCAGGAGGGCTCGGCATCGCAGGCCGTCACCTATTTGGTGAAGTCACCCGCGGCAATTCGCGCGGACGTTCTTGCGGACGCCCCGACATCACGAGGACGTATCGCAACGTTCTGATCGACGACGAACGCGACGACCACATGATCCGGTGCGTCTCTGGCGCTCAGGACTCAATTTCCATCGATGCACAGGAGAAAGATGCGATGAAGGCCGTTGTCTGTACCGAGGGCGAACTCAGCGTTCGTCAGGTGAAGACACCCGAACCAGGTCCGGGCCAGATCCTGATCAAAGTACTGCGGACCGGGATCTGCGGATCGGATCTGCATGCCAAAAAGGACGCCACCGAGGTGAACGCGTTGTTGCTCGAATCGGGCTACGCGACAGCGATCCTTCCAAACCAAGAGGTCATTCTCGGCCACGAGTTCCTAGGCGAGGTGGTGTCATACGGCCCGAAGACCCGCGGCCGATGGGCCGCAGGTACGACGGTGACAGCGTTACCCGTCCTGCAGACCGAGGTCGGAATGCATATGACGGGCTTCGATATTCATGCGGCAGGTGGTTACGCGGAATACACCCTTGTCGAGGAAGCGCTGACATTCCCCGTTCCTGACGGCGTCTCGCCCGACAAGGCCGCGTTCACTGAGCCCCTCACAGTCGCACGGCACGCGGTACGGCGATCGGGCATAAGAAAGAAACGCCCCGCTGTCGTCATCGGATGCGGACCCATCGGCCTGGCAGTGATCCTGATGCTCAAAGCCGCGGGGGTCACAAAGGTCATCGCCTCCGATCTCTCGCCCGGCCGTCGGAAGCTCGCCAGCCAGTGCGGTGCGGATGTGGTCGTCGACCCGAGGGTTCAAGCGCCCTGGGACACCCTCACACTCAAGAGCCCGGTCAGTTCGACACCGCAACTCCTCGCGTTCGCACTCAAGATGACCAAAGCCGTGCGGAGGATCCCGATGATCTCGGTGGAGAAGATCTTCTTCGGCGCCGATCGACTCGGGCAAACCCCGAGCGGCCCCGTCGTATTCGAATGTGCCGGCGTCCCCGGAATCATCGACCACGTTATCGCCAACGCGCCGCTTCGTACACTGGTGACAGTGGTGGGAATGTGCACCGAGGTCGACAGGTTCCGACCAGCTGTTGCCCTCAGCAAAGAGATCGACCTGCGCTTCGTGTTCGGCTACGACCCCGCGGAGTTCAGCCAAACGTTGGGCATGATCGCCTCCGGGAAAGTCGACCCGTCACCCCTGCACACTGCGACCGTCGGCCTCGACGGCGTCGCACAGGCGTTCTACGACCTCAGTGATCCAGAGCGCCACGCGAAGATTCTCATCGATCCGTTCCGGTGAGAGTGCAATGCCCAGGGTTGTCATCACGCACACGCTTCGATGCAATCTCACCTCCCATCACAGCTGACGCCCCCAGGAGAATCATGTTGAATCTGTCTGTCCTCCTCGATGATTCAGCGCGTAGGTATCCATCCAAGGATGCGCTGGTCCTGGGCAACACCAAGTTGACGTACGCACAGGTTGACGGAGCGGCGAATCAGGTTGCGAACCTGCTGGTGGAACGGGGCGTCCAACCAGGAGACAAGGTGGCGCTGAGCAGCCCCAACCTCCCCTGGTTCCCCATCGTCTATTACGGCGTCCTCAAGGCTGGATGTGTTGTTGTTCCGCTGAACATCTTGCTCAAGAGACGAGAGGTGGCCTATCACCTGGCCGATGCCGACGCCGTGGCCTTCTTCTGTTTCGAGGGAACCAAGGAACTCCCGATCGGAATGGAGGGATACGCCGGGTTCCAGGAATCGATCACGGAGAACTTCTTCCTCATTACCGCTGACCCGGCCGCGCCAAGCCCAATCGACGGCGTCGAGACGCTCGGACAGGCCCTCTCCGGGCGGTCGGGCGTATTCGAGTCTGTTCCCACCGAGGCCACCGACACCGCGACCATCCTCTACACCAGCGGCACTACAGGCCAGCCCAAGGGTGCAGAGCTGTCTCACGCGAATACGCTCCTGAATGCGCTCACATGCAATCGGCTCTTCAAAAATAGGACCACCGATACGCACATCGTGGCACTCCCGCTCTTCCATACTTTCGGTGCGACGGTGCAGATGCATGCCGGCTTCTCGACGGGTGCCACGCTGCACCTGATTCCACGCTTTGACGCCCGTCAGGTCATCGATCTCTTCCAGAGAGAAGACATCACGTTCTTCGCCGGAGTTCCGACAATGTGGTGGGGATTGCTCGAATCGCTCACCGACGACGTCGACGTCGAGCGGATCGCCCGTAACCTACGGATCGGTCTCTCAGGCGGGGCAAGTCTTCCTGCCGACATTATCTCCCGAGTGCAGGACAAGTTCGGCGTGCAGATTCTGGAAGGCTACGGACTCTCCGAGACATCGCCGCTGGCAACCTTCAATGACCCCGATTGCGAGCCGCGCCCCGGTTCCATCGGTGTCCCGGTCTGGGGTGTTGAGGTCAAGCTTATCGACGACGAGTGGAAAGAGATCACCGCAGTCGACGAAGTCGGCGAAATCGCAGTCAAAGGCCACAACGTCATGAAGGGCTACTACGGGCGCCCTGCAGCCACGGCGGAGGCCATGCGCGGCGGTTGGTTCCGTACTGGGGACCTAGCCCGAAAGGACGACGACGGCTTCTATTTCATCGTCGACCGAGCCAAGGACATGATCATCCGCGGTGGCTTTAACGTCTATTCAAAGGAGATCGAGGAAGTCTTGATGACCCACCCAGACATCAGCCTCGCCACGGTCATCGGCGTTCCGCACGAACGTCATGGCGAGGAAGTCAAGGCGTTTGTCATCCCCAACGCCGGAGCCACCCTGACCGGTGATGAGCTCATCGACTGGAGTAGGGAACAGATGGCGGCATATAAGTACCCCCGGATCGTCGACATCGTCGACTCGTTGCCCACGACCGCCACCGGGAAGATCCTCAAACGCGAACTCACCTAACCGCGCGTCGCTCAAGTCGGCGAACTGCACGCCGCTCTACTCATGTTCGACGTGCCGGGGGCCTCGGTTGTTATCCGACCCATCGCCTCACTGAAGGTCACCCAAGCGGACCGGATGTGCTTGCAGCACACGGGAGAGGGCTGGGAGGGCCTTGTTGACCGACGTCGGCCGTTTGTACGTTGGCATCTCATCGCGGAGCGCGAACGAGGAGTGCGACGTTCACCACTGAGCGGGTGGCCCGCCGGGCGAAAGTCAAGCGGACCCCGTCTGGCCGCGACACCGATGATCACCGGCCTGCCCAGCCCTGACCCACCGTGACCGTACGCGAAGTGCGGACCATCCAGGACTCGTAGAGAAGAGGACACGCTAATGACGCCAGCATCCGACGGATTGTTGCTCAATCCGGTGGAGTATTCCCCGGAGCATTTCGATCCCGAGACGCGGCGGCTGCTGCGCGCGACGATCGACTGGTTCGAACACCGCGGCAAGCAGCGGCTGATCCAGGACTACCACGACAAGGTCTTCTACACCGATTTTCTGGAGTTCGTCGCGAAGGAAGGCCTGTTCGCGACGTTCCTGACGCCCGCGCGGGACGGCGACGGCGATCCGAACAAGCGGTGGGATACGGCGCGGGTGGCGGCGCTCTCGGAGATCCTCGGCTTCTACGGTTTCAACTACTGGTATCCGTGGCAAGTCACCGTGCTCGGGTTGGGCCCGGTGTGGCAGAGCGGCAACGACGCGGCCCGCGTCCGGGCGGTGCGCGCCCTTGCCGATGGTGGTGTCGCCGCGTTCGGCCTCTCGGAGAAGGAACACGGCGCCGACATCTACTCCACCGACATGGTTTTGACCCCTGACGGTGCCGGGGGGTTCCGCGCGAGCGGGTCGAAGTACTACATCGGCAACGGCAACTGCGCCAGCACCGTGTCGGTGTTCGGGCGTCTGGCCGGAATCGAGGGTCCCGATCAGTACGTGTTCTTCTACGCCGACTCCGGACACCCAAACTTCCACGTAGTCAAGAACATCGTCCCCTCACAATTATTCGTCGCCGAATTCGCCCTGCAGGACTACCCGGTCACCGCGCAGGACATTCTGCACACCGGCCAGGACGCGTTCGACGCGGCGCTGAACACGGTCAACATCGGCAAGTTCAACCTGTGTTTCGGTGGTATCGGCGCGGCGACACACGCCCTTTACGAGACGATCACCCACGCGCACAACAGGATTCTGTACGGGCACCCCGTCACCGACTTCCCGCACGTGCGCCGCCAGTTCGTCGACGCCTACGCGCGCCTCATCGGGATGCGGCTGTTCGCCGACCGCGCGGTGGACTACTTTCGGACCGCGAACCCCGAGGATCGTCGGTATCTGCTGTTCAACCCGATCACCAAGATGAAGGTGACCAGCGAGGCGCAGAAGGTGGTCGGGCTGCTGTCAGAGGTCGTGGCCGCAAAGGGTTTCGAGAAAGACCAGTACCTTCTGCTCGCGAAGGCGGACGTCGACGGGCTGCCCAAACTCGAGGGCACCGTCGCGGTGAACCTGGCGCTGATCGGGAAGTTCATGCCCGCTTACCTGTTCGATCCCCAGCCCTACCCGCCGGTGCCCACCCGGCTCGATGCCGCCGACGATGAGTTCCTGTTTCGCCAAGGCCCCGCCCGCGGGTTGGCGAAGGTGCGCTTCCACGATTGGCGCGCAGCATATGCGGCATCAGCGGCCATCCCGAACGTGGCCCGCTTCACCGCACAGGCCGAACACCTGGTCACGCTGCTCACCGAGGCCGCCCCAGATGCCGCCCAGCAGGGCGACCTCGACTTCGGGCTCGCCCTGACCGAACTGTTCACGCTGGTCGTGTACGGGCAGCTGATCCTGGAACAAGCCGAGATCGTCGGCGTCGACGCCGACCTGGTGGACCAGATTTTCGACGTACTGGTCCGCGACTTCAATGCTGCGGCAATCGGATTGCACGACAAACCTTCCACCACCGAGGCCCAACAGCAGCTCATTCTGGCAGCAATCGACAGACCCGTCGTTGACGCGGAGCGGTTCGATCTCATCTGGCAGCGTGTCGCCGCGTTGTCCGGCGCCTACGAAATGAACCAAGGACCCACCGCAGCTGAGCCGCAACGCATTTCGTAGCCGCTCGGCACACCCAACCCACCATCCTGTAAGGGGCACATATGCCTGCACCGTCCACCGCCACGTTCAAGCGGCTCGCTGACCTGATCGCCATCCCGGATGCAGCCACTCGTCCGACCCGGCCTGTGATCGAAGCGTTCACCGGCAAGCAATTGGCAACAGTGCCGGTCGGCACCGAGCAGGACGCCAGGGACGCAATCACCCGCGCCCGCGTCGCACAGAAGAGGTGGGCCGAGCGTTCGATTGAGGAGCGGTCCGCCATCCTCCACCGCTACCGCGACCTGGTACTGCAAAATCGCGGTGAGCTGATGGACATGGCGCAGGCTGAGACCGGCAAGTCGCGCGCCGCCGCCCAGGAAGAGGTCCTCGACATCGCCTTGACCGCCCGGTACTACGCGCGCGTCGCGCCAAAGCTGTTGCGGCCCAAACGCGTAGCTGGAATGCTGCCCGGGCTGACCAAGACGGTGGTGCGGTACCAGCCCAAAGGCGTAATCGGGGTGATCTCGCCGTGGAACTACCCGATGACACTCGCGGTATCGGACGCGATCGCGGCACTTCTCGCCGGCAACGCCGTTGTCCTCAAACCCGACAGCCAGACTCCGTATTGCGCGTTGGCATGCGTTGAGTTGCTCTACCAGGCGGGCCTACCGCAGGATCTGTTCGCCGTGATCCCCGGGCCGGGTTCAGTGGTGGGCACCGCCCTGGTTGAGAACTCCGACTTTGTGATGTTCACCGGGTCCACCGCCACCGGTCGGCTGCTCGCCGAACAGGCCGGCGCCCGTCTCATCGGTTTCTCCGCCGAACTGGGCGGCAAGAACCCGATGATCGTGATGGCCGGGGCAAATCTGCGCGAGGTGACCGACGCCGCCGTGCGCGCCTGCTACTCCAACTCCGGCCAGCTATGCGTGTCCATCGAACGAATCTACGTCGAACAATCGATCGCACCCGAGTTCACTCGCATCTTCGGGGAGCGGGTCGCCGCCATGACATTGGGTGCAGACTACGAATTCGGCATCGAGATGGGCAGCCTCATATCGGAGGACCAGCTCAAAGCCGTGGCCAGTCACGTCGAAGACGCCGTGGCCAAGGGTGCCACTGTGGTCGCCGGCGGCAAAGCCCGCCCCGACCTCGGCCCGTTGTTCTACGAGCCGACCGTGCTCACCGACGTTCCGGCGGACGCCGAATGCTACCGCGACGAGACCTTCGGACCGGTTGTCTCGGTCTACTCGGTCGCAGACGTCGATGACGCCGTCGAGCGGGCCAACGACACCGAGTATGGTCTGAACGCCAGCGTGTGGGCGGCTACCAAGAACGAGGGTGAGGCGATCGCCGCCCGGATCCACGCCGGCACCGTCAATGTCGACGAAGGCTACGGCCCCGCCTGGGGTAGCACCGGTGCACCGATGGGCGGCATGGGAACCTCGGGCGTCGGGCGCCGCCATGGCCCGGAAGGCCTGATCAAATACACCGAACCGCAGACCGTCGCCACCACCCGCGTCCTGAATCTCGGCGGCCCACGCCGCGTGCCGCCGAAGCTGTGGGCGAGGATCCTGCCGCCCTTCGTCAAAGGCCTGCAATGGATCCCAGGCCGCTGAGACCGCGGCGCCACCTAAAGTATGGAGAACCGATGACATCCAACGAGCTGATCGAGCCCCCCACCACCGCGCTGCGCACGGTCGCCCGACTGGCTCTCTCGGGCGTGCTCGTCGTCGCTGGACTGAGCCACCTCTCCTGGGCCCGCGAGGACTTCCAGGCGCAAGTGCCCAGATCGATCCCGCTGGACCCGGACGGCGTCGTCATGGCCTCCGGCGGGGTTGAGATCATGCTCGGTGCGGGCCTGGCGGTACTGACCCGGGACCGGGTGAAAATCGGACAGATCATCGCCGCGTTCTTCATCGCAGTGTTCCCGGGAAACATCGCCCAGTACCGCAACAAGCGCGACGCATTCGTCCTCACCACCGACCGTCGTCGGTTCATCCGCCTGCTGTTTCAGCCTGCCCTCGTCGCCTGGGCACTCTGGTCCACCGCCATTCCGACTCCCAAGGGCTGAGCCCCGCCGAGCGCGTTACGCGAAGACACGCCGTCGAGTCGGCCGCTAGTAGCTCATCGATGTGTGCAGCAGGATGCGGTCGGTATATCGCTGCCAACATCGGCAGCTGTGTCGTGATCGCCCGTCCCGATTCTTCAGCTGGCAGGGCGTCGAACAATTTCAGTTTGAGTCGTGCGTCGTGTCAGGCGATGGCAGGACGGACAGTCTGACATCGCGGACAGCGGTTGACCGAAACCGGACATGGGCCGTCTTCATTTGCGCCAAGACATCGCCGACGCCAAGGTCCGTGCGGAGAATTTTGGTGACGCCGACGGACTTTTGACTGATGGCCCGGGCCAGTGCACGGCCGCGCTGCTCAGGCTGGCTGACGTCCCAGTCGCGCAAATCAATGGCGTACACCGCAAGCCCGGAGCGTGCTCCGGGTGTGGTACCGGCTCGCAGATCTGCCGCAACGACGGCCCAGCGCATCCGGTCCAATCCTACCAACTCTTCGAGCGACATCCCGTGCGCAATGTCTTGAAGCATTACCGCTGTCCCGGACCAATCGTAGAAGGCCAGTGGACCAGCGATCTCCGTCAGTTCTTCCATCATGTCCTCACTATGTTCACATCGACAGCCGGCGTCGCGGGGCTGCTCAATGTTTGGGACCACGGCACGCAACGTCTGGACACCGTCGCCAAATTTCACAATCCCAGGTTGAGCTCAGGGGCGAACAGTTGTGATCTCAATGCACCTGGAGCAGATGCGGGCACCGCGGGGTGTTGTGGCCGAGTCGGTGCGAGCTGCTTGTAAGGCTGTCCTTGGGCCGGACGTGCGTCGCCCTCCCCCTTGTTGGGCCAGAGCGATGCCGCGCGCTCGGCTTGCGCCGCGATCGAAAGCGATGGATTCACACCGAGATTCGCCGAGATCGCGGCACCGTCGGTGACGAACAGCGTCGGGTAGTTGTAGACGCGGTGGTACGGGTCGATGACGCCCGTCTGGGCGGTGTCACCGATCACTACACCGCCGAGAAAATGCCCGGTCAGCGGGATGTTGAACAGTTCACCCCAACTGCCAACGGCAGTACCGCCGACCTTCTCGGCCATCCGCCGCGTCGCCTCGTTCCCAACCGGGATCCAGGTCGGGGTGGGCTCGCCGTGGCCCTGCTTCGACGACATGATCCGGATGCCACCCGGCCCGCGCTTGGTGAAGGTCGTGATCGAGTTGTCCAGGTGCTGCATCACCAGCGCGATCACGGTGCGCTCACTCCACCGTCTCGGGATGAGCGTATTGAGCAGCAGAGCCGGCCGGGCACGGCTCTGGCTCAAAAATTGCTTCCACCGCGGTACGTCCGTGCCCTGCGGGCCGGCACCGTCGGTCATGAGCGTCTGAAGCATGCCCATCGCATTGGAACCCTTGCCGTACCGCACCGGTTCGATGTGGGTATCCGGCGTCGGGTGAATCGACGAGGTGATCGAGACCCCGTGCGTGAGATCAAGATTTGGTGAAACCGTGAGGGTTTGGGCACCAACGATCGATTCCGAGTTTGTGCGGGTCAACGTGCCCAGCCGGGCGGACACGTGAGGGAGCCTCCCGGTGTCGCGCATTTTGAACAACAGCTTCTGCGTGTTGTACGTACCGGCCGCGACGATCAGGTACTTGGCGGTGAACGTCCGCTTGCCGCGCCGCACCCGACCGTTGGTCCGTCGGGTCGCCACCTCCCACAGCCCGTCGCCACGCTGCTCGAAGCTCGACACCGTGGTCAACGGATGCACTTGCGCCCCAGCCTTTTCCGCGAGACCGAGATAGTTCTTCACCAGCGTGTTCTTCGCGCCGTACCGGCAGCCGGTCATGCACTCGCCGCACTCGATGCAGCCGGTGCGAGCCGGGCCGGCCCCACCGAAGTAAGGATCCGGCACCGTCTTGCCGGGCGTCTTCTCACCGTCGGCCCCGAAGAACACACCGACCGGCGTCGCCACGAACGTGTCGGCACAGCCCATATCCTCGGCGACCTCTTTGATGATCTTGTCCGCATCGGTGAACGTCGGATTCCGGACCACGCCCAGCATCCGCTGCGCCTGCTCGTAGTGCGGCATCAGTTCGGCGCGCCAGTCGGTGATGTTCTTCCACTGCGGGTCGTTGAAGAACGGGTCCGGCGGGATGTAGAGGGTGTTGGCGTAGTTCAGCGAACCACCGCCGACACCCGCGCCGGCCAGGATCATAACGTTGCGCAGCAGATGGATCCGCTGGATGCCGTACATGCCGAGCTTGGGGGCCCACAAGAACTTTCGCAGGTCCCACGAGGTCTTTGCGAAGTCGGCGTCCGAATACCGGGGGCCGGCTTCCAAAACCCCAACGCGGTAACCCTTCTCGGTGAGCCGGAGGGCGCTGACGCTGCCCCCGAACCCCGAACCGATAATAAGCACGTCATAGTCAGGCGTCATGGCAGCTCCCCAAAACAGGCAGTCGGAGGTAGTGAGATTGGCATGTGAGATGAGATGCTTCGAAACCTATAAACGGCTGCCATCAGACGGCAAGTCCCATACAGCCCTTGCCGATGTGCCCAGAGCACATCCAAATGTGCAGGAAAACCGTTCGGCGAAGCTCTGGATCCGCGCATGACAGACGTTCTGGTGCAACAAGCCTCTGCTGCGCAATTTGTGCCCTTGACCGTTTCCGCCGCCGATAGTGTGCAGTGATGGACGCACTAGAGCCAACCCTTGGTGCGGCAGCGGGAAGGGGTATCGCCGCGTCGCTGCTGGCGAATATGACCAGCTTGGCCGAGGACATGCACAGCTACATCGTCAACCGGATACCCGAGGTCGGCGGCGATGCTGAACTTCGCGGCCTGACTCTGGGTTCGTGCTCGTCGAATCTCGAGGCGGTACTTTCGATGGTTCGCCATGGGATCGACGCCGCAGCCGCGGAGGCACCGGTAATGGCGCTCGAACACGCGCGAGCAATGGCGTCACGAGGGCACAGCATCGATGTCATGCTGCGGTTCTATCGGCTCGGTCATGAGTACTTCACCGAGAAGCTCTCCGACTCGATCACTGAACAGATCGACGACCCCGCTATCGCGCTGAGGACTTTCGTCGATCTCGAGCGGTACGGGTTTCGATACATCGACCGTATCTCCAGTCTGGTGACTGCCGAGTACGTCGCCGAACTCGACCGACGCCAGAACCGGGCACGAGCCGAGCGCGACGAAGTCGTGCGGGCCCTGCTGGCCGGCGAACGTGTCGACGTCGCTCGGGCTGAACGCCTGCTCAGTCACCGGCTCACCGGTCGGCAGATCGGTTTCGTCTGCTGGACCGACGACGGGGGCGTCGACCTTGAGGGATTCGCCAGGCAGGTTGGTCGGCACCTCGGGGTGAGCCACTCACTCGTCGTCCCAGACGGCCCACTCGCGGTGTGGGGATGGGCATCGATCGCTGGGGAGGTAAGGACTTCTCCCATGGGCATGTCGACGGAGTTTCCCGGCGACCGCTTACACGTTCACGTTGCGGTCGGCTCTCCCCATCCGGGGGCTGCAGGCTTTCGCACCTCACACCTCGAGGCTGTCAGTACTCGCCGGGTCATCGAACTATCCGGGCGCGCAGCGCCATCGATCACAGAGTTCAGCGATATTGCGCTGGTGGATGCCATCACGCGCGACTTGGATGCCGCGAGGGCGTTTGTTGCCGTTCAGCTCGGCGATCTCGCACGAGATGACGCCAAAGAGCGCGGCGAGCGCGCCGCACTCCTGGCAGTTCTCGACGCGCGAGGGAGTCTGACGACCGCAGCACGCACCTTGGGAATCCACAAGAACACCGTCCTACAAAGGATGCGTCGTGCCGAAGAGCGCAGGGGCCGGCCCGCAACGATCAAGATCGCCGAGCTGCACGCTGCCCTGCTCGTCTGCCAAGTGCTGGGCGCCTCGGTGTTGCCCGAGACATAGCCCCGGTTACCGAAGCCCGAGCGCGCTGGATGTGCTCGCAGCACACGAAACAGGGCTGGGAGGGCCTTGTTGGAGGACACCGGTCGTTTGTACGTTGGTGTCTCATCCCTAAGCGCGGGCGAGGAGTCCTACGTTGACCACGACTCAACACTCCCAAACCCGACCCGCGGCCTCGCAGAACGCCTTGCCTGATCCGGGCGAGCAGGTACCGACGCTGTCTTGGCCGATAGTCGGCATCTTCACACTTGCGCTTGCAATCTTCGGTGCATCAACGTGGGCCGCCCTCACCGACACTTTGCCTGCGATCGCCACCATCGCCGCGAGCGCCGCGGCAATCTTCATCCTGTTCACTGTGTTGCACGACGCGTCGCATTACTCGATCAGCTCCCATCGCTGGGTCAACGTGGCCTTCGGTCGCGTGGCGATGTTCTTCGTCTCACCTCTGATCTCATTCAATTCGTTCGCGTTCATCCATATCGAACACCACCGCAACACCAACGACGGTGCGTTGGATCCCGATCATTTCGTCAGCGCTGCGCCCTGGTGGCAGCTGCCCATCCGGTTCCCGGCGATGGACCTGCCGTATATCGGTCTGTTGATACGTAACGTGCGCCGGCGCCCCCGCGCCGAGATTCTCGAGACGGCGGCGTTCATGGCCTTCTCTGTGGCGGTGATCGTGTGGGCCGCCTTTGCCGGACATCTGTGGACGCTCGCGCTGGTCTATCTGATTCCCGAGCGGGTCGCGATGTTTGTACTGGCTTGGTGGTTCGACTGGCTACCTCACCACGACTTGGAAGACACGCAACGAGAGAACCGATATCGCGCGACCCGCAACCGCGTTGGCGCAGAGTGGATCCTCACCCCCCTGCTCCTGTCGCAGAACTATCACCTCGTCCATCACCTACACCCGTCCATCCCCTTCTACCGTTACGTCGCGGCCTGGCGACGTAACGAGGCCGCCTACCTCGAGCGTGACTCGGCACTCAGCACCGTCTTTGGGCAGCAACTCGACGCCACGCAGTACCGCGAGTGGAAACAACTCAACGGCAAACTGGCTGCGCTCCTGCCAGTCCGAATGCCGCGTTCTTCGGCGGCACGCCATGCCAGCACCCACCCGATCCCAGTCAAAAGCGTCGAGCCGCTGACTCCAGGCAGCGTCAAAGTCACTTTCGAGGTTCCCGATCACCTCAGCGGCCAATTCCAGTTCCAGGCGGGCCAACACCTGACGGTCAAACATCGCATCGCTGGGAAAGAGGTGCGACGAAACTACTCGATCTGCACCTCGGCGACATCGGGAGAACTGGCGATCGGAGTGCGGCACATCGATGGCGGGCTGTTCTCAACGTTCGCGGTCGAATCACTGCGAGCCGGCGATGTCCTAGAGTTGATGACGCCCACGGGTAGCTTCGGCGCACCGCTTGAACCGCTCGCTCAGCGCGACTATGTCGCGGTAGCGGCCGGGAGCGGCATCACGCCCATCCTGTCGATCATGCGCACCACCATGGAGATTGAAACCGAGAGCCGCTTCACCCTCTTTTACGGCAACCGAACCGAAGCGTCGACCATGTTCGCCACCGAGCTCGATGAGCTCGAAGCGCGATATGCAGACCGGTTACGCATCTTCCACATCCGCTCAGCCGAGGTCCACCACCCCACCTCACTGCGCGGCCGTATCGATCTAGCCAAGGTTCAACGGCTGCTCGCCAGCAACCCCAGTTCGATCGACCGGTGGTACCTCTGCGGCCCAAGCGATCTCGTCACGACCATGCGCGACGACCTCGCGTCTGTTGGGGTGCCGACTGAGCGGATCCGGCTCGAACTGTTCCGGGCTGCGAACCGAACCACACACGTCGAGGACTTCCCCAAGTCCGAAGTGACCATCACCTTGTCCGGCGCGGAACACACCGTGGAGCTGGCCGCAGGTGAGACTGTCCTGGAATCCGCGCTGAAGAACAACATCGATGCGCCATATGCCTGTCTTGGCGGCGCATGCGGCACGTGCAAAGCCAAGATCACCACAGGTGCCGTATCGATGGAGCAAAATTTTGCGCTCAACGCAGCCGAACTCGAAGCCGGCTTCATCCTGACCTGCCAATCCCATCCCACAACGCCCACGGTCGCCGTTGACTACGAGGCCTGAACACATGTCGAAACGCAGCCCAGTCGACGCGCTCACCAAGATTCAGCAATCAGTCGGCAAGTATCTCGATCGGGGGTCCGCCGAGCTTCATTACGCCCTCAAGATGTTCCAGGCGGGAGCCTTCAAACTGGAGCCGCCGCGCGATATCGCCGCGTTCGTCAACGATGTGAAGCAGTGGGGCGAGATCGGGATGATCCCGGCGCTCAACGCCCGGCGCTACCCGCACCGCAATGCGGTGATCGATGACTTCGGCACCATGAGCTTCAAGGAACTCGACGACGCGGTCAACGCCGTCGCGAATGGCCTGTTGGCCCGCGGTGTCAAGGGCGGCGACGGGGTGGCGATCCTGGCCCGCAATCATCGGTGGTTCCTGGTCTCGGTGTACGCCACCGCGAAGATCGGTGCCCGCATCATCCTGCTCAACAGCGAATTCTCCGGCCCGCAGATCAAAGAGGTGTCCGAGCGCGAGGGCAGCCGAATCATCATCTACGACGACGAGTACACCGCCGCGGTGTCTCAGGCAGACCCCGAGCTCGGCAAGCTGCGGGCGCTCGGCGTCAACCCGGAAGAGGACGGACCGTCGGGCAGCACCGATGAGTCCCTTGAAGAGCTGATCGCCAGGACCAGCACGGCGACTCCGCCGCAGGCCACCAAGAAGTCATCCATCATCATCCTCACCAGCGGCACGACTGGCACCCCGAAGGGCGCCAACCGCAGTGCTCCGCCGTCGCTGGCACCGATCGGCGGCGTGCTGTCCTCGGTGCCGTTCAAATCGGGCGAGGTGACCTCGCTGCCCGCGCCGATGTTCCATGCACTGGGTTTCCTGCACTCGACGATCGCGATGATGCTGGGCACCACACTGGTGCTCCGCCGCCGGTTCAAGCCGGCGACCGTGCTGGCCGACATCGAAAGGCACAAGGCCACCGCGATCGTCGTCGTCCCCGTGATGCTGTCGCGCATGCTCGACGAGCTCAAGCAGACCTCGCCGGAGCCGAACCTGTCCTCGCTGCGCATCGTGTTCGTCTCCGGCTCACAGCTGGGCGCGGAACTGGCGACCAGGGCGATGAAGGACCTGGGCCCGGTCATCTACAACCTGTACGGGTCTACCGAGGTCGCTTTTGCGACTATCGCAGGGCCGCAACACCTTTCAAAGAACCCGGCGACGGTCGGTCCGGTGGTCAAGGGAATGAAGGTCCGGATCCTCGACGACAACGGCAACGATGTGCCCAAGGGTGATGTCGGCCGGATCTTCGTCGGCAACTTCTTCCCGTTCCAGGGCTACACCGGCGGTGGCGGCAAACAGATCATCGACGGCTTGCTGTCCTCCGGAGACGTCGGCTACTTCGACGACGACGATCTGCTATACGTCAGCGGGCGTGATGACGAAATGATCGTCTCCGGTGGCGAGAACGTGTTCCCGGCCGAGATCGAAGATCTGGTCAGCGGACACCCCGAGGTGGTCGAGGCCACCGCACTCGGCGTAGAGGACAAAGAGTGGGGTCACCGGCTGCGATGCTTCGTCGTGCGCATCGAGGGCTCTTCGGTCGATGAGGACACCATCAAGGCCTACGTCCGGGACAACCTGGCCCGCTACAAGGTGCCGCGAGAGGTGGTCTTCATCGACGAACTACCGCGCAACCCCACCGGCAAGATCCTCAAGCGCCAGCTCCGGGAGATCGGCAGCAACACGGCCGACGAGTAGCGAGAAACAGCGGTGTTGCTGCCAGGTGCGATGACGTGGCCGTGGTGACCAAGCCGTTGAAGCGAGAGTCAAAACCGCAGGTCAATGGTGGCTGACAACAATAAGTTGCATTTTGTGACAGATAGAAGTTGTCATCGACGCATCTCCGCAGGTCAGTCATTCGCGAGATGACAGATATAACTTGTAGTCACACGGGCCGTGCCCGACGGATGTGGCCAGCTACGCCGATTCCCGCGCGACAGACGCCACAGCTGTGGTACAGCCGTGACGGACGTGACAAATGCGACGATCACCCCCGCGTGGCACGTACCGCCCACACCCCTGCCGCCAGTACGGCCACCGCTTCGGCGACCACACTGAGGACTGCATACGGTACCGGCTCCCAACCCGTCTCCACGAATCCGAACAATCCGACCGTTCGCGACACGCCGAACGCCGCCAGCGCCCCGGCTGACCGCAGGCCCGACGCCCACCCGAACCGCCGGGGTTACCCGCCGGGAATTGGGCACCCGACTTCATCCACCCTTACCCGCCGCCATCCGCCGGATCCAGCATCCGGTCACCGAACTGACTGCACAGCAGCAGGGCGACCTCCACGTCGAGCCGGTCGTCTTCGATGGGCCTGCCGCGGCGTTCGATCGCGCGCTGCACCCGGTACTTCACCGAGTTCGTGTGCAGATGCAACTCCTCGGCCGCGGCCTTGTTGCTGCCGCCCGCCTTCAGGAAGGCCTGCAGCGTCTCCCGGAGGCGCTGGTCGCTGACCGTCGAACAGGCCAGTGGGCCAAGCACTTCCGTGGCCCAGGCCGACAGCGCATCGACGTTCGACCCCAGCAGCGCCGTGAGCGCGACACCGCGGTGACCGAACGCGGTGAACCGCCGGCGCTGCGGTCCCGACGCCACGGCGACGATGCGGGCGTCTTCGGCCTGCCGGTGTGACAGCCGAAAGCCGGCGACGCCGGACTGTGGGGTGCCGACCGCCACGTACAGGCCCTCGGCCGGCACCAGGCTGCCCAGCCACGTCACCGCCTCATCCAGGACTGCCGCGGGCACCGCGACCCAGGCCCAGGCCGTGGCCCGATCGACCGAGATGAACAGTGGAGAATCGGCCGCGCCGATCGATGCGGCGAACTGCTGGACCAGGCGCTCCATCTCGGCCAGTCGATCCTCGGAGTCGTCGCACCACAAGACCACCGCGAGGTGGGTGCGCTGCAGCGGGTACCGGATCGCCACCGTCGCGGCATCGATGTCGACGTCGCCACCGGCGAGTAGTTCTCGAATCTCATTGATACGCAAGCTGTTTCGGTTCTCCAACCAGCTCTCACGAGCCTGCTGATAGACCTCGACCACCTCTTGCGAGATCCGGTCGATGTAGTTGAACGAGATCGTCGACATCACGTCGAATACGTCCAACGCCAATCGCGGATCGAGTTCGGCCGCCCGGATCTCCTCCAGCACGGCTTTCAGCACCGCCTGCTGGCCCAGTCGGTAGGACCGGACCAGCACATTGGCCGAGATGTCCCGTTGCGCCAGCCGGAGCGCGTGTTCGATGGCCGCTGCCGGAGCGTGCACGAGGTCGATCGAGATACCGTGCCGGGCCGCGGCGAAGAACGCGTCGATGTTCGCGGCGACCGAATCGCCCAGAATCTGCTGCAGTTGTTCCTCGCCGCGCAGCTCGGCGATATCGGACACCAGCTGATCCGAGACCGAGCGCGTGATGTCGGTGAGGCGAGCGTCCAGTCGCGTGCCGATTCCGGCCATCGCTTGGGTCAACGCGTCATCATTGCGGTCCCCGCCACCGGCCATTAGCTACCTGTTCTCCCGGCCACCCCCAAACCGTAGTTCGTCGTCAGTCCGTTCGTCCCCGAAGGACGACAAAGGGCCGTCGGCATCCGTTCCCGGAAGCCAGTCGATCGCGTTCTTCAAGACGGCGGGAATGGTGCCGTTGTACTCCGGGGTCACGGCCAGGATGGCGTCGGCGTCGCCCGCGATCTGGCGCAGCGCGACCACCGCTTCGGGCAGTGCCTCGTTGTCCAGGTCTTCGTTATAGAACGGCAGGTCGCCGAGTCCGTCTGCCACTCGTACCGTCACGCCTTCGGCCGCCGACTCGACCGCGACCTCGGCGAGTTGCCGGTTCAGCGAGGCCGCACGGAGGCTGCCGACCAGGACCAGGACCTTGGTTTCTGCCATTTTCTTTCTCCTAGCTTGTGTCTGTGGCCGGTTCCAGCGAACCGATCCTCGCACGAGTCAACCGGACTGTGGTCCGATTAATTCCGCCTGAGCTAAAGTTCGATCATGAGCGACGGGTTGGCGCAGCTGCGGCCGACGAACCTGCCCATGGCCGGCCTGCCCATGGCCGGCCTGCCGATGACCCCTGCGGCGCCGGTCGAACGCGGCGACGCGGCGCGCAACCGGCTCCTGCTGCTCGACGCGGCCCGCCGACTCATCGCAGAGCGCGGCGCCGAGTCCGTCACGATGGACGACATCGCGGCCGAGGCCGGCGTCGGCAAGGGCACCTTGTTCCGCCGGTTCGGCAGCCGCTCCGGCCTGATGCTCGTGCTTCTCGACGAGGACGAGCAGGTCGAGCAGAACGCCCTGATGTTCGGCCCACCCCCGCTTGGTCCCGGCGCACCGCCACTGGAACGGCTGATCGCCTACGGCCGCGACCGGCTCCAGTTCGTCTGGCAGCACCGCGCGCTGCTGTCCGACGCGGGGCGCGACCCGCAGAGCCGCTTCGGGGCCGCCGCCGCCGTCCACCGCACCCACGTTCGGATGCTGCTGAACTCCACCGGCACCACGGGGAACCTGGACGCCCAGACCGACGCCCTGCTGGCCCTGCTCGAAGCCGACTACGTGAGCCACCAGCACGACGACCTCGGCCATAGCCTGCAGGCGCAGGGCGCGGCGTGGGAAAGCGTGGCGCACAAGCTTTGTGGGCACTGAGATGACGTGGGTGCTGCACGTCGATCTCGACCAGTTCCTGGCTTCCGTCGAACTGCGCCGACACCCTGAGCTGGTCGGACAGCCGGTCATCGTGGGAGGTAGCGGCGACCCCACCGAACCTCGCAAGGTCGTCACCTGCGCCTCCTACGAGGCAAGGGAATTCGGCGTCCATGCCGGCATGCCGCTGCGCACCGCGGCCCGCAAGTGTCCGCAGGCCGTGTTCCTGCCCTCCGACGCGCCCGCGTATGACGAAGCCTCCGAACAGGTGATGGGCCTGCTCCGCGACCTCGGACATCCGGTCGAGATGTGGGGCTGGGACGAGGCGTATGTCGGTGCGTCCGTGGCTGATCCGTTCGAGCTCGCCGAGAAGATTCGCGCCGTGATCGCCGCCGAGGCCGGGCTGTCGTGCAGCGTCGGGATCAGTGACAACAAGCAGCGCGCCAAGGTCGCCACCGGATTCGGCAAGCCGGCCGGGGTTTTCGCCCTGTCGGCCGAGAACTGGATGACGGTGATGGGCGCCCGTCCGGTCGACGCGCTCTGGGGCGTCGGCCCCAAGACCGCGAAAAAGCTTGCCGAGCTCGACATCACCACCGTCGCAGAGCTGGCCCGTACCGATGCGGAGCTGCTCACCTCGACCTTCGGGCCGACGACGGGACTGTGGATTCTGTTGCTGGCCAAGGGCGGTGGCGACAGCACCGTGATGGCCGAGCCGTGGGTGCCGCGATCGCGCAGTCATGTGGTGACGTTCCCGCAGGACCTCACAGACGCCGCCGAGATGGAAGCCGCTGTCACGGATCTGGCTCGGCGCACTCTGGATGAAATCGTCGAGCAGGGTCGGCAGGTAAACCGGGTCGCGGTGACCCTGCGCACCAAAACGTTCTTCACCCGCACCAAGATTCGCAAGTTGCCGGTCGCCGGTACCGATCTGGATGCCATCACCCGGACCGCCATCGATCTGCTGCACGAGTTCGAGCTGGACCGGCCGGTGCGGCTGCTCGGAGTACGCCTGGAACTGGAGATGCCGTAACAGTGCTCACCACCATCGCCATCCGGGGCTACCGGTCGCTGCGCGAGATCGTGCTGCCCCTCTCGGAATTGACCGTGGTGACCGGCGCCAACGGCACGGGCAAATCGTCGGTGTACCGGGCGCTGGGACTACTGGCCGACTGCGGGCGTGGTGAGGTCATCGGATCCCTGGCCCGCGAAGGCGGGTTGCAGTCGGTGCTGTGGGCCGGCCCGGAGAACACCAGTGGGGCCCGCCGGACCGGCGCCACCGAGGGCACCGGCCGGACCCGGCCCGTGTCACTCGAACTCGGCTTTGCGGCGACTGATTTCGGTTACTTCATCGATCTCGGGCTGCCGCAGGACCCGGGCCACAATTCGATGTTCGGGCAGGACCCGGAGATCAAGCGGGAGACCGTGTTCGCGGGGCCGTCTCCCCGGCCGAGCAGTTCCTTGGTCCGTCGCACCCGGACCTACGCCGAAGTGGCCTCCGATTCGGGCCGCGGCTTCGACGAGCTGACCCGCGCGCTGCCCAGCTACCGCAGTGTGCTGGCCGAGTACGCGAATCCCGAGGCGCTGCCCGAGCTGGCCGCGGTTCGGGATCGGTTGCGCGACTGGCGCTTCTACGATGGCTTCCGGGTCGACCGGGACGCGCCGGCTCGCCGTCGCCAGGTGGGTACCCGCACCCCGGTGCTCAGCGATGACGGCAGCGACCTGGCCGCCGCCGTGCAAACCATCCTCGAAGCCGGGTTCGACGATCTGTCACGGGCGGTCGGGGACGCGTTCGACGGCGCCGAGATATCGGTGAGCTCCGACGGCGGGCTGTTCGAACTGCAGCTGCACCAGCGCGGCATGCTCCGTCCGCTCCGGTCGGCAGAATTGTCCGACGGCACACTGCGATTCCTGCTCTGGGGCGCCGCCCTGTTGTCCCCCGAGCCACCTCAGCTCATGGTGCTCAACGAGCCGGAGACGTCACTACACCCGGACCTGGTCGGCCCGCTCGCGGACATGATCGCCGCGGCCGCGCGCAAGACGCAGATCGTCGTGGTCACGCACTCGGCCAGGCTGCGCGAGCGGCTGGCCGGTGGCGACGCAAGCGAAGTCGAACTGGTCAAGCAGTGGGGCGAGAGCCACGTCGACGGCCAGACCATGATCAGCGCGCCCCCGTGGGACTGGGGAAAGCGCTGACCCTCAGCGGTTTTGGGGCTCAGCGGTTTTGGGGCTCAGCCCGTTTGGGCCGCAAGGCCCGGGTGAACAACACGTTCACCTGACGCATCGACACGCTGTAAGGCCACCATGCCAGCCGCTTGAACAGATACAGCGCCCGGATGTCCGCCGACGTGTAGATCATGAACCGGTTCTTGGCCACCCCGGACAGCAGTTTGTCCGCAGCCTGCTCCGGCGACACCGCGTGCCCGGCGAACCTGGCCACCCAGCGCTGCACCTGCGGATCGTCGCGATCCACGCCCGCGATCTGAACCGTCTGCACCAGCGGCGTTTTCACCGCGCCGGGCACCACGACCGACACCCCGATGCGGTGCCGGGCCAGGTCGAAGCGCAGCACCTCGCTCACGCCACGCAGGCCGTACTTGCTGGCACTGTAAGCCGCATGCCAGGGCAACGCGACGATGCCCGCGGCCGACGACACGTTGGCCAGGCGCCCGCCGCGGCCGGCGGCCACCATGGGCGGAACCATGGTCTCGATGACGTGGATGGGCCCCATCAGGTTGACGTCGACCATCGAGCGCCAGTGCTGATGGGTCAGGGTGCTGACGGTGCCCCAGGCCGAGATCCCGGCGATGTTGAGCACCACGTCCATGGCCTCATGCCGGCTGTGGATGTCCGCGGCGAACGCCGCGACGGCGTCGTAGTCGGAGATGTCCAGGGCGCGGTATTCGGCCACCTCACCGCCGAGCGCGCGGGCGTCGGCGACGGCCTGTTCCAGCCCGGTGGCGTCACGATCGGTCAGATAGAGGATCGCGCCCTGCTGGGCCAGTTTGAGTGCGGTCGCCCGGCCGATGCCACTGGCCGCCCCCGTCACGAAACACCGCTTGCCTGCGTAGCCGCTCCACCGCGTCATGGCCCGACCCTACACAGGCAGGTCTCCGCCACCCCATAACGCGCTGAGCCACATCCGCTCCACGATCGCCAGGGCGCGCTGCGGGTCTCCGTCGCGACCGATGAAGGCACTGTCATGCGACAACGTCATCGCCGTGGTTGACGTCAAAGTGCGAACCAACGCCGGCAGGTCGTCAGAGATCGGCCGGGCGCCGGTGTCCTGTTCGACCAGTCCGACGATCTTGGCGATCACGCCGTCTTCGAAATCGGCCATCAAGTCGCGGATTTCTGCGTCGGTGTTCTGCGCGATGGTGCACGCCGCCATGATCGGGTCATTGCTGGCGAACACCGCCGCCGCGCTGCCGACCATTCGCTTGGCGAAAGACGCCGGCGTCTCGCCCGTCTCGCGCGGCGCGAAGTTGTGGGTGAGCGCGTCCAGTTCCTCCATGGCCTCGGACACGATCTTGGCCAGCACGGAGTACTTGGAGTCGAAGTAGAAGTAGAAGCCCGACCGCGCGACACCCGCCCGGGCGCTGATGGTGCTGACAGACAGGTCGGCGAACGGCTTCTCCTCCAGCAGCTCCCGAACCGCGGTGATGATGGCGTCGCGTTGCCTGTCGCCTCGGCTGCGGCCCCTGTCGACCGTCTCGACTTCAGCGCTCATGGCGCTCACGATGTCACCGCCGACACACCAATTCAAAACTTGACACGCGTCAAGTATGCCAGCCAAGATGACATCAGGTGGTGACTTTCACCACAAACTTCGCATTCAGGAGTGGTCAATGGCGACTATCAGCACCCCGAACTACCTCCTCGATCAGGCCATCCGGCGAATCAAGCCCACGCCGTCCAACCTGCCGGGCATGGGCATCGTCGAGCAGCGACTGCGCGCCAAGAAGTGGGACGAGTTCGTCTTCGCCGAGCCGCCGGCGGGCAGTGGCCTCAAGGCGATCAAGGGCGATTCGGGACTGCCGGTCATCGGCCACCTGATCGAGGCGTTCCGCAGTGGCCCCGAGTTCGTGCTGGAGCAGTACCGCAAGCACGGTCCGTTGTACTTCGCCGACTCGCCCGCGATGTCTGCGGTCGCGGCGATGGGACCCGACGCCACCCAGGCGGTGTTCTCCAATCGCAACAAGGACTTCTCCCAGAAGGCCTGGGATCCGGTGATCGGACCGTTCTTCGAGGGCGGCCTGATGCTGCTCGACTTCGACGAGCACATGTTCCACCGCCGGATCATGCAAGAGGCCTTCACCCGGTCCCGGTTGACCGGTTACGTGTCGCACATCGACTCCGTCGCCACCAAGGTGCTGGCCACCGACTGGGTGGCCAACGATCCCCGGTTCCTGTTCCACCCCTCGGTCAAGGAGCTGACGCTCGACATCGCCGCCGAGGTCTTCATGGGCATCCCGGCGGGCACCGACCACAAGCTGGTCACCACCGTCAACCAGGCCTTCACCACCACAACCCGGGCCGGCAACGCGATCGTCCGGACGCCCGTCCCGCCCCTCAAGTGGTGGCGCGGCATCCAGGCCCGCAAGACGCTGGAGGAGTACTTCTCGCGCTCGATCGCCGAGAAGCGCCGCAGCGAGAGCACAGACATGTTCAGCGTGCTGTGTCACGCCCAGGACGAGGACGGCGGCAGCTTCACCGACGACCAGATCGTCAGCCACATGATCTTCCTGATGATGGCCGCGCACGACACCTCGACGTCGACGATGACCACCATGGCCTACCACCTGGCGGCCAACCCGGAATGGCAGGACAGGTTGCGCGAGGATTCCGCGCGCATCGGCGACGGTCCATTGGACATCGAGTCGCTGGAGAAGCTCGAGACCTACGACCTGGTGATCAACGAAGCACTGCGCATGCAGACACCGCTGCCGTTCAACTTCCGGCGGGCAGTGCGCGACACCGAGCTGCTGGGCTACTACATCCCGGAGGGCACCGACGTCATCACCTGGCCGTCGCTCAACCACATGCTGCCCGAATTGTGGACGGCCCCCGAGAAATTCGATCCGGACCGCTTCGCCGAGCCGCGCAACGAGCACAAGTCGCACCGCTACGCGTTCGCCCCGTTCGGCGGCGGGGCGCACAAGTGCATCGGCATGGTGTTCGGCCAGCTGGAGATCAAGACCGTCATGCACCGGCTGCTGCGTCGCTACCGCCTGGAGCTCCCGCACAAGGGCTACAAGCCGCGATACGACTACGGCGGCATGCCGGTGCCGATCGACGGCATGCCGATCACGCTGCGCCCCATCGGCTGATCGCCCGCCGAAACTAGGCGTGCAGCCGGTTGGCGCACGCGATCATCGCCCGCAGCGCCGACTGGACCGGGTCGCGGGCCCAGCCCATGGCCCACTCCGCGCGCACGCCGTCGGTGCCCTGGATGAAGGTCGCGATGCCGCCGCCGACGGCGGGCAACTGATGGAACTTGATCATCTCGACGGCCATCCCGCGCTCGTGCAGCATGGCGGTCAGCGCGGCGACAGGCCCGGTCGCGGCCGCCGTCGAGGTAGCGATGCGGTCGCCGACGGCGATGCTGGCCCGGTACCGGCGCGCAGCGGTGGCGCCGCGGCGGCGGTCGTCGTCGCCGGCGATGCCCCAACTGCCAAGTCGGACCGGCCCACGTTGATGGCCGTAGTGATCGATGAAGGTGTCGTGACACATCGTTTCGGCGTGTTCGCGCAGGTCACGAGGCACGGGGCGGTCAAACAGATCCGCGAAACGCGAAGTGGTGGAGATGGCGGTGGAGGTGAACATGCGTCGGTCTTTTCTGCTCGAAAGAAGTGACCGACAGGTAGTAGCGTCCGACCCACAGCGAGGGGTCGGTCAGGATCAGACCCCGCTGTGGGTACTGGCTACTACGAGCATGTGAAGCATGGTCGCCGAGGTTAGTCCGCGACCGCGCCTCGGGTCAAGGCGATTTCACGGCCTTGTTGAGCAGCCACAGGAACGGCCGGTGGCTGGCGTGCCCGTCCCGGTGCAGCGGCATGCTGTCCCGCGCCGCGGAATACCAGGCGGCGCGGCCGACACCGGTGAAGTCCAGTTGCCGCCCGCATCGGCCGGCGAGCGCGTGCAACAGCAGCATCCCGGTGCGCCCGTTGCCTTCCCGGAACGGGTGAATCTGGTTGTACCGGGCGTATATCCGGGACAGTTCCCAGGCCAGCCTCGGGTTGCCGAAGCCGGCTCCGACGTCCGCCAATGCTGTTGCGGCGAGCTGGATTTCGGCCAGTCGGGCCGCGATGTCAACCTGCCAGGTGAACGCCGAGTTGCCGCGGCGAAGGTCGACGGTGCGCAGCTCCCCCGCCCAGGCATACACGTCACCGAAGAGCTCGCGGTGCAGCGCGCTGACATCGATGCTCGGCTCGGACCGCCGCCCATGCCACAGCACCATTCGGCCCGCCGTCACCTGAAACTCCACCGCCGCCAGATCAGGTCCGCGTTGAATACCAAAGTTGTTGCGCAGCACCGATGTTCCGCGTATGAGGTACGGCCCGCGGCGCCGAAGGAAGCGCCGCCGCACCGGCGTCGGCGGATACTGCTCGCGACACCGCGCCAGGTAGTCGCCGAAATCCATGGCGCCGGAAGCCAGTGCACCCAAGTCGACGATGTGGGCGGGCTCGGGTTCCCAGCCTTCGATGCGCTGAGCGGCGAGTGTCTGCTGCACCGCTCGGTGCGCCGCGAGCGCGGTCGCGGTGGCCTCGGTGAACTCTGCCGCCATCACCGGAACGCCGACGTCGACGCGAGAAAGGTCAGCTTGCGGCTGATTCCGGCCACCTCTCGGGCCACGCTGCGCAGCATGGCTCGCTCCTGCGGCGGCAGCTCCGAGAGCACCACCTGATCACCGCCGGCCCTCGACATCCACCGAAATCTCACCAACGCGGCGAAACACTCATGAAGGCTCGAAACATCGTCGGCATCAAGCACATTCGCGGCTCCGGCGGCGTCGAGCCGGCTGGGCGTCGACAGCGCGGTGGAACCGGCCGACACCGCCGCCCACCGCGCGATCTTCACCAGCGGGTCGATCGCGGCCAGTTTGAGATCGACGGCGTCGGACTGGTTGGCCAACATGCGCAGCCGGGAGGGGAACGTGGCCCGAAACGTGGTGGCGTCCTGCAGCAGGTACTGACGGACCGGGTAGTTGTCGACGGCAGCGCGCACCACCTGGGCGCGCAGCAAGTCGTCGGTCACCGTCGCGTCGCCCAGGTGGACGGCACGGGAGTCGGCCAGCACGCCGGTCATCACCACGCCGCGGTCCTGCCGCGGATCGGCCGCCCAGTACGCGATGCCGTCAGACCACGCGCTCGCCGATCGGCAGAACCGCGGCCGGCTGGCCAGCACCCCGTTGGCGTCGGCTCGTACACCGCACCGTTCCAGGACGGCGTGCACTGCGGCGGCCGCTTCCAGTGCCTCGTCGCGCCCGACGTCGTCCGCCAGCACGACCAGGGTCTCGACGTCGGATCCCGCCACTGCCTCGCCCCGCGCGACACTGCCGGAGACGAACCACGACCATGGCACGCCGACGGGCGTCAGCCGAACAGCCGCTGCGACGCCGGATCGGAGCACCTGAGACCAGGCGGCCGCGACCTCACCGGCCGGAGCCGACGCGCGTGCCGCGGCCCGCACCGCCTGCAGGCCCTGCTCGATTCCCGAGCGCAGCGCGGCGTCGTCGCCCGCCTCATCGATCGCGCCGATCGCGTCCATGACGCTATTTCTATCGGAAGACAGTTATTCCTGCTCGCTCAGTTGGATATTGTTTGCCGCGATGAGCTGGCAGCACGCACTACTTCTGCTCGCCGCCGGCATCGCAGGCGGCCTGACCGGGAGCATCGCGGGGCTGGCATCCGTCGCGACGTATCCGGCCCTGCTGATGGCCGGGCTGCCGCCGGTGGCGGCGAACGTGACCAACACCGTCGCGCTGACCTTCAACACCATCGGATCGGTCTGGGGTTCCCTCCCCGAACTCGACGGCATGGGACCGTGGCTGCGCCGCGTCCTGCCGGCCGCCGCACTCGGCGGGGCTGCCGGAGCCGCCCTGCTGTTGGCCCTGCCGGCCGAGGGCTTCGAGGTGGTGGTCCCGGTGCTGCTCGGCCTGTCCTCGGTCACCATCGCCATCCCCCAACGGCGCGGCGCCGACACCGAGCCCGGCCGGGGGCGGGCGGTGCTCATCTCCGTCGCGATCTTCGTGATCTGTTTGTACGGAGGGTATTTCGGCGCCGCGGCCGGCGTGGTGCTGCTCGCCCTGTTGCTGCACAGCGGCAGTGAGTCGATGGCCCACGCCAACGCCGCGAAGAACGTCGTCCTCGGCGTGGCCAATGGTGTTGCCGCCGTGGGCTTCGTCGCGCTCGCCCCGGTGAACTGGATTGCGGTGGTCCCGCTGGGCTTCGGGTGTCTGGTGGGCTCCCGACTGGGTCCGGTCGTGGTGCGGCACACCCCGGCGACACCGCTGCGATTGACCATCGCGGTGGCCGGCCTGGCGTTGGCCGTCAAGCTGGGCTGGGATACCTACCGATAGGCGAACGGGTTGTCACCCTTGGCAACCCGCACACCCAGGTGGATCAGCTCGGTGGCGGAGGCATGCAGCTTCTCCCCTGCCTCGCGGTCGGCCAGACCCGCCAGGAAGCGCGACCAGGTGCCCTCGATGACGATGCTCAGCTTGAAGCAGGCCATCGCGAGGTACCAGTCCAGATGTTCGGTGCGTCGGCCGCCCGCGGCGAGATAGGCGTCCAGCAGTTCGTCCCGGCCGGCCAGTCCGCCGGCCTCGGCCAGCGCGGCGCCGACGACAATGGCGTTGGGCGCGGTCGGCCAGCACACCAGCATCCAGCCCAGGTCCAGCAGCGGATCGCCGACGGTGCACATCTCCCAGTCGACGAACGCCGCCAGTTCCGGCTTGTCGTGACGCAGCATGACGTTGTTCAGGTGGCAGTCGCCGTGCATGATTCCGGGCTCGCCATCGGGCGGCCGGTTGTCGGTCAACCAGGTCGCCAGCTGCGCAACCCCGTCCAGCGATTCGGGGTCGTAGTGGTCGTGCCGATAGCTCTGCAGCAGGCCGACGAACTGCGGAACCTGCCGTGCCACAAATGATCCCGGCTTGCGGATGGCCGCCAACGGGCTGCCTTCCCAAGCCACGTTGCCCAGCTGCGCCAGGCTCGCCGCGTACGACGGCCCGACGTCGTGCCGCAGGCTCGGGTCGGCCGCGTAGGCCGGCGACAGCTCCTCGCCGGGGTTGAAGCCGTCGACTTCGGCCATCAGGTAGAAGACGACGCCGAGCACCGACGGGTCCTCGCAGCCGGCGATGAACGCGGGATGCGGCACCGAGGTGCCGGCCAGGGTCCGCAGCACCGCGATCTCACGCTGCATGGTCTTGTCACTGGTCGGCCGCGGATGCAGCGGCGGGCGGCGCAGCACCACCGGCCGACCGTCGATGTGCAACCGCACCACGATGTTCTGCGTACCGCCGGTCAGCGGCTCGACGTCGGTGAGGTGCTCACCCAGTCCCTCGGCGCGGATCCAGTTCTGGACGATGTCTAGGTCACGGTCGGTCAAGGTCGGCTGCATGATGCTGTGATTCTGGCCCGGAATCGCCCGAACGGGCAGCTATTTCTTACGATCCGTTTCCATTTGAGACTGACCCACCAGGTGAGTCGTACTGTGGCTATGTGGCACCTCGACTGGATCCGCACCGATCGCTCGCCGGCCTGGCGGCCGCGGCCGTCGCTCTCGGCGTGGCTGCGCTCCTGGCGATTCCGCTTGGGCCGCACGCCGATTCCCGCACCGCGGTCGGGTCGGTGGTCATCGATCTGACCCCGGGACCGCTCAAAGAGTGGGCCATTCAGACCTTCGCCACCAACGACAAGCTGTTCCTGACGGTGGCGGTGATCCTGGCCATCGCGGTGATCGCCATGGTGACAGCGCAATTCGAGGACCGGAAGCTCGGCAGCATCGCCATCGGGCTGGCCGGGGTGCTGGGCGGCGCGGCGGTGCTGTCCCGCACCGGCGCCCGCCCCATCGACGTCCTCCCGTCCCTCGTCGGCGCGGCGGCAGGTATCGCGGTCCTGCGCGTCCTGGTCTCCGAGCGCCTCGATCCCCGGGTCCCCGAACCAGACGCGGACACCGGTGCCGCCGATCCCGGCCGGCGTCGATCGCTGGCGGCCCTGGGCTTCTTGGCTGCCGGCACGCTGGCCGGGGTCATCGGCACGGTCCTGGGCCGCGCGGCGTCGTCGGTCTCGGGCGACCGCAGCGCCTACACCCCGCCGGCGCCCAAAATCCCTGGCCCGCCGATCCCGCCGGACGTGCAACCCGCCGGGGTGAACCTGCCGCCGTTCATCACCCCGAACGCCGACTTCTACCGGATCGACACGGCGCTGTCCGTCCCGCAGGTGCAACGGCAGGACTGGCGACTGCGGATCCACGGGATGGTCGATCGCGAGGTCACCTTTCGCTTCGACGAGCTAGCTCAGTTCGAGGCGATCGACAAGGTCGTCACGCTCACCTGCGTGTCAAACCCGGTGGGCGGCAACCTGATATCGAATGCCACCTGGACCGGCTACCGGGTGCGCGACCTGCTGGCCCGGGCCGGCATCCACGCCGACGCCGACATGGTGCTGTCCAAGTCCATCGACGGGTTCACCGCGGGCACCCCCGTCGAGGCACTGACCGACAACCGCGACGCGCTCCTGGCCGTCGCCATGAACGGCGAACCGCTGCCCACCGAGCACGGCTATCCGGCGCGGCTGGTGGTTCCCGGTTTGTACGGCTACGTCTCGGCGACCAAGTGGCTCGTCGATCTGGAACTCACCAGATTCGATCGGGCCCAGGCCTATTGGACGAAGTTGGGCTGGTCCGCGCATGGGCCGATCAAGACCGAGTCGCGCATCGACGTGCCGCGCGCCGGCTCCGGAGTGCCGATGGGGCCGGCGACGTTCGGCGGCGTCGCGTGGGCGCAGAACCGCGGTGTCCGCGCGGTGGAGGTCCGCATCGACGACGGTCCGTGGCGGCCGGCGACGCTGGGCGCCGCGTATTCGAACGACACCTGGCGGCTGTGGAGTTACCCCTGGCAGGCAGACCAGCCGGGTCGCCACACCATCACCGTCCGCGCCACCGACGGCACCGGTGCGGTGCAGACCTCCGACGTCGCCGGTGCCGTCCCCGACGGAGCGACGGGCTGGCATTCGGTGTCCTTCACCGTGGCCTGACCAGAACCCGAAATATTCGGTTGGCGAGACGGATCCGCGTCACTACGGTGTCCGGATGACCGAACCGGCGCAGCACTGGCGCACCGACCTGCGGGCCCGATTGATCGCGGCACGCAAGTCGAAGGACACCATTTCGACCTCCGCGATCCGCAGCGCGCTCAGTGCCATCGACAATGCCGAGACCCCGGACGTATCCGTGCCCAGGGCCGGAGCCATCGCCGACAGCGCGCAGGGTCTCGGTGCGGCAGAGGTCGCCCGCCGGAGCCTGACCGAGGACCAGATCCGGGGCTTGATCCGGGCCGAAGCCGACGAACGTCGAGCCGCGGCCGAACAACTGCGGTCTGTCGGCCACGGCGACCGCGCCGACCAGGTCCAGGCCGAAGCGGCAGTACTGAGTGAGCTGCTGTCCGACTGAGAATTGTCGGACCCACGTGCCAAGCTGAGCTCGTGCTCCTCACCGACGTCGCCGCGGCTTCAGCCGAGGTCGGTGCGGTATCTGCGCGGTCGGCGAAGATCAGCCGGATCGCTGCCCTGCTCGGCACCGCCGCCGACCATCCGGCCACTGTCGCGATCGTCGTCGACTGGCTGTCCGGTGAGCTGCCCCAGCGCCAGATCGGGGTCGGCTGGGCGTCGCTGCGATCGCTGCCGCCACCGGCCGAGAGCCCGGCGCTGACCGTCACCGAGGTCGACGCCGCCCTGTCGGCCATCAAGGCGGTCACCGGCCGCGGTTCAGCGGCCACCCGCACCGAGCTGCTGCACGCGCTGTTCGGGGCGGCCACCGAGGTCGAGCAGACCTTTCTGCGTGGGCTGCTCAGCGGCGGGCTGCGTCAGGGCGCGCTGGCCGGGGTGATGGCCGACGCGGTCGCGAAAGCCGCTGGTATCCCCGCCGCCGACGTGCGGCGCGCCGCGATGCTCAGCGGTGATCTGGCCACGGTGGCTGCCGCGGCGATGTCCGACGGTGCCGACGCGCTGCGGCGCTTCACGCTCGCCATCGGCCGTCCGGTGAGTCCGATGCTGGCGCAGACCGCGACCGATGTCGGCGATGCCCTCGAAAAGCTGGGTGGCGCCGCGATATTCGAGACCAAGCTCGACGGTGTCCGGGTGCAGATTCATCGATCCGGCACCGAGGTATCGGTCTACACCCGCAGCCTGGACGACATCACGGCCCGGGTGCCCGACGTGGTGAGCGCCGTGTTGGCACTGCCCGTGACGAACCTGATCGCCGATGCCGAGGCCCTGGCCATCCGCCCCGACGGTCGTCCACACCGGTTCCAGGTGACCTCATCGCGGATCGGCAAACGCTCCGACGATGGGGCACAACCGCTTTCGGTGTTCTTCTTCGACATCCTGCACCTCGACGGCACCGACCTGCTGGACCAGCCTGCGCAGCGCCGCCGCGAAGCGCTGGACGAGGTGGTCCCCGAACCGCTGCGGGTGCGGCGCCGCGTCACCTCCGATTCGGTTGTCGCCCAACAGTTCCTCGACGAGACGCTGGCCGCCGGTCACGAAGGCGTGATGGCCAAGCACCCGGAGTCGCCGTACGAGGCGGGCCGGCGGGGCGCCGGCTGGCTGAAGGTCAAGCCGGTCCACACCCTGGACCTCGTCGTGCTCGCGGTCGAGTGGGGTTCCGGACGGCGCACGGGCAAGCTGTCGAACATCCATCTGGGCGCCCGTGACCCGGCCACCGGTGGTTACGTGATGCTGGGCAAGACCTTCAAGGGCATGACCGACGCGATGCTGGACTGGCAGACGGCGCGGTTCACCGAGCTCGCCGACGGCCCGATGGACGGTTACGTCGTGCGGCTGCGCCCCGAGCAGGTGGTGGAGATCGCGTTCGACGGCGTGCAGGGTTCGAGCCGCTACCCCGGCAACATGGCGCTGCGGTTCGCCCGGGTGCTGCGCTACCGCGACGACAAGCGGCCCGACGAGGCCGACACCATCGACACCGTCCGGTCGCTGTACGAACGCTGAGTGTTACCCCGCGATCCGGAGCCACCGATGACAGGATGTGGGGCATGTCACCAGCCACCGCGTACCCCGACGAGTCCGTCGGTGACGTCACCTATGTGCGTACTGACCCGGACCTGCCACCGGTCGCGATCATCGACCGCTCGCCCATCACCACCCGGCACCGGGTGATCTTCGGAGTCATCGCGGTGCTTGCCGCCGTGGCCTGGGCCGTCATCGCCTTCGCCCGTGGCGAGACCGTGAACGCGGTGTGGTTCGTCATCGCCGCGATCTGTACCTACGTCATCGGATACCGGTTCTACGCGCGGCTGATCGAGATGAAGATCGTCAAACCCCGCGACGATCACGCCACCCCGGCCGAACTCCTCGAGAACGACACCGACTACATGCCGACCGACCGTCGGGTCCTGTTCGGTCATCACTTCGCGGCCATCGCCGGCGCCGGCCCGCTGGTCGGACCGGTCCTGGCCATGCAGATGGGTTATCTGCCGGGCACCATCTGGATCATCGTCGGCGCGGTCGTCGCCGGTTGTGTGCAGGACTACCTGGTGCTGGTCATCTCGACGCGGCGGCGCGGGCGGTCCCTCGGCCAGATGGCGCGCGACGAACTCGGGCCCATCGGCGGCGTCGCCGCGATCGTCGCGGTGTTGGTGATCATGGTGATCCTGCTGGCGGTGCTGGCGCTGGTGGTGGTCAACGCCCTCGCCGAAAGCCCGTGGGGCGTGTTCTCCATCGCGATGACCATCCCGATCGCCATCTTCATGGGTCTGTACCTGCGGTTCCTGCGGCCCGGCCGGGTGTCGGAAGTGTCCCTGATCGGCGTCGCACTGCTGCTGCTCGCGGTGGTCTCCGGCGGCTGGGTCGCGGAAACATCCTGGGGCGCAGACTGGTTCACGCTGTCGAAGGTGACGCTGTCGTGGTGCATCATCGTCTACGGGCTGGCCGCCTCGGTGTTGCCGGTGTGGTTCTTGCTCGCCCCCCGCGACTACCTGTCGACGTTCATGAAGGTCGGCACCATCTCGCTGCTGGCGGTCGGCATCCTGATTGCCCGTCCGGTCATGGCGGCCCCCGCGGTGTCGCAGTTCGCCACCCGCGCCGACGGCCCGGTGTTCGCCGGTGCGCTGTTCCCGTTCCTGTTCATCACCATCGCGTGCGGTGCACTGTCGGGCTTCCATTCCCTGATCTCGTCGGGCACTACTCCGAAGCTGCTGGAGAAGGAAGGGCAGACGCGGCTCATCGGTTACGGCGGCATGTTGACGGAGTCTTTCGTCGCGATCATGGCGCTGATCACGGCGGCGATCCTCAACCAGCACCTGTACTTCGTGATCAACTCCCCCACCGCGGCGACCGGCGGCACCGCGGCCACCGCGGCCACCTACGCCAACGGGCTGGGCCTGTCGGGAGCCCCGATCACTCCCGCAGAGGTGACGGCCGCCGCGACCGACGTCGGTGAGCACTCGGTCGTTTCGCGCACCGGCGGCGCGCCGACGCTGGCGCTTGGCATGTCGGAGGTGCTGCACCAGGTCTTCGGTGGCTCGAGCATGAAGGCCTTCTGGTACCACTTCGCGATCATGTTCGAAGCGTTGTTCATCCTCACCACCGTCGACGCCGGCACCCGGGTCGCCCGCTTCATGCTGTCCGACGCCCTGGGCAATCTGGGTGGGCCGCTGCGGAAGCTGCGCGATCCCAGCTGGCGCCTCGGCGCGTGGACCTGCAGCCTGCTCGTCGTCGCGGGTTGGGGCAGCATCCTGCTGATGGGCGTCACCGACCCCCTCGGCGGCATCAACACACTGTTCCCGTTGTTCGGCATCGCCAACCAGTTGCTCGCCGCCATCGCGCTGACCGTCGTCACCGTCGTGGTGATCAAGAAGGGCCTGCTCAAATGGGCCTGGATTCCGGGGCTGCCGTTGTGCTGGGACGTTCTCGTCACCCTCACCGCGTCGTGGCAGAAGATCTTCTCCCACGACCCCAAAATCGGTTACTGGCAACAGCATTCGCAATACCTCGCGGCCAAGGCCGCCGGCAAGACGACGTTCGGTTCCGCCAAGAACCCCGACCAGATCGACGCCGTCATCCGGAACACGTTCATCCAGGGCACACTGTCGATCGTGTTCGCCGTACTCGTGGTGATCGTCGTGGTCGTCGGCATCGTCGTGGCCCTGCAAGCCATCCGCGGCGGCGGCCGGTCACTGACCGACGACGAGGCGGTGCCGTCGCGGCTGTTCGCCCCGCGTGGCCTGTTCCCGACCGACGCCGAGAAGGAGGTGCAGAAGCAGTGGGACGCGCTACCGAGTTCGCACGCCAGATCCGTTGGTACTGGTCATCATTGATGGGTGACAACCACTACGCGCGGTACCTGGAACACCGCCGTCGCACGCACGCCGGCGAGCCGGTGCTGACCGAGCGCGACTACTGGAAGGCCCGGCACCGCGCCGCCGACCTCAACCCGCAGGGCCGCTGCTGCTGATCTGCATGTCCCTGCGGCCACGGTCGGACAACAGCATCACTGCATAACTGAAGACAAACCGCATACAGCGCGCGCAGAATTTCTCTGGAAGGCCGTCCGTCCGGCGCACCGGGGAGGAATGCTGATGTCGAAACGCATCGTGGTGTGTTGTGACGGCACCTGGAACACGCCCGACGAACTGCGGAACGGCCAAGCCAGCCCGACAAACGTCTGCAAGGTCGCCCTCGCCGTGGCAGACCGCGGGAGCGACGGCACCAAGCAGGTGACGTACTACCGCAGCGGGGTCGGCACGATGCGGTCCGAAAAGTTCACCGGTGGTGCTTTCGGTGTCGGACTGTCGCGCGACGTGATGTCGGCATACCGGTACGTCGTCGCCACGTATGAGCCGGGCGATCAACTGTTCCTGTTCGGCTTCAGCCGTGGCGCCTTCACCGCCCGCAGTGCGGCGGGATTCATCCGTAACTGCGGCATCCTGCGCCGTGAGCACGCCGACCGGATCGACGAGGCCTATGCGCTCTACCGCAGCCACAACGACGCCACCAAGCCGCGCGGCATCGAGTCGACGCTGTTTCGCCAGGCTTATTCGCACGAAGCGACGGTCTACTTCATCGGCGTCTGGGATACCGTTGGCTCACTGGGCATTCCGTTGTCGGGCAATCCCCTGGCCAACCTGATCAACAAGCGCTGGCAGTTTCACGACACCGATCTGAGCTCCACGGTCCGTTTTGCGTACCAGGCCCTGGCCATCGACGAAGAGCGTCGCCCCTTCGAGCCCACCCTCTGGACCCAGCCGAGGGATACGCCGACCCAGAAACTCGAACAGGTCTGGTTCTCCGGTGTCCACTGCGACGTCGGCGGCGGATATTTCACCCACGAACTCAGTGACATCACGCTCAGCTGGATGACCGAGAAGGCCCACGCATGCGGTCTGCATTTCAAGCCCGGGGCCTTCGCCGTACACCCGCCGGTCGCCCCCGCTTCCGCCGACACGGTGCCAATTGTGGACGCGTACACCAGCATTCAGCCCAATCCGTTGGGCAAGAAGCACAATTCCATGACGCTCATGTACCGGCTGTTGGGACGCTACGTCCGACATATCGGCGCGAAGGATCCCGATCATGAATACGTGTCCTCGACCGCACTGACCCGGGAGGAACAGGACTCCACGTATCACCCGAAACCGTTGGCGAACCCACCAACGGGCGGGTTCCACCGCATGCCCGTCGACACGGACTGATCCATGGCTGCACCCACGCTCACACCCGCGACCACACTCGATGAAGTCATCGATCGAATCGACACGATAATCGGTTGGGCGATAACCGAATCCAACAGGCTCGGCTACTTCGCCGCCTTGTACAAGCGCATCACGGCAGCCGTCAAAACCGCGGTAGCCGAGGGCCGGTTCGACGACGGCCCGCGGATGGCCCGCCTCGACGTGGCATTCGCCAACCGCTATCTCGACGCGTTCAACGGATACGCCGGGCCCGGACAATTCAAGAAGCCGACGCGATCGTGGCAGGTGACCTTCAACGCCGCCACGGACGTGCGGCCGATCATGCTGCAGCACATGCTCGCCGGGATCAGCGCTCACATCAGTCTCGACCTCGGAATCGCCGCCCAAACCATCGATGCCAAGACCCGCGATCTGGAGGACGACTTCGACCGGATCAATGCGGTTCTGGCCAGTCAGGTCAACGGGATCGTGGGCGATATCAATGAGCTGTCCCCGGCGCTGGCCGAGATCTATGCAGTGCTGTCGAACAATGAAATCTTCGTGATCAATGAGGCGATCACTCAATTTCGGGACGATGCGTGGAGATTCGCTCGGATTCTGTCGTTCGAACCGGGCTTCGTCCGGCCGGTGACCATCGGCATTCGCGACTTTGCGGTGGCCAAGCAAGCCGGGCTCATCTACCACCCGCCCAGCCTGGTCGGGGTCACTCAGGCCGCGGTGAATGCGGTCGCGGCGCGCGAGAGCCGGGATGTGCGGCACAACATCGCGGTGCTCAACGAAATCGCCGCAATACCGGCGCCCATCTCGACGAGCCTCTGACACCGCGACGACGACGGCCGTCTACACAACCTTCCGCACAGTGGACGCATACCGCCACCGGCGCCTCACAGGGTGGTACCAAAAGAGACGACCCTCACTCCATGGTACTAAATGAGTGTATGGACAGATGTCCAGTTGTTGTCCCACCAGCCTTAGGAGAAACGTGCTGTTCACGGTTTCCGACGTCACCGACGCCGTCGCTGCAGCCATCCCGGACCGCACCCTGGTCATTCAGGGCGACCGCCGGTTCACCTACGCCGAGGTCGTCGCCCGCTCCAACCGGCTCGCCGCGTACCTGCACGCGCAGGGCCTGGGCGTGCACACCGATCGCGACCAGCTGGCCGGCCATGAAGTAGGCCAGGACCTCGTCGGCATCTACGCCTACAACGGCCCCGAGTTCGTCGAGTCCCTGCTCGGCGCATTCCGGGCCCGGGTGGCACCGTTCAATGTGAACTACCGCTACGTCAAGGCCGAGCTGCAGTACCTGCTGAACGACGCGGGCGCCTCGGCCCTGATCTATCACGCCGCGTTCGCGCCGACCCTCGCCGAAGTGCTGCCGGAGCTGCCGAACCTCAAGGTGCTGATCCAGATCGCCGACAGTTCGGGCAACGAGCTGCTGCCCGGCGCCGTCGACTACGAGACCATCGTGAACGCCGACGTCCCGCCACCGCCGGTGACGCCGTCACCCGACGATCTCTACGTGCTGTACACCGGCGGCACCACCGGCATGCCCAAGGGCGTGCTGTGGCGCCAGCACGACATCTTCATGGCCTCGTTCGGCGGCCGGAACGCGATGACCGGTGAGCCCGCCCAATCGGCCCAGGAGATCGTCGACCGGGCCTCGGCCGCCACCGAGATGCGCATGATGATCCTGCCGCCGCTCATGCACGGCGCCGCCCAGTGGGGCGTGATGACCGGCATCAACAACGGCCAGACCATCGTGTTCGCCAAAGACGTCGAGGGCTTCAACGCCGAGGAAATCGTCGAGACCATCGCCCGCGAGAAGATCGCGATCGCGACGATCGTCGGTGACGCCATGGCCCGGCCGTTGGTCAGCGCCATCGAAGAAGCGCTGGCCGACGGCAGCCACGACCCGACCTCGCTGGTCATCGTCGCCAACGGCGGTGCGTTGTTCACGCCGGCCGTGAAGGGCCGACTGGTCGCGGCACTGCCGAACGCCATGGTGATCGACGGTGTGGGTTCGTCGGAGACCGGCGCGCAGATGTCGCACGTGTCGACCAAGGCCAACGTCTCCAGCGGCACCTTCACCGCCGGTCCCGCCACCCGGATCGTCTCGGAGGACTTCTCCTCGCTCCTGGCCCCCGGCCACGATGGCAACGGCTGGCTGGCCCAGGAGGGCCACGTGCCGCTGGGCTACAAGGGCGACGCGGCCAAGACGGCCAAGACGTTCCCGGTGATCGACGGCATCCGGTACGCGGTGCCGGGCGACCGCGCCCGACTGCTGGAGGGCGGCACCGTCGAGCTGCTCGGCCGCGACTCGGTGACGATCAACTCCGGTGGCGAGAAGATCTTCGCCGAAGAGGTCGAGTCCGCCATCGCATCGCACCCGGCCGTGGTCGACGTGGTCGTCGCCGGACGCCCGAGCGAGCGCTGGGGCAACGAGGTGGTCGCGGTCGTGGCGCTGGCCGACGGCGCCGAGGTCGACGCCGCCGAGCTCATCGAGCACGCCTCGGAATCGATCGCCCGATACAAGCTGCCGAAGGCCATCGTGTTCCGGCCGACCATCGTGCGCAGCCCCGCCGGCAAGGCCGACTACCGCTGGGCCAAGGAACAGGCACTCCAGAACTAGGTCCTGCACAGAACGGCCCCCTTTCGGTGGAAAGGGGGCCGTTCTGTGTCTGCTGGAGGATCAGCCCGCAGCCCACTCCTTGGCCCGGTCCAGTTCGTCGAGACCGAAGATCTGGAGGTCGCCAGGAATCATCCAGGCGACGGCGTGCAGCGTGTGGGCGACCCACGCTTTGTCGGACACCACCGCGATGCGTTTGAACGCCGAGTGGTGTTTGAACAGCGCACCGAACCCGACCTTCAGATCCTCGACCAGGCCACCCGGCCCGAAGCCCTCGTAGTCGGCGGCGATGACCTCGACGATCCTGATCTCGCCACCGACGACGAGATCGTCCATGGTGGGCTCGAATTCACGGATGTCGTCCCCGCTCACGCGCCCCGAAACGCGAATGCCCGTCACACCGTCGGGCATGTCTGACAGCACTTCGATCATGTTCGCCAGCCTACGTCTGCTCGCGGGGAGTGATCACGCCCCGAATCGGGCGAGCGGATCGGCGGTCGCCTCGATCTTGGCGACGAGCCCGTCGCGAATCGTCAGGACCACCACAGCGAACAGCTGCCGGTGCGCGAACGCCAGCAGCACGGGTTGCCCGAGCGGGCCGGCGACCACGGTGGTGCCCGGTCCGAGGTACAGCATCAGATTCTCGGCGACCCGCTGCGGTCCGTGATTGACGATGGGCGGGATCGGCGGATCGCTGAGCACCGTGCCGACGCCCCAGACCGTCGGATCCAGCACCGCCGCCAGCGCTTGCACGTCGCCGCCGGCGCAGGTGGTGATGAACTTCTCGATGACGAGTTGATGTTCGGTCGCCTCGACGTCGTCGGCACGTACCTCGGCGCCTGCCACCTTCGCGCGGGCCCGACGGGCCAGTTGCCGGCAGGTGCCGACCGGTCTGCCGACGGTCTCGGCGATCGACTCGAACGGGACACCGAACACGTCGTGCAGGATGAACGCCACGCGCTCGCCGGGACTCAATTGCCGCAGCACCCGCAGCAGGGCACCCGACACTTCGTCGTCCAGGGTGATCCGGTCTGCGGGGTCGGGCTCTGCCGACGGCAGTTCGGGAATCGCGTCCTGCTCCAGATCGGTCGGTTGTTCCCGCCGTGCGCGCGCCGAGCGCACCAGGTCGAGGCACAGCCGGCCGGCGACGGTCGTCAGCCACGCGCGGACGTCCTCGATCTCGCCGGGCGCCGTGCGGGACAACCGCAGAAATGCTTCCTGCGCAACATCTTCGGCGTCGCCGACGTCACCCAGCATCTGGTACGCGAGATTGACCAGATACGGATGGTGGTGGCGCCAGGCCGCGGTGAATCCGGTGGTTTCTGTCATCAGTTAAAGACGATTCGGTGTGGTGAAAAGTTACCGCACCACGCGAACCGCCGGCGGTCGTAACTTTTTCCGGCGGCGTTCCGTCCTTGGTTCATGACCATTCTCATCACTGGGGCCACCGGCAACGTCGGCCGCCCACTCGTCGAGCAGTTGCACGCCGCAGGCATGAAAGTCCGTGCCGTCACCCGTAATCCATCCTCGAACTTCCCGCCGGAGGTCGAGACCGTGGCATCCGTACGCGACGGCCTGGCCGGCGTCAGCGCGGTGTTCCTCAACTCCCGCGCGCTCGGTCCGGACCTGGCCTGGACGGTCGAGGCCGCCAAGGACGCCGGAGCCAAACTGGTGGCGCTGTCGGCGATCAACGCCGACGACGACTTCTCCCGCCAGCCGTCGAGATTCCGGGGTGACCGGAACAAGGAAGTCGAACAGCTCGCCGTCGATTCAGGACTGCCGTGGGTGAGTCTGCGGCCGGCATTGTTCGCCACCAACTTCATCGGGATGTGGGCCGGGCAGCTGCAGGCCGGCGACGTCGTGGCCGGCCCATACGCTGCCGCGTCCAGCGCACCGATCGTCGAAGCCGACATCGCCGCGGTCGCCGCGCACGCCCTGCTCACCGATGAACTGGACGGCCACAAGATCCCGCTGACGGGCCCGCAGTCCCTCACCAACACCGAACTGCTGGCCATCGTCGGCCGGGTCCTGGGCCGCGATCTTCGCTACCTGGAAATCCCGGTCGAACAGGTCCGCGAGCGCTTCGTCGCCATCGGCTTCCCTCCGGAGTTCGGCTCCGCGTACACCGCGCTGCTGGCAGAAACCGTCGACACCCCGGCACCGGTGAGCGACGAGGTCGAGCGCATCCTCGGCCGGCCGGCCCAGCCGTTCGCCGAATGGGTGGACCGCCACCGCGGCGCCTTCGCCCGGAACTTGGAGACCAGCCATGTCTGAGCAGCCCACATCAGATCCGCGACCGCCGCGCTACCTGAAGCAGATGAACAAGGTCGTCGTCGCCGTCGGGAAGCTCGGCATCCCCGTCGGCCCCGCCATGGTGCTGACCGTGCCTGGCCGCAAGACCGGCACGCCGCGGAGCACCCCGATGACGCCGTTCGTCGTCCACGGCGCGATGTACGCCGTGGCCGGCTACCCGGGCGCGCACTGGGCGCTCAACGCCCGTGCCGCCGGTACCGGCACCTTGACGCGGGGCCGCAAGTCCCGGCCGGTGAAGATCACCGAGCTGACGATCGACGAAGCGCGGCCGGTACTGCGCGAGTTCCCGGTGCAGGTACCGGTCGGCGTGAAATTCGCCAAGAGCTCCGGCATGGTCGCCGAGGGCACACCCGACGAATTCGAGTCACTCGCAGGCAGACTCGCCGTCTTCCGGTTCGATCCGCTGAGCTGATCGGGAGTTTGGCACCTAGCGGATCACACCACGTTCGCAGAGGTGCTCGGTCAGCGGCTGGACACCGACCTCGAAGTGTTCGGCCATCGCCGTCCGGGCCGCGTCGCTGTCGCCGGCCTGCAGCGCCGCGATCACCCGGCGGTGGTCCCGGATCGACAGATCCGGCCAGCCCTCGAGCGTCGGGAACACCGCCTCCGGTGCGTAACGCGTTATCCCCGACATGAATTGGGTCAGCTTGGGCGAATCGGCGGCGACGTTGATCAGCCGGTGGAACTCGTGGTTGAGCCGCACCATGCGGTCGACATCGGTGTGCTGGTAGGCCTGCTCGAGTGCCTCCTGGATTCGGGTGAGCTCAGCGACCTGGTCGGCGGTGATGTGCTCCGCGGCGCGGGCCGCCAATTCGCCGCCGACGAACGCCTGCACCATGGCCACGTCGGACACGTCGCGGGCGGTGACCTCGAGCACCATGAAGCCGCGTCGCGGGTGCTGTACCAACAGCCCCTCGGCCCGCAGGTTCAGCAGTGCCTCGCGGACCGGGGTGACGCTCACACCCAGTTCGGTGGCCAGCTGGTCCAGCCGCAGGTACTCCCCCGCCGGAAACGTGCCGTTGAAGATCCGCCGGCGGACGTACCGCGCCACATCGTGGGAAAGCTGTGCGGGCGCGGCGAATTCGGGTTCAGATGCGGTATTCATTGAGCAGGTTCTTGCTGATGATGGTCTTCTGGATTTCGCTGGTGCCCTCGCCGATCAACAGGAACGGCGCGTCTCGCATCAGGCGTTCGATCTCGTATTCCTTGGAGTAGCCGTAGCCGCCGTGGATCCGGAAACTCTGCTGGGTGACCTCCGAACAGAACTCGCTGGCAAGGTATTTGGCCATACCCGCCGCGACGTCGTTGCGCTCGCCCGAGTCCTTCAGCCGGGCGGCATTGACCATCATCAGATGTGCCGCTTCGACTTTGGTGGCCATCTCGGCGAGCTGGAAGGCGATGGCCTGGTGGTCGGCGATCGGCTTGCCGAACGTCTCCCGCTGCTGGGCGTAGCGCACCGCCAGTTCGAAGGCCCGGATACCGACCCCGCACGCCCGCGCCGACACGTTGACGCGGCCGACCTCGATACCGTCCATCATCTGGAAGAAGCCTTCGCCGGGCTTGCCGCCGAGCACGTCGTCGGCGCCGGCGTGGTACCCGTCGAAGATGAGCTCGGTGGTGTCGATGCCCTTGTAGCCCAGCTTGTCGATCTTGCCCGGAATGGTCAGACCGGGTTTGACCTCACCGAAACCGGTCGGCTTCTCGACCAGGAACGCCGTCAGGTTGCGGTGTGGTTTGTCCGCTCCCTCATCGGTCTTCACCAGTGCCGCAACCAGAGTCGAGCTGCCACCATTGGTCAGCCACATCTTCTGGCCGGTGATGGTGTAGCCGCCATCGGCGTCACGCACGCCCCTGGTGCGGATCGCGGCGACATCGGATCCGAGTTCCGGCTCGGACATCGAGAAGGCGCCGCGCACTTCGCCGGTCGCCATCCGGGGCAGGTAGCGCTGCTTCTGCTCATCGGTGCCGTGCTGGCGCAGCATGTAGGCGACGATGAAATGCGTGTTGATGACGCCCGAGATGCTCATCCAGCCCCGGGCCAGTTCCTCGACACACAGCGCATAGGTCAACAGCGACTCACCGAGCCCGCCGTACTCCTGCGGGATCATCAGGCCGAACAGGCCCAGGTCCTTCATCTGATCGACGATGGCCTGCGGGTAGGTGTCCGAGTGCTCCAGCTCCTGGGCTGCCGGGATGATCTCCCGGTCGACGAATTGCCGGACGGTAGCGACGATTTCGCGCTGCACCTCGGTGAGGCCGGCGGTCTGGGCCAACTTAGGCATGCGCGATCCCGCTCCGCTTCTCGCTGTCCGTCATGAGGCGATCCGTTCAAACACGGCGGCCAATCCCTGGCCGCCTCCGATGCACATGGTTTCCAGTCCATAGCGGGCATCCCGCAGGTGCAGTTCACGCGCCAGGGTCGCGAGCATCCGGCCGCCGGTCGCGCCGACGGGATGACCGAGCGAGATGCCCGACCCCCGCACATTCGTGCGCTCCCAGTCACTGTCGGTGAACTTCCACTCCCGGGTGCAGGCCAGCGCTTGCGCGGCGAAGGCCTCGTTGAGCTCGATCAGATCGATATCGGCAAGGGCCAGACCGGCTCTGGCCAGCGCGACCTCGGTGGCCGGCACCGGGCCGATCCCCATGACGTTCGGCGCCACCCCGGCCACGCCCCACGACACCATGCGCACCAGCGGCTGCAGCCCGAGTTCGGCCGCGCGCTCCGGGGTGGTCACGACGCACATGGAGGCCGCATCGTTCTGCCCGCTGGAGTTGCCGGCCGTCACGGTGGCATCCGGATCGCTCTTGCCCAGAACGGGTTTGAGCTTGCCCAGCGCTTCGACGGTGGTGTCGGCGCGGGGATGCTCGTCGGTGTCGATCACCTGGTCGCCGGCGCGCGAGCTCACCGTCACGGGCACGATCTCGTCGGCCAGCACACCACTGCTTTGCGCCGCAACGGCTTTCTGATGCGAGCGCACGGCCAGCGCGTCCTGTTCGACGCGGGAGATCGCGTACTGCCGGCGCAGGTTCTCCGCGGTTTCGAGCATGCCGCCCGGCACCGGATGGTTCTTGCCGCCGGCGGTGGTCCGCCCGCGGGCCAGCCCGTCGTGCACCGTGATGCCGCCGCGCGAGCCACCCCAGCGCATGTCGGTGGAGTGGAACGCGACGTTGCTCATCGACTCCGCGCCACCGGCGACGACGAGATCGTTTGCGCCACTGGCCACTTGCAGGTAGGCCTGGATGACGGCCTGCAGCCCCGACCCGCAGCGCCGGTCGACCTGCATGCCCGGAACGGTGACGGGCAGCCCGGCATCGAGCGCCACCACCCGGCCGATCGCCGGGGCTTCGCTGGACGGGTAGCAGTGCCCGAGAATGACGTCCTGCACCGCTGCCGTCGGAATCCCGGTCCGCTGCAACAGACCTTGCAGCGCCGCGACACCGAGCTCGACCGCGGTCAGCGACTTGAACATGCCGCCGTACCGGCCGATGGGGGTACGCACCGGCGCGCAGATGACAGGACTGGGCGAGGTCATCTAGATGTGCCGTCCCCCGGTGATTTCCAGCACGCAGCCGGTCATGTACGACGACATGTCCGACGCCAGGAACGTGACGACCGACGCCACTTCGCTGGGCTCGGCGGCCCGTCCCATCGGGATCTCCGCCAGCTTCTGGTCCCAGATCCGTTGCGGCATGGCCTCGGTCATCGCGGATCGGATCAGGCCTGGCTGCACGGCGTTGACCCGCACCCCGAGGTGGGCGACCTCCTTGGCGGCCGCCTTGGTCAGGCCGACGATGCCCGCCTTGGCCGCCGAGTAGTTGGTCTGGCCGATCAGGCCGACCTTGCCCGAGATCGACGAAATGTTGATGATGGCGCCGCTTTTCGCCTCCCGCATGACGCCCGCAGCCAGCCGGGTGCCGTTCCAACAGCCTTTCAGGTGTACGTCGATGACCTGGTCGAACTGTTCCTCGGTCATCTTGCGCATGGTGGCATCGCGGGTGATGCCGGCGTTGTTGACCATGATGTCGAGGCCACCCCATCCGACGGCAGCGTCGATCAGCGCCTGCACATCGGCAGCAGACGTCACGTCGCACTGAACGGCCTTCGCCACTTCCGAGCCGCCCAGCTTGGCCACGGCCGCCTCGGTCGCGTCGAGGTTCAGGTCGCCGATCACCACGCGGGCGCCCTCGGCGATGAACCGCTCCGCGATCGCGTATCCGATGCCCTGGGCACCACCGGTGATCACTGCGATACGTCCGTCCAAAAGCATGGTCGGCTTCTCCTCTCGTCCCTCTTCATCGACTGACCCGGCCGCGCACCCGGCAACCAGCTTCATACATAAAATATGATATTTCTTGCATCAAACCAGACGCGCTCTCGTGTTGCACAAGGAGACCCAGACATGGCCGAACCCGCCACCGCGCCGACCGTCAGCGAGCAGGACTTCCGCGACATCCTCGACGCCACCCGCCAGTTCGTCCGCACCGCGGTGGTACCGCGTGAGCTGGAGATCATGAACGACAACCGGGTGCCCGACGACATCCGGGACCAAGCCAAGGACATGGGGCTGTTCGGCTACGCCATCCCCCAGGAATGGGGCGGCCTGGGACTCAATCTGGTCCAGGACGTCGAGATGGCCATGGAGCTGGGCTACACCACACTGGCCGTGCGCTCCATGTTCGGCACCAACAACGGCATCGCCGGGCAGGTGCTGGTCGGATTCGGCACCGACACGCAAAAAGAGCGCTGGCTGGAGCCGATCGCCAGCGGCGAGTGCGTGGCGTCCTTCGCATTGACCGAGTCCGGCGCCGGCTCCAACCCCGCGGGCCTGCGGACCAAGGCCGTCCGCGACGGGGACGACTGGATCATCACCGGACACAAACGATTCATCACCAACGCTCCCACCGCCAACCTGTTCGTGGTGTTCGCCCGGACCCGGCCCGCCGACGCTGACGGACCAGGTATCGCGGTGTTCCTGGTGCCTGCCGACGCTCCCGGCGTCGTAGTCGGACCCAAAGACGCGAAGATGGGCCAGGAGGGAGCCTGGACCTCCGACATCACGTTCGACGACGTGCGGGTCGGACCCGACGCCCTCATCGGCGGCACCGAGGACATCGGCTACCGCGCGGCACTGACGTCGTTGGCCCGCGGGCGGGTGCACATCGCGGCGGTGTCAGTGGGCGCGGCACAGCGCGCCCTCGACGAGTCGGTGGCATACGCGGCGACCGCCACCCAGGGTGGCACCGCGATCGGGGAATTCCAGCTGGTGCAGGCGATGCTGGCCGACATGCAGACCGGTGTCATGGCCGGCCGCGCCCTGGTCCGCGACGCCGCGCAGCTGTGGGTCAGCGGCGCAGACCGCCGCATCGCACCGTCCGCCGCGAAACTGTTCTGCACCGAGATGGTCGGCAAGGTCGCCGACCTGGCTGTGCAGGTGCACGGCGGCAGCGGGTACATGCGCGACGTACCCGTCGAACGGATCTACCGCGACGTGCGTCTGCTGCGCCTGTACGAGGGCACCAGCGAGATTCAGCGTTTGATCATCGGGGGCGGACTGGTGAAGGCCGCGCAGCGGTCGGCCTCAGGCCGCTGACCAGAACCGGCAGGCTCCGGGCCAGCGGCCCGTCCAGCAATCAACCGATGATTCGCACGATCGACTCGACCACGGCGGCGGGCTTGTCCGAACCCTCGATCTCGACCGTGATCGTCATGGTCGCTTGAACGGCACCATCGAGCTCATCGATTTTCGAAATGACGGCGCTCGCGCGCACATTTGCTCCGACCTTGACCGGCGTGATGAATCGCACCTTGTTATAGCCGTAGTTGACGGCCAAAGCGACGTTGTCGACGCGATACAGCTGGTGCGTGAAATGCGGTAGCAGTGAAAGCGTCAGCAAACCATGTGCAATTGTGCCGCCGAACGGCCCCGCGGCGGCGCGCTCAGGATCGACGTGAATCCACTGGTGGTCGTCGGTGGCCTCGGCGAACAGATTCACCCGATCCTGGGTGATTTCCATCCACTCGGACGGTCCAAGCTGACTACCTGCTGCTGCGACGAACTCAGCCAGATTGTTGAAGACTTTCACGCTCACCTCTCTCAACGCGGCCGCTTCCGGGCCACACCGCTATTACTTCTAACGCCTCCGCCAGAGCGGCACAATGCACAGTCTCTGGGCCGATGCCTCCTACTTAGCTGGTCAAAGTTCGCCATATCCGCGTACTGTCTACGCTAACCTGCAAAAACACAGATATCTGGGATTGCCAACATCCGTCGCACCAGCACAATCGTATTGGCCAATTCTTCGGCGCCCCGAAGGTCGACAGACAACGTTTCACCACTAGCTGGATGCAGGACCCCAACAACCCCGATACTGAATTCAGGAATGCAGTCCGCGCGAGATGCGTTTACCGCAACCGACTGCCAACTGAAGTTGCAGTGACTGCTCGAAACGAATGGGGCAACGATGTCGGTGGAGTATGTCGAATACGAATCCAACGTCGATATTCGCTTTGCCGAAAACGTCGCCTGGTCCGACCCGGACACCGAATGCACCGTGGTGCTGTCGCAACCCGACACCGACTCCGAACTCTGGAACCGCTACCTCGATGCGGCTCAGCAAAGTTATCGCCGGCACGGCGTCGAAGCGGTCGTGGATGCTGCCGCGATCCGCGACGGCGCGGACACCGCGCTGTTCTGGACGGTGCTGGACCGCCACGACAACATGGTCGGCGGACTACGCGCCAAGGCCCCCCTCGGCTGCGCCGAGGACTCTCACGCGGTGATGGAATGGGCCGCCCGACCTGGGCTGGCCATGGTGCGCAAGATGATCAACGATCGGGTGCCCTTCGGCGTCATGGAGATGAAGACGGCCTGGGTGTCCGACAATCGGGCGAGCCAACACGCCATCACCCACCTGCTGGCCCGCACCGCCTACCACGCGACCAGCATCATGGGCGTGCAGTTCGTGATGGCCACGGCAGCCCAGCACGTCCTGGAGTTGTGGAAGTCCGGTGGTGGCGTGGTGGCGCCGATTCCGGCCACGCCGTATCCCGACGAGCGCTACCGCACCAAGATGATGTGGTGGGACCGAAGGACCATGGTCAATCATTCTCAACCGGAGCAGATTACGAAGGCGCTGCACGAGATCGACCAGATATCAACCACGTTGGCCGCCAGCTGAAGGCGGCCCCAGACGCCAGCCGCGAGGCGGCCGGCGCACCGTCTCTGCGGACAGCGCAGGTTAAGCTGAACGCCTCATGTCCATCGACGAATCTCCCCCTTCACTGGATCGCGTGGTGACAGAGGTGGCGACGCGTTTGATGGCGGCGGACTCCACCAACAACACCAAGGTGTACACGGACGTCCTGGAGATCCTGGTCGACTACTTCGGCGTCGACGTCAGCTTTCTGCGCCGCAACGACCATGAGATCGGTGCCTCGATACTCGTCGCGGAATGGCCAGTGCGGCCAGAGATTCCGGACCCCGACCCCCTGCGCGTGGTGTACTTCGCCGACGCCGATCCGGTCTTCGCGGAAACCGAACATCGCAAGACACCGCTCATCGTGCGCCCCGACCCGGAACCCGACGATTACCAGCGCCGTATCGAGGCGGATCGCAACGTTCCCCAGATATCACTGGCAGCAACGCCTTTGGTGTCCGGCGAGCGCACCACCGGCGCACTCGGGTTCGTCAAGTACGGCAACCGCGAATGGCTCACCGAAGAGATCAATGCGCTGCAGGCCATCGCTTCGCTGTTGACCCAGGCCCAATCTCGGGTACTGGCCGAGGAGCAGCTTCGATATCTGGCCGAACACGATGACCTCACCGGACTCAACAACCGCCGTGCTCTCATCGCCCACCTCGATGCCCGGCTGCAGCAGGGACAACCCGGGCCGGTGACCGCCCTCTTCTTCGACCTGGACCGGCTCAAGGCCATCAATGACTACCTGGGGCACAGTGCCGGTGACTCATTCATCCGGGTGTTCGCCCAGCGCCTCACCGAGGGCGTCGACAGCAAGACTGTGATCGCCCGGCTCGGCGGTGACGAGTTCGTCGTCGTCCCGGCGGAACCGATATCCGCGAGCAAGGCCGAGGCCCTCGCCTATCAGCTCCAGGACTCGTTGCGGCGCCGGGTGTGGATCGACGGCGAACGGCTCACGCGGGCAGTGAGTGTCGGCGTCGCCTCTGGCATGCCGGGCTCCGACAACTCGTCCGACCTGCTGCGCCGGGCCGACCAGGCGGTCCTGAGCGCGAAGTCCTCCGGCGGGGATCGCGTCGCGGTGTTCACCAATGCGATGTCCCTGGAAACGGCCTACCGCAACGACATCGAGCTGCATCTGCAGGACGTCATCGAGAACGGTGCGCTGCTGCTCAACTATCTACCCGAAATCGACATGCGCACCGGGAAACTGCTCGCCACCGAAGCACTCGTGCGATGGGACCACCCCACCCGCGGACTGCTCCCCCCGGCCGCCTTCATCGGTATCGCCGAATCGATCAACCTGGCAGGCGAATTGGGCCGCTGGGTACTGCGCACCGCATGCCGCGAATTCGCGCGATGGCGCGACGAGTTCCGGGCATCCACGGCCGGCACTGATGCGGCCGATGATCGCGACGATTTCGAGTTGCGTGTCAACGTCTCCCCGGTCCAACTGGTCACCGACGGCTTCGCCGAGTCGGTGGCCGACATCCTCGACGAATTCGGCCTCGACCGCGGATCGGTCTGCCTGGAGATCACCGAGAATGTCGTCGTCCAGGACAGCGAGTCCTCGCGCGCGACACTGGCCGACCTCCGGAGAACCGGGGTGCGGTTGGCGATCGACGACTTCGGCACCGGATACAGCGTGCTGTCCCACCTCAAGTCGCTGCCCGTCGACATCCTCAAGATCGACCGCAGCTTCGTGACCGACCTCGGCTCCAACCCCGGCGATCTGGCGATCGTCCGGGCGATCATCGCACTGGCCGACTCGTTCGGTCTGCAGATCGTCGCCGAGGGTGTCGAAACCAAGGCTGCCGCAACGACATTGCTGCGTCATGGTTGCCACCGAGCGCAGGGGTTCCTGCTGTCGCGGCCGCTACCGAGCGATCAGATGGCGACGCTGTACCGCAAAGGCCGCGTGCCGGTCCGGTTTGCCAGCGAGATGTGACACCGAACAGCGTTACCGCGCAACAAGTTCCACGCGGGCGAACCTGCTGGCGGGGTGGCCCACGATGCAGACCTCGAGAGCCCCGGCGGGTGGGGCGGCATTCTCTGCCGGCGCGCCCACATTCGTGAAATCGGGTGAAATCACCACACCGTGGCGGGCCCGTACGAAGTACAGCCCATCGGGCGTGTTCAGCTCCGCTCCGATGATGCGACGGTCTTCGAAGAGCAGGGACTCGAGCGTGCTGTCCGAGCTGACCTCGATGTCACGCTCAGCGGCAGCCGCCGCCAGCCAGTCGAACAGTTCGTCCAGTCCATCGCCGGCGTTCCATTCGATGGGGCCGAGGGAAGAGAGCCGAAGCGTCGTGCCCGACGAGTCTCGGAGGGTCTCCGCGGTCCAGCCGCGAACCGTGCTGTAGAGCGCCCCGGTGGCAGAACCCAGGCACACCCGAGCCCAGTCGAGCAGCCCCGCGCCGAAGAACGTCTCGATGCTGCGGCTGTGCGTTTCGGACTCTGTCAGCTCGCGCACCGTGCGGGTCGGCACCGACCGACCATTCGATGGCTGCGCGCTGACGTCGGCATCTACTTCGGCGGTCACCGCGGCGAAATAGACGGCGGTGACATCGAGCTGCTGCTCGGCGACCGGCTCGGCCGGATGGACCTCGCCGGCTTCGTCGGCTTCGTCGGATTCCGGCTCAGGCTCCTCGTCGGCAACGCCTCGCGGCACCCCGAACGCGTCGATCCGCGCATCGAGGACGGCGCCCAAAGTGGCGCAGCGGACTTCATTGCCGCGCACCCAGCGCCCGTCGTCGGCGCGCAGCAGTGCTCCGGTCACCATCACGTCTGCGGCGGCGTCGACCGCGGCAATGGCTGTCGCCAGGCCACCGATACCGGCGCCGATGCACAGCACGTCAACTTCTGCGTCCCAATCCAACTTGAATTCCCTGAGTTGAGTGTCAGCGAGTTGCAACAATCCGACAGCCAGGGGTCGATTTCGCCGTTCGGCTACTTTACATACTCTCAGAATGAACGACACCATCAACGGCCGAGGTTATGGGACCCTTAGGATGATCCGGGGGGGCTTGCCACTGAACGCGCGCTGACGGAAGGTGATCGACGAATGGGGCGCCAGCCGCGATCCGAAGTGACCCGACGAAAGATCATCGATTCCGCTGTCGATTTGATCAACGAGATCGGTTACCCCGCCGCCGGTTTGGCCGACATCATCGAACGCGCCGAACTGACCAAAGGCGCGCTCTACTACCACTTCGATTCCAAAGAAGCGCTGGCCACTGTCATCATCGAAGAAGCGATGGTGTTGCTGCACAACGTCTTCCAGTCCGCACGAGACTCGGAACACACTGCGATGGAGTCGCTGATCGTCGGCACCTTCACCACCAGTGACCTGCTCTCGACCAACCGAACCGCCCAAGCGGGAACCAAACTGCTGCGCACGTTCGCGGGGTTCAACCCGACCGCGAGGCACAGCTACGTCAACTTCGTCGATCAGTTCACCTCGGACATCAAACGGGCCGAGACCGACGGTGACCTGCGTCCTGGCGCGAACCCCGCCGATGTCGCCAACACTCTGGTGGCCTGGATCCTCGGCGCCGAGCTGATGTCCAGCGCCGCATCCGACGGCCAAGACCTCCGGGACCGATTCGCCCAACAGTGGCGCGTGCTGATGCCGGCGATCGTCACCGCGGAATCGCTCGAACGTCATCTCGCCTTCATGGTCAGCGCGTCCGCGCGACAGACGAACATCGTGGAGCGCACCGCCACCTGAACCCACATCGCTAACTAAGTTCACTTCTTTGTTGCTAGGCTGCTATCAGCCCAAGCGACAGAGGAGTCTGCATGGACCTCAATTGGTCGGCCAGCGATCTGGCATTCCGTGATGAAGTACGCACGTTTCTGCAGGAAAACCTGACACCGGAGATTCAAGAGGCCGGTCGGCTGATGACCAGCGTCTACAGCGATCACGACGCGAGCCTGGCCTGGCAGCGCATCCTCCACGAGCGCGGTTGGGCCGCGCCGGCCTGGCCGGTCGAATACGGCGGCTGCGATTGGAGCTTGACCCAGCACTACATCTTCAGCCGGGAATCGATCCTGGCCGGAGCGCCGTCCCTGTCCCCGATGGGCATCCGGATGGTGGCCCACGCGATCGTCCGGTTCGGCACGAGGGAACAGAAGGACTACTTTCTGCCCCGCATCCTGACCGGCGAGGTCTTCTTCTGCCAGGGCTACTCCGAGCCCGAAGCCGGATCCGACCTGGCCGCCCTGACCATGGCCGCCGTTTCCGATGGCGACGACCTGGTGTGCACCGGCAGCAAGATCTGGACCACGCACGCCACCGAGGCCAACTGGATGTTCGCGCTGGTGCGCACCACCCGCACCGGCAAGAAGCAGCAGGGCATCACCTTCGTGCTGATCGACATGAGCACGCCGGGCATCGAGATCCGGCCGCTGGTGATGACGTCCGGCGAAGAGGTCCAGAACCAGGTGTTCTTCGACGAGGTCCGGGTACCCAAGAGCAACGTCATCGGCCAGATCGACGACGGCTGGACCGTCGCGAAGTATCTGCTCGAGTTCGAGCGCGGCGGTGGCGCCGCCGCCCCGGGTCTGCAGGTGTTGGCCGACGAGATCGCCACCGCCGCGGCCCAGGCGCCGGGCCCAGACGGTGGCCTGCTGCTCGACGATGCCGCGTTCTCCCGCAAGCTCGCTGACGCGCGAATCCGCACCGAGGTGCTCGAGATCCTCGAATACCGCGTACTGGCCGCGCTGGCCGGAGGCGGACATCCGGGTGCGGCGTCGTCGATGCTGAAGGTGCTCTCGACCGAGTTGAGCCAGACCTTGACCGAACTCGCCATGGAGGCCGCCGGCCCCCGCGGCCGCGCGTACCAACCGCACGCCACGCGCCCCGGTGGTCCGGTCGCCGAATTCACCCCTCCCCCAGACGGTTACGTCAGCGGCGAGCCATGGCAGGCGGTCGCGCCCCTGCGGTACTTCAACGACCGTGCCGGGTCGATCTACGCCGGCAGCAACGAAATTCAGCGCAATATCCTCGCCAAAGCAGAATTGGGGCTGTAGATGGACTTCACCTTCTCCGCGGAACAGGAACTGCTCCGCGACGGCCTGTCCAAGTTCTTGGCCGGCCGATACGACCTCGAAACCAGCCGCGCCGCAGCCAAATCCGGCCCCGGCTGGCAGCCCGACATCTGGCACTCGTTCGCTGAGGAACTCGGCATTCTCGGCGCCGCTCTGCCGGAGGACGTCGGCGGCATCGGCGGCGGGCCCGTCGAGGTCATGCTGATCGCCGAAGCGCTGGGGCACGCGCTGGTCATCGAGCCCTACGTGGACACCGCGGTGGTCGCCGCCGGCCTGCTGCTGCGATCCGGCAGCACGGCCGCCGGTCCCGTGTTGGAGGAAATCGCTTCCGGCACAGCGATTGTCGCGCTCGCCGCAGCCGAGGCCCAGAGCGGCGACCGGTGGCAGGACGTTCAGACCACCGCCTCCCGCGACGGTGACGACTGGGTGCTCTCCGGCGACAAGATCATGGTCATGAATGCGCCGGTCGCCACCCACCTGCTGCTCAGCGCGCAGACAGCAGGCGGCATCTCACTGTTCCTGGTCGACGTCACGACACTGCCCGCCGGACTCACCCTGCACAGCTACCGCACCGTCGACGACCGTCGCGCAGCCGACCTGGAACTGCGCGAACTCCGGTTGCCGGGCGATGCACTTCTCGGCGCCGAAGGCGAGGCGTGGCCGTCGATCGCCCAGGCCCGCGACGAAGGCGCCACCGCCGTGTGCGCCGAAGCCGTCGGCAACATGCGAAAGGTGCTGGCCGACACCGTCGAATACGCCAAGCAACGCCAACAGTTCGGCCAGCCGATCGGCAGCTTCCAGGCGTTGCAACATCGCATGGTCGACATGCACATGGAGCTCGAGCAGTCCGTGTCCGCGGTCTACCTCGCGGTGCTCAACCTGGAGGCCGACGCGCACACCCGGGCACGTTCGGTTTCGGCAGCCAAGGCCACCATCGGCCGGGCGGCACGGTTCATCGGCCAGAACGCGGTGCAACTGCACGGCGGCATGGGCATGACCGAGGAGCTCGCCATCGGCCACTACTTCAAGCGGCTCACCGCCGTTCAATACGAATTCGGCTCCACCGACTACCACGTGACCCGCTACGCCAAACTGACCCGGGGCTGACTTCGACTCGAGTGGGCACGACCGCCGTCACCTGATCCATCCGGATCAGGTGGGCGTCATCTGCTTCTGCGCGTACAACTGCGCCCACTCGGCGCGCGGCCGGATCGACACATCGACATCGGTGGCCTTGGCGCGCAACGCACCCGCCGTCGCCTGGTCCTTCGGCGTCAGCTTGAAGGGATCCCAGCCGAAGAACCGGCAGGAGTTCTGCCAGGTGATCTTGTTGATGTCGGAGTCCGAGGCCCCGGCCGCGTTGAGCTCGGCCAGCACCTGCTCGGGGGCGTCGGGCCAGAAGCAGTCCGAGTGCGGGTAGTCGCATTCCCAGGCGATGTTGTCGATACCGATCTCGTGGCGCAGCTTCAGCGACGTCTTGTCGGTGACGTAGCAAGCCAGTGAGTGCTCGCGGAAGACGTCGCTGGGCAGCTTGTTCCCGAAGTCGCGGCGCAGCCACTTCTGGTTGGTGTAGTGCCGGTCGCTGCGATCCAGATAGAACGGAATCCAGCCGATGCCGCCCTCGGAGAAGGCGAACTTCAGGTCCGGGTAGTTGCGCATTGCCGGGCCCCACAACAGATCCTGGGCACACATCGCCGACACCTGCGTGGCCAGGATGATCAGATTGTCGATCGGGGCGTCCTTGGCCATCGAGATCGCGCCGAAGCCGGTACCGATGTGCAGACACATCACCACGTTCTCCTCGGACAGCGTCCGGAACACCGGGCCCCAATAATCCTCGTCGAAGTAGCTCGGCAGGCCTTCCAGATGCGGCAGCTCGGGCATCGTCACGGCCCGGCAGCCCTTGGCGGCCACCCGGCGGATCTCACGGCACATCGCCTCGGGGTTCCACGTCGGCAGGATCGCGATGGGGATGAACCGGTCCGGGTACGACCCGGCCCATTCGTCGATGTGCCAGTCGTTGTAGGCCGAGACCATCACCAGGGTGGCCTCCTCGCGGTGCATGTTGAGGTGCCGGGCGGAGAAACCGGTGAAGGTCGGGAAACACATCGAAGCGAGGATGCCGTTGCGGTTCATGTCTCGCACGCGCTCATGCACGTCGTACACGCCAGGGCGCATTTCGGCGAAGCCGGCGGGATCGCGGCCCCATTCCTCGGCCGGCCAGGACACCACGGCGTTGAGCCCGCTCACACCTTGGGGTCGGCCTTGGTACATCCACTGATCGACGCCTTTGTCATCGGTGACGACGATCGGCGCCTCGGGCTTGTACTTGTCCGGCACGTGGTTGAGGAACATGTCGGGGGGTTCCACGACATGGTCGTCAATGCTCACCAGGATCAAGGCGTCGGTCTGCATGCCTCAGTAGTACCGTCTAGAGGCGTGACCGTCTCTGCACTTTCGGACAGAGGTTTATCCCGAACGGCCAAGATGGCCGCGCGGCCGGTGATCGAGCTGCGCCGCGGCGGGCACGCTCTCGGCGGCAGCTACCTCTACGAGGGCGACGCCCTGATCACCGGCTGGCACTCACACGAGGTGCACCAGATCGAGTACGCGCTGCACGGCCTGGTCGAGGTGGAGACGGATGTCGCCCACTACCTACTGCCGCCGCAACAGGCAGCCTGGATACCGGCGGGCCTACCTCATCAGGCGGTGATGAACCCGGATGTGAAGACCGTTGCCGTGATGTTCGATCCAAGCCTGATCGCCGACCGGTCGGATCGAGCACGCATCATCGCCGTCTCCCCGCTGATCCGCGAGATGATGATCTACGCGTTGCGGTGGCCCATCAACCGGGCACACGGCGACGCCGTATCGGACGGTTTCTTTCGCACGCTGGCGCATCTCGTGTCTGAAGCGTTGGACCACGAAGCGCCGCTGAGTCTGCCGACTGCCGAGCACCCGATCGTTGCCGCGGCAATGGATTACACCAAAGAACATCTGACGTCGGCGACGGCCGAACAGGTGAGCCGTGCGGTCTCGGTATCTGAACGGACGTTGCGCCGGCTGTTCCAGAAGTCCATCGGATTATCTTGGCGCACTTACCTTCTCAACGCCCGAATGCTCCGGGCGATGGCGTTGCTGACGGAGCCGGGGCAATCTGTCCAAGCCACCGCCACAGCGGTCGGCTTCGAGAGCCTCAGCGCGTTCACTCGCTGCTTCACCCAGTTCAGCGGGGAATCACCATCGGCGTACCGGCGTCGGACCGCGGAGACGGCGCGCTCATGACCGATCACCGTCGTCCATGTCCCAGGTGCGATCACACAGCCCCTCGGTCTCGGCGATCAGCTCCGCGTTCGGCTCGTCGACCGCACGTACCCAATGCTCGGCCGCGATCAGGCTCCGCCCGCCGGCGATGTGGCGTGCGAGCAGTCGCTTCCGCCGCACCTCGTCAGCGCCCTTCAGGTAGTACAGCCGGTCGATCAGCTGCCGCGCACCGGAAAAGTTGTGAGACGGCAGCGCCAGGTAGTTGCCCTCCGTGACGACCAGCCGCGCCGCTGCCGGGACCACCAGGCCCGCTGCGACAGACTCTTCGAGCGCCCGATCGAACTGTGGCACATAAACATCAGCGCTCTGGTAGGCGTCGCGCACCCGAACCAGCGATACCAGAAAGCCGGCCGCGTCGAAGGTGTCCGGGGCGCCCTTACGCCCTCTTCGGCCGAGCCGTGCGAGCTGCGCGTTGGACAGATGGAAACCGTCCATCGGCAGCAGGGCGGCGAAATCGCGCTGGATGGAATTGAATTCGTCGACAACCCGCGCCGCCACCGTCGATTTACCGACGCCCGGCGGCCCGGTCAGACCGACGACGACCCGGCCCGACCGCTCGTCGAGCAGTCGGGCGACATCGTCTGTCAGTGGCGCCATTCCGCGGACATTAGCCGCTGAGCGCGCCCAAGTCGAAGACACGAGGCACCTGACATCGACAATGTCACCGGCGCTGGGGCTCAGGCGCACACGCGGTCAATAGCTCCTTGCCGTCTTTTGCGGCGATGTCAGCAGGACTCAGCCAGCCGAATCCCTGAAACCAGAAGGTGTCCGGCGCATGTTGGCCCGATTCGGTGACAGCCGGACCGAGGTCGGTGGTCGTGGTCCACGGATCGCCGTTGGTGCGATAGACCCGCAGCAGCACCGTTTTCTGTGTCCGCCAGTCGAACCCGCTGGGCAGGGGCCGCACCACCGCAAAGCCGGGATACGGTCCGGTGGCGGTCAAGGAGTCGAACGGGATTGCCTGGTGCGGGTCGGCGGCCAGCACGAGATCGGCCTGACCGGGCTGAAAAGTCAGCATCACATTGTCCACGGGACCGCAGTATTTGCCGGGCCAGATCCGCAGCGTGCCGTCGGTGACGCGAGCGCCGAAAACCCTTGGTAGCTGGCGACCTTGAGCGGGGTCGCGTGAACAGAGCGTCAGGAACTTCGTGCCTTCCTGAGCACCGACATCGTGAGGGTTGAGCCAACCGAACCCCTCGAACCAGTAGGTATCCGCGGGATGCCGGTCGGATTCTTTGATCGCCTCACCCAGCTTGCTGGTGGCCCCGAATGCGTGTGGGGCCTGCGGGAAGATGAACACGGTGTCCGCAGTGCGCCAATCGAATCCGACTGGTAGTTGAGTGACCACGTCGAATCCCGGGTATGGTCCGCCAACGGTGAAGTACTCCACTTCGGTACCCGGATTCGGCGGAGCCTTTTGTGAACCAACAACTTCCGGCAAGGGCGTCGCCTCGAGCTTCAACTCCGCCTTGTCCGGTCGATCCATGTTGAAGGTGACGTTGACTGCCGTCGTGCCACGGCATGGCGATCCGGTCCAGAGCCGCAGCTGTCCGTCGGTCACCCGGACCCCGAATTGAACCGGCAGCGACGGTTTCCCGAGCGGATCACAAGCGCACAATGCCATCAGGGTGGCGAAAGTGACACCTAGGCAGAGCATTCGACGGATCATGAATAGCCGCCGTCCGAAGCGCCGGCGTTCGTCTCGAACGGATTGCGACGGCCGGTGAGCCTTTCGGCGCCCAGACTGATGGCGTACTGCTTGGCGAATTCCACCGGCCCCAACGCGGCCCACTGTTCCGAGTGCCGCTCTTCATGATGCAGGATGCGGTCGATGTCCATGTCCTGTTGGCGTGCGCCGCCGGGTCCGTCGTACCACATCTGACCCGACCCGATGATCTTGCGAAGCTGGTCGCCCGCGTCCGCTGGATGGTCGATGTTGATCAGGAAGACGTCACCGTAGGTGGACCCGCCCTGCTGGCTCAGCTGGTTCTGCACGAAGCCGCCGCCGAGTCCCATGAGCATCCCGTTGGGCGTGGCCGCGAAGCGCCCGCCACTGCCCGCCAGTCGCGGAACCTGTTCGTAACTCCAGGAATTCGCCGCCTGCCGGTCAAGGATGCGCTGCACCTCGTTTGCGGTGTACGGCGTCTCGGCGAAGTCTGTGTTCGGATTTCCCTTTGTGTAACTGGTGCCCGCGTTCAGGATGTACGTCATCAACGCGGCCCGGCGGGCAGCGTCGGCACTCGTCCCCGCGGGCAGCAGGAAGTAGGTGTTGTCGTCGCTGGGATCACTGCTCGTCCGGTTGTTGTCGACGACGCGCTCCATGCCCTTGAGGACGTCGAAACTCGCCGGCGTGATGTGCTGCTGCCGAGCGATGTCGACGATCACCTGTGGCGGCACACCCTTTTTCGCCGCGTTCTGCAGCCACTCGCGGTAGTACCCGTCGCTGGTTCCGTCCAGCAGCCCCGCTGCGTGCAGCGCGTCCTCGTACTTGTTGACGGGGTCGTATCCGGGTTCGCCGGGATCGTCGCCGATCCGTTCGTCTTTCGGTTCCGGCACGTCGAACGGGATACGTTCGGCGGCCGCGCGATCGCCGTGCTCGTAAAGGTAGGCAGCCGAATCGAGCTTGCCTGCGAATGCGGACATGCCCTGCCCCAGCGACTGTGCGCGCCGCAGGAACGCATCGCCTGCGTCCCGGCACGCCTGGCCACTGTCCAGTCCCGCTACCGGCTCCGCGGCGGCCGAGAGCTGCGGACCGCCACCGTCGTTGAACAGGCCGCTCGCCAGGTCCTCCAGCTCCGTCGCGGTTTCCCGCAGCGACGCCACCACGACGGTCAACGGTGCGGTCATGCCAACTCCCAACCGACCTTGCGAATTTGATGGCCGGTGTCCCGGTCGGCCGCTTCGAATTTCGCGAGCAGCAGCTTGATCGCGTTCTCGACCTCGATGCGTTTGGCCGCGATCTGCAGCGCCTGGACCGGTGAGACCCTCGCATACCAGCGCAGCCAGAATCCGGGCGTGACCCCACCGTCGTCGGCAACGTCCCACTGCGCCTGTGCGGCATCGACAGCCTTCTTCAAGTTTGCCCGGAGCTCGGTGAGCTGCGCGCCGCCCGTCGCCAAAGGCTTGGCCACGGCGTAGAGGTGGTCCCGATAGGTGGTCTGCTCGTCGAGTGATTCACGGCCCTGCTTCTGCGCGGCATCGGCGGCTGTGCCGGTCCAGTCGTCGGCGAGGTGGGCGAATCGTGTTCGTGCCCGGTCGATCTGAGCATCGACGCGCTGTGCTGCGGCCCGCGCGTCGAGCGACGCGGTGAGCAGCGATTCCGGAGCGGAATTCATCACCTGCGACACCGTGTAGGGCATGGACCGTCCCCCGTTCCAGTCGGTCTCCCCATTGTCCCCCACCGAACTCGGACCGCCGGTCACCAAAATCAATCCCGACAGCCCGGCTCAACTCGGGTGTCACCGAGTGGGAACCCGCCTTCCACGGGGCCTGCAGGCGGACTAAGACCGAATGATGACCTCGCACACCGCTCCCCCGCCGAACACAATGCAAGCAATGGTGCTGACCGAGTTCGGCGGCCCCGATGTGCTCCACGCCGCCGAGCTGCCCACCCCGGTTCCCGGTGCCGACGAGGTGCTGGTCGAGATCGCCTGCACCAGCGTCAACCCGGCGGACTGGAAGACCCGTGAGGGCAAGCTCTCCGTCTACATCGACTACCACTTCCCGTTCGTGCTTGGCTTCGACCTGGCCGGTGTCGTCGCGGCCGTCGGGCCGGGAGTTACCCGCTGGCAGGTGGGCGATCAGGTCTTCGGGATGTCCAACCAGCGCAACGGGGCGGACGGCACGTACGCCGAATACTGTCTCGCGTCGTCCGAACTGCTGGCGCCGCTACCGGAGGGCTGGAGCTACGCCGACGCCGCGGGTCTGCCGGTGGCGGGTAGCACCGCCTACGGCGGCATGGTCGACGCCGGTGAGCTGCAGGCCGGCCAGACCGTGCTGATCAACGGCGGCGCCGGTGGCGTCGGCAGCATCGCCATCCAGATCGCCCGTCCGCTGGGTGCACGGGTCGCGGTGACCTGCAGCCCGAAGAACTTCAACTACGTCACCGAACTCGGCGCCGACCTGGCCATCGACTACCGGGGCGGCGACGTCGTCTCGCCGCTGCGCGCCTGGGCCCCGTCGGGCGTCAATCAGGTGCTCGACGCGGTCGGCCTGGACACGCTGCTCCCGCACGCCGAAGAACTGGTGGCGCCCGGCGGGAGCTACGTCGAGATCGAGACGCTCATCTCGCGCGCCGACGAGGAGCGGGTGGCCCGCGCCGCCGAACGCGGGGTGCGGATCGTCTCCAACATGATCGCGGTCCAGCGCCAGCCTCAGCACCTGATGGAGTTGGCCGCTCTGTGCGCCAAGGGTGCGATCCGGCCGCCGGAGACGCAGGTGCTGCCCTTGGCGAAGGTTGCCGACGCGCACCGCATGGTCGAGGCCGGTCACGTCCGCGGGAAGGTCGTGCTAGCCGCCCATACCGACTGAGATCCCCCGGCCAAAACCCTTGGGACGGAGAAGTATCCGCGACCTGGGCTGGTAGCGTGTGGCGGACACTCAGGCCGAGAAACGGGAGGCGTTGTGGGGCACGGTGAATTGCTCCATCACCTGGTGTCCGGCGCCGCCGCGGTTGCGCCCGACCGTCCGGCCGTCATCGCCGAAGACGGCACTGTCATGACGTTCGCGCAATTCGACCGGGTGATCACGGCTGCCGCGGGCTGGATCGCGTCCCGGACCACCCGCGGCGACCGGGTCGCGGTGATCGCCGACAACGGCCCCGACTACGCGACGCTCTACTACGCGGTGCCCCGCGCCGGTTGCATCCTCGTCCTGATCAATCAACGGCTCAGCGCCGACGAACATGTCGCACAACTGGCCACCGCGGCGCCCACCCTGATCCTGGGTGAGGCCCGCTATCTGGAACCGCTGAGCCGGCCCGACTCGATCTCGTTCGACGACGAACAGTGGACTGCGGCAACGCAATCGACACGATGGCCCGTGCCCGACGAGCCGGACGCGGACGACCCGGTCTGGCTGCTGTTCACCAGCGGCTCCACGGGCACGCCGAAAGGCGTTGTGCACACGCACCGTTCGATCACCACGGCGGTCCGGGGCAGCATCGCCGGCAGGTCGGTCCGTCCGGGCGGGGTGTATCTGCTGCCGTTCCCCATGTGCCACATCGCCGGGTACAACATGCTGGTGCACCACTGCGCACAGTCGACGGTGCTGCCGGTGGCGGCATTCCGGCCCGAAGCCTTCGCCGCCGCGGTGAACCGGTACCAGGTGACCTCGTGTTCACTGGCCCCGACCATGCTGCACAGCCTGCTGGCTCATCTCGACGAGACCGGCACCGACCTGCCGTCGTTGCGGGACATCGCCTATGGCTCGTCGGCCATCCCTGCCGACCTCCTTCGGCGTGCCCTGGGCCGCCTCGCCGTCGGATTCCACCAGGGCTACGGAATGACCGAAACCGGTGGCAATGTCACGTTTCTCGGCCCCGAGGACCATCGTGCGGGAGCCGCGGGCGACACCGCCGTGCTCGCCACGGCCGGCCGGCCCCACGCCGATGTGCAGATCCGGATCGCCCCGAGTGGCGAAATCCTGGTTCGTGGCGATCAGGTGGCAGTCCGGTACTGGCCCGACACGCCAACGACCGACGACGGCTGGCTGCACACCGGCGACGTTGGGTACCTCGATGACGCGGGCCGGCTCGTGGTGACCGACCGGCTGAAGGACATCATCATCACCGGCGGCGAGAACGTGTCCTCCCGGGAAGTCGAAGACGTGCTGTCGTCCCATCCCGATGTGGATCAGGTTGCGGTCGTTGGGGTTCCCGATGCGTACTGGGGCGAGGCGATCTGCGCGGTCGTGGTGCCCACCGCCAACACCGAGCCTGCCGCCGACGATCTCGTCACGCACGTACGAGAGCGCATCGCGGCGTTCAAACGCCCCCGCCATGTCGTGTTCGTCGACGCGCTGCCCCTCACGACCAACGGCAAGATCGCCAAACAGGCACTGCGCGAACAACTCCGGGAACAGTTCGCCGGATAGCTCAGGCCGCAGCGGTCGCCAATCCCGCCCGCTCGACACTCATCAGGCTCTCCGTCTCGTGTTCCTGACGGTACGCCGCGCCACCGCCGTTGAGCCCGAACAGCCGCTTGCTCCACAACAACCACAGCACCGCAATGACGTTCACCAGGAACATCGTCAACCGCAGGGCGGTGACCTTCTCGGTCAACTCGTAGATCTCCAGCGGCAGAAAGAAACTGGTGGCCACCACCGCGAAGTACTCGCCCCACCGCCACATGCCCCAGAGCCCGACGGCCTCCACCAATTCGATCAACGCATAGACGGCAATGCCGATCGCGATCAACAACAACGTGTCACTCGACATGGTGAACGCGTCGTTGATGTGCCGAATGATCTTGGAACTGTCGAGGTTCCAGCCGATCTGGTCCGCCAACGGCCGCAGCAGCGGCAGGTCCTTCTCGAACATGTCCCGCAGGTGCACCCGCGCCGCTCGCACCCGGAACACGCCGTAGGACATCGCGGCCAGCAGCAGGAACCGGAAAACGCGCTCGGCGGCCAACACCCGCATCAGCACGCGGTCGCGCAGCAGCCGGCCGCGCGGAACTTCGGGTGCCGATTCCGCAGGTCCCCTCCCCCGCGGCGCACCGACGACGAATGTCTCGCACCGCAGGCATCGCCATGCCTCACCGACCGGTGTCTGCACATGCAAGCGGGCAGCCAGTTCCGGTTCGTCCGGGGCATACGTCGCGTGGCCACGTAGTCCACAGGACCGCAGGGCGAAATCCACCATGTCCCTACCGTAGTTGGCGCTCTTGACCGTCGGCCCCGATTCGGTCGGCAACGAAGAAGCTCGGACTGGCCGCACTGGTGGCAAACAGATTGGTGACAGCGGCGCCCAGGGACAATAGAGCCGAGTCATGGGCAAAGTGTGGGGTTTCGCTAGCGCTGGGCTGTGAACGCGGCAGCACCACAAACGAGCACCGCGACACTGTGACGGTCGTCCTGGTCGTGGTCACACCGTGACTCAAACCCGGCTGTATTCATACGGTTTCGCAAACATTGCCCCACGGGTTTCATGGATTCGGCCGCTAGCTTCATGTCCCGTACGGGCCATTCACTACCTGGTTCGGCGAATTGACACACGGATCGGAGCACATCGTCATGACAGAGCACCACACCCCTGAAGAGATAGTCGCTCAACCGGCGCGGGTACAGACCCTGCGCCGAGTTCTGGGGTCGGTCAGCGATGCCGCCGAACCGATCGTGGACCTACTGCGCCCCTACATAGAAGGGCTCGAGAATTTGCCCGCTGACGGCCGGTTTCTGTTGGTGGCCAACCACACTCAGGGCGGCGTGGAGGTGCCGCTGATCCTGCACTTCGTCCGGCGTGGCATCGGGACGCGGGTGCGGCCGCTGGCTGAGCGGGGTATGGGCAAGATGCGCGGCCCGATGCGCGATGTGATCGCCGCGGTCGGCGCCGTCGTCGGATCCCCAGAAAACGCCCAGGAATTGATGCGGAACAACGACACGATTCTGGTGTTCCCCGGCGGCGGCCGGGAGATCGCCAAGTTCAAAGGCGAAGAGAACACAATCAATTGGCGGGGCCGGGCGGGCTTTGCCCGCGAGGCCATCATCGGCGGCTACCCGATCGTGCCGGTGACCCTGGTCGGCGGCGACGATATGTACGAGCATCTGTTCACCCGCGACAGCACGCTGGGCCGGCTCAGCATGACGATCAGCGAGAAGGTCACCGGCCGTCCGAACATGCCGATGCCGCTGATGCGAGGGATCGGTCCCACTCTGATCCCGCGGCCGCAGCGCATGTACCTGCGGTTCGGTGCCCCGATCACCACCGCCAAACCCGCAGGCGTCTCCGATGAGACGTGGATCGCCACGGTCAAAGAGACGACCCAGGAAGCGCTGGAAACCAGCATTGCCGACCTGCTGAAAATCCGGGCCGCCGACCCTTACCGCGCACTGAATCCGCTGGCGTGGGTCCGTGCCACCCGCCCGGACGACATGAGCGCGGACGCACGTGGCTAGCCCGGCGCACACCGGGGGCCGCTCCGGCCTGCTTCCCGGGGAGATGGCGCATGCCTCGGTCGTCGCGGCAGCCTCGGCCGGATTGGCGATCTCGGCGGCCGTCGTCCCGGTGACCGGGTTCCTGGCGTTGGTCGCCATGGTGCCGGTCGGGCTGCTGGCCTACCGGCATCGACTCCAGGTACTGATCACCGCCGCCATCGCCAGCGCGGTGGTCGCATTCCTCATCGTCGGTGTGCCCGGCGCCATCACCGTGCTGTCCAGCGCCTACATCGGAGGGCTGGCCGGCATCGTCAAACGGCGCGGCGGCGGCATCGTCGCCGTCGCCGTCTCCGGTGTCGCTGCCGGCGCGGTCCTCGGGGCCGTCACATCGGGGGTGTTGGTGGTACTGGCCCCATTGCGGATGCTGGTCTTCAGCGCCCTGAACGCGACCATGAACGGACTGGCCGCCGCCCTGCAGACCATTCCCGCCCTCCGTGGCCTCGGCGACGGTCTGACCCGCCTGACGTTGCCCGGGTTCACCGCCTGGCCGCTGCTGCTAACCGGCTGGCTGACGGGCATCGTGGCGATCGTGTCGATCGTCGGCTGGTGGGTCATGTCCGGTGTCCTGCGCCGCCTCGACGGTATCCCCGACGCCCACAAACTCGACCCGCCACCGGCCGACCTGGCCGGGGCCGCGACCGCCCCGCTGCCCGTCCATCTGGACGACGTCAGCTTCCGGTATCCCGGCGCCGAACACAACGCGCTGGCACCGACCAACCTCACCATCGATGTCGGCGAACGTGTCGCCGTGGTCGGCTGCAACGGGTCCGGCAAAAGCACACTGGGGCGCATCCTCGCCGGCGCCGAACCCACCACCGGGACCGTGCGCCGCCCCGGTGGGGTCGGCCTGGGCCGCATCGGCGGGACCGCAGTGGTGCTGCAGCACCCGGAAACGCAGGTGCTCGGGATGCGGGTCGCCGACGATGTCGTCTGGGGCCTGCCCACGGACACGCCGGTCGACGTCGATGCAATCCTGCGCCGGGTGGGGCTCGCCGGGATGCGCGAGCGCGCCACCGATGGGCTGTCCGGAGGTGAGCTGCAGCGCCTGGCCGTGGCCGCTGCGCTGGCCCGCTCGCCGAGACTGCTGATCGCCGACGAGATCACCTCCATGGTCGACCCCGACGGCCGCGAGCTACTGCTGGCTGTGGTGGACGGCCTGACCGCGCACCAGCAGATGTCGGTCGTGAACATCACCCACTACCGCGACGAAGCCGAGAGCGCCGACTGGGTCATCAACCTGTCCGAAACCGGGGACAACACCGCCGTGGTGCCCACCGTCGCGGCACCAGCTCCGGCCCCGGCGGCGGCTGGTGGCCTACCCGCGGTGACGAGGCTGCCCGGGCTACCCGTGCTGAGGCTCGACGGTGTCAGCCACCAGTACGCGGCAGGCACACCGTGGGTGCACACCACCCTGTGCGACATCAACCTCACCGTGCACGAGGGTGACGGCGTATTGATCCACGGCGGCAACGGTTCCGGCAAGTCGACGCTGGCGTGGATCATGGCCGGCCTGATCACGCCCTCCGTGGGATCGGCCCTGTTCGATGGCAAACCCGCCGCCGAACAGATCGGCGCGGTCGCCATCGCCTTCCAGGCCGCGCGCCTGCAACTGATGCGGTCGCGGGTCGATTGCGAAATCGCGTCCGCGGCAGGATTCGATGTGCATGACACGGATCGTGTGGTGGCCGTGCTGGCCAGCGTTGGCCTCGATGCCGCGCTCGCACGGCGGCGCGTCGATCAGCTCTCCGGCGGACAGCAGCGCAGGCTGGTGCTTGCGGGCCTGCTCGCCCGAAGACCACGGGTGCTGATCCTCGACGAACCCCTGGCCGGTCTGGACGCTGCCAGCGCACGCGGGTTGGTGCAGCTGCTGACCGACCTGCGCCGCGACACCGGACTGACGATCATCATGATTTCGCACGATTTCCTCGGCCTGGATCGGTTGTGCCCACGCGTCCTGCGCCTCCACACCGGCGTGATCCAGACTCCGGTCTCACCCTCGACGGGAGCATCGTCATGACACCCCGTGAGTCGGTCAAGCATCGGGGGCCGAGGCCGTTGGTGCTGCTGCGTCCCGTCCCGGGCACCAGTCCGGTCCACTCGTTGTGGGCGGGCACCAAGATCATCAGCATCGTCGCCGTCGCGGTGATGCTCGCCGTCGATCCAAGCCCCATCCCGATCGCCGCGGCCGGCGCCCTGGCCCTGGCCGCGATCTGGCTGGCAGGGATCCCGCGCAGCGCCTTCCCCTCCGTACCGCCGCCGGTGTGGGCGGTCGTCGTGATCGGCGCCGTGTTCCTGACGTCCGCGGGCGGGGCCCCGTTCGTCGTCATCGCCGGCCTGCATGTGGGACTCGGTGGCCTGCTGCAGTTCCTGCAACTATCGGCTCTGACCATCGTCCTACTGCTATCGAGTGCGGTGCTGTCCTGGACCACCGACGTTGCCGACGTCGCGCCGGCACTCGCTACGATGGCCCGTCCTGTGCGCCGGCTGTCCATCCCCGTCGACGATCTCGCGGTCGCCCTGAGCTTGGCACTGCGGTCGTTTCCCATGCTGATCGACGAATTCAGGGTCGTAAACGCTGCCCGCACCTTGCGGCCCACACCGCGATCACGAGGGATACGAAAAGTGCGACAGCGCATCCGTGACGGTGTCGACCTGATTGCCACCGTCACCGCGATGATGTTGCGCCGCGCCGACGAAATGGGCGACGCGATCGCTGCCCGCGGCGGAACCGGTCAACTCACCGCTGCCCGGACCAAGCTCCGACGGTCCGACTGGGTAGCACTGGCGATCGCCGCAGCCGTCTGCGCCACTGCCCTCGGTCTCGATGTGACTGTCGGCGGCATCGGCGGCCCACCCGGGCCCCCACCGGGGTTTGGACCACCCCCATCCGGACTCACGGGCGGCCCCGGATTCAGCCCGCCGCCCGGATTAAGCCCGCCGGCGGGGTTCGCCCCGCCGCCCAGGTAAGCGGGGCCGCCACCGCGCCCCGCCATCCGCGAACTGATTGCAGGAGGGGAAATCACGCCGAAATACAGCGTCTACCAGCGGGAACACCCTGCCTCATAGGTTCTCCATAGGCCAACCACAGATCGTCGCTAAACGGGTTGGCAACAATGTCGCGATGCAAGAAGCCCCAGATGCCCATACCGCGGTCCGTCGGCCACAGATCGCAGCTCCTGCGGCTCCGGCCCCGATCACGCGCCACGACGGCAGCCCGATCGAGGTCCTCGTGGTCGACGACGAACCAGCGCTCGGCGACCTGGTAGCCATGGTATTGCGATACGAGGGCTGGCAGGTCACTGCCGCCCGCGACGGTGCTTCGGCCATCAAGAAAGCCGCCGCCGAAAAGCCCGACATCGTGGTGCTCGACATCATGCTGCCTGACATGAGTGGGCTCGACGTGCTCCACGAATTGCACCGCATCCGGCCCGAGCTACCAGTCCTGCTGCTCACCGCCAAAGACACCATCGAAGACCGCATCGCCGGATTGTCAGCGGGCGGAGACGATTACGTCACCAAGCCGTTCAACGTCGAGGAAATGGTCCTGCGGATGCGAGCACTGGTCCGTCGGTCCGGCGTCGGCGTGGCAACCGACAGTGCGCAACTGGTCGTCGGTGATCTGGTACTGGACGAAGACAGCCGCGAAGTCACCCGAGCGGGCTCCGAAATCAATTTGACCGCAACCGAATTCGAAGTTCTTCGACTCATGATGAACAACCCTCGGCGGGTGCTGACCAAGACCCAGATCCTGCACGCCGTATGGGATTGGGACTTCGAGGGTCGCTCAAACGTGGTCGAGCTGTACATCTCATACCTGCGCAAGAAAATCGATGCCGACCGTGCACCCATGATCCACACAGTCCGCGGGATCGGGTATGTCCTCAAACCCCAGTGACATCGCGGTGGCGGACCCTCCCCCGCCGCCGCGACGTGGCCGGAAGTATGCCCCCCGCACCTGGACGCTGCGCAGCCGCCTGATCGTCGTGGTGGCGGTGCTCGGCGCCGGGCTGTGCGCCGCTGTCGGCGCCGGCACTCTGATTGCGTTGCGGCACTTCCTCATCGGCCAACTCGACAACCAGGTTTTCGAAGCCCAATCCCGGTCCGTGACGTTCTTCGAGTTCGGGCCGCCGCCATTCCTGCGATTCTCCGGTCCTGGGCCAATGTTCCTCGATGGGCCCGGCCAGTCGGCGGGCACCGTGGGCGCGATCATCTCGCAGCCCGGGCAGAGTCAGGCTGCAGTCATCATGACGAGCGGCGACCGCCGCTCCGTCAGCCCTGCAGCCCTGACACAGCTGGAGCGAGTTCCCCAGGGGCACACCGTCAGCGTCGACCTCGATGGCCTAGGTGCGTACCGGCTCGTTGCGCACCCCTCCCTCAATGAGGTCGTGGTGTCGGGTCTGCCGCTGTCCGGAGTGCAACAAACATTGCGATCCGTCACCTGGATGATCGGTGGGTTTTCCGCGCTGGCTCTGGCGGCGGCGATCGCCGCGGGGACAGTGATGATTCGCCGCGAACTTGTCCCGCTGTCACGGATGTCCGAAGCGGCACACCACGTCGCCGGACTTCCGCTGCACGAAGGTGACGTCCAACTTCCGTCCCAGATCGAACCTGTCGACGCCGACACCGCTCATACCGAGGTGGGCCGGCTGGGCACCGCCCTCAACAGCATGGTCGACCGGGTGGCCGACGGGTTGGCCACCCGCCACGCAAGCGAGACCCGCGTACGGCAGTTCGTCGCCGACGCCAGCCACGAACTGCGCACGCCGCTGGCCTCCATCCAGGGATACACCGAAGTGGCCCGCCGATTGGTCACCGGCCTACCTCACGACGCGGCCGACGCGTTGCGCAACGACTTGGTCTACGCAATGAACCGAGTACATGCCGAGTCCCGGCGGATGAGTCAACTGGTTGAGGACATGCTGCTGCTGGCCAGGCTCGACGCCGGCCGGCCCTTGGAGTACGACGAAGTCGACCTGTCCCAGATGGTGATCGACGCCGTGAGCGACGCCCACATGGCCGGACCCGAACACCGCTGGGCCCTGGATCTGCCGGATCACCCGGTGATCGTCGTCGGCGACCGCGCACGGTTGCATCAGGTGCTGACCAATCTGCTGTCGAACGCCCGAGTCCATACCCCGGCCGGTACCAGGGTGGTCACCGCGCTCGCCGGGGCCGCCGACGGGCCGGTTTCAGTGACCGTGACCGACGACGGACCGGGAATTGCACCCGACGTGCTGCCGGAGATCTTCGAACGCTTCGCGCGCGGAGACGAGTCCCGCTCCAGGGCGGCCGGGAGCACCGGGCTGGGCTTGGCTATCGCGCAAGCCGTGGCCAAAGCACACGCCGGCACGATCACGGTGCAGACCGACGCGAATGGATCGGCATTCACGGTCACATTGCCCGCGCCGGAAGGCCCGCGGTCATAGCCGCCCCTCAACCGCCCGGCTGCCTCCGGGTCCGCTCCGACGACAGCCCAACCGTGTACTCGGAGGCCGGTTCGGTGGCCTGCTGAATCAAGATGGCCGCAATCGCCGCACCCAATCCCGCTCCGGCACTTATCAACCCGACGGCTGCCAGCATCACCCCAGCCCGACGACGCGTCTTGCGCTGCATGCTCATGCGGACCATCTCCTCGTTGTGGAACAACCTGACAGGCGCAGACGATAACCTGACGCGATTGGGTGCGCTTCACGGCCGAATTTGCCGCAATAGCAACAGAAACCGTCACAGATGGTGCAGCGACGCAAGCCCGCACCACGCCGAAAATACGCTGAATATATTGCACAAGAACAGATTTCGGTCGATGACCGGCCAACGCGACGCAGTCTGAAGGCGGCCGGCACCGACGCAGGCAGAGCGGCGCCCCCGCATTGCCGTCGCCAGATTCATATCGGCGGAATACTGAATCCATATGAATTCCCCAGGGTTGGACTCCGCCCGGCGTGGTCAACCGCGACTCACCATCTGGTGCCAGAGCCTCGTGGTCGGCAAGTATGGAGCCGTGCCTTCCTTGCTCTGGTTCCGCCGTGACCTCAGGCTCAGCGACCTACCAGCCCTATCGGCAGCGGCCGACCAAGACGGCGACGTGCTCGCCTGCTTCGTCCTCGATCCGCGTCTTGAAGCCTCATCAGGCGCCCGCCGCCTGCAGTTCCTGGGCGACTGTTTGCGGCATCTGCATGCTGAGCTCGATGGCCGCCTGCTGGTCACCCGTGGACGCCCGGAAGAGCGAATTCCGCTGATCGCCAAAGAGATCGATGCGAGTGCTGTGCACGTCTCAGCGGACTTCACCCCGTTCGGCGAGCGCCGTGACGAGCGGGTCCAGGAGGCGCTCGACGGCATCCCGCTGGTCGCGACCGGCTCCCCGTACCTGGTCTCGCCCGGACGCGTCACCAAAGACGACGACAGCCCCTACCGGGTGTTCACGCCGTTCTTCCGACGCTGGCGTGAGCACGGTTGGCGGCAGCCGGCGCGCACCGGTCCGCAATCGGCACAGTGGGTCGATCCGAACAGTCTGGCTGGCACAGCAGCCAAACCTGCCGACATCCCGGACCTCAAGGTGCCGCCCTGCTTCGCTGCCGGCGAGGAGGCGGCACTGCACCAGTGGCGACAATTCATCGACGCGGGTTTGGACGACTACGCCGAACAGCGTGACCTACCCGGCGCCGACGGGACCAGCCACCTGTCGGCGCACCTGAAGTTCGGCACGATTCACCCCCGCACCATGGTCGACGGCCTCGACCTGCACCACGCCAGCCACGTTGCTTACTTGCGCCAGCTCGCTTTTCGTGACTTCTATGCCGCGGTGCTGCACCACTGGCCGGACAGCGCCTGGCGCAACTGGAACCGTGACTACGACGCCATCGAAACCGACACCGACGAGGCAGCCGAGCGGCTCTTCGACGCCTGGAAGGCCGGCCGGACCGGGTACCCGTTCGTCGACGCCGGCATGCGGCAATTGAGCGCGACCGGCTTCATGCCCAACCGGGTGCGGATGATCACCGCGTCCTTTCTGGTCAAGGATCTGCACCTGCCATGGCAATGGGGTGCCCGCTGGTTCATGGAGCATCTGGTCGATGCCGACATCGCCAACAATCAGCACGGCTGGCAATGGTGCGCGGGCACCGGCACCGATGCCGCTCCGTACTTCCGGGTGTTCAATCCGACAGCGCAGGGCCAGAAATTCGACCCCACCGGTGCCTATGTCCGCCGCTGGGTTCCCGAATTGGCCGACGCGGCCGATGCCCACCTCAAATCAGGACCACGCCCGCCCGGCTACCCGGAGCCGATCGTCGATCACGGCGAGGAACGCGCCGAAGCGCTCCGGCGCTATTACGCAATCGGCAATCACGGGTGACCCGAGGCCGTGGATTCGGGCCGACCGCCCGGCCGTATCCCGGTCCGCATCAGCGACAACCGGGTTACGTGCCGGACGGTCGAATCACTACGCCGACTCAGAGCCGACTCAGAATGGCGGAGGCGGCAGGAGCGGACCGCCCGGCGGCGGCGGAACGCCCGGTCCCGGAGGCGCGAGACCGGGACCGCCGGGCGGCGGTACACCGGGGCCCGGGGGCAGGATGCCTGGACCGGGCGGTGGCGGCGGCTGCGCGCCGGCTACGGCCGCGCTGAATCCAATGCCCGCACCCATCAGCGCGAGCGCAACCAATGCGACGCCCGCATGGTGACGCGTCTTGTGCTGCTTTGACATTCGCACATCTCCTCTTCGTGGAACTACTGACAGCTGCCGACATTAACCCAATCGGGCGCCGCACCAATTTGTCTACTTTCGATAACATTCGAAACCAAGGCGTTAACATTTGAATATGCCAGCTAATCTATAATTTGTCGGTATTGATACCAAATCTGTTGATATAGAACATCTTAAGCAGAATCGAATTTCCGCTTAGCAAGGCTGACTTCGACACAATTCAGGCCAACGATTCACGTATGCCACCATCAGCGGCAGGCTTCCGCCGTCATATTCATATCCGCGCAATACATAATCCATACGAATTCCCCAGCATTCGACCCGCGCAACGGTCACGACAGCCACGGCATCACCACGTCCACGCGGCGAAAACGGTAGTGGTGCATCGGTTTATGGCAGCATCGAACGTGGGTACACCAAATGGCCAGTGCCATCGAGTTTTTGACGCACTCAGGGAAGGGACTTCATGCGTATCACCACCCTGCTGATGACCGCAGCCGCAACCGTCGCCACCGCGGCAATCGGCGGCGCGGCGACAGCGCCGGCAGTCCGATCGAGTTGGTATGCGCAGCTGCGCAAGCCGGCGTATCAACCGCCTCGTGAAGTGTTCCCTGTGGTCTGGCCCGCGCTCTACACAGACATCGCCGTCGTCTCGGCCGCAGCGATCGACGAATTGGGTGCAACCGGCCGCGACATCGAGCGTCGCGCCTACCGGAACGGACTCGCACTGAATCTCGCACTCAACGCTGCGTGGTCCTGGTTGTTCTTCAATCGTCGTCGCTTCGGCACCGCGACCGCCGTCAGCGCGGCGCTCACGGTGAGCAGCGCCGACCTGACGCGGCGGGCTGTCGACGCCATCGGCGGACGGGCTGCACCGTTGACGCTCTATCCCCTGTGGTGCGCGTTCGCCACCGTGCTCTGCGGGCATATCCGGCAGCTGAACAGGCGCGCCGAACGGTCGTAGCCGCGAAGGTCTGGCACATGCGAGGGCAATCGACTTACGCTGGCGACCATCCACGCTCGACTCATGCGGAGGCCAGGTTGCAGAATCCGGAAGCTTTTCTCGACCAGTTCTCCGACGACGCGGCCGGCCGCGCCTTCGCCGAGCCGTACCACACGCCCGACGGAGCGACCGTCATCCCCGTCGCCAAGGTCAACCACACCGGCACGAGCACGTCGGCAAAACCGCTCGGCGTCTTCGTCATCCGCGATACCGGGACGGTGTGGGTGCCGGCGGTGGACGCGGACCGGATCGCGCTGGTCGGCGTCATCACTGGCCTGGCGGCCGCCGTGATCGGCTGCCTGGCGATCCTGCGGCGCCCGCCGTGGCCTGACCTGTCCGACCACGGGCATCTGGCGCCGCGACGTCGCAGGTAGCCGCTCGACGCACCCTTCGACCGGCGGGGCATCCCCTCGGTTTGGTTTGGCGATTCCTCACTCGGGTATCCCCACAGTGGCGGGGGTTCGAGGAGCCCTCATTTCTCCGCACACTGTGCGGCCGAGGTGCTCCGCCATTTCTCAAACCACACCAAGGGAGTTCAACGCATGACCTTGAAGAAAATCGCAGTGCGCGCAGTCGCAACCGGCATGCTCGGCATGGCAGGACTGGGAGTCGGCGCGGCCGTCGCCCAAGCCGATCCGATGGGACCGATGCCGACACCGCCGTTTCCCGCTCCTGGCGTGCCCGGACCAGGCGTGAATGCCGGCGTGCCCGGCAATCCGCTGCCGGCGGGCCACGGCTACCTGCCGCCTCCCGGGCACGGTGGGCCGCTGCCGCAGGACCGCATCCCGTTCACTGCTGCGCCCGCGTGGGTGGTTGTGCCGGTCGTGCCGCCGATGGGCACTCCGCCGGCACCGGCACTGCCCGACTGGGCCGCCGGTATGCAGGCTGTCTGGGACCCTGACCTCGGCGCCTGGGGCGTGTGGGACGCACAGGGCAGCGCTTTCATTCGCATCTAGCACCACGGACGCGGCCGCCACCCTGTCACGCTGACAGGGTGGAGGGAACTGTACGAATACTCCCAGCTGCATCCCAGGCGGAAATGCTAACTCCGCCGTCAATTCTTTCTACCGTTACCGCGGACGGACAACAGGCGGACGGGCGAAGGGAACGACCATGGGTTGCTCACGGTACATCGGTCGGGTCGGAGCCCTGGCAGTGTTTCTCGGAGTCGGCATATCGCTCACCACTGGGCAAGGAATCGCCTACGCCGAGCCCTCATCGACGGCATCGGACACCTCGCATGCCACGGATGCGGCAGGCCCCGGCAAGCCGGCTGCCAAACACCCGCCCACCCCGGCGACAGCGGCACAGCCCGACGCCACACCGGCCTCGCCATCAGACGACTCGGCACCACCCTCTGCTCACAAGCCCAAGCCGCAATCCAACAAGAGCAGCGACGCAACCAACCGTCACCGTAGCGCGAACCTCAACCCTCACGCCGGCGGCGCCACGAAGACCGCGCCGACCTCGACGCCCGCGGCCGGTGAATCCGTCAGCGCCACAAAGAAAATCGGTCGGCCGCAAGCCGCCGCCGCCACGGTCGACCATTCCCCGGCACCATCGATCGTCGCCACGGCGGCCGTGCCGACCACCGCATCAGTAACCCATACCGCGGCGGCGACACCGTCGGCGGCACTCGTCACGCCCACCGTGTCCGCCCCGACCGCGACCGGCGCAATCGGCCAGATCGTCACCGCGGCAAAACAACTCATCAGCATCGCGCTGAGGCCGCTGGTATCGACCCTGCCGTCGAACGTGCCGGCAAATTCGCCGGTCCTGTGGACGGTGCTCGCCTGGGTGCGCAAGCAAATCGAGACGAATCTCCTGCCACCCCATGTGGTTTCGGCCTGGAACGTGACCAGCCCGAATCTCCTGACCAACCCCAGCGCAGAGCTCGGTGATCCATCGCTGTCCGGCGGCAGCACGGTGTCCATCCCCGGCTGGACCGTCACCGGTACGCCGACGGTCATCAAGTACGGCACCGTGCGCCAGATCCCGCTGGGCCTGCCGACACCCGGGCCGACGCTCCCCGCCATCTTCAACTTCCCCAGTGATCGGCCCACCCCGGGCGACACGCAGTTCTTCGGCGGCGGCAATGTCGCGACCTCCACGCTGACCCAGACAGTCGATCTCAGCGGCGCCGCATCGGGCATCGACGCCGGCACGACGCCGTTCAAGCTGAGTGGGTTCCTGGGCGGCGCCATGATCGATCCTTCGGCGGCGTCGATCAAGGTCACGTTCCTGGATGCCAACGGCACGCAGCTGGGTGTCGGGAAAGTGGCGCCTGTCGGTCCCCTCGAGCGCTGGTTGCAGACCGGACTGCTCCAGCGCAGTACCGAAGGGACCATCCCCGTCGATACGCGGACAGCGCAGGTGGTCGTGACACTCAAGGATTCGAACCCGTTCACCGGCGGATACAACAACGCATTCGCCGACGATCTGTCGTTCACCGTGGGAGCCGCGCTCCCGACACCTCCGCCACCCACGCCGCCGGTATCGACGGTCGGCGCGCTCGACCACGTGTTCATGGTCTATCTGGAGAACAAGGGCTACAAGGACATCGTCGGCAGCCCCAACGCGCCGTACCTCAACAGCCTGATCAACACCTACGGCGTCGCGACCGACTACTACGCGCTGACCCACCCGAGCGACCCGAACTACTACCCGATCCTCGGCGGCTCCGACTTCGGTCTCAGCTACAACTGCGCGACCAACTGCATCGACGCCACCAACCTCGCCGACAGAATCGAATCGGCCGGCAAGACGTGGGCCGGGTATGCGCAGGGCATGTCCGCGGCCGGGCCCTACGTCTCGACGAGCGATTACGCGCCCGACCAGCTGCCGTTCCTGGCGTACCGAGACATCTTCAACGACCAGGCTCGCGCCGCCGCGCACCTGCACCCGCTGACCCAGCTGGCGACCGACCTCTCGTCGTCGGCCACCACACCGAATTTCGCGTGGTTCGCGGCGAACGAGGCCAACAACGGCGAAGGGCCGCTCGACTTCCCCGGCGGCTATCTCAACTACATCGGCGCGCTGCTCACCAACCACCAGTACAACGTCAAGGCGGCCGACCAGTTCGCGCAGCAGACCATCCCGACCATTCTGAATTCGGCGGTGTGGAATGACCCGACGCAGAAGTCGGCCATCGTCGTCACATTCGACGAAGACACCGACAATCTGTCACTGGGCTTCGGCAACGGCGGCAATCGTGTTGTCACCGTGGTGATCCCGTCCCCCGGCGCAGTCAGCGCCGGGATGCGGTCGGGCAACTTCACCGACACCAGCTATGCCAATCACTACAGCCTGCTGCGCACAATCGAGGACGCACTGGAGCTGGCACCGCTGACCAACAACGACGCTTACGCCGTGCCGCTCAACGACTTCTGGGGAACGCCACCGGTCATGCCGTAATCGGGTACCCACCCCCAGAATTGAACGTAGGGCCCGAGGAAACCTCGGGCCCTACGTCTACTTCCGGGTGGTGCTAGCTGATCAGAACCAGTCGACCTGCGCGTCGACGGTGGTGCGGTCCAGGCTGGCCAGCAGGTCCAGCTGGGTCGTCACCTTGGGCAGCTCGTAGCGGAAGAAGTACTGCGCCGCAGCGCGTTTCCCGTCGTAGAAGTTGCCGGTGTTGCCGCCGACAGCGTTCAGCTGCTCGAGCCAGATCCACGCCATTACGATGTGGCCCGCCGCCTCCAGGTAGGCAGTCGAGTTCGCCAGTGTGGTTTCGGCATCACCGGCGGCCCACAGCGTCGCGGTCACCTCGACCAGGCGCTCGGTCTGGGCCTGCAGGTCCCGCGCGTAGGCGGCGGTGGCCTCCGACTGCAATGCGGTCTGGACAGTTTCGTTGATCCGCCGCTGCAGCAGTTTCAGGCCGGCGCCGTCCTGCATGACGACCTTGCGGCCGAGTAGGTCGATGCCGTGGATGCCGTGCGTGCCTTCGTGAATGGCGTTCAGGCGGTTGTCGCGGTACTGCTGCTCAACGTCGTATTCGGTGGTGTAGCCGTAGCCGCCGTGAATCTGGATGCCGAGGTTGTTGGCTTCCAGGCACCACTGCGACGGCCAGCTCTTGGCGATCGGGGTGAGCACCTCGAGCATCAGGTTGGCCTCGTCGAGTTCGGCACCGGTGAAGATGCGCATCTCGTCGACGAGCCGCGCGCAGTACAGCCCCAGCGCCAAGGCGCCTTCCACATAAGACTTCTGGGCCAGCAGCATGCGCTTGACGTCAGCGTGCTCGATGATCGCGACCTGCGCGCGCGACGGGTCCTTGTCGCCGACCGGACGGCCCTGCGTGCGCACCTTGGCGTACTCCAGCGACGTGAGGTAACCGGCGTAGCCGATGGCGGTGGCCATGGAGCCGACCGCGACGCGGGCCTCGTTCATCATGTGGAACATGTAGGCCAGGCCGCGATGCTCCTCGCCCACGAGGTAGCCGACAGCGCCGGGCTCGTCGGAGGGCTGGTGGCTGCCGTCACCGAAGTTCAGCAGGGCGTTGGTGGTGCCGTGGTTGCCCATCTTGTGGTTGAGGCTGACCAGCGCGACGTCGTTGCGGGTGCCGTCGGTCAGGAACTTCGGCACGACGAACAGCGAGATGCCCTTGACGCCGGGGCCGCCGCCCGGGACCTTGGCCAGGACCAGGTGCACGATGTTCTCGGCCAGCTCGTGGTCGCCACCGGTGATCCACATCTTGGTGCCGGTGACCCGGTAGGTGCCGTCGGCCGACTTGGTGGCCTTGGTGCTGATGTCGGCGAGCGACGAGCCGGCGTCGGGCTCCGAGAGGCACATGGTGCCGAAGTAGCGGCCCTCGAGCATCGGGCGGACCCAGGTGTCGATCTGCTCTTCACTGCCGTACTCGGTCAGCAGGTTGGCGTTGCCGACGGTGAGGAACGCGTACGAGAAGGTGGCGGGGTTTGCGGCCCGGAAGAACGCCGCCGAGGACTGCGCGACCACGTTGGGCAGCTGCATGCCGCCGACGCGCTCGTCGAACGAGCTGGCCATCAGGCCCGCCCCGTTGAAGTCGTCCAGCGCCTGCTTGATCTCGTCGATCAGCACGACCTTGCCGCTTTCGTCGACGAACGGCGGGTTGTGGTCGGCCTTCTTGTTGTGCGGCGCGAAGCGCTTGGTCGCGATGTCCGCGCTCAGGTCGAGGACTGCGTCGAAGGTGTCCCGCGAATGCTCCGCGAAGTGCTCGTGCTTGGTGAGCTCGACGACGTCGAGCCACTCGTACAGCAAGAAGTCCAGGTCGCGCCGAGACATGAAATCAGTCACTGGGTTCTACCTTCCAATGCAGCCAGACATTAGCAGTCGCTCATTTCCTAAGCGATTGCTAATATCGCCTATCAGCCTGGCATGTGTCAACTGTGTGTACGATCACGTGCACATGAAGACCGACCGGACGACCGATTCGGCCGCCGCCGAACGCATCCGGCGCGCGGCCATCGAGGCATTCGCCGAGTCCGGCTACGGCGGCACCTCCACCCGCCAGATCGCCAAACGCCTCAACATGAGCGCGACGGCGATGTACCCGCACTACCGCTCCAAAGAAGAGCTGCTCTACGCCATTGCGCTGGAAGGGCACGGCAGCCTGCTGGCGACCCTGCGTGCCACCGATGACCCCACCGCGCCGTGCGCCGAGCGCTTCCACACGGTCGTCGCGGCCTTCGCCACCTGGCATGCGGAAAACAGCAAGCAGGCCAGGGTCGTGCAATACGAGCTGCACGGCCTGACCCCGGCCCACTACCGCACCATCGCGCCACTGCGGCACCAGGTCACCGCGGTGATCGCCAACATCATCGAAACCGGCATGGCGACAGGCGAATTCCACGTCGACAACCTCGATGACGTCGTCATGGCGATCTCATCGCTGTGCGTCGACGTCTGCCGGTGGTTCCCCTCGCGCACGCACCGCGATCCCCACAAACTGGGCGAAATCTACGCCCAGGTCGCGGCCCGCCTGGTGCGCTGACCGACCTACCGGTCAGCGGTGCAGGACGACCCCCACGAAGTCGTGCAGGGCAGCGGGGCTCTGCACGTCGCGGCCGAACAACTCCATGATCTGGACCTGGATTTCACCGACGATTCCGCCCAGCATCGCACCGACGGCGATCACCAGTTTCTCGTCGTCCTTGAAGATCGGGCGCAGAATCGACTCGTATTCTTCGTTGGTGAGCTGACTCATCTTGTCGACGATGATCTTGTCCAGGTCCATCATGTCCTTGGCGTAAACCTCGGCCAGCGCAAGCGTTTCAGGCAATCGAGCGAGCACGGTGTCCACCACGGTGCCTTTGAGCGCGTTGTACCGCTGCCCACCGACCACCAACTTCACGAACGGGACGGCGGCGCCGAGCTGGCTGTCGATGGCGGCCTGAATCTCCTTGGCCGCCAACGCGAACAGCTTGTCCGCGCCCGGCCCGGTCAGCACGGCGTCGAACAGGATGTCGGGCGAAAAGAGATCCTGGGCCAGGATCTTGGCGTAGTCGCGGGTGATCTTGTCACGCTGGTCGTGCAGTAGTCCGCGAAATGGAAACAGCCCGAGATACTTCTTCCGATACACCGGGCGGAACAGCATGTTCAGCGCGATGTAGTCGCTGACCGAGCCGATCCCGAATCCGAAGGCCGGCATGATCCACGGATTGTGGAACAGACCCCACGCAACCATCTGCACGCAGCCGATGCCCAGCCCGAAGTAGATGCCGCTGCGTCGCATGAAGGCCATCGCATCGTCGGCGACGCTTCGCATCAGCCTGACGAGTTTCTCCTTGTTGCGCACCAGGGTGGTCACCGCGATGAACTGGAAATCCAGATAGCGGTTCAAATCGGAGCTGATCTCCCCGAGCATGTGGGCCACGATGCGGGGCGTCTGCGCCTGAACCCGGACCGAAATGGCCTGGCGCGCGGCGTCGGGCAGCGAGTCCCACAGCCCGGGCCGGAGCTGTTCGGCCAGCTCGCGCGACATCTCGTCGACCGCTCGGGTCAGCGGCACCCGCAATGCCGCCACCAGTTCGTCGGCATCGACCCGGCTCAGCAGTTCGTCGGGTTTGAGCAGGTTCGCGGTCAGCAATTCGATGGTCTTGGAGCCGACCTTGCCGGCCCGCCGCGGCACGATGCCCTGCCAGCCGAACGGACCGATGCCCTTGTAGTCCAAGGGCCGGTACAGCATTTCCAGCGCGACGATCTTCGTGCTCCAGCCCACGAAAGCGGCAACGAAGGGCATGGACAGGTAGACCAGCCAGTTGACACCGAAATCGGCCTTGATCTCGGACCAGCTCTGGATCGCGAGGATGACCTCGCGGCTCACCGATCACCGTCCCGCATGGCGGCAAAGGCTATGCCGAAAGGCCATATATTGCATGATTTTTCACCAGGTACCTGCGATAACCGGCCAGTGAGCGCCGAAGGTCGTGATGTACTTGCTGCCGACGACAGGAGGCCCGATGGTCAACCCTCCACTGGAGGATCACGATGAGGTCGTGACGGCAGCCTCGGGTGACACACCGCCCGAGGTCCGGCTGCGGCGAGTGCGCGGCCGGTTCAGCATCCAGTCGAAGCTCATCGCGATGCTGTTGGGGGCGAGCATCGTGTCGGCCGCCGTGGTCGGGTTCATCGGGTACCAGACGGGGCAGGCCTCGTTGCGCAACGCCGCTTTTGACCGGCTCACGCAGGTCCGGGAGACGCAATCCCGACAGTTCCTCATCCAGATCGCGAACTTGAAGAATGCCCTGCTCATCTACACGAGCGGACCGGCGATGGCCGATGCGGTACAGGCCTTCAGCGCCGGGTTCAACGAATTGGCCAATGCCACAATCGATCCCGCCGAGCAACAGGCCATCGTCAACTACTACAACCAGGATCTGATCAATCCCGTCGAACGTGCGACGGGCGCCAAGCTCAACCTCGATGTGCTGTTGCCGTCGTCGAACGCGGCCAAGTATCTGCAGGCCCGGTACACCGTCGCCGCCGCGCGGCCCGATGGACCGCCACCCCCACCCGACCCCAGCGCCTGGGGCGCCGCCGCCAGCCGCTACAACGTGTTCTTCCAAGAGATCGTGCGGCTGTTCGGCTACGGCGACGCACTGTTGATCGACTCCGCGGGCAATGTCGTGTACTCGGCCAAGAAGCGCGCGGACCTCGGGACGAACGTGCTGTCCGGCCCATACCAACAGGGCAACCTGCACGAGGCCTACGCGAAAGCCATGGGCGCCGACCGCGTGGGGTACGTCGCTGTCACCGACTATCAGACCTATCACCCGGCCGCAGACCACCCCACCGCGTGGATGGCAGCACCGGTCGTGTCCGCGGGTCGCACGGTGGGAGTGGTGGCGCTGCAGTTCCCGATCAGCGGGCTGAACGAGCTGATGACGTTCAACGGCAAGTGGCAGGCAAATGGTCTGGGGGCTACCGGCGAAACCTATCTCGCCGGGACCGACGACCTCATGCGCTCGAATTCGCGCCTGTTCGAGGAGAATCCGCAGACCTATCAACGCGATGTCACGGCGGCCGGAACGCCTGCCGAGTTGGCGCAGCGGGCGGTCCGCCTCGGCGGCACGACGCTGCTGCAGCCCGTCGGCGGCCCGGCGACTCGCGCGACGCAGCGCGGCCAGTCCGGGGTTGTGATCGCCACCGACTACCTGGGCAAGGAAACGCTGCAGTCGTATGCGCCCATGACCGTCGGGCCCGACGTGAGTTGGTCGATCGTGGCCAAGATCGACACCGCCGAAGCCTTCGCGCCCGAACGCGTCTTCACCAGGACCATGGGCGTGGCGGTGACCGCGATCGTCATCTTGGACTGCCTGGCCGCAATGGCGCTGGCGCAGCTGTTCGTGCGGCCCATCCGTCGCCTGGAGGCCGGCGCCCAAAAGGTCAGCCGCGGCGACTACGACGCGATGATCCCGGTGCGGACCCGGGACGAGTTCGGCGATCTGACCAAGACGTTCAACGACATGAGTCGTCTGCTCGGAATCAAGGACGATCTGCTGCGCCGCGAACGCCGGGAGAACGCGCAGCTGCTGCGTTCCTTGATGCCCGAATCGATCGTCGAGCGGTACCGCAGTGGCGAGGAGACGATCAGCGAGAACCACCAGGACGTGGCGGTGCTCTTCGCCGACATCGACGGCCTCGACGCCCTGTCCAATGAACTGCCGGCCGACGAGTTCCTCACCGTGGTCAACGAATTGGTGCGCCAGTTCGACGACGCCGCCGAACGCAGCGGGGTCGAACCGGTGCGAATCCTGCGCAACGGCTACACGGCCAGCTGCGGATTGAACGTGCCCCGGCTGGACAACGTCGAGCGCACCGTCAACTTCGCCATCGAATTGCAGCGCATCGTCGCCCGCTCCAATGACGAGGACAACCTGCAGCTGGGTTTCCGGGCGGGCATCGATACCGGCACCGTCACCAGCGGCCTGGTGGGCGGCGCCACGATGATGTACGACATGTGGGGCAGCGCAGTCGATTTGGCCTATCAGGTCCAGGCCGGCGGCGCCGAACCCGGGATCTACATCACCGCGCGAGTGCACGACGCCGTGCACGACACCCACCGGTTCACCCCGGCCGGCCAACTGACCGTCGGCGATACCGAGGAGCCGATCTGGCGGCTCGCAGGGCGGCGGTAAGCGTGTACTCCTCCGGTGCGTCATGGTTCGTGTGGGTCGCGGCTATAGCGATCGGACTGCCGGTCGGCCTGATCGTCCTGACCGAGTGGCGCCGGTCCCTGATCCGCCGGCACAGTCCGCTGGCCGGGCCCGTCGGACTGCTGCGCACCTATGTGCTGCCGGTGATCGCTGTCCTGCTGCTGATGCTCAAGGTGGCCGTCGTGCCCGCCCGCGACGTGCCCATCCGGATCGTGGCGACCGTACTGGTTTTCCTGGTGCTGCTGCTGGTGCTGTCCGGCTTGAGCAACACCGTGTTCGCGAACGCCCCGGAGACCTCGTGGCGCAGCCGCATCCCGCGCATCTTCCTCGACGTGGCCCGGATGGTGCTGATCATCCTCGGCCTGGCGGTGATCTCCCGGTACATCTGGGGCAGCAACATCAAGGGCGTCTTCACCGCGGTCGGCGTCAGCTCCGTGGTCCTCGGCCTGATGCTGCAGCACTCCGTCGGCCAGATCGTGTCCGGCCTGTTCATGTTGTTCGAGCAGCCGTTCCGGATGGGCGACTGGCTCGACACGGCCGCGGCCCGGGGCCGCGTCGTGGAGGTCAACTGGCGCGCCGTCCACATCGAGTCCGGCACCGGCATACAGATCACCCCCAACTCGGTGCTGGCCGGCACGTCGTTCACCAACCTGAGCCGGCTGGCCACCTCGCACATCACGATCACCACCACATTCGGCGCGACGGATGCGCCCGACCAGGTGTGCGCGACGCTCACCCGGATCGCCGCCGCCCTGCCGAACCGTGGCGACACCGTCGAGCCCGCCACCGTGCCCATCGGCGACCACAAGTACCGCACCACCATCGGCCTGAAGTCCCCCGGGGACGACGACGCGGTACAGGCCACGTTCCTGCGCTGGGCCTGGTACGCCGCGCGCCGCGACAAACTTCATCTCGACGGTGTCGGCGACGACTACTCGACCGACAAACGCGTCGAAGCGGCACTCGAATCGGTCGCGGCGCCTGCCCTCCGACTGAACAAGGCCGACCAACAAGCGGTCGCGCCCTACGCGCGCCTGATCCGGTACGGCACCGGCGAACTCATCCACACGCCCGGTGACATCCCGGCCACCGTTTCGGTGATCGTGTCCGGACACGTCCGACTGGCCGTGGCCACACCCGATGGGTCGATCGCAGGCGTCCGCACCCTCGACAAGGGTGCGCTGTTGGGAGTTGCCGCCTTCACCCATCAGGCCAACCTGGCCTACGTAAACGCCGTCGACGAGGTCACCCTGCTACAGATCGAGCATGACGAGATCCAACGATTGCTGACCGACCGGCCGGTACTGTCTCGCGAGTTCGGCCGCCTCATCGATGAACGCCGTAGCGAGGCGCAGGCGGTGCGCATCGCGGCGAAGAAACCGAAACACGGCACCGATAGGGACGCCGCCGGGACCGCGGTTCCCGGGCATTAGGCGTTCGGGGCTTTAGGGTTTCGCGGCGACGCCGCGGGCGCCGGGTGATGCCGATGGATCAAACATTGCCGATGGACGTCAGACTTGCCCCTGCTGCCTCACGTCCGAGAAGACGACGGACCACGAGCTTGGCCCGTCGTCCGTAGCGCAGCTGCACGCGCAATGACCCGGGCAGTCGTGGCGCGATCACCGCATGTTTGCGCACATGATCCTTCACCGTCCAGGTGGCCCAGGTTCCGGCCCGAAACAGAGCGGCATCGCCTGCCGCCAGATAGGTCGCGGCAACACCGTCGCCCTCCACCTCGACAGCGCCGGAGATGACATGGACCGTTTCGTCACACGGGAAGAACCAGCGGAACGTCCCTGCCGTGCATTCCCACACATAGTTGTCGGCGACTCCGTCGGTGCCAGATGACCACCAAGCGCACCGCGCTGTGGGCGTGCCCGCAAGGATCCACTCGGGGTTGATCGGGTCGTCGGCCAGCTTGAGATCCGCCAGGCGGCAGAACTCGATCGGCATTGCTGTCGGCATGACGCCAACTTACGATGCGTTCACAGGGTCTTCGCAGGAAACGCTCAAATCGCCCGCCAGGTCCCGCCGTAGCACCTTCCCGGTCGGCGAGGTCGGCAAGTGGTCACGGAACACGATGCGGTCGGGGGTTCGAGAACCGCGCAGGGCTGCGCGCATGTACTCGCGCAACACCTCGGGGTCGGGTGCGGCGCCGGCTTCCGGGACCACGACCGCGACGATGATCTGTCCCCATTCGGGGTCCGGCACGCCGACCACCGCGACGTCGCACACCTGTGGATGCTCGACGAGGACGTCCTCCAGTTCGGCGGGCGCGATGTTCTCTCCCCCGCGGATGATGGTGTCGTCCGACCTGCCGTTGATGAACAGGAAGCCCTCGGCGTCCAGCCAGGCGAGGTCGCGGGTTGGGAACCAGCCGTTCTCGTCGAGCACCGAACCGAGGTCGGTGTATTTGCCCGACACCTGCTCGCCGCGGATGAAGAGCTCGCCGATTTCGCCCTGGCCCAACGGCTTACCGTCTTCCGCTCGGATCTCCACCTCGATCCCCGGCACCGGCCTGCCGACCGACCCCAACCGGCGCTTGACGTCCGCGTCCGGTGACCCGTGCGCATGGCGGTGGTCCTCCGGAGTGAGGACGGCGATGGTCGAACTCGTCTCGGTCAGCCCGTAGGCGTTGACGAATCCGACTTCGGGCAGCAGATCGAGGGCCCGACGAACCAGTGGCAGCGGCACTTTCGATCCGCCGTACGCCAGGTTGCGCAGGGAACGCGGAGCAGCTGCGCCGCGCACGAGCTCGCCGACGATGCGGTCCAACATGGTGGGTACCACCGTGCCCGACGTGACGTCTTCGGCAGCCGCCAGTCGCAGCCAGTCTGCTGCGTCGAACTTGGGCAGGTACACCATCTTTCGGCCCGCGTACAGATTCGACAAGACCGCACTCACACCCGCGATGTGGTACGGCGGCACACAGATCAGCGCGGCATCCTGGGCGTCGGCGGAGTCGAATTCCACTGTGCCGGTGACGTAACTGGTCAGGTTGTGGTGGGAAAGCTCGACAGCCTTCGGCGTGCTCGTCGTACCGGAGGTGAACAGCACGATGGCGACGTCGTCGGGGTCCGCGAATTCGGCCGCGGCCTCGGCTGCGGTCGCCGCGTCGACGAAGGCCGTCGATTCCATGGCACGGTCGCAGATTTCGGCGACGTCGGCGTATTCGGCGTCGTAGATCACCAAGGGATCCGGCAACCGTGCGATGAGGTCGCGCAACGCGGCCGAGCTGAGGCGGTAGTTGAGCGGCGTCAGCGGACGATTCGCCCGCGCCGACGCGAAGATCAGCAGCGGCAGCATGGCGCCGCCGGTCCCGATGTAGGCGACGCTGCCTGCACCGCAGGCCGCGACGACGCCTCCGCCGCCATCGGCGAGGCGGTTCAATTCGTCTGTCGTCCAGCGGGTTTCACCGGAGACGACGGCGGTGCGGTCCGGATTGGCCGACGCCGCCATGTCGAGCAGTATCGCAAGACTCAACGAGAGCTCCGTCTAGATGGGATCGAACTTCGAAATCAGCCAATTGCCACCGCTTTTGGCCATGGTCACCCGAACGCTGCTGGCTGCCAGACTCGGCTGCGGCCGTTCGGTGCTGCGCGTTTCCTGGTCGATGAACAACAAGACGACGGCCGAGTCGGGGCGCAGTTCCGAGACCGCGGACTGCACGACGGACGCCGCCGTCTTCACGCCGCGTTGCTTGGCGGCCGGCGCCACGATCTGCTGACTGAATTGGCTGTAATACGTCAGGAAATCGCCGGTGAGATGTGACTTGGCAGCCGAGAAATCTTTGTCCAAGGTGTCGGGCGAATAGGACAGCAGGGCCACCGCCCCGGCCGATGCCGCGTCGATCACCGTGCGTTCGGCCGCGGCGTCGGTCTGCTTGTCGGGCCGGTACTGGGTCCAGTACAGCGATCCGGCCAATGCCCCCGATGCGACGACGAGCAAGGCCAGGACGATCGGCAGCCACCACTTCTTGATGATCACGGTACGAACTCCACCTTCGCCATCTTGAGCACGCCGCCATCGCGGTTCACCGTGACCTTGAGCCGCCATGCGCGTGGGTCGTTCTTCGCGCCTGCGGAATTGGTGACCTCCGATGTCGCGGCAACGAGCACCACCGCGGAGTCCTCGGACATCGATTGCACGGCGGTGAGGTTGACGGTGCCTTTCGTCACGACCTTGGACTCTTGTACCACTTTGACGAAATCGGTTGCCCGCGAGGTGAAATCGGCCTTGAATTCGCCGGTCGAGCTGTCGAGGATGTGCTGCACGCCCTCTTTGGCGTTGTTGAAGTCCAGCGACGTCATGTTGACCACGCCCAGCCGGGCCGCCGCGGTGAACTCGTCCGCCCGCTGACGGTCGGCCTCGACACCGTTGTGGTGCCACATGATGGCGGCACTGATCCCCAGTAGCGCAACGATCAGCAGCGCGGCCGCGCCCGCGGCAAGCACTCCGCGCAGCGGCCTCCGCCGGGGCAACTCGTCGGCCGCCTCTGCGGGCTCATCCACGAGGTCGGCGTCGGATTCGGAATCGTCGGCAGCCGGCTCGTCGGCTACCACCTCGGCGATCGGTGCCTCGTCGGCAGCGGCCGCCGTCTCCTGCGCCTGCCTCCGCAGCCGGATGGCTCGCGCCCGTGCACGCGCCGCCTCGGCAGCCGCTTCGGCGGCCTCGGCCTCCGCCTCGGCTTCCTCCGCCAGGATCTCTGGATCGTCGGTCGGTGCGTGGGCTAGCTCGTCGGCCATAGCGCTCTTCGGGGTCATGAGTCGGAGTCCAGTGCCGCCGACTCGACGGACTCCGTTATGCCTACCATCCGCCATGGGCACGTCACAGCCGGACTCGCGGTGGAGTGCCATACCGGCCTCCATCGTCGTTGTGCCGCGGCAACATGGCGACCTCCTCATCCGAGCAGTAGATGCGAATGACGTTATCAGAAACGGTAATGACATTGCCATAGTGCGGCGGCAAAGCTCGATACGCATAGCTTTACCTGCGAGAATACTATTCTCGCTGGTTGTGAGTCCGGGGTGCTCAAGCCCGCGCGCGACGCTCCAGCATCGGCCCGGCCATCGCGACCAGGGCGTCTTTGGTGACCTTGCCGGTGGCGTTCTGCGGTAGCTCATCGACGAACTCGACGAACCGCGGCGCCTTGTACCCCGCCATCCGCTCCCGGCTCCACGTGATCAACTGCTGTTCGGTGGCCGGGGACGCGGGGACGACGAACGCCATGCCCACCTGCCCCAGCCGATCGTCGGGAACGCCGATGACCGCGACTTGATCCACCGCCGGGTGCTCGAGCAGATAACCCTCGATCTCCGCCGGATACGCGTTGAAGCCACCGACGATGAACATGTCCTTCTTGCGGCCGATGATGCGCAGCCGACCGCCGTCGTCGAACGATCCGAGGTCACCGGTGTGCAACCAGCCGTCGGCGTCGACGGCTTCGGCAGTGGCAATCGGATCATCGAGATAGCCCGCCATCACGGTGTAGCCGCGGACCAGCACCTCGCCGTCGTCGGCGAGTCGAACCTCGACCCCGTCCGACGGCCGGCCCACCGTGGTGGCGATGTCTTCGAACGAATCCCCCGGCCGGGACATCGTGGCCGTGCCACACTCGGTCAGCCCATATCCGGTCGCGAGGGTCTGGAAAGGCAACTCGTGCAAGACCCGACGGACCAACTCCACCGGGATGTCGGCGGCGCCGGTGACGCCGGCCCGCAATGTCGCGAGCCTGGTCTTGTCCGGTACGGCGAGCAGTGAGTGATACAGCGTGGGCGGGCCGGGCAGCATCGTGATCCGTTCCCGTGCCACGAGTTCCACGACAGCGTCGGCATCGAAGACGGCCACCGGCAGCATCGTCGCGCCGCGGATCAGCGCGGTTCATCATCACGCCCTTGGGGCGGCCCGTGGTGCCCGACGTGTAGATGATGTCGGCGATGTCGTCACCGTCGATGTCCGGGCACTCGAAAGGCGCTGCGCTGTCGAGAAATCCCGACTTGACGTCGATGGCCGGTACGCCGGTGGGGACAGCGAAGTCCTGTCCGAGGAAGCCCTTTTCCACCAGCACAGCCTTGGCGCCGCTGCGCGTGATGATGTCTGCCGCTTCCTCGGTCTTGAACCGGGTGTTGACCGGGACCACCACTGCGCCGGCGGTCACCACCCCCAGCGCGGCGATCACCCACTCGGCGGAGTTGGGTGCCCAGATGGCAACCCGGTCGCCTTTCGCGACACCCAGCGCGCGGAACGCCCCGGCGGCTCGCCGGATGCGCCCCGCCAACTCGGTGTACGACAAACGCAACGGCCCGTCGATCAGTGCCTCCGCGTCGCCGAATCTGTCGGCGGCGCTCAGCGCCATTTCTGGAATCGTGCGCCAGGTCATGCCCGAAGTCCTTGGCGCACCAGGAATTTCTGCACTTTTCCGCTGGCGGTCCGCGGGTAGTCCGCAACCTCGTGCAGTTCTTCGGGCCACTTCTGGCGCGCCACGCCCGTCGCCCCGAAGTGCTCGCGCACCTGCTGCAGCGTCGGCAGGACGTGGCCGGGCCGGACACGCACCACAGCAGCGACGCGCTCGCCGAGCCGGGCGTCGGGTGCGGCCACCACCACCGCGTCGGCGATACCCGCCATACCGAGCAGCACCTCTTCGACCTCGACGGCGCTGACGTTCTCGCCGCCGCGGATGATGACATCCGATTTGCGGTCGGTGATGGTGAGATAGCCGTCGTCGTCGAGGAATCCGATGTCGCCGGTGCGGTACCAGCCGTCGTCGTCGAATGCCGTCGCGGTCAGCGCGTCGTCGGTATAGCCGAGGCACAGGTCCGGGCCGCGGCTGTAGATCTCGCCGTCCTCGTTCAGCCGGATCTCCACGCCGGGCCGTGGATCGCCATCGGTGAAGAGGCGCTTGGCCTCGGGCGCGGTCGGATGGGTGCCGGTGATCGACGGGTGTTCGGTGCTGCCGTACGCGCGGTAGACGAACACGCCGAGGTCGGACAGCCGGCGCGTCACCGCCGCCGGCACCGACGATCCGCCCAGGCCAACGGTTTTCAGGAGCGCGCGGTGTTCGTCCGTGCAGTCGGGATGGTCGAGCAGGCTGGTCACGAAGTACGGCGGGCCGCCGCCGACCGCCAGGCCGTCGCGTTTCATCAACGCCAGCACCTGGCCGGCATCCCAGCTGTCGCAGAGGTTGATGGGCCGCCCCTCCAGCACCGGGATCAGGAACGCCCCGACCATGCCGATGAAGTGACCGACGGGTGCGACGGTCAGTTCCTTGCCGCGTTTGGTGGGGTACCCGGCGTTGAGTTGGCGCGTCTCGCACACCAGGGACTGGTGACTGTGCACGACGCCTTTGGGGTTGCTCGTCGTGCCCGACGTGTAGGCGATCAGCGCCGGCGCCGCCGGGTCGACCGCCAAGGTGCCTGCCATCGGTTCCTCGGCGAGCAGGTCATCGAAGTCGCGGCCCACCACCCCGACGATCGGCACGTCGGCGCACAGATCAGCGTGATAGGCCGGGCGGCCGGCGTTGTCTGCGGTGATGAACACCCGCGGGCCGGCATCGGCGAGGATGTGCGCCAGTTCCTTGCGGCCGTAGAAGTGCACGACCGGGACGACGACCGCGCCCAGGAACGCCGACGCCCAGAACACCGCGGCGCCTTCCATCCAGTTCGGCAGTTGGAAGGCCACGACGTCGCCGGGCCCGACACCGCGTGCCCGCAGACCCGCCGCCAGCCGTCGGGCCACGCGCTCCGCCTCGGCGTAGGTACCCGACCACCCCCGGACGGCCGAGTGAATCCGGAAGTCGGCGTCGGGTGCGGACCGCAGGCCGACGGCCAGCAGGTCACCGACGGTCTCGGTGGTCCACCAGCCGTTGTCTCGGTATCTGGCGGCGAGATCGGCGGGGACGGTGCGGTTTACGGGGCTTCGAAGACCAGTCATGACACTGGGCATCGTATTCTCCAAAATAGAGAATGCCAATATCAGCAGGTTACCCGGCCGGGCTGAATTCGAGATGCAGCTCGGTGAGCCCGCGCATCTGCCAGGTGGGTTCGTAGCTGTAGCGCCGCGCACCGTCCGGGCCGTGGTGCTCGTCGCTGATGCGGATGTCGGCCATCCGGTCGAGGATCCGGTTGAGCGAGATGCGGCCTTCGGCCCGCGCCAGCGGTGCGCCGGGGCAGGAATGGCTGCCCCGGCCAAACGCGATGTGCTCGCGCACGTTGGGGCGGTCGAGGCGAAACTCATGGGGCCGCTCGAACTTTCGCTCGTCGCGGTTGCTCGCGCCGGGCAGCAACATGACCATCGACCCGGCGGGTACCTCGACATCGCCGACGGTCGTCGACGTGCGCGCCATCCGGAAGTGGCACTTGACCGGGCTCTCCATCCGGAGCGCCTCCTCGACGAAAAGCGGTATCAGGTCGCGGTTTTCGCGCAGCAGCCGCTCCATGTCGGGGTTCTCGCCGAGTACCTGCATCCCGAAGCTGAGCAGCTTCGTGGTGGTCTCCTGGCCCGCGGCGAACACGAATGTCGCCAGCCGCACGACGTCGATGATCTCCGGCGTCGATCCGTCCGGGTACTTGGCCTGCGCCATCTCGGTGAGCACGTCGCCGCGCGGCTCGCGGCGGCGCTCGGTGATGTAGCCGGTGAATTTCTCGTCGAGCCACTCGAGCGGATTGTGTGCGCGGGTGATGGTGTCGTCGGTGATGTCGCCGACCACCTGCGCCCCGTTCACCGCACGGAACTCGTCGTGGTCGGAGCGAGGTATGCCCAGCAGGTCGGCGATCACCAGCCCGGAGAACGGCCGCGCGTACTCGGCAAGAAATTCGCAGGAGCCGCGGGAGACGAACCTGTCCAACAGTTGGTCGGACAGTTCCCACATGAAGTCTTCGTTCTCCTTGAGCCGCTTGGGTGTCAGCAGCCGGCTCAGCAGCCCGCGGGTACGCGCGTGCAGCGCACCGTCCTGGGTGACGATGTGCTCGCTCATCGGAATCTGATCGCGGTACGCCTCCAGCAGCTCGCTGATGTCGTCACCTTCGGGCTGAAATGGCAAGCCGGAGAACGGTCCTGCCACCGACACGCACGACGAGAACGCGCCGTCCTTGTAGACGGCGAGTGCCTCGGAGTGACCGGACACCGCCAGTACCCCGTGGTGCGGTTGCTCCAGGACAGGGCATTTCGCGCGCAGCTCGTCGAAGTACGGGTAGGGATCGTCGACCAGCGACGGATCGGCGAAGAAGTTGGTCGGCTCGAGATCGGTCATCACACGCTCCTGGTTGTTTTCAGCCGAACAGCACCGGCAAGGCGGTCGGCGACCTGAACACCTGCCCACGGATGTGCGGGTCCTCGGCCGCGGGGTCCAGGCGCAGGTTCGGCAGCCGGTCGAGCAACAGATTCAGCGCCACCCGCATCTCCAGCCGGGCGAGGTGCATGCCCAGGCACACGTGCGCACCGTGCCCCCACGAGATGGGCGTGCGAGCTGCCCGGAAGATGTCGAAGCGGTCCGGGTCCGGGTAGCGGTCGTCTTGCCGGTTCGCGGCCCCGAGCATGGGCATCACCGACGAACCCGCCGGGATGTCGACGCCACCCAGCTGGGTGTCGTGCGCGGCGACCCGGGTGATGGTCAGCAGCGGTGCTTCCCAGCGCACCGCTTCCTCGATGGCCTGCGGGATCAGGGACCGGTCGGCGCGGATGGCGTCGAGCTGGTCCTGGTGCGTCAAGAGCCCGAGCAGCAGGTTGCCCAGCGAGCGGTACGTGGTCTCCACACCCGCGGGCAGCAGCAGCCGCAGGAACGAGAAGATCTCGTCGTCATCGAGCTGCTCGCCGTCGATTTCGGCCGCGGCAAGGCTGCTGATCAGGTCGTCCTGCGGGTCGGCGCGGCGTGCGGCCAGGATGGGCGCGAAGTACTCCTCCAGTGCCTTCGAGGCGGCCTTGCCGCGTTCGGGATTGATGGTGAACGACAGCAGCGAGATCGACCACCGCTGGAACTGCGGGTAGTCCTCCTCGGGCAGCCCCAGCAGGCCGGCGATGATGCGGGTCGGGTAGGGGAAGGTGAATTCCTTGACCAGATCCACGCGCCCGTCGCCGACGAAGCCGTCGATCAGTTCGTTGCCGACGCGGCCGACCAGGTTCTCCTCCCACCGCGCAAGGGCCTTCGGGGAGAAGGCCTTTGACACCAGCGCCCGGTGCCTGCCGTGGTCGGGCTCGTCCATGCCCAGCATCACCCGCTGTCCGAGCACCGCACCGAACGCCTGGATCACGATGGCCGACGAGAAGGTCTCGTTGTCGCGCAACATCGTGGCGATGTCCTCGTGGCGGTACACGATGAACAGCGGCTTGCCCTCTTCGCCCGGCATCACCGACATGTCGATGCGCTGGATGCCCTCCTCCCGCCGCAGTCGGGCCATCTCTGTGTATGGGTCGCGGATGTCGCCCGACACGACGTCGTCGAACGCGCCGAAATCCTCGAGGTCGTCAAACAGCTCCATGGTTCTCCCTATGGCTCAACACGTGTGGCTGGGTACGAGACCGACTTGATCTCGGTGTACTGGTCGAATCCGGCGGTGCCGTTCTGCCGGCCGACGCCGCTGGCCTTGTAACCGCCGAACGGCGCCTCGGCGCCGTACGGCGACGTCCCGTTGAGGCCGACGAACCCGGCTCGCAGCCGGCGCGCGACGGCCACCGAATGCTCGACGGATCCGGACATCACGTTGCCGGCGAGGCCGTACACGCTGTCGTTGGCGATGCGGATCGCGTCGTCCTCGTCGTCGAAGGGAATCACCGCGAGCACCGGCCCGAAGATTTCCTCCTGTGCGATGGTCATCGAGTTGTCGACGTCCACGAAAAGTGTTGGCCGAACCCAGAATCCCTTGTCGAACCCGGCGGGCGGCTCGGTCCCGCCGACCAGGCAGGTGGCGCCCTCGTCGATGCCCTGCTGGATGTATCCCAGCACGCGGCTGCGCTGCTTGGCCGAGATCACCGGGCCGCACAAGGTGCCGGGGTCCTGCGGATCGCCCGGCGAGACGTTCTCGTAGATCGCCTTGAGGATCGCCACGCCCTCGTCGTAGCGGGATCGCGGCAGCAGCATTCGCGTCGGGTTGGCGCAGCCCTGCCCGGCGTGCATGCAGGGCGCGATGCCGATGGCACACGCGAGGCCGAAGTCGGCGTCCTCCAGCACGATGGTGGCGGACTTGCCGCCGAGCTCCAGGAACAGCCGCTTCATGGTGGCCGCGCCCTTCTCCATGATCCGTACCCCGACCGGTGTCGATCCGGTGAACGAGATCATGTCGACCTTCGGCGACAACGTGAGTTCTTCGCCCACAAGGTGATCGGATGCCGTCACCACGTTGACGACCCCCGCCGGGATGTCGGTCGATTCGGCGATCAAGCGGCCCAGCCGGGTGGCGTGGAACGGCGTGTCAGGTGCCGGTTTGAGGACGACGGTGTTGCCGGTGGCCAGGGCCTGGGCGAGTTTGTGGATGCTGACCTCGAACGGGAAGTTCCACGGGGTGATCGCGCCGACCACGCCGACGGGTTCGCGCCACACCTTGCGCGTGGTCAGCTGTCCCGTGAGGGCGACGAAGGCATCCCCCAGATCGGTCTCCCAGGGGTACTCGTCCATCAGCGCGATCGGATACTTCAGGGCGTCAGAGAGCGGCGCGTCCAGCTGCGGGCCGTAGGTGATGGCCCGTGGCGCGCCGGCTTCGCGGATGAGTTCCTCACGCAGCGCTTCTCTTTCGCCTTCGAGCGCGTCGCCCAGCTGCTGCAGGCACCGCTTGCGTAGCTCGAGGTTGGTCGACCAGTCGGTGTCGTCGAACGCCCGCCGCGCGGCGTCGATGGCCCGGAGCATGTCGGCTCGCGAGGCGTCGGCGACGTCCCCGATCACCTCTTCGGTGGCCGGGTTGATGTTGGCGAACGTGCCCGCTTCCCCGTCGACGAGCTTGCCGTCGATCAGCATGCGCGACTCAGACATTCGGCTCGCTCCCAGAGGTGTTGGTGGATGACAGCCGCATCAAGAGCGGCGCCATGCGCTGAAGTACCGGCGCGGGCAAGACGCGGGCAGCGGTCACCGCTGCGCGCTGGCCGACGGTCAGAGTGACCGCCCCCGCGCGGAGCTTGCCTTGCCCAGGCAGCCCCATCGCGATTCGCACGATCTGGTGCAGAGCCGCGGTGGGCAGAAACTTGTTGGAGATCAGCAGCATTCGAGCATCGATGCCGACAGGGTGTTTGGTGAAGGGCGCCGTGTCCCGCAATGCCGCGGCCAGCCCGTTGGCGAACCGTTCGGGTGGCTGTGCCAGCCGCATCGCGGCGCGGCCCCGCTTGTCGATGTTGCGGTGGTGCGGGGCGTACGGGCCGGCGAAGTCGCGGTGGTCCGTCGTCCCGGCGTCGGTGATGATGTCGGTGTCGAACGTGCCCGTGACCAGGACGGTGACGCCCAAGCCGAACGGGGCGACCTCACCGGCCAGTGACTCCGCCCAGCGTTCGAGGGCCCCTTTGGCGGCGGAGTACGCGGCGATGGCCGGCATTCCGCGGACTCCGCCTTGGCTGGAGATCACCACGATCCGGCCCTGACCGGCTGCCCGCATCGACGGCAACAGTGCCTTGGTCAGCAGTACCGGACCGGTGACGTGGGTGGCCAGCATCTGGTCCCACAATTCGATGGGCGTCTCTTCGACCATGCCGGCGGCAGAGATTCCGGCGTTGTGCACCAACGCATATGGGGCACCGACGGCATCCTCGATGAGTTTGGCCGCTGCAGCGATCGACGCCCGGTCCTGCAGATCGAGTTGCACGCCGATCAGGCGCGGATCGTCGTCGAGTGCCCCGGCGGCCTCGCGCAGTCGTGGCAGGCCGGCGTCCGGGTTCCGCATCGCGGCCACCACCTGCCAACCGTCCCGGTACAGGTGCACCGCGGAGGCGAAGCCCAGGCCCCGGGACGCGCCGGTGATGATGACGCTGCGTGGCTCAGCCATGCTGTGCTTGTTCCGCGCACCGGTTGCTCGTGGACCCCAGTTCCACGTCGGGGCGGCCGCCCGGCTGCCCCGTCATCCACGTCGACATGATGCCCACCGCGTAGGGACCTTTTTGGCCGTTTTCTTCGTAATAGCCTTGCGGGTCATAGATTTTGGCCTCCGGGTACGGCCAGGGACAGGCCACTGAGGTGGCGAATCCCGACATGCGGATGGCGGTGAACCCGGCGCCGTAGCAGAAGTAGGCGACGTTCACGACGACGAACATCACCGTGAACATGCCAAGTACCGGGCGGCCCGCGAACAATCGCGCCCGCTGCGCCAGCTTCTCGGCGACGGTACGGCCGGTGTCGTCGCGGTAGACCAGGATGCCGGCGGGCACCATGACGAAGGTGACCATCGTCGACTCCCACAGCAGCGGGAACTGGAACGTCGTGCCGGTGAAGATGGACCCGAACGGGATCACCTGCGAATAGATGTACAGCCCGGTGCGCACCAGGGTGAGTTCGAGCACCATGTCGAACAGGAACCCGATCACGAAGATGAACCCGGCCAGCGTCACCAACGGGTGGCGCCACACGAACGAGTCGACAGGCTTGCGGGCCTGAATCTTTCGCAGAATCCAGACCGCCGGGAAGTACGGGCCGAACTGGAACATGACGTAGCCGAGGACGATGAACGGCTCGACCGTCGGTGACAGTGACACCCAGGGCCAATCCTCGGGCCAGTGCCACAACGCTGGGTTGTAGACGGCGTACGGTGACCAGTTCATGTACGGGTCCTGCCACACGATGGCTGTGGTGATGAAGGCCATCAGCACGATCGGGCTGCCCGGGTTGCGCCGCCACCCCCACACGCAGACGGCGATCAGGGCAGGCACCGAAAAGATGGTGAAGGCCTCCCAGAGCGTGATCCAGTGGTCGAATCCGAACAGGAAGTCGACGGGCCGGGGCGCGCCCTGCACGTTCGGGTTGCTGATGCGCGGCGATACCGCTCCCCTGCGGGCGTAGTGGGCGATCACCGCGACGAGCGCGACGATGATTGCCGACCACACCCAGGGCCATGGTGAACGGCTCTGCGGCTGAGCGGGTTTGGTTTCCAGAGCGGTCATGCGTCACTCCTCGCCGAAGCGGTCGACAAGATGCGAATTGGTGCCGTCGGCATCGAGTTGCCGTGCGACGAGATAGCCGGCGCCCATCCAGGCGCGGCGGGTCCATTTGCCGAAGGAGACGCGGGTGCCGGGTGCGCCGGCGGCGGCGGGCATCATCTTCACGCGCTCCAGCGCCTCTTTGACGCCACGGGGGCTCAGCGGGTGCGCATCGGTGAATGCACGCAGCAAGGCAGTGGCGACATCCCGGTTCACCACGGGAACGCAGTACTCGGGTCGGCGGCCGTAGGTCTTTTCGTAGTCGTCGAGGAAGCGCTGCCCGACGGTGTTGGCCTCGTCGTACTGGTCGACACCGGTCCACCCCATGAACGCCTGCCACATCACCGGGTTGATCCAGGCGTTCTGGAACGCGGTGCTGGTGAACCGCGGCGGGTCCCAGTCGAGGGCCTGCAGTGCCGCGTTGAGAAAGACGATCCCGAAGCCGAAGCCGCAGTGCACCAGCGCATCCGGCTTCGCGTCGTACATGGTCTGCACGACCTCGTTGATGTTCTGCGCAGTCTGGGCGATCTTGGCCTCGGCGACGATGCGAATGCCTTTGCGCTGACAGGCATCCCGGAAGTGTTTCAGGTAGGTGTCGCCGACCAGCGAGTGCTCGACGAGCACGCCCACTTCCCGGTGTCCGGCCTTGGCCAACTGATCCGCCCAGAAGATCGGTTCGTCGGTCAGCGAGCCCTGGGGAAACGAGAATGTCCACTCGCCCAGCCAGTCATCGCTGCCGCTGACGCTGATCGCCGGGATCCGGAAGCGCTCCTCGATGGCCTCGCGGGTGGGTACCGCGTTGTCGGTGATGTGCGGCCCGAACACCGCAAGACACCCTTCGTCGACGAGTTCACCGAACGCGTCGATGACGGCCTTGACGGTCCCCTTGGGCAGGCCTTCGACTTCCTTGTAGATGATCTCGACCGGGCGGTCGATGATTCCTTCGGCCAGCGCCGTGGTGAACACCAGCTCGAAGGACTGGGAGAGGTCGTCCTTCATTTCCTTCGGATATGCGTCGGGCAGCCGGAAGTCCATCAGGTAGCCCAATTTGATGGGCTGCGCAGTGCTCTCGTAAGACATGAAACCTCCGTTGGAACCGGCCAGGAGATATGAAACCTAATATTTGTTCTGAAACTAGCTGAGCACTTGCTCAGCGTCAATCACCGTTGCGGCGGGTGGGTCAATCCCGCAGGTAGACGTCGATCATCTCGTCGAGACCCCGACCCACGATCGGGTCGTCGGTGAGCGGACCGGCGATGGCCGCGCGCGCGGCCTCCGGCACACTCAGCCCCTCGGCGATCAACCGCCCCGCCGCGATGAGCACCCGGGTCGAGGCCACTTCACGCAGCCCGGCCGTCTCCAGCCGGCGGATCGCGTGCGCGAACGAGACCAGTCGCGCCGCGACGTCACTGCCCACCCCGGCCTCGTGCGCGACGATCTTCTCCTCGACTTCACCTGCGGGGAAACCGAATTCGATGGCGACCATCCGCTGCCGGGTGGAATCCTTCAGGTCTTTCAGCACACTCTGATAGCCCGGGTTGTAGGACACCACCAAACCGAAACCCGGTGCGGCATCGAGCGTCAGGCCGAGTCGCTCGATGGGCAGTTGCCGACGGTGATCGGCCAGCGGGTGCAGCACCACGGTGGTGTCCTGCCGCGCCTCGACCACCTCGTCGAGGTAACAGATGGCGCCCTCCCGCACCGCCCGGGTCAGCGGGCCGTCGACCCACTCGGTCTCGCCGCCTCGCAAGAGGAATCGTCCGACGAGGTCGGCCGTGGTCAGGTCGTCATGGCAGGACACCGTGATCAGCGGGCGGCCCAGGTCGTAGGCCATCGCCTCGACGAAACGGGTCTTCCCGCATCCGGTCGGGCCTTTCAGCACTATCGAAAGCCCTTGCCGGAATGATGCTTTGAACACCCGCTCCTCGTTGCCGACTGCCACGTAGTAGGGCCGAGCTCCTGCCGTCATGTAGCCACTCCTCTGGTGGTGGATTTGGCGATGCGCCGACGCGTGTCGGCCGATTGCAGTGCCGATCGGAACAGCGGGCCGATCGTGGCACTGAGTTGCTCCAGCCGCGGCAACGTCGCATGGGCGGCGCTGCCGAAGACCGCACGCAGTTCCTCTGTGTCGGTGCCGGCGCCGACGGTCAGGCACAGACAGCCGATCCCCTGGCGGCGTGCTTCGACAAGTGCGCGGCGCGCGTCAGCCGCCCCGTACGCCCGCTCGTAGCCATGGTCGTAGGCGAGTCCGTCGGTGAGCACGACCAGCAGTCGTCGCGCGGTGCCCCCATGTCGTTGCAGGACCGCGGATCCGTGCCGGATCGCCGCGCCGAGGCGCGAATGGGCGCCGGGGCGCAGACCCTGGAGGCGGCGCAGCACCACCGCGCTCACGTCGTCGCCGAAGCGCTTGACCGGCATCATCCGAACCGACGAACGCCCTTGCGATTGAAAGGCATACAACGCAACACGGTCGCCGAGATCGTGCAGGGCGACCATCAGCGCGGCGGCCGCCGCCCGTTGATGGTCATGCACCGTCTGGCCCGCGGCGCTGGGCTGCCCGACCGAGCCCGACGTGTCGAGCAGCAGCAGAACCGACAGGTCGCGGCGGCGCCGGAGGCTGTCGATATACACCGCTTCGTCGGGCGCGGATCCTGCGAGGAATTCCGCCTGAGCCTCGACCGCCGCATCGATGTCGATATCGTCGCCCTGCGCCTGCCGTCGACATCGGTCGAGTCCGACCCCGAGCCGCGCCAGCGGCCGGCGCAGGCCGTGAGCGTCCGGCACCGGAGGCACCCCGGACGGATCGGGCTCGGGTTCCACCTCCTGGACCGTGCACCAGGCTTGCCGATACTCGCGGCGGTGGATGTCCCACTCCGGATACTTGAATCCGAGCGCGTCTCCGGTACTCCCGTCTTCGACAGCGGTGGCCATCGAGACCACGGCATGGCCGCCACCGACCGGTCCGGAACCGCCGCGGTGGGTCGCCGTATCGGCACCGGGCATGCCGCCGTCCCCGAGCTTGCGTGCCACCGACATCAGCTTCGCGAGCAGCTTGCCCAGCCCGCCGCCACCGCCGACCGGGCTGCTGAAGATGTCACGTACGTCGTCAGCATCATCGTCGGCATCGCCGGGCAGCTCGACGAGTTCCTGCTGCCGCTGACTGCGTGGAACATGGTGACCAGACCTGCTGGATTTGTTTGTCGCCAAGACCTTTCGCGACCGTATCGCACCGAAGATCAGCGGCGGATCCGCGATCGGTTCGCGGCTGAGCGCCAGCGCCAGGGACGCGTCCGGCGAGTCACTGCGGGCAGCGAGCCCGGTGTCGATGAGCATCCGCGCACCGGGTGGCAACAGCTCCTCGAGCTGCGCCAGCGCGCGGTGGCCCTCGACCGCCAGGTACCGGCGCGCGACGTCCGCGCGCCGCCCGATGCGGCGCACGATGTCGGGTTCCAGACTGCCCGCCGCCAGCAATGACGACTGCACCGCCACCGCGCGACGTTGATCGACCGCGCCGGCGGCCGGATCGACGAACATCGTGGCGCCGTCGGTCCACGCAGGCTCCCCCAGGGCCGCCTCCGCCACGTCGACGGGGCGCCCCGCCATCGCGGATGCGAGCAGGCCGAATCGCCGTACGCCGTCGTCCGCAGCGCCGCTGTCCACCGAATCTGTCATGCCTCGCCAATGCCTTGACCAAATATCTGTTCCACCATAGAGTCCAGTTTTGACCACAGTCAATGACGTCGCCGGAAAACGTTGATCTCTCGCGACAGTCCCGCCACTGCGTGGCGAATTCATCAGGAGCAGAACGTGATTGACTTCGCAGGACAGTCGGTGATCGTCACCGGAGCCGGGCGCGGGTTGGCCAATCTCGACAAGGTCAGCGCCACCGAACCGTTCGCCGTACCCGGGTCGATCTTCGAGGAGGTTTTCGGGGTCTGCGATCGGCTGGGCGTCAAGGTCTTCTAGCCGATGGTTCGACCCTGACGAGAGCTGAACCCCAAACTTCTGTTCCACGCTAGATTGTGTGGAGCGCGGCAACCGATCGCGCGCATCTGGAGGGAGGGTTCTGCTGACCCACGCATATGACGACGGCACCCGTCGGACCGAAATCCTCCAGACCGCCGCGTCGCTGATCGCGTCCACCGGTCTGCGTACCTCGCTGCAGGAAATCTCCACTGCCGCAGGCATTCTGCCCGGCAGCCTGTACCACCATTTCGAGTCCAAGGAAGCGATCCTGGTCGAGCTGATCCGGCGCTTCCACTCCGATCTCGATCGGATCGGCGCCACCGCACAGGAGCGGCTCGACGGGCCCGACGCCGCACCGTTCCCGGACAAGATCGTCGCGCTCGGCTCCGCCATCGCACGGTGCGCCGTCCAGCACGGTGCCGCGCTGCAGATGTCGTTCTACGAATCCCCCAGCGACAACCGGGAACTCGTCAAACTGCTCAGCGAGCCGCACACCGCCGTCCAGCAAGCCATGCTGAACACCCTGCGCGCGGGCAAGTGGGCCGGTTACCTCCGACCGGAGATCGCCGATCTGCCCACACTCGCCGACCGCATCTGCCAGTCGATGATGCACGTCGGCCTCGACGTGATCCGGAACAACGCGTCGCCCGACCAGGTCGCCACCGTCATGTGCCGGATCATGCTCGGTGGACTGGCCGGCCGGCTGCCCACCGACACCGAGCTCGACCGCTCCCCCGCCCTGGCCGTCGCCGACGCGGCAATCGAGACCTGGTCGGACGAAGTGGTTTCCGAGGGCAGTGACCGGGCCATCCATGTGCGCGCGGTGGCACGCGCCGAATTCGGCCGTCGCGGTTACGAAGTCACCACGATCCGGGACATCGCGTCGGCCGCCGGCATGGGAATCGGGACCGTATACCGCCTCATCGGGTCGAAGGAAGAACTCCTGGCCTCGATCATGGCGTCTTTCGGAACGAAGGTGGGCGACGGGTTCGACCGCGTCCTCAATACCGAAGCGACACCGGTGCAGAAGTTGGACGCACTCAGTTGGGTCAATATCAACGCGCTGGACCGGTTCCCGGACGAGTGGAAGATTCAGCTGGCCTGGATGCGCCAGTCACCACCTGACACGCCGGCCATCGGCCTGGCATTCACCACCCGCATGCGCCAGTTGAAGACCCTCGTGTCGGCAGGTCTGCGATCCGGGGACATCCGGATCGACAGCCCGAACCGCGAAATGCTGGCCCGTTGCGTCATGGACGTCCTGTGGATGCCCCAGAACATCGTCGCCGCCGAGGGCAAGCGCGCGGCGCTGATCACCGCGCGCGACACCATGGTGCGTGGCATCGCGGTGCGCGACGCCTGAGTCCGACATCTCCCCTCCGCTGGCGATGCGGTGATGCTATTCTCCCAAATGGAGAATGCCACTATCAGTTAGGTAGCGCATGCAGGGCGAGCGAAGCGACAGGTCCGTGGACGTCGAGTTCGACGGCGGATTGGCCGTGCTGACCATTGACCGGCCGCATGCGCGCAATGCCATCTCGCTGGACACGATGGACCAGCTGAACGCGGCGCTGGACACGGTGGCCGACGCGCGGGTGCTGGTGGTCAAGGGCGCGGGCGATCGCGCCTTCGTCTCGGGCGGCGACCTCAAAGAACTGGCCGCCATCACCACTCACGATGGCGCTGCCGAGATGGCGTGGCGGATGCGTGAGATCTGCGACCGGCTGGTGAACTTCCCCGGACCGGTCATCGCGGCCCTCAACGGCCACGCACTCGGCGGCGGCGCGGAGTTCGCCACCGCCGCCGACATCCGGCTGGCCGCCGACGACATCAAGATCGGCTTCAACCAGGTGACCCTGCAGATCATGCCGGCGTGGGGCGGTGCCGAGCGCCTGGCCGCCCTGGTGGGCACCGGCAGGGCGCTACTGCTAGCGGGCACCGGGGAGATCCTCACCGCGGGTGACGCCGAGCGAATCGGCTTGGTGGACAAAGTGTTCGAGCGGTCGGGCTTCGAAGACGGCTGGCGCCAGGTGGCGCAGGCCCTGACCGCCGCGCCGGTGCGCGACATCAAACGCGTCGTTCGTGGGCTGCCACCGGCGGACGCCGTGGACGCGTTCGCCCGGCACTGGGTATCCGACGAGCACTGGACGGCCGTCGACAACCGCACCAAACCGGTGCAGAGTCTTGACGCAGGACGCTCGGCCTGAAGGGAGGCTTCGTGATTCGTCTGCTGCTTGCCGCGACGACAGCCGGTGCCGCCGCGCTCGGCTTCGCTGCCTCGGCCGCTGCTGCGCCGCCACCAGCCCCCACCGGCTGCATCATCACGGGCTACATGCTCCCGATGGGCTGTGATCAGACCACGGCCGCAGCGGGCGGCGTGCCCCGGTGGGGCAACTCCTGCAACGACCGCAACAAGCTGGCATGGGACGACACCGATGTCGGCACCGTCATCGGCACCATCCTGTGCGACGGCAACGTGTGGACCCGCATGGGCCAGCCCCCCCAGGGGGTACATCCAGCCGGCTCTCCGTGCGGCGTCGACGACGACGGCGTGCAACCGTTCGAATTCTCGGCGACGCCGGACAACCACCTGGTGGTGTGCAACTGGATGCAGCCGCCGGAGACGCGGACCTGGGTGCCGTACGAGAAGAAGTGGTCGAGTTACTGAGCCGATTCCACCAGCCGCGCCCGTAGTTCGCGTTTGAGGACCTTGCCGTAGCTGTTCTTGGGCATCTCGTCGAGGTACACGTACCGCTTCGGCCGCTTGAAACGCGCGATGCGGTCCAGCAGATGGGCATCGAGCTGGTCGGCCCGCGCGGTGCCGACGATGAACGCGACGACGATCTCGCCCCACTCCGGATCCGGCGCACCGACCACGGCGGCTTCCGCGACGCCGGGGTGCTCCAGCAGCACTTCTTCGACCTCGCGCGGATAGATGTTGCTGCCGCCACTGATCACGACGTCCTTCGACCGGTCGCGCAGCGTCAGGTATCCACGATCGTCGAAGGACCCCATGTCCCCCGTGTACAGCCAACCGCCTCGCAACGTGTCGGCGGTCGCGCCGGGGTTGTTCCAGTAGCCGGTCATGACAACGTCACCGCGGCAGACGATTTCGCCGATCTCGTCGATGGCGGCGCGGGTGCCGTCCTGCCGCAGCACGGCCACCTCGACACCGGACCGCGCGTAGCCGACCGACCCGAGGACTGCATCGTCACCGGATTCGTGGTCGGCGCGGCGCAGCCCGGTGATGGTCATCGGCGCCTCCCCCTGGCCGTACAACTGCGCGAACACGGGGCCGAACGCGGCCATCGCCTTCTTGAGGCCATCGAGGTACATCGGCCCGCCCCCGTAGATGAGGGCGCGCAGATTGCGCGGCCGGGTCCGGCCGGTGTCGACCAGACGGGCCACCATGGTCGGGGCCAGGAACGCACTGCTGCCGGGGTGGTGGTCGCAGAGGTCGAGGAACTCGCCGGGGTCGAACGCGCCGGACTCGGGTACGACCTGGCGCGCGCCCCGCAACACGTACGGCGGAATGTAGAGCCCCGAACCATGTGACATCGGTGCCCCGTGCAGCAGGCTGCAGTTCTCGTCGGGGTCGTCCAGATCAGCCAAGTGGGCGAGCGTCATCGCCATCAGGTTGCGATGGGACAGCATCGCGCCTTTGGAGCGGCCGGTGGTGCCGCTGGTGTAGAACAGCCAGGCCAGCGCCGCCGGATCGGTGTCCGGTAGCGCCACAGCCGGATTGGCTAGCCGCTGCGAATACTGTTCGGTACCAATGACTTCGGCCGGCCGTCCGAGCCCGGCCGCGATGGTCGGCGACGCGAAGATCAGGGACGCGCCGCTGTCGTCAAGGATCTGCGCCATCTCACGCGGGTGCAGTTTGTAGTTGATGGGGACGGCCACGCATTGCGCGGCCCAGATCGCGAACAACAGCTCGATGATCTCGGGGCGGTTCTCGCTGGCGATCGCAATCCGCGCCCCCGGAGGGCCGAGGCCGGCGGCCAGGCGTAATGCGCGCTCCCGCAACCCCTTCCAGGTGTGCAACAAAGTCTGCCCGCGATACACCGCGCCCCGGTCGCCGAAGCGGGCGGCAGCGGAGTCCAGCACCGCGAACATGTTCACCGCGGGACCCACTCGGAGTCGAGTGCATGGTCCGACAGGTATTTGGTCGAGCTCCAGCCGCCGTCGACGACGATGGTCTGGCCGTTGATGAAACTGCCCGCCTCCGAACACAAGAACGCCACGGTGCCGGCGATATCGTCGACCCGGCCGAGCCGCTGGTGCGGCGTCATCTCGACGTTGATCTTGCGGAACCGCTCGTCCTCCAGCCGGTGCGCGACCATCGGTGTCACCGTCACCCCCGGCGCCACGGCGTTGCAACGGATTCCCTGCGCGCCGTACTGGCACGCGATGTGCGTGGTCAATGCCGTCAGCCCGCCTTTGGCCGCCGAATACGCGCCGCCGCGCAACCCTCCGACGACGGCGAACGTCGACGTCACGTTGATGATCGCCGACCCCGGCGCCAGATGTGGGATGACCTCGCGAGCCAGCCGGAACGGTGCGCGCAGCATCAGGCCCAGTGCGTAGTCCAGTGCCTCGTCGTCGGTTTCGTGCAGCGGTTTCGGGCTGCCGACACCGGCGTTGTTCACCAGGAAGTCGACGCGGCCCCATCGGCTGAGTGCGGCCTCGACGATGCGGGACGGTGCGTCGTCGTCGGTGAGGTTCACGGCGAGGGTGGCGATGCGCTCGGGGTCGATCCGCTGCAGGTCCGCCAGCCGGCCCTCGTCCCGACCGGTGCCGAGCACGGCCATGCCGGCCGCGGCCAGCGTTGTCGCGCAGCCGAATCCGATCCCGCTGCTGGCGCCCGTGACAATCGCTACCTGCATGTCAGCCTCGCTCTGATCTGGTGCTTGAGGACCTTGCCCGCGTCGTTCTTCGGCAGCGTGTCCCATGTCTCGACCTGCTCGGGAATCTTGAACCGGGCGATCCCCTGCGCTGTGAGGAAGCTGCGCAGGTCGGCGATCCCCGGCCGCGCCCCGGCGGCGGGCACGATGACCGCGCAGGCCCGTTCCCCCGTCCGCTCGTCGGGCAACCCGACGATGGCGATCTCCGCTATTGCGGGGTGGCCGATCAAGATGTCCTCGACTTCTTTGGGGGCGATGTTCTCCCCATTGCGAACGATGATGTCTTTGGCTCGCCCGGTGACCACCAGGCAATCGCCCTGCCACCGGCCGAGGTCCCCGGTGCGGAAATACCCCTCTGCATCACGGAATTCGTCGTCCACGTGCCGATAGCCGACGAGCATCTGAGGTCCCCGCACCCGGATTTCACCGGCGACGAGCCTGATGTCGGCGATCCCGGCCCGGCCGTCGGTGTCCGCCGCGGCATCGGGATCGTCCAACGCGCCGACGGTGGTGACCGGAACTTCGGTAGAACCGTAGACCCGGCTGACCTTGGCCCGCTCGAAATACGTAGTGGCCCTGCGGATCAGGGCTGGCGGTACGGACGCGCCGCCGCAGATGAAGACCTTGAGATCAGGTAGCCGGGTCCCGGCGCGCTCGGCGGCGTCCAGGATCTGCTCCAGAAACGGTGTCGCGCCGGCCATGTGGGTACACCGCTGCGCGACCATGAGCGCGACCGCCTCATCGGCGTTCCAGCGCTCCATCAGCACCGCGGTGGTGCCGAGCAGGACCGGGCACTCGAACGCGTAGATGGAGCCACCGATGTGGGCGATCGGCGAGGCGACCAGAAATGTGTCGCCCGGCTCGATCAGCCAGTGGTCGCGGAGCTGGCCGATCAGTGCGCCGATCGAGTTGTGGCTGTGCAGAACACCTTTCGCCCGTCCACTGGTGCCCGAGGTGTAGAGCAGCAGTACGGGTTCGTCGGGGGCTACGGCCGGGAAATCCGATGGCGCCATGGCCGTCGGTAGTGCGCCGTCTCGCACCACCACGATCTCCGGCGGCACGTCCATCGTGGCCGTCACGCGAGCGAGCATCGCGGCGTAGTCGTGGCCGCGAAACTCCCTGGGGATGAAGATCATCCGGCAGTCGGCATCAGCGAGGATGAACGACAGTTCATGGTCACGCAACGACGGCAGGATGGGGTTCACCACCATGCCGGCGAGCGCCGCCCCAAGGTAGACGACCGCAGCCTCAGACCAGTTCGGCAGCATGAACGACACCACGCTGCCGCGCGGGAGCCGTGCCGAAAGGTGCGCTGCCAGCCCGCTGGCCTCGTCGTACAGCGTGGCGCCACCGACGCGGTGCGCGCCATCGACGAGGACGGTGCGGTTGTCATCCGCCAGTTCGCGGAGACCATCGACGATTGTGCGCATCACCGTCTCAGCTCTTGACCCGCCGCATCGTCATCGAATGCCGGTACCGCGCCGCCGGATGGGTGTTGACGGTGACCTGCGCAATGTCACCGTCCGACGTCCGGTAGGTGCGCCGCATCTGCAGGGCCGCGGTCCCAGCCTCCACCTTGAGTTCCGCGGCCAGACCGTGGGTGACGACCACAGCCGAAATCTCTTGGTGCACTTCGGCAATGCTCACGCCGAACAGGTCCTCGATCAACGGGAAGATCGGGCCCGAGTGCCGGTGCAGTAACCGGCCGACCGCCGCGAACTCCCGGTTGATGTAGTACTCGGTGCGGCAGATGGGCGCACCGTTGCCGCTGCGGAAGCCCTCGACCGCCAGCCACTGCGAACCGAGGGCCAGCCCGGACCGGGCCTCGAGGTCCGCGTCGATGGTGACCATGGCGGTGGACCCGATCTCGAACTGTGCGCCTTCGGCGAAGGCCAGCAGGTCGTCGATCGACATCACGTCCTGCGCATAGGTGTTCGCCGCGGACCTGGGCACCACCAGCGTGCCCGCCCGGGGCTTCGACTCGACCAGGTTGTCGTCCCGAAGTCGGCGCAGCGCCTCTCGAACGGTGTAGCGCGACACCGCGAATCGTTCGCACAGTTCGTGTTCGGTGGGCAATTGGGCACCGACGGGATACACCCCGTCGACGATTTCCTTCCGCAGGGTGCGCGCCACCTGCAGATAGCGGTGTTCGGCGGTGGGCACGGTCATGGGCGGTCCTGACGCAGGGCCAACACGCTGCCGTCGCCGTCCGCTGACACGTAGACGGTGCCGTCGGGTGCGACGGCGACGCCGGCGAACGGGCCCTGAGGCCCGGAGAACGGCGGCAGTCCCTTGAGTGGTTTCGGTTCGACGCCGGGCGGTGCGCCGAGCGGCAAACCCGAGGCAATGGTGTTGCGGGCCTTGCTGTTCAGATCGAGCATGACGATTTCCTTGGTGCCGGCGTCGACGACGTAGAGCCGTCCCTCGGCAACGACGATGCCCTGCGGACACCCCAGGCCGCCTACCACGACTTCTACGGTCGAGCCCGTCAGTTTCACCACCCGGCCGGCGGCCGACTCCGCGACCAGCACGTTGCCGTCGGGCGCGATCGCCACGCCCACGGGGTCCAGCAGTCCTACGGCCAGTACCTCGACCCCACTGGCTCGCACCGCCAGCACCCGACCGGTGCCGAACTCCGCGACGACCACAGCGTCACCGTCGACCGCCACGCCATACAGCTGATCGAATCCGTCTGCCAGCACCTCTGTTTCGGCACGGGCGGGCACATAGCGGCTGACCTGACCGCCTGAGGTGGTCACCACGAACTCCCCTGGGCCGCACGGCGCCAGGCCCCGCAGAAACCCGGGGTAGCCCGGCGAGAACAACATCCCGACGGTGATCAGCGCGCCGTCGGCGCCGACGACATAGAAGTAGGTGCCGTCGGCGACGTACAGGTTCCCATCTGGCCCGACGGCCAGGTCCAGTGGCCAGTTCAGTCCGCCGGGCAGCAGGGCGCGGGTCTGGCCGTCAGCGAGGATCTCGGTGATCTCGCCGGTGAAATTCGAAGCGAACAGCCGATTTCCGACGAAGGTGAGGTTGTCGAGCCCCGGCGTCAGCTGCGCCAGTACCTGCTGTTCGCCGCTGAGAGGGTCGATACGGAGCACCTGTCCGGTCGCCACCTGAGTCGAGACGAGGAAACCGTCGGCGTCGAACTTGACGGCGTCGGGCACGCCGAGGTCCGCCGCGACCCGCTGCGGCTCACCACCATTCGGATCGACCCGCCAAATCTCATTGGCAGTCAGCAGCGGGAAATACAGCATCCCGTCAGGGCCGACCTCCATCGCGTTCGGTGACGGCAAGTCCGCCAACAAGATCCGCGACACTGCCCCGTTTCGGTCGAGTTCCAGCAGCCGTCCACCGTCGCGGCATTCGTTGACGAACAACCGATCCTGGTACACCGTGATGCCGTTGGCACTGGGGAGGTCGTCCCGAAGGACACGGGCCTGGCCGGCGGTGTCGAGGACGCTCACCCGGCCGTCCATCACCTCGGTGGCGTACAGATTCCCGGCCCCGTCGAACGCGACGTCGTCGGGCGCGATGATGTCGCCGCCCTTGGCGGCCACCGCCTCCAGCTCTCCGGTGACCGGATCGAGTGCGCTGATCTGGCTGCCGGTCACCTGTGCCACATAGATGCGTCCATCGGGACCGGTGCGCAATCCGTTTGCGCCGAACAGCCGACTCGGCGCGGTCACCCGCTCAAGGCACCAGCCCTGCGCAACGCTCGGTTCGGTCGCGATGTACCGGCTCATGACGGGCGACGGTATCAAGCAACAGTAGTCCAGACAATAGGGCGATTCGTTCCCGCCAAACCTCTTGACGAGCCGATTCTCCCTGCGGAATAGTGTTCTCCAATATGCAGAACACGCTATGTTGTCCGGACAATTAGCATGTCGGCCACGGAACTCCTGAGGTTGGACGGCCGCGTCGTTGTCGTCTCCGGTGCCGGCGGCGGTGGTATCGGCACCGCCGTGACGCGCATGGCCGCGGAAGCGGGAGCCACAGTCGTCGCCGTCAGCCGCGCGCAGGCGAACCTCGACGAGCACGTCGCACCGTTGACAGCGGCCGGCCTTCCCGTCATCCCCCTCGCCGCCGACGCGTCGACCGACGACGGCATCGCCGCGGTCATCGACCAGGTGCGCCGCACCGATGGCGCGCTACACGGGCTGGTCAACGTTGCCGGCGGCGCCGACCCGCACACCTGGATGCCGTCGACCCGGGTCACCCGCGCAGATTGGCGGTCACTGTTCACCCGGAACCTGGAGACGGCGTTCTTCATGAGTCAGGCAGTGGCAGGCGAGTTGCGGACGGCACGGCGGTCCGGCTCGATCGTCTCGATCTCCTCGGTGAGCGGCATGAACACCGCGCCGTTCCACATCGCGTACGGCACGGCCAAGGCGGCCATCGTCGCGATGACCCGAACCATGGCCGTCGAGCTCGCCGCCGACGACATCCGCGTCAACGCTGTCGCGCCCGGAGTCACCCAGACGGCCGCCTCGGCGACATACGTCGACGACGACCCGGACCGCGACCGTCAGGCCATCGCCATGGGCCGCCGCGGACACCCCATCGAGCAGGCCGGCGCAATCCTTTTCCTGCTGTCGGACCTGTCGAGCTACATGACGGGGCAGACGCTGCTGGTCGACGGCGGCCTCAACCTCAAGTGGAGCCACCTCGGCGCGGACCACACCTCGCTGTTCCTGAAAGACGAGTCCTTCCGCACGACGATCAAGGAGATGTGATGGAGGAACTGTCACAGCCGATGACGATCGGCGTCGACGCCTATGTCAGTCCCGAATACGCCCGTGCCGAGCGGGATCGGTTGTGGCGCAAGGTGTGGCAGCAGGTCGGGCGAGTCGAGGAACTGCCGGAGATCGGCAGCTACCTGACCTACGACATCCTCGATGACTCGATCATCGTGGTGCGCACCGGACCGGACGAGTTCGCCGCCCACCACAACGTGTGCATGCATCGCGGGCGCCGGCTGATCGACACCCCGGACAGCGCGAAGAACGCCTGCGGACGCAGCCACAAGAGCTTCGTGTGCGGATTTCACGGCTGGACCTACGGGCTCGACGGCGCCTGTACCCATATTCGCGAGCAGGACGACTGGCAGGGTGCACTGACCCCGCAGAACACACACCTGGCGGCGGTACGCGTCGAATGTTGGGGCGGCTGGCTGTTCATCAACATGGACAACGACTGTGAACCGTTGGCGGACTATCTCTTTCCGGCCGCCAAGATTCTCGACCCGTTCCGCCTCGACAACATGCGCTACAAGTGGCGCAAGTGGCTGAACTTCGACTGCAACTGGAAAGTCGCGATGGAGGCCTTCAACGAGACCTACCACGTGTTCACCACCCACCCGGAGTTCAACAGATTCGGCGAGTTCAAGGGCTGGGCCAAGGCGCAGGGCCGGCACAGCAACATCGGCTACGACGCGCCGAAAGGCATGGACGAAACGAAGTCCAAGATCCGGCTCGGGATCGGCGACCCCCGGGTATCAACCGCCGAAATGCAGGTCTACACAATGGAAGAGACCAACGCGACCACCACGCAGACGCTGGTGAACGCCGCCAAGCGCCTGGTCGACGAATTGCCGGAGGACACTCCCGCCGACAAGGTGCTCGAGCACTGGCTGTCCTCGGCACGCCGCGATGACGAGGCGCGCGGGGTCATCTGGCCGACCATTCCCGCCGATGTCCTGGGCCAGAGTGGCACGGCATGGCAGCTCTTCCCGAACTTCCAGATCGGACAAGGGCTGACCAGCGCGCTGTGCTACACCGCCCGGCCGGACCCGAGTTACGACCCGAACAAATGCATCTTCGAAGTCGCGGTGTTCGAGCTGTACCCGAAAGGGCAAGAGCCGCAGACAGTGTGGGAGTACACCCCGAAAGACAGCCCGAACTGGCTGTCGGTGCTCCCCCAGGACTTCTCGAACATGGCCGCGGTGCAACAGGGCATGAAGTCGGCCGGATTCCCCGGCACCAAACCCAATCCCTACCGCGAACGCAGCACCGTGAACCTGCACCACCAACTGTCGAAGTACATGGGTACCGGCGAACCACAGGAGTTGCGATGAACGACACGTGTGGACCCACCCAGACGCCCGACGACGTCGATATCGACGCGATGCGGGAGAAGTACGCGTATGAGCGGGCGAAGCGGGTGCGCCCGGAAGGATCTGCCCAATACCTTGAAGTCAAAGACGATTTCGCGGATTTCGCGGACGTCGATCCCCACACCCCCATCACACCACGAGCACCGATCGATGCTGACCTCGAAGTCGTGATCCTGGGCGGCGGGATCGCCGGACTGCTGGCAGGCGCCTACTTGACGAAGGCCGGCGTCGAGGACGTGCACGTCATCGAGGCGGGCGGCGACTTCGGCGGGGTGTGGTACTGGAACCGCTTCCCCGGAATCCAGTGCGACAACGACGCCTACTGCTACATTCCGCTGCTCGAAGAGCTGAACTTCATGCCGTCGAAGAAGTTCGCCGACGGCGCCGAAATCCTCGAGCACTGCCAGCACATCGGAAAACACTTCGGGCTCTATGACGGCGCCCTCTTCTCGACGCAGGTGCGCACCGTGCGCTGGGACGAGGACATCAAGCGGTGGCGACTGACCACCAATCGCGGCGACGACATCCGCGCTCGTTTCGTGGTCATGACACAGGGCTCGTACAACCGGCCGAAGCTGCCCGGCATCCCCGGCATCAAGGACTTTCAGGGACACGTCTTTCATTCCGCGCGCTGGGATTACGACTACACCGGCGGTGACGCGAGCGGCGGACTCGAGAAGCTCGCCGACAAGCGGGTCGCTCTGGTGGGCACCGGCGCGACGGGGGTTCAGCTGGTCCCGCACCTCGGCCGCGATGCCCAGCACCTCTACGTCTTTCAGCGCACGCCATCGTCGGTGGACTTCCGCGGCAACGAACCCACCGACCCGGCGTGGGCCGAGTCGTTGCAGCCCGGTTGGCAGGCAGAACGCAAGCGGAACTTCCACCGCTGGTCGCCCTTCGAAGGCGTGGTTTTCGATGCGCCAGACCAGGTCTGCGATTTCTGGACCGAACTCGGCCGCAATCTGACAGCCCGCATCGCGGCAACTCCTGACCCGTCCGCGCTGGGCGTCGAACAGGTCATGGCGATGCGGGAGGAGGAGGACTACAAGATCATGGAACGGCTGCGCCGTCGCATCGCCGACCTGGTCGACGACCCCGACACCGCGGAGGCACTCAAGCCGTACTACCGATTCATGTGCAAGCGCCCGACATCCAGCGACGAGTACCTGTCCAGCTTCAACCGGCCCAACGTCACGCTGGTCGACGTCTCGGAGTCACAGGGCGTGGAACGACTGACCCGGACCGGGATCATCGCCAATGGCGTTGAGTACGAGGTGGATTGCGTCATCTTCGCCAGTGGGTTCGAGATCTCCACCGAGATCAGCCGCCGCTACGCGATGGATGCGGTCGAGGGCCGCGGCGGCGTTTCGCTGTTCGACCACTGGCGCGACAGCTACCAGACACTGCACGGGATGACGAGCCGCGGCTTCCCCAACCAGTTCCACACCGGCTTCATCCAGGGCGGCGTATCCGCCAACACCACCGCGATGTTCGAGCAGCAGGCCGAGCACATCGCCTACATCATCGCCGAGGCCATCAAGCGCGGCGCCGCCACCGTCGAGCCCACCCAGGCGGGCCAGGACGCGTGGGTGGCCACCATCCGGGAACTCGCCTTCGACAACTCGGCGTTCGACAACACCTGCACGCCCGGCTATTACAACAACGAAGGCAGTGGCTTCGGGAATACCACCCGATCCTTCCTCGGTGAGGTCTACACGCCGGGCTTCTACGCCTTCGACGACCTGCTGAAGGCGTGGCGCGACGCCGGCGACCTCGATGGCCTGGCGCTGGGAAACTAGATGTCCGACTTGAGATTCGATGGCCGCGTCGCGATCGTCACCGGCGCCGGCCGAGGGCTGGGGCGCTCGTACGCCCTGCTGCTCGCGTCGCGTGGCGCCAGTGTGGTAGTCAACGACTCCGGCGGGACCCTGTCCGGCGACGGGGTCAACGCGGACCCGGCCCACGATGTCGTGCAAGAGATCACTGCCGCCGGCGGCCGCGCCGTAGCGTGCACCGACTCGGTCGCTACACCGGCCGGCGGACAGGCGATCATCGACGCTGCGCTGGCACGCTACGGACGTGTCGACGTATTGGTCCACAACGCCGGCAACGTCCGGCGGGCGCCGCTGCGAGAGATGACGTCCGACGATTTCGACGCAGTGCTCGACGTCCACCTGCGCGGCGCGTTTCATGTTGTGCGCGCGGCGTTTCCGGCAATGAGCGACGCGGGATACGGCCGCATCGTGCTGACCTCGTCGATCGGCGGGCTCTACGGCAACCACCAGGTGGCGAACTACGCGGCCGCCAAGGCCGGCGTGATCGGCCTGTCGAACGTTGTTGCCCTCGAGGGCGCTTCGGCGGGTGTCGCCTGCAACGTCGTCGTCCCCGCGGCCGTCACCCGGATGGCCGAGGGCATCGACACGTCATCCTATCCCCCGATGTCACCCGAACTGGTGGCCCCCGTGGTCGGCTGGCTGGCCCACGAATCCTGTTCGGTCACTGGCGAAATCTTCGTCGCGCTGGCCGGCCGGGTGGCGCGGGTCGTCGTCGCCGAAACGCCCGGGGTGTACCGACCGTCGTGGTCCATCGAGGACGTGGCCGCGCAATCGGCCGCGATCCGCGACGCCGACGAACCGGTGACCTTCCCCGTCGTCCCCGACGGACACGGCGACCACATCCGCTACAGCTTCGCGATGGCCGCTCATGGCTAGCGGGCCATTGCACGGGGTGCGCGTCATCGACCTCACTGCGATGGTGATGGGGCCCTACTGCACGCAGATCATGGCCGACATGGGTGCCGACGTCATCAAAATCGAACCGCCGCAAGGTGATGACACGCGCTTCATCTCAGTGGGTCCGGCGCCAGGCATGAGCGGGGTGTTCGTCAACGTCAACCGCGGCAAGCGCAGCGTGGTGCTGGACCTGCGCAGCGACGCCGGCAAGTCGGCGCTGCGGGCACTGTGCGAGACGGCCGATGTCTTCATCCATTCGATGCGCGCCAAGGCAATCGCCCGGCTGGGCTTCGGCTATGACGACGTAGTCACGCTCAATCCGCGAGTCGTATACACGAACTGCTACGGGTACGGGCGCCGCGGACCGGACCGCGACCGGCCCGCCTACGACGACACCATTCAGGCCGAATGCGGGCTGCCCGCCGTCCAGGCGCAACTCACCGGGCAAGCCGACTATGTCGGCACCATCATGGCGGACAAGATCGCCGGGCTCACCGCGCTCTACGCCACCACCATGGCGCTGTTCCACCGCGAACGTACCGGGGAGGGGCAGGAGGTCGAGGTCGCGATGTTCGAGACCATGGCCTCCTTCATGCTCGTCGAGCACGCCAACGGCGCCATGTTCAACCCGCCCCTGGGCCCCGCCATCTACCCGCGCACCGTGGCGCCCAACCGCCGCCCCTACCGCACCAGCGACGGCGAGATCGCCGCACTGATCTACAACGACCGGCACTGGACGGCATTCATCGATGCCGTGCAGCCGCCGTGGGCCAGCGACCAATACGCCACGCTGGAACAACGCGCCCGCAGCATCGACACGGTGTACGGCCTGGTGGCCGAGACCATGAAGGAACGCACCACTGCCGAATGGCTCGCGCTGTTCCGCACCTTGGAAATCCCGGCCGCGCCGCTGAACACCCCCGACGCCTTGTTCGACGACCCCCATCTCAATGCCGTGGGCCTGTTCGAAACGGTCGACACCCCACACGGCCCGGTGCGCTTTCCCGGTGTGCCTACCTGGTTTTCCCGCACACCCGGCCGGGTCGCCGGCCCGGCACCGATGTTGGGCGCCGATACCGATGAGGTGTTGAGCGAACTGTGAGCATGGACTTCGAGATGGGCGCGGACGCCGCGGCGTTGCGTCGCCAGTTGCGGGACCTGGTGAAAGAGCATGTGCCGGAGGACTTCCTGGGCGCCTTCACCGACGATCCGGCCGATCTCGCTGTGGCGCAGCAGTTCTGCCGCGTCCTCGCCGAGCAGGAACTGCTGTGCCTGGCCTGGCCGGAAGAATTCGGTGGTCGCGGCGCATCGGTGTGGGAACAGACCGTGGTGCGCGAGGAGATGTGGGCACACCACGAGCCGCGCGGCGCCCAGTACATGGGCGTCAACTGGGTCGGCCCCATCATCATGCGCCACGGCACCCAACAGCAACGGCAGCAGCACCTTCCACTGATCGCCCGCGGCGAGGTGATCTGGTGCCAAGGCTTCTCCGAACCGGAGGCGGGCTCGGACCTCGCGTCGCTACGCACGACCGCACGTCCGGACGGCGACGGCTGGCGGATCACCGGGCAGAAGATCTGGACGTCGTACGCCACCATGGCGCAGTGGTGTTTCCTGCTGGCCCGGACCTCGCGCCAGGAGAAGAAACAACAGGGACTCACGATTTTCCTTGTCCCGATGGATGATCCGGCGATCCAGGTCCGGCCCATCCGCACCATGCTCGGCCCCCACCACCTCAACGAGGTGTTCATCGACGAGTTGCGCGTCACTCCTGCCGACGTGCTCGGCACGGTCGATCAGGGCTGGTCGATCGTGCAGGACGTGATGTCCTTCGAACGGGTCGGCATCGCCCGCTACGCGCGTTGCGAGCGGCTGCTGGCCGCGGCACCGACGGCACTGGGCGACCGGTGGCAGACGCTGCCGGATGAGTTGCGCAGCAGGTGGGTACGCATGATGACGCACTGCCGGCGGGCCCGCCTGATGGCCTACCGGGTGGTGGCACTGCAGGCCGCCGGGCACGTGCGGCCGGGCGACGCGGCGGCATACCGCATCGCCGTCACCCGGCTGGATCAGGACAGCGCCGAGGTGCTGACCGATCTGGCCGCCGAGGTGACCGACGACAGCACATACGCCCGGTGGTTCAAAGCCGAGGTGGCGGACCACTGGCGCTACTCGCAGGCGTCGACGGTGTCGTCCGGCAGCATCGAGATGCAGCGCATCCTGCTGTCCCGAGCCATGTTGGCGGCGCGATGATCCTCGATCTCGATGAGCAGGCCAAAGAATATGGCCGACAGGCGCTTCGGGCGTTCGAAGCCGCCGGTGGCGACGCTCTGGTGCAGCAGGCAGAAGCGAAGCCGCGCATGCGGGCAGAACTCGTCGACGGGGTGTTGCGCGAGCTGGGCGTCTGGGACCTGAATGCCCGCTCCGATGCCAACGAACTGGAGGCCGCGGCGGCGCTGTGCCGCAGCGCCGGGTATTGGGCGGTCCCCTATCCCATCGCCGAAATTCTCGCCCGACCCGCCGATCTCGAGGTCGACGGCCTGACCGTGGTCGCCGACGTCAACCCGTCCGCACCGGTAGTCGGACTCGAAGGGCGGTGGGCGGCCGTCACCGTCGCCGGCGCCCGTAGCGAGGTGGTCGGACACGGTCCGGCCGGGCCCGCTTTCGTGACCCCGCTCGAACTGTCCGCCATCGACGATCGTGGTGCCTCCGATGTGGCGCTGGCTCTAGTCCTGCCGTGCTGGCCCCTGCTGGGCATGCTCGATCGCGCGCTGGAACTCACGGTCGCGCACGTCACGCTGCGCAAGCAGTTCGGCGCGCCCCTGTCGTCATTCCAGGGCGTGCAGTTCCAACTGACCGATGCCGAGGTGGAACGCAGCGGGCTGGACATCTTGGCCAAACATGCGTTGTGGAGTGTCGGCACCGGCCAACCGGATGCCGTCAACGATGCGTTGGCACTTCGGATGTCGGCCATCGAGGCGGCCGATGTCGTCTTCCGGGTCTGCCACCAGTTGCACGGGGCGGTCGGCTTCTGCGACGAGACCACCCTCTCGTGGCTGTCGCGCTACAGCCAGCCGCTGCGCCGCCTGCCGCTGGGGTTGTCGGCGACGAAAGCGGAACTCACGCGGAGAATGTCGTGACCCCCGGCTTCCGCGAACACGTGCGCGCCTGGTGCGACGAGCATGTCCCCCGCGACTGGCGCCGCACCCAAACCGGCGTCCCGGAAACGGAATTCGTGCGGTTCCAGCAGGCGTGGTTCGCCGAATTGCACGCCGCCGGGTTTGCCGTCCCGCACTGGCCCCGCGAGTGGGGCGGCGGCATGAGCGTGGCTGATCAGATCGTGCTCTACCAGGAGCTGGCCGCGCACGACGCGCCCCGGCTGGTCCTCGCGTTCGTCGGCATCCATCACGCCGCGGCCACCCTGTTGGCGGCGGGCACCGAAGAGCAACGGCAGCAGCATCTTCCGGCGATCCTCGACGGCGAAATCTGGGTGCAGGGCTTCTCCGAACCGGAAGCCGGCTCGGACCTGGCGAGCCTGCGGACCTCGGCCCGCCGGACCGGCGACTCGTACATCGTCAACGGCCAGAAGCTGTGGGCCAGCGGGGGTACGCACGCCGACTGGTGCCTACTGCTGGCCCGTACCGATCCTGATGCCCCCAAACGCAAGGGCATTTCGTACTTCCTGCTCGACATGACCAGCCCTGGCGTCGAGGTGCGACCGATCCGCAACGCGATGGGCGACTCGCACTTCTGCGAGATCTTCCTGACCGACGTTGCTATTCCGGCGGCGAACCTGGTGGGCGCGGAGAACGCCGGCTGGCAGGTGGCGCAGGAGACCCTGGGCGCAGAGCGTGGCCTGACCATGTTGGAACTGTCGGAGCGACTGGCTCGCACAGGCTTTCGCCGACTGGTGCAGACCTGTCCCACCGATGATCCGGTGGTCGCCGACCGGCTCGCCCAGTTGGAGATCGAGCTCACCGGGCTGCGCGACCTGTGCCGCCAGTTGGTGGAGAACGCTGATAAGGAAGGATCGGGCTCGAACAATCCCGCCGACGCGTCGATCGTGAAACTGTTCTACAGCGAAGTGCTGCAACGCCTCACCGATTTGGGTGTCGAAGCCGGCGGCCTGGACGTCCACACCCAGCTGACGAAACCCATGTCCAGCGGCTGGGAGTCGGGCTCGTGGCTGCTCGATTTCATCGGGTCGTGGGAGTGGACCATTCCCGGCGGAGCCAGCGAGATTCAGCGGACCATCATCGGCGAACGCGGCCTCGGTCTGCCGCGCGAAGTGGGTGCGCCGTGACCGCTTTCGGCGAATTCCATGAGGAGCTGCGGTCGGTGGCCGGCGACCTGCTGGCCAAGGGCCGGGAGGCCGACTGGCCGTCCCTGGTCGAGGCGGGCTGGGTCGGGCTGGAGGTGCCCGAGGAGTTCGGTGGCGCCGGTGCGACGTTCGCCGAGGTGGCCGTCGTCTGTGAGGAGATGGGCCGGGCCGCCAGTGCCACCAGCTATCTGGGCAGTGCGGTACTGGCGGTCGGCGTGCTGAACATGCTGGCGCCCAGCGCTGTTCGTGATGAGCTGGTGACGGGAGTGGCGACCGGCAGCATCCGGCTGGCCGTGACGATGGACGGGCAGGACTTCGTGCCCGACGCCGAGGGCGCCGACCGCATCCTGCTCGTCACCGCTGACGGAGTTTCCGTCGTCGACTCGCGTGTCATCCCCCAGCCCGTGCTCGACGAGACCCGGAGGCTGGCCACGGTGATAGCCGACGGCTCGACCGAAACCCTTTGCTATGCAGACGCTTCCATCGATCGGCTCGGACTTCTGCGTAACCGGGCCGCGGTGGCGCTGGCCGCCGACAGCCTCGGCATCGCCGAGGCGATGCTCGCCGCGACAGTGTCCTACGCCAAGGTACGACAGCAGTTCGGCCGGCCGATCGGGTCGTTCCAGGCCGTCAAACACGCGTGCGCCGACATGCTGGTCCAGGTCCAGGTGGCCCGCCAACTTGTCGGCGCGGCAGTCGAATCCGTGGTGCAGGACCGCGATGACACCGCCGCGTCGATGGCCAAGGCGTACGCCTGCGGCATGGCCGTGGACGTCGCGGGCAAGGCCATGCAGTTGCACGGCGGCATCGGATACACGTGGGAAAGCGGCGTCCACGTCTACCTCAAACGCGCCGCCCTCAACCGTTCATTGTTCGGCTCCCCTGCGGCACATCGCAGGCAACTGGCCAAACGCTACCGATAAAGGAGTTTCACATGGGTGTACCGGTCTACAAGCGCATTCTCGACCTGTTCGAGGCCGAAGGCGTCAACACGTTGTTCGGCATCCCGGACCCGAACTTCGTGCATATGTTCACCGAGGCCGAGGCCCGCGGCTGGTCTGTCGTGGCGCCGCACCACGAACTGAGCGCAGGCTTCATGGCCGAGGCCGCCTCGCGGATGACCGGGAAGCCGGGTCTGTGCATCGGAACGCTCGGACCGGGCGTCGCGAACATCGCCGGCGCGATGATGTGTGCCCTGGTGGAGAACTCGCCGGTCATCTTCCTCGGCGGGCAGCGTGCCCGCATCACCGAGCGCCGCGTGCGCCGTGGCCGGATCCAATTCGTCCAGCAGGAAGGACTTTTCGCGCCGTCGGTGAAGTACAGCAGCTCCATCGAGTACGCGGATCAGACCGACGAGATCATCCACGAGGCCATCCGCCGGGCGATGTCGGGCACCCCGGGCCCGGCCTACGTCGAGTTCCCATCGCACGTGATCCTCGACGAGCTCGATGTGGCAGAGGCACCGAGCCCCGCGACCTACCGGCTGGTCAACCAGGGCGCGGGCTCGCGTGAGGTCGCCGAAGCCGCGCAGCTGATCCGGGAAGCCAAGAGCCCGATCCTGCTGGTCGGTCACGGTGTGCACACGTCACGCACCCAGCAGGAGGTCAAAGAGCTGGCCGAGCTGATGAACTGCCCCGTCATCCAGACCTCCGGTGGTACGTCCTTCATCCCCGGTCTGCAGGACCGGACGTTCCCGTACCTGTTCTCGCCGGCGGCGAACCAGGCCGTCGAGGAATCCGACCTGTGCGTCGCGCTGGGCACCGAACTCGGTGAACCCATGCACTACGGGCGGACCCAGCACTGGGCGGCGGCCAACGCGGACCGCAAGTGGGTATACGTCGAACAGGACCCAACCGCCATCGGCGTCAATCGTTCGTTCGACGTGGCGCTGGTCGGCGACCTGCGCGGAGTCGTGCCGCAGCTCGTCGAGGCACTGCGTGACACCCCGCGCGCTCCGTCGGCCAACCTCGACACCCTGATCGCGTCCGACGCCGCCGAACTGGCGGGGCTCGCCGAGAATGCGCCGTCCGGGCGAGCGCCGATCCATCCGGCGCGTTATGTCGTCGAGGCCACCAAGGCATTCAACGAACTCGAGGACGGCATCTTGGTGCGCGACGGCGGCGCGACCGTCATCTTCCAGTGGACCTACTCCCAGTCCAAGCCGCGCGACGTGATCTGGAATCAGAACTTCGGCCACTTGGGCACCGGGTTGCCCTACGCCGTCGGCGCCTCGATCGCTGACGGCCGTAAGCGCCCGGTCATGCTGCTGACCAGTGACTCGGCGTTCCTGTTCCACATCGCAGAACTGGAAACCGCTGCGCGAGAGGGCGTCCCACTGGTATGTGTGGTGGGTGTCGACCACCAGTGGGGCCTGGAGGTCGGCGTCTACAAGCGGACCTTCGAGCAACCGTCGCCGCAGCCCGGCGTGCACTGGAGCAAGGACGTCCGGATGGACAAGATCGCCGAGGGCTTCGGCTGCCACGGCGAGTACGTTGAGAAGGACGACGAGATCGGTCCGGCCATCGCGCGTGCCTACGCCAGCGGCAAGGTCGCAGTGGTGCATGTGTGCATCGACCCGAAGGCAAACTCCGAGGAGATGCCCAAGTACGACCGATTCCGCACCTGGTACGCAGAGGGCACACAGTGAAAACGTCTAGGGCACCACACTAAAGGAGATGCAATGCGCGAGTATCTGCAGTTCTACATCGACGGTCAGTGGGTCGACCCCGCCGAGCTCCGCCCGCTCGATGTCGACAACCCCAGCACCGAAGAGGTCGCAGGGCGCATCGCCCTGGGCTCGTCAGCCGACGTCGACAAGGCGGTCGCGGCCGCGCGGCGCGCGTTCGGGTCGTGGTCGCAGACCAGCCGCGAAGAACGCCTCGATGTGCTGCAGGCGATCAGCGCTGAATATCTCAGGCGCCAAGGCGATCTCGCCGATGCAGTGAGCGAGGAGATCGGTGCCCCGCCGGCACTGGCTGCGGGCGCGCAGGTGCAGCTGGGCATCGGTCACCTGATGACGGCCATCGAGGTACTGAAGAATTTCGAGTTCTCCCGCCAGCTCGGCAACACGCTGGTCTCCAGTGAGCCGATCGGCGTCTGTGGACTGATCACGCCGTGGAACTGGCCGCTCAACCAGATTGCCGTCAAGGTGTTCCCGGCGTTGGCCACTGGCTGCACCGTGGTCCTCAAGCCGTCGGAGGTCGCGCCGTTCTCGGCACAGATGTTCACCGAGGTCATCGAGGCCGCCGGCGTCCCCGCCGGGGTGTACAACTTGGTCTTCGGCGACGGAGCCGGTGTGGGAGCGGCTATTTCGAGCCATCCCGGCATCGACATGGTGTCGTTCACCGGCTCGACGCGCGCCGGTATCGAGGTCGCGAAAGCTGCGGCGTCGAGCGTCAAGCGGGTCAGCCAGGAACTCGGCGGCAAGAGCCCGAACATCGTGCTCGACGACGAGGCCTTCGCGACCAGCGTGGCCGCCGGGGTCTCGGCGATGATGCCGAACTCGGGCCAGAGCTGTAACGCGCCGTCCCGGATGCTGGTGCCGAACTCCCGGATGGCAGAGGCCGTTTCGATCGCCGCAGAGACCATCGGGGGCGTTCGGGTGGCGGACACCGACAACCCGAAGGCCATCGGACCGGTCGCCTCGCGCGCCCAGTTCGAGCGCATCCAGGGCCTCATCGCCAAGGGTGTCGCCGACGGCGCCAACCTGGTCGCCGGCGGCGAGGGACGTCCGGACGGACTGGACCGCGGATTCTATGTCCGGCCAACGGTATTCGCGGACGTCACCAACGACATGACCATCGCCCGCGAGGAGATCTTCGGCCCGGTGTTGTGCATGCTGGGATACGACGATATCGACGACGCGGTCGAGATCGCCAACGACACCGAATACGGCCTCGCCGGCTATGTGTCGGGCGCCGACATCGAAGCCGCACGCGCGGTGGCCGGCAGGATCCGGGCCGGCTGGATATCGATCAACCACGCCTTCGACATGAACGCGCCGTTCGGCGGCTACAAACACAGCGGCAACGGCCGCGAATGGGGCGAAGCCGGTTTCCACGAGTACCTGGAGACCAAGAGCGTGCTCGGCCACGGCTGATACTCGGACCTGGTTGACCGCGGGCGGCAGAGCAGATCTGCGCCGTCCGCGGTCTCGCGTTTCAGGACGTCAACATGTCCTGCCAGGTCTTCGGCCCGCCACCGGCGGCCAGATCGGCCTGGCGGTACAACTGACCGTCAGGAGCCACGTACTCACCCGTGCGCGGGTCGTACTGCGCGTACCCGAGCCCGCCGGTGAACGCGCTCGGAGCGACACCGGGCTCGGCTGCCGGAGGGACCTCCGGCCTGGGCTCGACGGGGTCGCCGCCCGGGATCGGCGGGACGCTGCCCGCGTTGCCCGAAGCACCCGGTGTGGTGATCGGATTCTGCGGCGGCAGCACCGGGTTGTTCGGCGGCGGCCCTGCCGGCGGGACGCCGGCGGCGGGCCCTTCGCCGACCGGGGCGTACAGGCCCTGGTCTGGGAACCAACGCGAATCCGCCGGCACACCTTGTCTTTCCAAGCTGGGGTCGCGCGGGTACGGGCCGACGACCGGCATCCGCGACGCCAGTGGCTCGTATTCCTTGTCGCTGTTACAGATCTCCGCGGTCGGCGCGAACTTGCCCGGTTTCGTCATGCACGGAGTGTTGCGGATACCGCGAACACCTACCGGCGCATCCTGCGGCAGTTTGCAGTAGACGTCGTCGGGCAGGTCCACCGTCGTGGTGTCATACGCAGGCCGCCAGGAAGAGGGCGGAAGAAAGCCCAACGTACATGGCGGCGGATCTTCCGCACCGATCCGGAAACTGCCGATACCGAGGCCACCCGCGTTCCGAGTCGTGCCGTACGAGATCACCGTCGACACCACCGGCGGCAGCAACACCAACGCCTGCTCCAGGCCGGGACGATAGGTCACACCGAGCTGCCCCAGGGTCGTCAGGTTGGCGAGCAGTACCGGCACAGTGATTTTCAGTTTGTCGAAGAGCTTCGTCGCATCGTCGGCCACCCCGGGGCCGTGGTCCAGCAGGCTGCGGAGCTGCGGGTCATTGGTGACCAGCTGAGAGGTGACGCCCGTCAGGCCCCGCGACCAGACCCGTAGTGAATCCGTGCTCTGCACTTGTGAGTCCAGCAGCGGAGAACTGTTCTCGATGAGGTCGCGTACCTTGTCCCGCTGGTCATTGAGCCCACCGACGAGTTTCCCCGATGAATCCGCCAACGACTGCAGGTCGTAGTCGGCGCCGTTGAACGCTTTGTACGTCTCATCGAGGAGCTGATGCAGCTTGTCCTTCGGCAGGGAGGCGACCAGCTCGCTGGCACGGTCCATCATCGGCCCGATCGGTGGCGGGACCGCATCGGCGCCGCCCCGAACCACGGAACCGTCATGCAGATACGGCCCGGAATCGGTGCGCGGCAACAGATCGACGTACTGCTCCCCCACGGCCGACACACTGCGCACCACTGCCGACAGGTCTGCCGGGATGTCGGTCGAGGAGTCCAGCGACATCTTCGCGCGCACACCGGTTTTCGTGAGCTCGACGTCGGTGACCCGGCCCACCTGCACACCGCGGTAGGTGACGTTGCTGAAGCGGTACAGCCCACCGGTGTCGGGTAGGTCGAGAGTGACGTTGTACCGCCCGATTCCCATGAGCGTCTGCAGCTGCATGTAGCTGAAGCCCATCACGAAGATGCCGACGACGGCCGCGATGGAGAAGATCACCAACTGGATTCGGACGAGACGGGACAGCATCAGTGACCCCCTTGATCCGGGGTTGGCGCGGGTCCTGGCAGCGGCGGCGGAGCGACTTCCGCCGGCCGCGGCGCGATCACGGCCGGCGGCGGCGCTACCCCGATCCCGAGCGGATCCTTTGTCTGTTCGGCGTATCCGGGATCACCGATCGCGGCCTGAATCCCTTGGGTCGGGTCACCGAAACGGGTACCCATCCACAGTTCTCGCCGGATGCGCGGCAGCGTCAGATCGAGGGTCGCCGACAGGTTCAGATAATCGCCCTTGATGTAGCGGTCGATAGCGGCCTGTCCGTAGGGGAACACCGTCGCCATCGCAAGCGACTTGTCGATGACGATTCCGACATCGGCCAGTGACCGCGTGATCGGCTCCATGTGGCGCAGGTTCTCGACGAGGTCGGCCTGGGTGTCGTTGATCAAGGACGTCGCGGTGTCACTGAAGGTCCGCAACTTCGTCAGTGCCGCAGTGATATTCGGCCGCTGCGCGACCATGACTTCCAGCGCCTGGGGCATGATCCGGAGCGCCTCGGTGATGGCGTCGCGCTGGCCGGCGAAGGTGCCGGCCAGTCCGTTGAGACCCCGGATCGTGGCGACGATGTCGTCCCGTTGATCGTCGATGGTGCCGACGAAGCGGTCCAACCGGCCGATCAGGTCTCGGATCGATTCCTGACGGCCGTCGAACGCGGTGTTGAAACTGTGGATGATGCCGCCGATCTGGCCGACGCCACCGCCGTCGACCACCGTCGCCAGCGCGGCCAGCGTGCGCTCCGTCGACGGATAGGTCGACGATTGGTTCAGCGGGATCGTCGTACCGGGGGCCAGCCGGCCGGCCGGCGCCGTCCCGGCAAGCGGGTCGAGTGCGACGTGCGTCGAACCGAGCAAGCTGGTCTGCCCGATTTTCGCCACCACATTGGCAGGCACCACAACACCCGGCTTGATCAGGATGTCGACCAGAGCGTGGCCACGAACCACCTTCATGGGCCCGACGCTGCCGACGACGACGTCGTCGATCATCACCGGCGAGTTCGATTCCAGCGTACCGACATTGGCGAATTCGACGTGAAAAACCGTCGCACCCGACACGCGGCCCGGAGCGCCGGGCAACGGCAGCGAGTTCACGCCCTGCCACGCGCACCCACTGAGCGGGGCCATCGCACACAGCGCCACGGCGAGCGGCCGCCAGATCTTCGCGCGCGTCATGAGGCAGGCCCTTCGGCTGGCAGCAGCATCCCCGGCAGAGTGGCCGGCGGCGGTGGTTCCGGGCCGGTGTAGCCGGGCATCAGTTTCGCTTCGCTGTAGATCAGCTGATCGGGGCGTGGCGTGGGTCCCAGGAACGGGTTGACCGGAATCGGCAGGTAGTTGAAATTCAACAGCCGCAGCGCCGGGCCGAGATACTCGGCGCACTTCTTCGCGCCCTCCGCCGGATCACCGCCCTGGATGCCTGCGATTGCGCCGCAGACGAACTGGGCCGGATTGGAGAACCCGTTGACCGCGAACATACCGTTGGCCGTCCCGGACACCGGGTCGTAGATGTTGTAGAAGTTCGACATCACCGTCGGGAACACGTGCAGGAGCTCTTCGAGTTCCTTCTTGTTCCCGACCAGGGTCTGCGTGACATCGGTCAGGCGGGTCACCGACTCGGCCGTGCGGTTGTTGACGCTCGACATGAAGCGCTGGATGTCCCCGACCGCAACCGACAGGTCCGTCAGCGCCGCGTCGAGATCCGTGCGGCTTGAATCGAGGACACTCGACAGCGTCGCCAGCCGGTCCTCGAACTGCACGATCTGAGTATTGCTGTTGCGCAATGCCGTGACGAAGACCTGCAGGTTCTTGATGGTGTCGACGATGCTCCCGTTGCCGTCGGCCAGCACCCGGCTCACTCCCGACAATTGCGCGAGGGTATCCCGCAGCCGATCACCGTTGCCGGCCATGGCATTTGCCGCGCTGTCGACGAAGCGGCCCGCGACGGACGTGTCGCCGGGCTTGGTCGGCCCGAGCTCGGTGACCATCCGCGTCAGCTGCTCTTTGACTTCGTCCCACTCGACGGGGACGGCGGTGCGCGAGACGGGGATGACCGAGCCTTCCCTCAGCGTGGGACCCGTCGTGCGGTATGCCGGTGTCAGCTGGACGTAGCGAGCAGCCACCAGGTTCTGCTGGACGATCACCGCTTTGACATCGGCCGGGATCGCTACGTCCCGATCCACGTTGAGCGTCAGCTTCACCGTCTGGCCTTGCGGCTGGACATCCGACACGGTGCCGACCTTGACGCCGGACACCCTGACTTCGTCACCCGAGTACAGACCGGTCACGCGGGTGAAAATGGCACCGAAGGTCCTGGGGCCCCACATGTTTCGGTAGCCGACGTAGATGCCGGCGGCGAGCGCGGCACCCACCAGCGCCACGGCCAGGATTCGAATCAGCATACGACGCGTCATCAGTGCGGCACCTGCCCCACGGTCGGTCCCTCGGTCTCTTCGCGGTTGTAGCAATGGTCGAAGCTGTATGGCGGCTTGAACCCGTTGCGCTCACCACCGCAGTTCGGCCACGGGAAGAGCGTCCGGGGCTGCACTCCGAGCGCGGCGTCGATGAACGGTTGCATCTCGTGTCCGTCAATCAGATTGGCCACGAACGCGTTGTAGTACCCGCCGTTGTTGACCGCCTCGCCCTGCGTCATCACGACCTTCTTCAGGCCCGGGATCGCCTTCGCAATGTTGTCCTTGTTCTTTTCCAGCACGGCCACCACCGAGTTGAGGCGATCCAGTGCCGGCGCCAATTGGGCTTCATTGTCGTGCACCACGGCCGACAACTGCTTGGCCACCGCGGAGGTATTGGCCAGCAAGGTCACGATGGCGTCACGCCGCTCCACCAGCATGCCGAGCAGCGAATTCGCGTTCAGGATAAGGGTGTTGAGCTGGTCGCTACGCTGCGACAGGACGTTTGTGACGTCCGACGCGCTCTTCAGCAGCTCCGACAGCGACTGGTTGCGATCGTTGAGCGTCCGCGACAGTCTGGACACCCCATCGAAGGTAGGGCCAAGTTGGGGCGCGATCTGGTCGAGGGTCTGCGACAGCAGATCAAGCGACTGGCTCAGCTGGTTGGTGTCGGTCCCGGCCGTGTTCTTCGTCAACTCATTGACCGCGTCCGTCAGTGAATACGGTGACGAGGTACGGGAAATCGGGATCACCGACCGCGGTTTGAGCGGCTTGTCCCCCGCTGACACCAGGGCGAGCGTGCGCGCGCCCAGCAGCGTTCCGGTCCTGACGTGGGCGGAGGTGTCCGAACCCAGGGATACCCGGCTGTCCACCGTGAAATCGACTACGGCATCACCGTTTTTCAGTGACACCTTCGACACCGTGCCGACCTTCATGCCCGACACCATGACGTTGTTGCCGACCCCCAGTCCGCCGGCTTCGGCGAAGACGGCCGAGTACCGCACCGACATCGCCCAGTCCCGGAACTTGTCCGGCGACAGGCCGACCAGGATCACCAGGATCACGGTCACGACGCCGATGATGCCGACGCGGATCAGGCGCGGGTTGCCATATTTCAGCATCTACTGGCACCTCCCCGCGTTGGACCTGATCCACGGCATGACGACCACCCGGCCTTCGCGGTCGTTGACCCGGATGGTGAGATCGCAGATGTAGTACTGGATCCAGCTGCCGTAGGCGCCGGTTCGCGCCTCCTTGCGGTAGTTCTCCGGTGCGCGTTGCAGTGCGGTGTCCAAAGTCTGCTTGTCCTGATCCAGGTTGTTCCCGAGCCGCAGCAACTGGTTCACGGTGCCGGCCAACGGTTTCCGGGTCTGGCCGAGCAGATCAGAGATGGAAGCCGTGCCCTTGTCGAGTGAGTCTATGGCAGCGCCGATCGGGTCACGGTCTGCCGACAAACCGCTCACCAGGCGCTCCAGCCGGTCGACAGACGTCGAGAACTTGTCACCGTCGCGCGCCATGGTGCCGATGAGCAGCTTCAGATTGTCGATCAGCTGCTTGATCACTTCGTTGTTGTCCGCCAACGAGCCACTGAACGAGGACGTATGCGACATCAGCGAATTGATCCCATCGGACTGTCCCTGGAAGACCTGCAACAGCGACGAGGTCAGGGCATTGACGTCCTGGGGATTGAGCCCCTGCACAACAGGTTTGAGCCCACCCAGCAGTAGATCCAGGTCCAGGGCGGGCGCCGTCCGCTCCAGCGGGATGGTGGACCCGGCCGGCAGCACCTGGGTGGGCCCGGGTGCGTCGACGAGGTCGAGGTAGCGATCACCGACGAGGTTCAGATAGCGGACCTCCGCACGCGTACCGGCCGTGACCGGGATGGAGTTGTCGGCGTTGAACGTCACCGTGACCTTGCGGTCGTCGCCGAGCTCGAGTCCGGTGACGGTGCCGACGCGGATGCCCGCGACCCGCACGGAGTTCCCGGCCCGCAGACTCGACGCGTCGGCGAACACCGCCTTGTAGTCCTTGGTGGATCCGGTTCGGGTCTCGCCGAGGACCATGAACAGGAAGCCAGATGCGATCATCATGACGACGGCGAAGATCGCGAACTTCACTGCCGCTCCGCGTGCGTTCATCGTCCGGGCTGTCCGATCTGCGCGGTGTTGCGCGGCGGGCCGTCGATGGGTCCGTACAGCAGCTGCTTGAGCCCGTCGCTGTTGAGGATGATGTTCTGGTTGCCGTACTTGAACGGGTTGGTGCCGGTGTCGGTCACCACGTAGTTCGGATGCTGTTCGAAAGCCACGGGCAGCACCTCGCAGCGTGGACCGCCCTTGGCCGCCACCTTCGGCAGATCGCCCGGGTAGCGGTAGCGCTCATGGCCCCACAGGAAGCTCGCCGACAGCGGCAGCCCGCCCGGCGCTGGGTCCTGAGGCTGAGATCCGAAGTCCGCCAAGCCCTTCAGCGAACAGGTGAGAGCCGGGTTGTACTGGTCGAACAGCCCGGTCGTCGGCAGGAAGAGGCGCATCACGTTGGCCAACGCCTGGTGGTTCGCGGCGACGAACGCGTTGCCGGTATCGGCAAAGGTACTCATGCTCTTCAGCGTGGCGTCGAGGTTCTGCTGCTTGTCGACGATGGATTTACTGATCTTGGTCGCGTTGCGGGTGATCTGCACCAGGTCGTTCGCGGCATTGTTGTAGGAGTCGAGCACCGTTGGCGCCGTGGACATCTCCCGCTGCATGGTCGGCAGGGCCGGTTCGATCGTGGCGAGCAGGTTGTCCACGTTCACCAGCGTCTGCCCGAATGCGTTGCCACGGCCCGACATCCCGCGCGACAGCGCGCCCAACGTCTCGTTCAGCTTCGTGGGTTCGACTTCGGCCAGGACCGAGGTCAATTGTTCGAACACGGTGTTGATCTCCACGGTGACGTGGTCGGCCGGCACCACCGCCCCAGCCGCCAGTGGTTTCGGCGATGGGTTGTCGGGAGCGTTGAACTCGACGAATTTCGCGCCGAACGCGGTAGACGAGGCAATGTCGACCGTTGCGTTGGCCGGGATGAGTTCGAGTTGGCCGGGGTTCATCTCGAGGTGCAACTCGGCCTTGCCGTCTGGCCGTTCGTCGATCGAGGCGACCCGGCCGACCTCCACGCCGCGCATCTTCACCTTCGCGTCCGGGTTCATCACCAGACCTGCTCTCTCGGCGAGCACCGTCACCGGCACCGAGCCGGTGAACTCTCCGCTGAACCGCGCCAACGCGAAGGCGACCAGGGCCGCGATCACCGTGACGACTCCAGCGCCGGCCAGTAGCCGCGTCGTGTTTTTCGTCATCCCGATCATCCGGACAGGTTGAAGTTGCCGTTGGTGCCGTAGATCGCCAGGGAGACCAACAGCGTGACCGAGACGGTCGCGATCAGTGACGTGCGCACCGCGTTGCCGACCGCGACACCCACGCCGGACGGCCCGCCGGAGGCGAAGAATCCGTAGTAGGTGTGGATCAGCAGGATGACCAGCGCCATCAGAATCGCTTGCAGGAACGACCAGAGCAGATCGACGGGGTTGAGGAACGTCGCGAAGTAATGGTCATACAGGCCCGCGGACTGCCGGAACAGGTACACCGTCACGAACCGGCTGGCCAGGAACGACAGGATCACCGCGATCGCGTACAACGGCACGATCGCGACCATGCCCGCGACGATGCGCGTCCCGACCAGATAGGCCACCGGCGGAATCGCCATGGATTCGAGCGCGTCGATCTCCTCGTTGATCCGCATCGCCCCGAGCTGCGCGGTCGCGCCCGCGCCGAAGGTCGCCGCCAGGCCGATGCCGGCGATCACGGGAGCAGAGATGCGCACGTTGATGAACGCCGCGAGGAACCCCGTCAGTGCCTCGATGCCGATGTTGCCCAGGGAGCTGTACCCCTGCACCGCCAGCGTGCCACCGGCCGCCAGGGTCAGGAAGCCCACGATGACGACCGTGCCGCCGATGAGTGCCAATGTGCCTGCACCCATGCTGATCTCAGCGACCAGGCGGATGGTCTCGCGGCGGTAGCGCAACGCGGCCAACGGTGCGCCCACCAACGCCATCCAGTAGAACATGCCGTGGTCGCCGATACCGCCCAAGACGTCGGCGGGCTTGCGCAGCATCCGCACGAATCTCGGGAACCGGTGGCGCAGAATCACTTCTGTCGACATGACAGCCTCATTTCACCGTCATCCGGATGCCGATGGCAGTGACCACCACGTTGACGACGAACAACGCCATGAAGGCGTACACCACGGTCTCGTTGACCGCGTTGCCCACGGCTTTGGCGCCACCACCGGAGATCGCCAGTCCCCGGTAACACGCGATCAGGCCGGCGATCAGGCCGAACAGCGCCGCCTTGACACACGAGATGATCAGCTCGGGCACTCCCGTCAGCAGCGTGATACCGGCCCCGAACGCACCGGGGTTCACGTCCTGGACGAATACCGAGAACACATAGCCGCCAAGGATTCCGATGATGCAGACCAGACTGTTCAGCAGCAGTGCCACGATCCCGGAGGCCAGCATCCGCGGCGTCACCAACCGCTGGACAGGGTTGATGCCCAGCACTTCCATCGCCTGAATCTCCTCGCGGATGGTGCGGGAGCCGAGATCGGCGCAGATCGCGGTGGCGCCCGCGCCCGCGACGATGAGCACCGTCACCATCGGACCGACCTGGGTCACCGCGCCGAACGCCGCGCCGGCCCCGGACAGGTCCGCAGCTCCGAGCTCCCGCAGCAGGATGTTGAGGGTGAAGCTCACCAGCACGGTGAACGGGACCGCCACCAACAGCGTCGGAACCAGCGAAACCCTTGCGATGAACCAGGATTGGTTCAGGAACTCCTGGACGTGAAACGGGCGCTGGAAAATGAACCCGAAGGCGTCGGCGCCCATCGAGAACAGGCCGCCGACGGCCTGCATCGGCTTGCCGAAACCACGGCCCAGCGCCGGCAGCCCGGACGACCAGTGGTCCTGTCCCTTATGCGCGGCCATCGGCGGGCCCTTCCAGAATGGTCACCGCGGACACCGCGGTCGGGCCACCGAGGTTGTGGGCCAACCCGATTCGCGCGCCGTCGACCTGGTTGTGCGCTTCGCCCCGGAGTTGGGCGAACAGCTCGACGCATTGGGCGACGCCGGTGGCGCCCGGCGGGTGGCCCTTGCATTTGAGCCCGCCGCTCGGGTTGACCGGCAATGCGCCGGTGACGGTGGTGACGTCGGCCTCGACGAGCTTGTAGGCCTCGAAGCGGTCGGCGAAACCGAGGTCCTCGTAACTCATCAACTCGATGCCGGTGAAGAAGTCGTGTACTTCGGCCACGTCGATGTCCGCCGGGGCCAGGCCTGCCATCGCGAAGGCCTGCTTGGCGGCGCGCGTGGTCGCCGGGAAGCAGGTCATGTCCAGCTTGTGCTGATGCATCACCGAGTCCAGCCCGAGCCCGGTACCGCGAATCCACACCGGCCGGTTGGTGAAGCGGTCGACGACCTCGTCGGACGCCAGTAAAAGTGCTGCGGCACCGTCACTTTGGGGTGCACAGTCGTATGCGCCGAACGGCGTGACGACCGTCGGCGCGGTCAGCGCCTCCTCCATGGTGATCTCGAAGCGCAACCGCGCCTTGGGGTTGGTCACGCCGTGGCGATGGTTCTTGACGGCGACCATCGCCAGGTGTTCCCGGGTGGCCGGCGACTCGTGCAGATAGCGGGCCACGTGCAGCGCGAATCCGGCTGGTGCCACCAGGCCCAGCGGGTAGTCCCATGCCATGTCGCGGGCCATGGCTTCCCACTCCCACAGCATGTGCTTGGTGGAGGTCTCGCGCAGCTTGTCCGCACCCATCACGAGTGCGACGTCGAAGGCGCCGGAAGCAATGCCGAACATGGCGTTGCGAACGGCGTCATTGCCCGTCGCACAAGAGTTCTCGACCCGGGTCACCGGCAGCTCGGGCAGCCCGAGCGTGTCGGCGAGGATGCCCGACGGGAATCCGTCCGGGGTTCCCATCGAGCCGAACCACGCCGCCTGCACGTCGGTCTTCGCCAGCCCCTTGTCGACGCTGGCGGCGCACTCGGCGAACGCCATGGGCAGCAGGTCCTTGATGCCCAACGCGAAATGCTCACCGAAGAAGGTCATGCCCGCGCCGACGATGGCGACGTTCCTCACGCGTCCCCCTCACCTGTCGGCAACATTGGGACCCCCGATGTGGAGCGAGTATTCCTCACGCGGCCACCCGTTCGGGCACAAATGCATATCCGTAATCGGGGACTCCGGACCGGACGGCAACGCGCCGCAGCACCAGCCTGCCCTGATCGCCGATGTGAACGGTGCCCGCGGCGGCGCCGGCCACTTTCACGAGGGCACGAATGCCTACCCCGTCCAATTCGACGATCACCAATGAATACGGCGAGCGCAGGCCGGGAACCGGGATGTGCACGGTCGTCTCGGTGTAGACGCGGCCCGTTCGCGGCAGTGGCACCAATTCGTATGTGGTGTCGAGCGATCCGTCGGCCCCGACCCGATAGCGCGGCGGGAAGTCCAGTTGGCCGGTCACGGGGCAGCGGCCGGCCTCCCATCGCACCTTGGCTTCGAAGGCGCGCTCGTAGGCCGCCAGCGAGATGGGCAGCTCGGCGCCTTCGGACAGCGTGGTGACCGGCAACTCCTGCACCGGTGATTCACGCCGGAACACCTGCGCGACACCGGAACTCACGGTCAACCCGGACAGGCTCGCCTGCTCGACAGCCACCAACGGCCCGCAGATCGCGGCCTCGGCCATCGCTGCCAGTGCGAACAGACCCGCGCTCGCACCGATCGTCGGCAGCTCGGCAGGTTCTCCGATACACAGCTCGCGCGCGGTGGCATGGTCCACCCCGGCCAGGGCAGCGGGCGTGTCCAGCCAGGCCGCCTGCAGGCTCGCGACGAGTCCGCGTTCGTGCAGCAGGTGGGGGTCGCCGTAGTCGTGGACGCCGCCGTCGGCGTTGCGGGTGCGCACCGGCAGACTGCGGGTCACCCGCGCGGCCGTCCGCACGGACAGCCCCGTGTCGGCCAGCAGCGCCGCGGCCGCGCCGGCGGGCTGCAGGTCCACGCCGATCACCAAGGTGCGGGACCGGGCGGAGCTCAGCGCGTCGAGGGCGGCCGGAGCGCCGCCCAGCCGCTCGTCGACCTCGAGCTCGGGGTCGAGCCCGAGACCGGCCAGCAGAACCGCCCCGTTACTGCTGTCCAGCATGGGCAGGTCACGGCTGACCAGCACTACTTTTTCCACCGCGGTGCTCCCGGTCAGCGCGGCGCGGCCGGCCTCGACGGCCAGCGTGATGGCGTCCTCGTCGTCGGCGACCATCCGACCGTTCCGGGTACCCCAGCACGGCAGATACGTTCCGACCGATGCGACGTTAGGCATCGACGCCGCGCATCACGAGACCACCGTGGCGAAGGTCTTCGACTCGAGGAACTCCTCGAGTCCGGCGGTCCCCATCTCCCGGCCGATACCCGATTGCTTGTAGCCGCCGAACGGGCTGTCAGGGCTGAAGTAGTTGCCGCCGTTGATGGAGAACGTTCCGGTCCGGATCCGGCGCGCCACGCTCAGCGCGCGGTCCTGGCTGCCGAACACCGCCCCGGACAGGCCGTAGATGGAGTTGTTGGCGATCCGCACCGCGTCGTCGTCATCGTCGTACGCGATCACCGCGAGCACCGGGCCGAAGACCTCTTCCTGCGCGATCTCGCTGTCGGGGTCGACGTTGGTCAGCAGGGTCGGGGTATAGAAGTAGCCGGGGTCGACCTTCTCGCCACCGGTCACCAGCGTCGCGCCGGCCTCGACGGCGCGCTTGACCATGCCGTCGACCTTGTCCCGCTGCTTCTCACTGATCAGTGGGCCCATGTACGTCTTGGGGTCGGCCGGGTCGCCGTACCGCACCATGGCGAAGTTGTTCTTCACCAGCTCGACGATCTCGTCCTGGTGGGCGCGCGGCACCAACAGTCGCGAGGTCAGGGCGCAGCCCTGTCCGGCATGCGTGACCATGCTGAACGCGGTGAACAGGGCCGCCGTGTTGAAGTCGGCGTCGTCGAGCACGATCGCGGCGGACTTGCCGCCCAGTTCCAGGAACACCCGCTTGAGGGTGTCGCTGGCGGCCGCCATGATGCGCCGGCCCGTCGGCGTGGATCCCGTGAACGTCACCATGTCGACGTCCGCGCTGCTGGTCAGCGCCGCACCGACAGCGGGATCGGCGCCGCTGAGCACGTTGACCACGCCGGCCGGGATGTCGGTGTGGTTGGCGATCAGCTCCCCCAGCGCCAGCGTGACCAATGGGGTGTCCGGCGCACCCTTCAAGATGACGGTGCAGCCGGCGGCCAGGGCGGGCGCCAGCTTCGCCAGCGCCAGCTGGTTCGGGTAGTTGTACGCGATGATCGCGGCCACCACCCCGCCGGCTTCCTTTTCCACCCAGCGGTGGTGCTGCATACCGCGGATCTCGACATTGCCGAGGTCTTCGGTCATCGAAAAGGTCTTCAGCAGTTCGGCGTAGTAGCGCACGATGCCGATGGGCTGGTCGAGTTGAGCGCCCGCGCACAGCGCTGCGGTGGCACCGACCTCCGCGATCGTGAGCGCGGCAAGTTCGTCGCGGTGGTCCAGCAGAGCGCGATGGAGCTGTTCCAGGCAGTGCACCCGGAAGGCGGAGTTCGTCGACCAGTCGGTGGTGTCGAAGGCCCGGCGGGCGGCGGCCACCGCCGCCACGGCGTCGGCCACCGTGGCATCGGGCGCATGACCCAGCACTTCCCCGGTTGCCGGATTCCGGGACGGAAACGTGCGCTCTGCGTTCTGGAGCCGGCCGTCGATGAGTAGCCGTCGGCCGACTGCCTCAGCGGTGTCCTGCGGCATCCATCCTCCTCGCTTGCGGGAATGCCATTCTCATTCTTCGCAAACATTACATTCAATAACCGAGAATGTGAACGAGATTGTGCCGACAGATTTACCACCGAGGCTCTACCGTAGGGGTATGACGCTGCGCGCCCGGACCGTCCCGAAGAAGTTTGCCGTTCTCGCCGCGGCCGTCGTCCTGGCCGGTATGGTGCCCCTCTCCGTCGCACCGCCCGCCGCCGCCGACGAGAAGCCGCTGGGCGACAACAGCCAGCGCCTGCGGTTCTACGGCACCGAACTGAACGGCGCCCTGTTCGACGGCCGCACACTGCTCGGAAAACCGGCGGTGATCTGGTTCTGGTCGCCGCCGTCGTTCTGCGGCATCTGCCTGGCCGAAGCGCCCGTCATCAGCCGCGTGGCGGCCGCCAATCCGCAGGTCAGCTTCCTGGGGATCGCCGGCCGCGGGGCGGCCGGGAGCATGCAAAGCGTCGTCGCCGACAACAACCTCAGGTTCCCGAACCTGACGGACGCCAACGGCCAGCTGTGGCAGTCCTTCTTCGTACCGTGGCCACCGGCGTGGGCGTTCATCCGCCCCGACGGTGACGGCTACCTGATCAACGACATCACCTCGCCGATGACCGAAGATGCGCTGACCGCCCGGGTCGCCGCTCTCACCGCCCCATGAGGCCGGCCATCCGGCTCGTCAGCCGAGCGAGAATGTTATTCTCTCAATTTGAGAGCCAGCCGAGCGCAGGTTGGCCCACCAACCGACGGAGCTGCCGGTGACCGCCCTCCACCTCCACGGACTCGCGTTCGCGCTTTGCCTCACCGCAGCAGCGATGACGGCGCCGCCGGCCACCGCAGACCAGGGCGAGGACTACCTCCTCCAAGAGCTGCGGAAAACGAATCTGAAATGGATGGCACCCGGCGGCGAACCCGACATCCTGGGTATCGGCTACGACATCTGCGGCGACTGGGCCGCCGGGGTGCCCTACGCCGACGAAGTCGCCGGACGCATCGGCCCGCCCGGCTGGTGGTCACAGCGCAACGCGCGGTTCTTCGTCGCGCTGTCCACGCGATCGTTGTGCCCCGGGTTCTTCCTGGAAAAGGTGCCGCCGGCCGATCAGGAACTGATCGTGCAGCCGAAGCGCGCCTGGCCGCCGGATCCGCTGCCGCGGAACTGACCACACCCAAAGACGAAGATGGCGCCGCCGGCAATACTGCCGTGCTGCAGCGCGGTCACGTAGTGCGTCGGCTCGGCCAGACCCTCGGGGTGCGGCCAGTCGGAGCCGTAGAGCACCTGGTCGACACCGACCAGGTTGATCAGGTCGTCGATGCCCTCTTCATAGAACGGGCTGACGTGGATGCGGTTCTTGATCTCCTCCATCGGATTACCGAGGAAGGCCTCGGGCGCCTTCTTGTAGACCTCGGCCATCTGATCGAGCAACGGGAACATCCATTTCGACCCCGCCTCGACGATGCCGACCTTCAGTTTGGGATGACGGAACAGCGCGCCGTGGATCACCCACGAGGCCACGGCATCCTGGATCGGACGCCATTCGTTGAGGATCGACATCGCATTGGTCTGGAACGGCAGCATCTCCTGCGCGCCGCCGTCCCATTCGGAGGTGTACCGGGAGTAGCCGCTGTCCGACGAGTGCATACCGACGAAGACGTCGAACTCGACGCACTTCTGCCAGAACGGATCGAACTCAGGAAGCGCGAACGAACGCGGGCCGCGGAATCCGGGCACCGGCGCCGGGCGGACCAGGATGGCGCGCGCACCGCGCTTGACACACCATTCGAGCTCTTCGATGGCCTTCTCGACGATGGGCAGGGTGATCACCGGGGTGGTGAAGATGCGGTTCTTGTAGTTGAAGCCCCACACCTCGTCCAGCCACTGGTTCAGCGAGTGGATGAGGACATGGATGGCGACCGGATCGTCGCGCAGCCGTTCCTCGATCAGGCTGGCCAGCGTCGGGAACATCAACGTGCGATCGAGACCCAGCTGGTCCATGAGCTCGAGCCGCGGCGCGGGCTCGAAGAACGCCGGGATGGCCTTCATCGGCTCACCGAAGAGCTCGCGCCGGGTCTTGCCCTCGGGGTTGCCGTACTTGAAGTACTCCTCCCAGGCACCCGGCCTGGCCACCACCGAGAACGTGGGGTTCGGGATGTAGTTGCTGATCTGGCCTCGGATCGCAATCTTGGTCCGGCCATTGACCTCGACGTACTGGACGACGTCCTTGTACTCCTTGGGCAGGTACTTGGTCAGCGCCTCCGGCGGCTCGTAGAGGTGGTTGTCCGCGTCGAACAGCGGAAACGGAATGTCGACCCGATGCGACAGTTGTCCCATGAAATTCTCCTTCGCGATTCATGAGAATCTTATTCTCATATGGCGCGAACGCGCAATCGCTTCAGCGTGGTTGCCGGTCTGCGGCCTAGTTGTCGGCGGCCGGGTCGAGCTTGCGGAGGTACCGGTCGAAGTACGCCAGGATCTCGTCGTGACCGACGGAGACCCCGAGCGCGGCCTCCATGGTCAACAGCTGCGACATCCCCACGATCAGGGAGATCGCGACGATCGGCGGCAGTTCGTCGGCATCGATGCCGTGTTGCGCCAGAACGGAGCCGACCAGCTCTGCCTGCCCTTCCAGGAACTGCTGCGCAGCACCGGCGATCTCGGTCCCGAGCTCTTTGCGATGGTTGGCCAGCGCCGCATATTCCATGATCAACGCGGTGTCGCGGTTCTCGATGAGGAAAGTCCACAACGCCCGTAGCGGGTTCGGTGCCAGCAGGATCATCGACTGCGCCGCCAACCCCTGATCGGTCCGGCGCCGGAACGCGGCCAGGAACAGATCGTCCATGGTGCGGAAGTAGTAGTGGACAAGTTGCGGTTTGAGTCCGGCCCGTTCGGCGACCTTCCGCGACGTCACCGCGGCGTAGCCCTCGTCGAGCATCAACGCCTCGGCGGCGTCGAGTAAGGCCCCGCGGTTCTTCGCCTCGGGTCCGCCAATCCTTCGCTCCGATGCCATGCCGTCACTGTCCGTTCTCGATCGCTGCCGCGCCGATCGTAATTGTCCGAATCGCGCCGTGTGACCTTGACCACGCCACAACTCAGATGCTAAGCAAGTGCCCAGCACTTTGGTTGCAATTCGATGCCTGGAGGCCAGCCCACATATGACGAACTTCGACGAGGTCGACTACTACACCGACCAGTCACTCGTAGCCGATCCGCACCCGTACTTCGACCACCTGCGCAGCAAGTGTCCGGTGACGCGCGAGCAGCACTACGGCGTCGTGGCCGTGACCGGCTGGGAAGAGGCCAATGCGGTCTACAAGGATGCCGATTCGTTCTCCGCATGTGTCGCGGTGACCGGGCCGTTCACCCCGCTGCCCTTCACCCCCGAGGGCGACGACATCTGCGACCAACTCGCCGAGCACCGCACCGCCATCCCCATGTACGAGCACATGATCACCATGGATCCGCCCGAGCACACCCGCGCCCGCTCGCTGCTGTCCCGGCTGCTGACGCCCAAGCGCCTCAAGGAGAACGAGGACTTCATGTGGCGGCTCGCCGACCGCCACATCGATGAGTTCATCGCTGACGGCAAGTGCGAGTTCCTGGCCTCCTACGCGCGGCCGTTCTCCTTGCTCGTCGTCGCCGACCTGCTCGGTGTCCCCGAGGAGGACCACGAGGAGTTCCGGCAGGCGTTCGGCGCCGAGCGCCCCGGCTCTCGCGTCGGCGCACTCGACCACGAACCGCTCGCGTCCAACCCACTGGAATGGGCCGACGAGAAAGTCGGCCAGTACCTCGAGGACCGCCGCAGCCACCCCCGCGACGACGTGCTGACCTCGCTGGCCACGGCCAAGTACGAGGACGGGTCCACACCCGAGATCAGCGACGTCGTCAAGACCGCGACGTTCCTCTTCGGCGCCGGACAGGAGACGACCGCGAAGCTGCTCACCGCCGCGATGCGCTTCCTCGGCGAGCAACCCGACCTGCAGAAGCGGCTGCGCGAGGACCGCAGCCGCATCCCGAACTTCGTCGAGGAATGCCTGCGGATGGAGAGTCCGGTCAAGACGCTGCACAGGTTGGCGCGCAAGTCCACCAAGGTCGGCGACGTGGACGCCCCGGCCGGCACCGTCGTCATGATCAGCCCCGGCGCGGTCAACCGGGATCCGCGGCGGTTCGACCAGCCCCACGAATTCCAATTGGACCGCAAGAACGTTCGCGAGCACCTGGCCTTCAGCCGGGGTGTGCACTCCTGCCCGGGGGCACCGCTGGCCCGCGTCGAAGGCCGGGTGTCGCTGGAGCGGATCCTGGACCGCCTGGGCGACATCCAACTGGACGAAGCCGCACACGGCACGGACGGCAATCGGCGTTACAACTACGAGCCGACCTTCGTCCTGCGCGGCGTCACCGACCTGAGCATCAACTTCACACCGTTGGCCGCCAAGGCCTGAGCCTGCGAGAAAAGCAGATGTCCCCCAAAACCGTTGTTTTGGGGGACATTTGCGCCTCGTGGTGGTCGCTAGGTCACCGCGCCGGCCGATTTGAGTTCGATGATGCGGTCCCAGTCCATCCCGAGCTCCAACAGGATCTCCTCGGTCTGCTCGGCGAAGCCGGGCGCCGGACCGGTCTGCGGCGGGGCGACGTCGAATTGCACTGGGTTCGCGACCAATTCGAGCTCGCCGGCCTGCACCAGGTAGTCGTTGGCCCGGATTTGCGCGTCTTTGGCGGCCTGCAACGTGTCCTGGACCGGCGCCCAGGGGCCGGAGAGGGTGGCGAACCGCTCACTCCACTCCGCCAGCGTCTTGGTTGCCATCGCCTTGCCCAGAATCTCCACGGCCGCTGCGGTATTGGCCGCGACATCCTGCGCCGTCGCGAATCGCGGATCATCGATGTACTCGTCGAGTTCCATGTGCCGGCACACGTCGGCCCAGAACTTGGTCGGCTGCATCATGACCAGCGAGATGATCCGTCCGTCGGACGTTTCATAAAGGCCCACAAGAGGATTGACGGGCGAACCGTGCACGCCCGGAGCCGGCGCCTCCATCAGCTGACCGAGGTGAGATGTCAGCGCGACGGTATGGCCCATCGACCACAGCCCGCTGCCCAGCAGCGAGACGTCGACGACCGACGGCACACCGGTGCGCTCCCGCTTGAACAACGCCGCCGCGATGCCGCCGGCCAGGTTGGTCCCGGAAATGGTGTCGCCGTAGGCCGGCCCCGGCGGCGCGATCATGCCGGGCATGCCGGGCGGTGTGATGGTCGCGGCGGTACCGGCCCGGCACCAGAACGCCGTCATGTCGTAGCCACCCTTTTCGGACTCCGCACCGCGCGGGCCCAGCGCACTGCCGCGCGCATAGATGATCGCGGGGTTGACGGCCCGGATGTCGTCGACGTCGATGGCGAACTTCTTGCGGTGACCGGGCAGGAAGCTGGTCAGGAAGACATCGGCGCGGCGCGCCAGTTCCAGCAGCACCTCGCGGCCCTCGGGGACAGCCATGTCGAGACCGATGCTCCGCTTGCCGCGGTTGGCGTGCTCGATGTTGGGGTTCGGGTCGCCCTCGACGCGCAGCATGCCGGTCTGCCGGAGACCGCGCTGGGGATCACCGGTCACCGCATGCTCGACCTTGATCACGTCGGCACCCCACTCGCCGAGCACCGCGCCGCCCGACGGCACGAACCCGTACATCGCGACTTCCAGGACTCGGACACCATCCAAGGGCCCCATCCGACCTCCTCTATTTGGGAAACATCATTCTTTAATTTCGGTAACCCTACTCGCACAAAGTGTATTTTCCGACAGGCAATCGACTACCCAACCCATGGCCGGAAGCTGACCTGCACCACGCGACTGGACCGTCGATGCAGGTGGACCCCGTTATCGGCGGTTCTGTTGCGGGACACCAAAGTCGGAGAGTATCGTTCTCAAAATCGGAAGGGAGGTTTCTCTCAGTGATCTACATCGGTACCCTGTCGTGAAGAACGCCGTCGTTACCGGGGGCGGCTCCGGCATTGGTCGCGCCATCGTGGAACGCCTGCGGGCCGATGGCCTGAACGTCGCCACCCTCGACCTCAATCCAGCAGACGACGAGTTCGGCTTCACCGCCGACGTCACCGATCGCGCTCAGGTCCACGCCGCGCTCGACGGCGTCCGCAAGAAGTTCGGACCGGTCTCCGTGCTGGTGAATTCCGCCGGCCTCGAGAAATTCAAGCGGTTCGCCGAGCTCGAATTCGAGGAGTGGCAACGCGTCATCGACGTCAACCTCAATGGCGTCTTCCACTGCATCCAGGCAGTACTGCCCGACATGCTGGAAGCGGGCTGGGGCCGGATCGTCAACATCTCGTCGTCGAGCACCCACTCCGGGCAGCCCTACATGTCGCCATATGTGGCCGCCAAGTCGGCCGTCAACGGCCTGACCAAGTCACTGGCGTTGGAGTACGGGCCTGCGGGCATCACCGTGAACGCCGTGCCGCCCGGCTTCATCGACACCCCCATGCTGCGCAAGTCCGAGGAGCGCGGATACCTGAAGGTCCAGCAGAGCATCGAGGCGACACCCGTGCGGCGCATCGGCCGGCCCGAAGACATCGCCGCTGCCTGCGCATTCTTGATCTCCGAAGAGGCCGGCTACATCACCGGACAGATTCTCGGCGTCAATGGCGGACGAAACACCTAGCGAGGGAAGGCTTTTCAATGACTTCAGTGGGACGGGTAGCGGGCAAGGTCGCCTTCATCACCGGTGCGGCACGCGGTCAGGGCCGCAGCCACGCGGTCCGGCTGGCCGAAGAGGGCGCCGACATCATCGCCGTCGACCTGTGCGCGGACATCGAGTCCATCGGATACCCGATGGCCTCGCCCGAGGATCTCGACGAGACCAGGAACCTGGTGGAGAAGACGGGCCAGCGTTGCGTCACCGCGCACGCCGACGTCCGGGAGGTCACGCAACTGCGGACGGCCCTCGACGCCGGCCTGTCCGAGTTCGGCAAGGTCGACATCGTGCTCGCGCAAGCCGGCATCGCCGGCATGAAAAGTGATGTGCCACTGCAGGCCTGGATCGACACCATCAACACCAACCTGATCGGCACCATCAACGCCATCCAGGTGTGCCTCCCGCATCTGCAGGAGGGCGCCGCCATCGTCGCCACCGGCTCCACCGCCGCACTGATGGACGCCCACCTCAAGATGAACCCCGGCAACGACATCGGCGGCTTCGCCTACATGACGTCCAAACGCCTGCTCTCCCAATACGCCCACGACCTCGCGACCGAACTGTCGCCACGTGGCATCCGGCTGAACGTGGTGCACCCGACCAACGTCAACACCGCGATGCTGCAGAGCCCGCCGATGTACAAATCGTTCCGGCCGGACCTGCCGAACCCGACGCGCGAAGACGCCGAGCCGGCCTTCGGTATCCAGCAGGCCATGAAGGTCAACTTCGTGGAACCGGAGGACATCAGCAACGCCATCCTGTGGCTGGTCTCCGACGAGGCCCGCTACATCACCGGCACCCAGTTGCGGGTCGACGCCGGCGGCTACCTCAAGTGGTACGACTACCACGTCTGATCGGGAGTGACAGTGAAGGTTTGGGTTGACGGGCAGCGCTGCCAGGGCCACACGCTGTGCGCGATGATCGCGCCGGATGCGTTCGTGCTCAACGACATCGACGGCACGTCGTCACCGGTTGACGAAGTCGTGGCGGCGGGACTCGAAGACGCGGTCCGCGAGGCCGCCCACTCCTGCCCCGAACAGGCCATCACGATCGAAGAGTAGCGAGAAGCGAAGGCCGATCGCGTATGAGACCAGCAGGGAGACAGGAACTTTGAGCGTCCAGGACGAGCGCAAGAAGGACACCTACCACTTCGACCGGCACACCCCGGAATACCGGCTGCAGTTCGAGCAGATCACCGAGCAGATGCAGGCCCGGTGCCCGGTGGCCTGGACCGACACCTACAACGGTCACTGGGTGGCGGCCGACAGCAAGCACGTCTTCGAGTTGGCGCGCTGCCCCGTGGTGTCCAATCATCACGACGTCAGCGGCGAGACGCCGTTCCAGGGCATCACGATTCCAAAAGCCAGCCGCGCCAGCGTCGTTCGGGGTGGCATCCTCGAGATGGACGAACCCGAGCACAGCACCTACCGCGGCGCGCTGAACCCGTATCTCTCCCCCGCCGCGATCAAGCGCTGGGAACCGTTCGTCGACGAGATCACCCGCGCCGCACTGGACGAACACATCGAGTCGGGCCGGATCGACTTCGTCGAGCATCTCGCCAACGTGGTGCCCGCCGTGTTCACCCTGGCGATGATGGGTATCGAGCTCAAGAAGTGGAACGTCTACAGCGAGCCCACGCACGCGTCGGTCTATACGCCCGAACACGCGCCCGAACGCGAGAAGATCAACGAGCAGCACCGTGAGATGGGCATCGACATCATCAACAACATGATGGAGATCCGTCAGAATCCGCGGCCCGGCCTGGTCAACGCGATGCTGCAGTTGCGGATCGACGGCGAACCGGCACCCGATCTGGAAATCCTGGGCAACCTGGGGCTGATCATCGGCGGCGGATTCGACACCACGACGGCACTCACCGCGCACGCCCTCGAGTGGCTCGGGGAACATCCCGACGAGCGCGCGCGACTCAGCAGCGACCGCGCCACCCTGCTCAACCCGGCCACCGAGGAGTTCCTCCGCTTCTTCACCCCCGCGCCGGGCGACGGGCGCACGTTCTCCGAGGACGTGGAGGTCGAAGGCCAGCAGTTCAAGCGGTATGAGCGGCTGTGGTTGTCGTGGGCGATGGCGAATCGCGACCCGGCGGTGTTCGATCAGCCGAACGAACTGATCATGGACCGGAAGGGCAACCGGCACTTCAGCTTTGGTATCGGTGTGCACCGCTGCGTCGGATCCAATGTGGCGCGCACGGTGTTCAAGTCGATGCTGACCGCAGTGCTGGACCGCATGCCGGACTATCGCTGCGAGCCCGAGGGCACCGTGCATTACGACAGCATCGGCGTCATCCAGGGGATGCGGAATCTGCCGGCCTCGTTCACTCCGGGCAAGCGCCTGGGCCCCGGACTCGATGAGACGCTGGAGAAGTTGCAGCGCATCTGTAACGAGCAGGAGCTGGCCCGGCCCATCACCGAGCGCAAGGAAGCGGCCGTCATCTAGGTCCGTCATCTAGGTTTGGACTTGACCCTCACGCGACGTGAGGCACCAACCTGATCGATGTGACGCAGGAGATGCCGGTGAACGAACTCACCGTGGGCGAAGTCGCGCAGCGCTTCGGCATCACGGTTCGCACGCTTCACCACTATGACGACATCGGGTTGTTGACCCCGAGCCGGCGTGCCGCCTCGGGGTACCGGGTGTACACGTCGGCGGACCTGACGCGCCTGTCCCAGATCATCGTCTACCGCCGGCTCGAGTTTCCTCTTGACGAGATCGCGAGCCTGCTCGATGAGGGCAACGAGGTCAGCCACCTGATTCGCCAGCGCGAACGCGTCATGTCCCAACTCGATGAGCTGAAGGCGCTCGTCGAGGCCATCGATCAGGCTTTGGAGAAGGCGATGACGAACACCCCCATGACCGACGACGACATGCGCGAGCTCTTCGGCGAAGGCTTCGACGACTACCAGGCAGAGGCCGAGCAGAAGTGGGGCGACACCGCCGCGTGGCAGGAATCGCAGCGCCGGGCCAAGTCCTACACCAAAGAGGACTGGGTGCAGATCAAGGCCGACGGCGAAGCGGTGGAGAAGGCCTTGTCGGACGCGTTCCGCGGCGGGCTCCCGGCCGATTCCGACGAGGCGATGAACGCGGCGGAACAGCACCGGCTCCATGTGAGTCGCTGGTTCTACGACTGCCCGCCGGACTTCCACCGGTGCCTGGGCGACATGTACGTCAGCGACCCCCGATACGTTGCCACCTACGACGAATCATTCGGGCTGCCGGGTCTTGCGGCCTACTGCCGTGACGCCATCCACGCGAACGCGGACCGAACCGGCCACTGACCGGTTCGGCTCCGCGCCGGAGTCAGCGTGCCCGCGGCAGACCCAGCACGTGCTGGGCGATGATGTTGCGCTGGATTTCGGAGGTGCCGCCGGCGATGGTGCCGCCGAAGCTGCGGGCATAGCGCTCGAACCAGCTGACGAAGTAGTGGTCGAGGTTCATGTGCTCATATCGCCCCGACGTCGCGGGGTGGCCCAGTCCCTCAATTCCCGCTGCTGACAACGCATTCTCCAGCGCGGTGCGCTCCGCCTCGGACCCGAGGAGCTTGAGCACCGACACCGATTGGGTGTTCATCTCGCCGCGGGACGCTCGGGCCAGCGCCGCCGACCCCATGGCACGCAGTGCGTGGTAGTCCATGATGGTCGTGGCGTACTGGTCCCGCTCGAGCGCCGTACGAGGCCGGAAGTCGGCGATCATGTTCGCGATGCGATCGGCGAAACCCAGCCACATCATGGTGCGCTCATGTCCGAGCGAACCGTTGGCCACTCCCCAGCCGCCGTTCAGCGGACCGACGAGGTTCTCCGCCGGAACCCTTGCGTCCGTGAAGAAGACCTCGTTGAAGTCCAGGTTCTCTTCGCTGCACAGGTCCGCGAACGGCCGGCACACCACGCCGGGGGTATCGGTCGGGATGATGAGCACGCTGATGCCCTTGTGCTTCGGGGCATCGGGGTCGGTACGGACGAACGTCAGCAGGAAGTCCGCGTCGTGTGCGCCCGACGTCCACACCTTCTGGCCGTTGACGACGAAGTGATCGCCGTCGAGGACCGCTCGGGTGCGCAACGAAGCCAGATCGGAACCGGCGCTCGGCTCACTCATGCCGAGCGACGCGGTCTTCTCGCCCCGGAGCACCGGCACCGCCCAGCGATGCTTCTGCTCGTCGCTGCCGAACGTAAGCAGTGACGCCGCAATGATATTCACGCCCTGCGGGTTGAAGCTGTGGTAAATCCGGCGGCGGCACAGCTCGTCGAGATGGACGAACTGCTGCACCACCGTCGCGTTGCGGCCACCGAATTCGGGCGGCTGGGCCGGCAGCAGCCAGCCGTTGTCGAACAGCAGCCGTTGCCAGTCACGCGCCCATTGCGGCATGTGCGAGACCGACCGGGGCCGCTCCAAAGTCTCTGTTTCCGTTGGCAGATGCTCGTCGAGGAACGCCGCGAACTCGGCGCGGAAGGCCTCGACGTCGGCGTCATACGAGAGTTGCACGGTACTCCTCTGCGATCATCGCGCGGTGTTCTGCGGCGCCGCCGAGCATCAGCTCGCCGGCCTTGGCGCGCTTGAGCGCGAACTGCAGGTCGTTCTCCCAGGTGAATCCCATGGCGCCGAAAGACTGCAGACCCTGCCGGAACACCAGGGCCTGACACTCCCCCGCCGATGCCTTGGCCATCGCCGAGGCCAGGCGCCGGCGCGGATCGTCGACACTGATCGTCAGCGCGGCGAAGTAGGACAGCGCCCGGGCCCGCTCGATGGCGACGTGCATGTCCGCGGCCTTGTGCTGGATCGCCTGGAACGAGCCGATCGGGACGCCGAACTGATGACGTTCCTTGACGTACTCCAGCACCAGATCGAGGATGCGCTGGCACGCGCCCACCATGGTGATCGCCATGCCGGTCAGCGCGACGTGGCGGGCGCGCTCCGCATCGGTCCCGAGGCGTTCGGAATCGGCTATCCGCGCTCCGTCGAACGACAGGTCCGCGACGTGCAACACCGGGTCGAACACCAGGTCCCGCCGCACGCCCACCGCCGACGCGTTGACGAGGAAGACGCCGGCCGCGGTCACCACGGCGAGCCGCTCGGCACGATCACCGTCGAGCACATAGCGGGCGGTGCCGTCCAACGCCCAGCCGCTGCCGTCGCGCCGTGCCGAAACCCCCTGGTAGACAGCAGCGCCCGCTTTTTGCGGATCGAACCGATCGCCGGCCAGCGGCGCGAACTGGCTCATCGTGGCCAGGAACGGTGTCGGGTCGGTGGCGCGCCCGAGCTCCTCGAGCACGATGGCCAACTCGACAGCGTTCTCGGGCTCGGCCATTTCGGTCCAACCCGCCTCGAGCCAGGTCTGCCAGAGCGGGGTCGGGTCGGCATCGTTCTCGGCGATGTCCCGGACCAAGGTCGGTGGACACTGTTTGGTGACGGCGTCTCGGACCGTCTCCTGCCATAACCGCTGATCAGCGTCGAACTCCAAAAGCATGCAGCGCCTCCTACGGCTAAATTCGGTCGCGAAAGTGAGAATAGCATTCTCTTTTGAGGTAATTAAGATTTACACTGGGTCGAGAGCTCGGAAGGACGCCCTTGTGATCGAACACGGCGACGGGACCCGTACCCCCGTCATCGATGCCAGCGTGCACATCTTCTTCGGATCGAACCGGGACCTGCGCGACGTGCTGCGCGAACCCTTCAGGAGCCGGGGCTTCCCCGACTATGAAATGGACTGGTACGGCGCACCCGGAGGCGAGTACGCCCCGGGCACCGAGGGACCCGACGGCCAGTACCCCGGCTCGGATCCGGACGTCGTCGCCCGCCACCTCTTCGAGCACCGCGGTGTCGATATCGCTGTGCTGCACCCGATGTCACGCGGCATCATGCCCGACCGGCACCTCGGCAGCGCCCTGGCCGCCGCGCACAACGAGATGCTGGTGTCGCGCTGGCTGGAGCATCCCGAATTCGGCGAACGATTCCGCGGCACCATTCGCATCAACCCCGACGACATCCCCGGCGCGCTGCGCGAGATCGACAAGTACAAGGACCACCCGCGGGTGGTACAGCTCGGCATCCCGCTGCAGTCGCGGGAACTGTTCGGCAAGCCGCAGTTCTGGCCGCTGTGGGAAGCCGCGATCGAGGCGAAGCTGCCGGTGGCCGCCCACATCGAGGTAGGGGCGGGCATCGTCTCCGCACCGACGCCGTCGGGCGTCCCGAACACCTACGAGCAGTACGCCGGCTTCATGGCGCTGAACTACCTCTACCACCTGATGAACATGATCGCCGAGGGCGTGTTCGAGCGGATGCCGGAGCTCAAGTTCGTCTGGGCCGACGGGGCGGCCGATCTGCTGACCCCATTCATGTGGCGCATGGACTGTTTCGGCAGGCCCCACCTGGAACAGACGCCGTGGGCACCGAAGATGCCCAGCGATTACCTGCCCGGACACGTGTATTTCGTCCAGGGAGCGCTGGACGGACCCGGCGACACCGAATTCGCCGGCGAATGGCTGGGTTTCACCGGCAAGGACGACATGGTGCTGTACGGCTCGAGCTACCCGCACTGGCAGCTCAACGATCTCGCGCTGCCCGGCTCGTACACCGCCGAACAGCGCGACAAGCTGTGCTGGCGAAATGCCGCCGACCTGTACGGCATCGCGGTGCCGGTCGGCGTCTGAGGAAGGAACGAACGCAATGAGTGTGACTGTCACGCAGCGCAAGCCCGCGGCCGAGCGCATCGCAGTCCGGTGTGTCGATTCCGATGTGCATCCGGCCCCCCGCCGGGGCGAGCTGATCCAGTACATCCCGGAGCCCTGGCGCACCAAGTACTTCCTCAGCCGTAACGTGGGCGAACAGATCTACTACGACGCCCCCGATTACGCGCACACGTTCGCGATGCGGGTCGACGCCTTCCCACCGGACGGGGAATTCGCCTGCAGCGATCCCGATCTCGCCTTCCAACAGCTGATCATGCAGGCGGGCGCCGACATTGCGATCCTGGAGCCCGCGGCGTACCCGGCGCGCATCGGCGGCGCCAACCATGCCCTCAACGTGGCGCTCAACGAGTGGCAGCTGAACCACTGGCTCGACAGCCACAACAACTGGCACGAACGCTGGCGTGGGTCGATCTGCGTGGCGATCGAAGAACCGCACGCCGCCGCCGCGGAGATCGAACGCCTGGCCGGCCACCCCTTCCTTGGCCAGATACTGATCAAGGCCGAACCGCGTCCGGCGTGGGGCGATCCGAAGTACGACCCGATCTGGGCCGCGGCCACCAAAGCCGACATGCCGGTGAGCTGCCACCTGTCCCGCAGTCACCACGAGGAACTCCCCATGCCGCCCGTCGGCATGCCCAGCTACAACCACGATTTCATGGTCACCTACTCGCTGCTCGCGGCGAACCAGGTGATGAGCATGATCTTCGACGGGCTGTTCGACCGATTCCCCACGTTGCGAATCGTTTTCGTCGAGCACGCGTTCACCTGGATCCTTCCGCTCATGTGGCGCATGGACAAGATCTACGAGGCCCGCAAGCCGTGGCTCGACATCAAGCGCAAGCCCAGCGACTACGTCAAGGACCACATCAAGTTCACCACCCAGCCGCTGGACTATCCGGAAGACAAGACCGAACTCACCCGGGCCTTCGAGTGGATGGAGTGCGAGAAGATCCTGCTGTTCAGCTCCGACTACCCGCACTGGACGTTCGACGACCCCCGCTGGCTCGTCAAGCACCTGCCCGAGCACGCGCGGGAAGCCGTGATGTTCCGTAACGGCATCGAGACGTACCGGCTGCCGACCACGGTGCCGGCGCTCGAGGGACAGGTCCGGGTGTTCTGAATTGACCGAGCCCAAGGAGCCCCGGCTGGCGCAGGGGCGTGAGCACGTCGTCGCCACCGTCGACGAAATCCCGCCGGGTACCCACAAACTGGTGCCCATCGGGCGGCACGGCGTCGGCGTGTACAACGTCAACGGCGCGTTCTACGCCATCGCGAACTACTGCCCGCACGAAGGCGGCCCGCTGTGTTCGGGCCGTCCGCGCGGCCGGACCATCGTCGACGACAGCGTGCCGGGCGACGCCGTGATGGTTCGCGACCTGGAATTCATCTACTGCCCGTGGCATCAGTGGGGCTTCGAATTGGCCACCGGGACAACAGCAGTCAAGCCCGAGTGGAGCATCCGGACGTACCCGGTGCGGGTCATCGGCAACGACGTGTTGGTGCAGGCATGACGACGCAGACAACGCGACTGCAGCGCGGCGAGCAGGTCATCGAGATCAACGGCGGCAACGTCGTGTATGAAATCCTCGGCAAGACCGGTGATTTCATCGCCTTGACGCCCGGGGGCCGGTTCAGCAAGGACATTCCAGGACTCCGGCCGCTCGCGCAGGCACTGGCCAAGGGCGGCTACCGGGTGCTGCTGTGGGACCGGCCCAACTGCGGCAAGTCCGATGTGCAGTTCTACGGCCAGAGCGAATCCCACATGCGCGCCGAAACGCTGTACACCCTGATCTCCAAGTTGGGGATCGGCCCCTGCATCCTGGCCGGCGGGTCGGGTGGCGCCCGGGACTCGATGCTCACCGCGATGCTCTACCCCGAAATCGTCACCAAGCTGGTGGTGTGGAACATCGTCGGCGGCGTGTACGGCTCCTTCGTGCTCGGCTCGTACTACATCGTGCCGAGCATCCTGGCAGTCCGCGGAGCAGGGATGAAAGGCGTTGCCCAAGTGGACGAGTGGCGCGACCGGATTGCGGACAACCCGGCGAACGCCTCCCGGCTGCAGTCCTACGACGGTGACGAGTTCCTCAAGCTCATGCTCCGGTGGCTGAACGCGTTCGTGCCCAAACCCGGCCAGACGATCCCGGGGGTCGAGGATGAGATGTTCGAGAACATCACGGTGCCGACCCTGATCATCCGGGGCGGTGAGAACGACCTCGACCATCCGAAGCGGACGTCGCTGGAAGTCAGCTGCCTCATCAAGGGTTCGCAGCTGATCGACCCGCCGTGGCCCGAAGATGCCTGGGAGCGGGCGAACGAGGCGCGGGCGGCCGGAAAGGTCAAGCACTTCAACATGTTCGACACCTGGGTGCAGGCCGCGCCGCCGATCCTGGAGTTCCTCCGCCGATGAGTTCACACCGTGCGGATGTGCACCTCACAGTTCAGCGACGCTTCGAGCGCCGTCTGGATGCGGCTCTCCGGAATCCGTTCCAGGTCGACTTTGGACAGGGTCACGGTGACGATGTCGAAGCCTTCGGTGCCGGGTTCGCGTGCCACGTCACCGGCGATCCCGAACCGCGACAGCACGCCGTGCGCGTCGTCATCGGTACCGCGGCTGACGTAGGTGACGACGCCGAGCTGCGGTGCGGTACCGAACGCCTTGGCGCACAGGGCGACACCGGAATCAGGCCCGCTTCCATCGATCAGCAGCTGCACCTGGCGGCGCCGGGGCGGCATCGCCGCCAGATCCACATCGAGTACTTCCACGCCCGCCGCGGTAGCGAGTTCCTTGAGGGCCGTCATGCCGCCCGCTAACCGCTCAGGCGTGAGTTCACCCACCGGGTCGACATCGACCCGCACCACGGCAGTGCGCATGCCGCTCAGCCTAACGGTGGCAGCTTGGCCGGGGCTGACCCCGCGACTACTGCGCGTCGGCAGCGAGACTTACGACGATTACGTTGCCGCCGGGGGCTATCGCGATCTCCATGACCCCGATGGCCTGCTCGACGAGGTAGAACGATCCGGGCTGCGCGGACGCGGCGGCGCGGCCTACCCCATGGCGGTCAAACTGCGCACGGTCCGCGACAACAGCCGTGGCCGGGGCGGCGCGGTCGTCGTCGCCAACGGCGAAGAGGGTGAGCCGGCGTCCATCAAGGACCGCTGGCTGCTGCGCAACCGGCCCCACCTGGTGCTGGACGGGTTGCGACTGGCGGCGACGATCATCGGCGCCCAGCGGACGTACGTCTATGTCTCGGACCCTGCCGCGGCCGCCAGCGTGGAATCGGCTGTTGCGCAACGGAATGCGGCGCCGTCCGTCGAGGTGGTGACTGTCGCGCCAGGGTATGTCGCCGGCGAGGAGACCGCCGCCGTCCGCGCGATCAACGGTGGCCCTGCCAAGCCGACCGACAAACCACCGCGCCCGTTCGAGCAGGGTGTCGCCACGCTGCCCACGCTCGTCAGCAATGTGGAGACCCTGGCGAATCTCCCCTACCTGCACGCGCACGGTGGCCAGGAGTTCAGGTCCATCGGCACCGCGGACTCGCCGGGCACATTCCTCGCGACCGTCACCGGCACCGGACGAGCACCTGCCCTCTATGAGCTGCCGCACGGCGTCAGATTCGCCGACGTCCTCGAACTGCATGGGGTGCCGGCCCAAATGGCAACGGGTGCCTTGATGGGCGGATACTTCGCCGGCCTGCTGGGCCCCAGTGTGTTGGATGCGACGCTGGACCACGAGGCTCTGCGCAGGTTGGGCAGCGGTCTGGGCTGCGGCGCCATCTCGATCCTGAACGGAGACTGCCCGGTGGCTGTTGCTGCAGCGGTGCTGGCGTATTTCGACCGGGAGAACGCCGGGCAGTGCGGGTCATGCTTCAACGGCACCGCCGCGATGGCCGCTGCCGCCGGGGGCCTGCGCGACGGCGTCGCGACGGGTGACGACCTCACACGGCTGCGCCGGTGGTCACGGGAGCTGCGCGGGCGTGGTGCGTGCGCGACGCTGGATGGTGCTGCCAACATCGCGGCCAGCCTGCTGGACCAATTTCCCGCGGAAGTGGCACGTCATCTGGAAAATGGTTGCCCAGCATGTCAATCCGGCGATTTCATCACCCTGCGACCCTACGAGGTGGAGGAGGTGATGATGGCATGAGAATCCGCCTTGATCGGACGATGTGCGACGGGTTCGGTGTCTGCGCCAAACATGCGGCGTCGTACTTCTCCCTCGACGACTGGGGATACGCGACACTCGTCGGCGACGGCGGTGTGCCTGAGGAAGACCGGCCCGCCGTCACGCGCGCACTGTTGGACTGCCCGGTGCACGCCATCGTGGAACTGACCGACCAGACCTCCGCACCACAGCCCGACACCGACACCGACACCCACGAAACAGAATGGGGAATCGTCCGTTGACTCGCATACCGCTGCCACAGGTGACGCCCGAGAACGAGTTCTATTGGACCGCAGGGGCGGACGGCACGCTGCGCATCACCGAATGCGAGAACTGCAACGCCCTGATCCATCCCCCGGCACCGGCCTGCCGCTACTGCCGCGAGCGAAAGATGGGCATCCGCACGGTGTCCGGTCGCGCGACGTTGATCGGCTTCACGCTCAACCAGCGATTCAGCATTCCCGGGCTGCCGGCCCCCTATGTGGTCGCCCAGGTGGCACTGGTCGAAGATCCGCGAGTTCGCCTGACCACCAACATCATCGACTGCGATCCCGAGCAGTTGGCACTCGGCCAGCAGGTGGAGGTCGTCTTCGAGCAGCACGAAGACGTCTGGCTGCCGCTGTTCCGTCCGGTCGCCGACCAGCCGGCGCTGGCTCCGCTGCCGACCGATGCGATCGAACCGCAGGATTTCGCCAAACACGTGCGGCCGATGATCACCACCGAGAAGTTCGAAGACAAGGTGGCCATCACCGGCATCGGCGCCTCCCAGATGGGGCGCAGGCTGATGCTGGACCCGCTGGCGTTGACCATCGACGCGTGTGAGAACGCCATCGCCGATGCCGGGCTGACCCTCGATGACATCGACGGGCTGTCGACGTGGCCCGGCGCGGGTCTCCCCGGACCATTCGGTGAGGGCGGCGTGACCGCGCTGGAAACCGCCCTTGGCATCAAACCGACCTGGTACAACGGCGGCCCGGAGACGTTCGGTCCAGGCGGCTCGGTCGTCGCTGCCATGCTGGCCGTCGCCGGCGGGTTGGCTCGCCATGTGTTGTGCTTCCGCACCCTGTGGCAGGCCACCTATGACGAACTCATGAAGCAGGGCAAGGCCGCTCCGATGGGCGGCACCCGGACCACCAGTTGGCAGATGCCGTTCGGGGGGACGTCCGCCGCCCACACCTTGGCGCAGAACGCACAGCGTCACATGCACCGCTACGGCACGCCGCGGGAGACGCTCGGCTGGATTGCGTTGAACCAGCGCGCCAATGCCGCGCTGAACCCGACGGCCATCTACCGCGATCCGATGACGATGGACGACTACCTGAATGCCCGGCCGATCACCACCCCGTTCGGGCTCTACGACTGCGACGTGCCGTGCGACGCGTCGATCGCGGTCATCGTGTCAGCCGTCGACGTGGCCCGCGACCTCGCCAAGCCGCCGATCCGGGTCGAAGCGGTCGGCACGCAGATCCTCGAACCGATCGAGTGGGACCAGAGCACGCTCACCCACGAGCCGCAGGTGCTCGGCCAGGCCGCCCACCTGTGGACGCGAACCAACTTGACGCCCAAGGATGTTGATGTCGCCGAACTCTACGACGGGTTCACGTTCAACTGCCTGTCCTGGATCGAAGCACTCGGCTTCTGCGGTATCGGCGAAGCCAAGGACTTCCTCGACGGCGGCACCAACATCGCCCGCGACGGCGTGCTGCCCCTGAACACCCACGGCGGTCAGCTGTCCCATGGCCGCACCCACGGTATGGGTCTGGTCCACGAAGCCATCACCCAGTTGCGCGGCGAGGCCGGCGAGCGGCAGGTCACCGATGCCCGCGTGGCGGTGGTCAGCAGCGGCGGCCTCACCCCCAGCGGGGTGCTTCTCCTGCGGACCGACTCATGACCGTCACGCCCCGGATGGTCCGCGTCGGCGACGTCATGATGTCAGGACTGATTGCCGAAGCCGACGCTCCGCGCGCCGTCATCGTCGCGGTGCACGGCGGTGGCAGCAGCGCAGCGTATTTCGATTGCCCCGGACACCCACGACTGTCGCTGATGCGCACCGCGGCGGCGCTCGGCTACACCGTCGTCGCGCTGGACCGCCCCGGGTACGGGGCATCGGACGCCTACCAGGATGCGATTGTGCGACCGGACCAGCGGGTCGCCCTGGCCTACGGCGCGGTAGACGCAATGCTGGGCTCACGTGATCGCGGGGCCGGCCTGTTCCTGCTCGGGCACTCCAACGGGTGCGAGCTGGCGTTGCGTATGGCTGTCGACGAATGCGCAGGTCTGACAGGTGTTTTCGGTATCGCGCTGGCCGGTACGGGGCTGCGCTACCAGGCCGCCGCCCTGGAGATGCTCAAGTCGGCGTCGGCCACCCACCGCCCGCCCGGGCTGCGCGAACTGCTCTGGCAACCGGCGGAGCTCTATCCGCCGCTGACGAACTCCCCCAATGCGCGCAGCGGTGCCCGGTACGAGGCCGCGATGGTCCAAGACTGGCCCCGCAGTGATTTCCCGGCGCTGGCCGCCGAAGTCCAAGTGCCTGTGCACTTCACTGTCGCCGAGCACGAACGGGTCTGGGAATCGGATCCGGGAGCCGTTGCAGCCATCAGCGAATTATTCACCGCCGCACCTCGTTTGACGGCCCACCGCCAGGTCGGAGCGGGCCACAACATCAGCGTCTCGGTGGGGGCTGCGGCCTACCACCTCACGGTCCTGGCGTTCATCGAGGAATGTCTGGCCACCCAGCGCAGCACCACAGTCACATTGGAGGTCGGTTAGTGCGAGTCGGGTTCATCGGTCTCGGCAGCCAGGGCGCGCCGATGGCGCGCCGCATCGTGGCAGGCGGATATCCGCTGACGTTGTGGGCCAGGCGTCCGGCCTCCGTCGAACCGTTCGCCGACACCGCGGCCAAGGTCGTCGGTACACCCACCGAGTTGGCTGCCGTCAGCGACTTGGTCTGCGTGTGCGTGGTCGGAGACGACGACGTCCGGCAGGTGCTGGACGGCGAACACGGCGTCTTCGCCGGACTGGCGCCGGGTGGCACCGTCGCCATCCACAGCACCGTGCACCCCGACACCTGCCGCGAACTCGCCGAAACTGCCGCAGCCAAGGGAATTTCGGTGATCGATGCTCCGGTCAGCGGCGGTGGTCCGGCTGCCGCTGCCGGCCGCCTCCTCGTCATGGCCGGCGGCGATCCGAAGGTCGTGGAGCGCTGCCGTCCGGTGTTCGCCACCTACGCCGAACCGATCGTCCACCTGGGCGATATCGGATCCGGCCAGGTGACCAAGCTGCTGAACAACCTGCTGTTCACTGCCAACATCGCGACAGCGAAGTCGACGCTGGACCTCGGTGCGGCGCTGGGCGTCTCGGTAGACAGCCTCTCCGAGGTGATCACCCAGGGGTCGGCGAACAGTTTCGCGCTCGGCCGCATCGCGCAGTTCGGCGGCAGCCTCGATGTCCTCAAATCGGTGGCAGCCGATCTGCTGCGGAAAGACGTGACGCTGATCGCGAACCTTGCCGAGGCCGCCGGCGCCGCACCGGGCGCGGTGCTCGAATCCGCGGACGCGGCATTGGGTCTGATGGGCCGGACGCGGTGAACACGGTCGGCTTCGTCGGCGCGGGGCGCATGGGTGCTGCCATGGTTCGCCGCGTCGTCGCGGCCGGCCACCACGTGAACGTCCTGGCGCGCTCACCAGAGAAGGGTGCTGCCATCACCGAGCTGGGCGCGACGCCGGTCGGTGATCTGGCCGGCGTCTGCGCAGGCGCCGATGTGGTCGTCATCTGTGTCTTCACCGATGAGCAGGTCCGCGACGTCGCCGAAGCCCTGATCGCAGACCTGGACTCGCACACCGTCGTGGTCATCCACACCACCGTTAGCCCGCACACCACCGAGGCCATCGTCGCCCGCGGGGTGGCCGTCGTCGACGCGGCGGTCAGCGGCGGTCCGCACGACATCGCGGCGGGCCGGTTGACGCTGTTCGTCGGCGGGTCCGACGCTGCGGTCGAGCGGGTCCGGCCGGTGCTGGTCAGTTATGGCGACCCGATCATTCCCGTCGGGCCGCCGGGCGCCGGCCAGCGGGTCAAGCTGATCAACAATGCGTTGTTCGCCGCCCAGATCGGGTTGATCAGCGCCGCCGTCGAATTCGGAGAGCGGATCGGCGTTCCCGAGTCGACGCTGCTGGCCGCTCTGCCGCACGCGAGCGCCGGTAGCCGTGCGCTGGACAGCGTCTCGCGGGCGGGTTCTGCGGCGTCGTTCCGCGCGGCCGTCGGCGAGTTCCTGAGCAAGGACATCGCAACAGTCCGCGCCACCGCAGCCGAGTTGGGCGCCGGCCTGGGCGTTCTCGACACCATCTTCGACACCGGCCTGGCGCCGACGGGAGGGACCAAGTCAGCATGACCGCAACGAAACTCGTCTTCGACCCGTTCTCCGAGGACTTCTTCAACGGGCCGTGGGAGACGTACCGGCGAATGCGGGCGGAAGCTCCGGTGTACTACAGCGAGGAACACGACTTCTACGCGCTGTCGCGCCACGATGACGTGGCACCCGCGTACCGCGACTTCGAGACCTATTCGTCGGCGTTCGGTGCTGACCTGGCGCAGGTGCGCACGGGCGTCGAAATGCCGGGCAACATGCGGATGATCATCTTCATGGACCCGCCCGAGCACCGGCACATCCGCAGCCTGCTCAACAAGGTGTTCACGCCACGCGCCATCCAGTCCCAGCGCGACATGGTGCGGACGAAGATCGACAAGTACCTGAACCGGCTCGACCCCAACGGATTCGACGCGGTGCAGGACTTCACCGGCCCCTTCCCGGTCGAGGTGATCACCGACATGATGGGCGTACCCGAGGAGGATGCCCAACAGGTCCGCTATTGGATCGATGAGTCGTTGCACCGCGAGATCGGCCAGGTCGAAACCTCCGAGCAGGGCATCCAGGCCTACCTCGACAGTGCGGCTTTCTATTTCGACCTGGCTCGGCAACGCAAGGACGCACCCGGTGACGACCTGATCAGCCGGCTGCTCGCCGCCGAGACCGAGCGCGAAGACGGGACCGTCACCAAGCTCGAGGACTACGAGATCGCCGGCTTCGCTTCGCTGTTGGGCGGCGCTGGCGCCGAGACGGTGACCAAACTGGTCGGCAACGCGGTGTACCTGTTCGCCCGCCATCCGGAGCAGTGGCAGAAGCTGTTGGACGATCGGAGCAAGATTCCGGCGGCCATCGAGGAGCTGCTGCGCTACGAGGCGCCCTCGCAGTACAACGTGCGTCGCAGCATGAAAGACGTTCACCTGCACGGCACGACGATTCCCGAGGGCGCTCCGGTGTTCCTGCTCGGCGGCTCCGCCAACCGCGATCCCGACGTGTGGACCGACGCCGACACCTTCGACATCGACCGCAGTCACACAGAGGCCCAGAATCTCGGTTTCGGGTACGGCATCCACAGCTGTCTGGGGGCGGCGCTGGCGCGCATGGAGAGCGCCGTGGCGCTGGAGGCCCTGCTGGATTTCATGCCGCGCTACGAAATCGATTGGGACGGCTGCAAACGCGTCCACATGCAGAACGTCATGGGCTGGCAGAACGTCCCCGTACGGGTACTGCGATGAGCAGGGTGAGCGTCGACTTCGGGCTGTGTGAGAGCAACGGAGTCTGCGAGGGAATCATCCCCGAGGTGTTCCACCTCGACGACCAGGACTATCTGCACGTCCTGCAGGACGAGGTGACACCGGAAAACCGCGACCGGATCGTCGACGCCGTCCGCCAATGTCCCCGTCAGGCCATATCGATCACGGAGAATCCCGCATGAAGCCCTATCGTGTCGTGCAATGGACGACCGGCAATGTCGGCAAGAGCTCGGTCAAAGCCGTTGCCGCACATCCGGACCTGGAACTCGTGGGCTGCTACGCCTGGTCACCGGACAAGGTCGGCCTCGATGTCGGCGAGCTGTGCGGGATCGACCCCGTCGGGGTGGCCGCCACCAATGATGTTGCGGCGCTGCTGGCGCAGAAGCCGGACTGCGTGGTGTACAACCCGATGTGGATCGACGTCGACGAAGTCGTGCGCATCCTCGAAGCCGGCGTCAATGTCGTTGCGACGGCATCTTTCATCACCGGACACAACTTGGGCCGCGACCGGGAGCGCATCATCGAAGCCTGCCGTGTCGGGGGCTCGACGATGTTCGGCTCCGGCGTCAGCCCCGGATTCGCCGAGCTGCTGGCGATCGTCGGCGCGATGGCGTGCGACCGGGTCGACAAGGTGACCATCGCAGAGTGCGCCGACACCACCTTCTACGATTCGCCCGCCACCGAAATCCCCTGCGGCTTCGGCATGCCGATCGATTCGCCCGACCTGCCACCGATGGCCGCCGCGGGCACCGCGATCTTCGGTGAGGCGGTGCGACTGCTCGCCGACTCGTTGGGCGTCGAACTCGACGAGGTCCGGTGCGAAGCCGAATACGCGCAGACCACAACGGATCTGGATCTCGGGTCGTGGACCATCGAGAAGGGTTGCGTGGCGGGCGTCGCCGCGAGCTGGCAAGGTGTGATCGCCGGCAAGACCGTCGTCGAACTCAAGGTGCGCTGGCGAAAGGGCCAGTCACTCGATCCCGATTGGCAACTCGACGCCGACGCGTGGACCATCACCATCGACGGCCGCCCGACCGTCACCATGAAGGTCGCCTTCCTGCCGCCACCGGACTTTCAGGCGACCACCATGGCTGAGTTCATGACCCTCGGCCACATCATGACCGCGATGCCCGCCATCAACGCCATCCCGGCCGTCGTCACGGCCGCGCCTGGCATCGCCACCTACAACGACCTGCCGCTGACCCTACCGCGCATGAAAGGCCTTGCATGAAAGAAGGATTCGAGGACCGGGTCACCCTGATCACCGGAGCGGGCTCGGGCATTGGGCGCGCCACTGCCCTGGCATTCGCCAAGGCGGGCGCTCGCGTCGTCGCCACCGACATCAACGGCGAGGCGGCGCGGGAAACCGCGGAGTTGATCGGCGATGCTGCCATTGCCGTCGGCGCTGACATCGCCGACGAGGAATCCGTGGCACGCGCGGTGGCTGCGGCCCTCGATACCTACGGCCACATCGACGTGCTGTCCAACAACGCCGGCGTCATCGACAGCATGGCGCTGCCCGCCGACACCACGCTCGCCGAATGGGACCGGGTCATCCGGATCAACCTGACCGGCACCTTCATCGTCACCCACGCCGTGCTCCCGCACATGCTCGGCCAACAGCGTGGCGTCATCATCAACACCGGCTCGGCCGCTGGGGTTCGTGGCGGCTCGGCGGGCGCCGCATACACCGCATCCAAGCATGGCGTGATCGGCCTGACCCGTAACATCGCCTGGTCGTACGCCACGGATGGCATTCGGTGCAACGCGATCCTGCCGGGCCCCACGCTGACCGGAATCACCAGCAGCATCAGCGGATTCAACGAGACAGGTCAGGCCCGCCTGACGCCCATCATCTCGGCGGCCCCGAACATCGCCCTGCCCGAGCAGATGGCCGACGTGATCGTCTTCCTCGCCTCCGACGCCGCGGCATTCGTCAACGGTGCGATCGTGGCAGCCGACGGCGGGTGGTCGGCAGGCTGACGCCTGCCCACCATCAGGCCGCAGTCAGGCCCCGAAGCCCGCCAGGATCACCGCATTGCAGTCCGCGGCAGACTGGCGGATTTTCGCCGCCGCCTGGTACGCGTCGGATTCGTACCAGGCGCGTGCGGCATCCACCGACTCGAACTCCAGCACGACGGTCTGGTTGCCGTGCCAGCTGCCCTCGAGCACCTGGGGGTTCTGGTCCACCGATACGATCGTGGCGGACGACATCGCCTTGCCGGCCAGCTTGGCATACTCGGCCATACCGGCGGGGTCCTTGACGTCCTCGGTGAGGATCACATATCCCTTGGCCACTCGAATCTCCTTGACTAGTCGTTATTTTCGACGATTGCTTGTTCAGGGCAATTCACCATGGCATCGCGAACCGCAACTTCGAGATCGCCGGTCACCTCGGCCGGATCGGCGACGGCATAACCGTCGTCGGTCATGCTGAAGACATCAGGGCACAACGTCAGGCACATGCCGTGCCCGCGACACCGGTCTTCATCGACAACAACCTTCATGACGCGCTCCCGACCGGATCGAATTCGAGGTGGAGATCGATGATGCCACGCAGGATGTAGGTCGGGATGTACTGGTACTGACGGCTTCCCGCCGGCCCGTGGTGCGCATCAGAAATTCGGATGTCCGATGTTCGGTCCAGTAACCGCTCCAGGGCCACGCGCGTCTCGGCCCGTGCCAGCGGCGCACCCGGGCAGCTGTGGATACCGCGCCCGAACGCCAGGTGCTGGCGGGCGTTCTTGCGCTCGGCATCGAAGGTATCGGGATCCTCGAACCGTCGCGGATCCCGGTTGGCCGCACCGTTGATCACCATCAGCGTGCAGCCCGCTCCGATCGCCTCGTCGCCGATGGTGGTCGGCACGCGCGAGAGCCGGAAGTCGCCCTTGACCGGACTCTCGATGCGCAGGCACTCTTCGATGAAATTCGGCAGCAGGCTGCGGTCTGCCCGCAGCTTGGCCTGAATGTCGGGCTGCTCGCCGATGACCTTCAGCGCAGTACTGAGCAGCCGGACCGTGGTCTCCTGTCCGGCCGAGAACACGTTCGTGGCCACGCGCACCACGTCGTCCACCGTCGGCATGGTGCCGTCGGGGAACGTCGCGGTGGCCAAGCCGGTGAGCACGTCGTCGCGCGGTTCGCGGCGGCGATCCTCGACGTAGACCGCGAAAGCCTCGTAGAGATACTCGAACGGCGTCTTGGAGAGCGTCTTGTCGTCGGTGCTGCCCAGCCCGCCGCCATGGGTCCCCTTCGCGAGGCGCTCGAGCAGCTCGGGGCAGTCCTCGTCGGGAACACCGAGCAGGTCCGCGATGACGCGCAGCGTGAACGGCCCGGCGAACCCCTTGATGAACTCACCCTCGCCGGGCGCCAGGAAGTCGCCCAGCATGTCGTCGGCGATCCGCCACATCGCGTCCTCGTTCTCCTTGAGGCGCTTTGGGGTGATCAGCCGCATCAGCAGTGCGCGGTGATTGGTGTGCGTGGGCGGGTCCAGCGTGGGCAGCTGATCGCTGTACGGGATCTCGTCGCGGTGCTTGACGATGAGGTCGCTGACATCATCACCCTCGAGCGGCACCGGGAACCCCGGGAACGGGCCGGTGACCGAGATGCACGACGAGAAGGTGTCGGCGTCGTTGTAGACGTCGACCGCCTCCTGCCAGCCGGTGACCATCGTGACGCCGTAATGCTCCTCGCGAGCCACCGGACACTTGTTCCGCAGGGCCTCGTAAAACGGGTACGGGTCATCGGTCAGCCGACCATCCCGGAAGAAATCGACCGCGGTGAGGTCTTCCGACACGCGTCCTCCATTCCAAACCAATTCAGATGAGAATATCATTCTCATTCTTGATGATTAGATTTCCACAGCAGTTCGCCGGCGTCAATGCGGCTGATCACTGGATCGGTTCGTCACCGAGCACTGTGGTGCGCAACATCTCGCGCGGCGAGCCCGGGTCGTACGGCGCAGCCCGGTGCAGCACGCCACGGTTGTCCCAGATGACGGTGTCCCCCACCGACCACGTGTGGCTGTACACCTTCTCGGGAACCGTTGCGCGCTCGAGCAGTTCGGCGAGCAGCGCGCGTCCCTCAGCCAGGTCCATGCCGACGATGTAGTCCGCCGACGCACCGAGTACCAGCGACCTACGGCCGCTGCGGTGCGTCCAGACCAGCGGATGCTCGTGTGTGCGCCGCGACCGCCACGCCGCCAGCATCTCCGGTGACGGGTCCGGAGTGACGCGGCGTTGCGAAGCCTCCAGCGAATGGACCACCCGCAACCGCCCGCAATGCTCCTGTTCGTCGGCGTTCAATTCGTCATATGCACCATAGGAATTGGCGAACTCGGTCTCACCGCCGCTGGCCGCCACCGCGACGGCCGAGAGCACCGTCGCCTGCTGTGGGCAGGTGTCGTCGATAGGCGTGCAGCCGTCGATGTGCCAGTCGAACGTCGCCCGCAGATAGGCCGCCGAGGCGTTCTTGGACGTGTCGAGGGTGATCGGGTAGATGCCCGCGACCGGATGATGGCCGTCCGAAGAGTGATCGACATGTCCAAGCCTGCGGCAGAACGCGACCTGCTCGTCCGGACCGAGCTGCAGACCGGGAAAGACCAGTACGCCGTTGTCCTCCAAGGCATCCAGCACCGCTGCCGCCAGCACATCGTCGGCGGCCAATCGCCCGGCATCGATGCCGAGCACTTCCGCCCCGACCGACGACGTGAGCTTGTTGATGGTCAGCAGGCTCATGGCACTGGCGCCCCGACGCGATTCATGACGGCGTCGGCGGAGTCGGCCGGCTTCTGCGTGCCGAAGATCTCGACGGCCATCGAGACCATGATCATCGAGTAGATGAGGTGCAGCAGGTTGAGCGCGTCGTCCGGCAGGTCGTCGAGCCCGAACTTGTCGCAGTAGTCGATGGCCTCTTCGAAGCGCGGGGTGAACGCGTCGTAGAACTCTCGAATCTCGACCATCGGGGTGCTCAGGCGCATGTCCCAGCGTTCGGGTTCTGTTGCCAGGCACCACTTCTCGGCGAACGGCTCGAACTCGGCGAACGCGCTGGGCAGTCGTGCTTCCGCCATGGTCACACCCCCACCGGCGCACGCTGAGCCTGGTACTGCTCGACCCAGTCGACCGACACCTTGTGCAGATGACGAACCAGGATCTCCTGATCGGACAGCGGATAGTCGTCGACGACGTCGTATTCCAGCGCCGCCTGGGTGCCGCCGAGCATGCCGGCGTCCTGAAGCGCGAATTCCTTGAGCACCACCGAGGCGACTTCGTGCTCGATGCGTTCACGGACGGAACGCGCTGGGTGAAATGCGTTGTACGCCTCGAACTTATGGGTGTTGTGTGAGGTCGGCCAGTAGCGGTACAGCAGATACCAGCCGTGGTAGATCAGGATCTCCAGATTCGGGAAAATCTGGAAGTTGGTGATGCCCCACGGTTCGATGCCGCCGGGGTTCAGTCCGGCCGAGAAATGGGTCTCCGGGGTACGCCACGGCCCCACCAGACCGCTGCGCGTGACCCGTTCGACCGGATACATGTAGTCGGGATCGAGCTTCCAGCGCCGGGTACCCGCGGTCGACACGAGCCGGTGCGGACCATCGATCTGAAAGTGCCCGCACTCGAAACTGGCGTTGGGTTGGCGCACCGCGCTGGGCACCTGCTGCGAGTGCAGCGAGGGCACGTGGTAGTACTCCTGGAACGCATCGGCGAAGATTTTCCAGTTGCTGTTGTTCTCCGCCGCAAAGTCATAGCGCTCGGTCATCAACCCGAACGGGTAGTCGTCGAGCGCCGTGATCATCGGGCCGAGGAACTCCCGCAGACTCCACTGGGGCTCGGGATCGAAGTTGATGAAGATGAAACCGTTCCACACCTCGCAGTGCACGGGCTTGAGCCCATACTGCGAGCTGTCCAGCCCGAAGAACTCCCCCTCCTGCTGGACGAAGGTCAACTCGCCTTTGAGGTCATAACGCCAGCCGTGATACTTGCAAGTGAACTGGCGGCAGCCGCCTCTGGTCTCCTCGCCCGGAAAGTCGTTCCACACCAACTTGTTTCCACGATGCCGGCAGATGTTGTAGAAGGCGCGAATCTCGTCGTCCCGGCCCTTCACCACGATCACCGACGTCCGGGCCGCATCGATCTCTTTGGTGAAATAGCTGCCGGCCCGCGGCACTTCCTCGATCCGGCCGACGTTGAGCCAGGCGCGTTTGAAGACCGCTTCGCGCTCGAGTTCGTAGAACTCCGGCGAGATCGAGTCGCGGAACGAAATCGGCCCGGTGCCGAGTTCGGGATAGTGCTCGGTCCAACTGCCTTCAGCCGGTTTCGGCCACTTAGCCATGAACTCCTCCTCGAAGTTGTTGCCTCACATCACTGCCCCACCGTTGACGCCCAGGGTCTGCCCGGTGATGAAGCCCGCCTCCGGCGAGCACAGGAACCCCACCGCCGCGGCGATGTCGTCACCGGTACCGAGATGTCCGACCGGGATGCTGGCCGCCATCTGCTCGTTGGGCGGCAGGTTGCCCGTCGCCTGCGACTGGTGCTGCATCGGTGTCTCGATGCCCGACGGCGGCACGTTGTTCACGGTGATCCCGGACGGGCCATATTCGCGCGCAAGCGATTTCGTCAGCGACAGCAACGCACCCTTGGAAGCTGCGTAATGCGCCATGCCCGGTGATCCGCGCTGTGCGCTCGACGACGAGATCATCACGATGCGGCCCCATCCCGCCGCCAGCATGTCGGGCACCGCGACCTGACAGCAATGGAACGTACCGGTGAGATTCACGTCGATCAGCCGCTGCCAGGCCTGGACGGTGATATCGGTGAACGGCGCGAAGTCCACCACACCGGCGCTGGTGACCAGAATGTGCACGGGCCCGAACTCGCTGCGCACCTTCGCGAAGGCATCCTCCACGGATGTGCGGTCACTGACGTCGACGGCGATCCCGATCGCCGCCACCCCGTCGGCGCGCAGATCCTCGGCAACCGTTTGTGCCGCTTCACTGTTCACATCAAGGACAGCCACCCGGTGTCCCCGCCGGCCCAGCTCATGGCAGGTCGCCTCGCCCATTCCCGAGGCCCCGCCGGTCACCACAGCCACGCGTGTCATGTGCACTCCTACTCGTAAACCACTCGAACGGTTCTGCTGGTCGGCATGGACTGACAGGTCAGCACCCAGCCGTCGGCGACCTCGTCGTCGTCGAGAGCATCGTTGTTGATCATGTGCGCGCTGCCTTCGACGATGCGGGCCATACACGTTCCGCAGGAACCGGTTTCGCACGACGACGGCGCCCGCAGGCCCGCGATGCGGGCCGTCTGCAGCAGGGTGTTGCCGGACCGGTATTCCACGGTCGTCTTGCGGCGGTCGAGTTCGATGGTGACTTCCTCGGTGACCGATGCCGCCGCGTCGGCAGCCGATACCGCGGCGACCTGGAAGCGCTCCAGGTGAATCCGGGTCCGGGGCGTTCCGGTCTGCATGACGGCGGATTCCACGGCGTCCATGAACGGCCCCGGCCCGCAGATGTAGTACTCGGCATCACCGGCATCGGCGATGAAGGACGCGATGGCCTCAGGCTGCACGACGCCGTCGACGTCGTCGAGGTGGTGACGCACAGCGAGTCGGTCCGGATGCGATTTCGCCAGAGCGCCAAGGGAATCGGCGAAGATCACCGAGTCGCGACTGCGGTTGGCGTAGAACAGCCGGATGCGGCGGGAAGTCCCGGCCAGCGCGGCGCCGATCAATGAGTGGATCGGCGTGATCCCGCTGCCACCCGCGAAGGCCACGATGTCGCGGTCCGCCGCACTCAGGACGAATCGCCCTTCCGGCGGTGCGGCCTCGATGTGATCGCCGGCCGTGGCCGTGTCGTTCAGCCAGTTCGAGACGAGCCCGCCCCCGTCACGCTTGACGGTGATCTGCAGGTCGTCTCCATTGTGGGGCGACGACGACATCGAGTAACACCGCCGGTGCTGGTCCCCGGCCACCCGCACCCGCAGGGTCAGGAATTGCCCTGCCTGGTAACGGAATCGGGGCGCGCAATCGTCGGGGATGTCGAGAACCAACGACACCGCGTCGCCGGTTTCCCGCACCACCCGCTTGATACGCAGTGACGCGAAATCGTCTGCTAGATCAGCCATCCCCTCGACAGTATCAAGTACTTGTTATTGATATCAAGTGGTTGATACTCAGTCGATGGCCGAGTTGAGCGCGGGCCGGCTCCGGCGCCGATCGCAGCGGGCGGCGCACCGCGTTACTACTCAGTCCCCACGTGGTCGTCGATGAGCTTGTTACCGGTGCCTTGTTCGACGACGCGCGTCAGCAGTCGCTTCAGGGTCTCCTGCTCGTCGGCAGTGAGGACGCCGAACACCGCTTCGTGCGCGTCCACCGCATCGCTGACGACGGCGCCGGCGGTAGCGCGGCCCTGTTCGGTCAGGAAGGCCTGCAGGATGCGCGCATGTTGGGGATCCGGCTTGCGTTCCACCAGCCCACGGTCTTCGAGCGACTTCAGCGCCAGCTGCACGCCCTGCGGGGTGATGAGCAATCGGCGCGCCAATTCCGCGCCGGACAGGCCGGGTTCGTTGGTGAGTTGGCGCAGCACACCGATCTGCGCGGTACTGACGCCGTGACTACTGACGGCTTCGTTCACCGAGGTCAGTGAGAAGTAGAACGCCTGCTTGAGGTGCCACAGGAGGTTTTCGTTCAAGTCCACTACGCACCTCCATCGACCTGCTTGTAGATCTGCCCCGCCTTCATCACGAAGCGTACGTCGAGCGTACTGGCGATATTGCGGGACACGTCCCCGGGGACGGCCACGATATCTGCGAGATAGCCCGGGGCCAGGCGTCCGAGTTCGTCATCGGCGTCGATGAGTTCGGCGCTGGTGACGGTCGCGGCGCGGATGGCCTGCATCGGCGTCATGCCGCGGTCGACGAGCGCGCACAATTCCTTGGCGTTCTGCCCGTGCGGAACCGCCGGGGCGTCGGTTCCGCAGGCGATGCGTACCCCCGCCGCAATGGCTTTCGGCAGCATCGCCTGCGCCTGCGGAAACACCACCTCGGCTTTCTTGCGCAGCTCGGGCGCGATGCGGTCGATGGCCATCGCCTCGGTGAGATAGGTGGTCGACACCAGGAACGTGCCGGTGTCGGCCATCAGCGCGATGGTTTCGTCGGTGGCGAGGAAACCATGCTCGATGCAGTCGATACCTGCTCGGATACAGGCCCGAATCGCACTGTCCCCCACCGCGTGTGCGGCCACCCGCACCCCCGCGCGGTGCGCTTCGTCGGCGATCGCGGCGAATTCGTCATCGGAGTATTGCTGCGCACCGGGCGCTGTGCTGTGCGACATCACCCCGCCGGAGGCCGAAACCTTGATCAGCTTGGCGCCATGACGGACCTGGTAACGCACGCAGGCCCGGACCTCGTCGACGCCGTTGGCGATGCCCTCACCGACGGACAGTGGCATGATGCCCGGCGCCAGGCGCTGGAACACCGTCGGGTCGAGGTGACCGCCGTAGGGCGTGACGGCGTGGCCGGCCGGGTAGATCCGGGGCCCGACGTGCCAGCCCTGCTCGATGGCCCGCATGAGAGCGACGTCCAGCAGGTAGCCGCCGGTCTTGACCATCAGCCCAAGGTTGCGGACTGTGGTGAACCCGGCTTCCAGCGTCGTGCGGGCGTTGACGGCGCCGCGCAGCGTCCGGTACGCCGGATCGTCCTGCACGCCGTGCATCGGACTCGGCAGCCCTTCCGGTCCACCGGGTCCGCCGATGAGCAGGTTGAGCTCCATGTCCATCAGGCCCGGCAGCAGTGTCACGTCGCCGAGGTCGACGATGACGGCCGAATCGGGCACTGGCTCAGCAGGATTGACGGCCTTGATCCGATTGCCCTCGACCACGATCACGGCCGGCGACCGCACTTCGCCGGTGTCGACGTCGGCCCAGCGCGCGGCCCGGAGAACAGTCACTGGCGCAATGGGAGCTGTCATGGGACCGGTTCGTAGACGCAGTCGAGCTTGGTGGCGCCGGAGTCGGGAACGCGCGGCTGCTTCCAGCACTCGACGGGGAACGACACCATGATCATGGAGTACAGCAGGTGCATGAGGTTCAGCACGTCCTCGGGCATGTCGTCGAGACCGAACTTGTCGCAGAACGCAATCGCGTCCTCGGCTCGTGGGGTGATCGCGTCGTAGAACGCCTGCATCTGCGCCATGGAGCTGTCGAGTCGCTTGGCGTAGCGCTGAGCCTCGGTAGACAGACACCACTCGGAAAATAGCTCCAGGTCGGCGAATTCAGCCGGCAGCCTTGCGGTCATGATCACACCCCCGCGGTCTTGCGCTGGTAATCCTCGATCCAGGCCGCGGTTTCGTGGTGCAGGTGACGGATCAGCACCTCCTGGTCGCACAGCAGGAACTCGTTGACGGAGCGGGACTCGATCATCGACTGGGTGGCCTCCAATGTGTTGGCGTCCTGCAGGCCGTACTCCTTGAAGGTCACCGCCGCGAGCTCCTGCCCGATGCGTTCACGGGGACTGCGTGGCTGCGGGAAGTACAGCGTGCACTCGAAGGTGTGGGTGTTGAACGACGTCGGCCAGTAGTGATAGGTCAGATACCAGCCCTGACCCCAGAACAGCACGACGAAGTTCGGGAACAACTGGAACGAATCCAGGCCCCACGGATCGCATTTCGCCGGATTGAGGCCGGCGGGCATCTCCCCCATATCGGGTGAGTCCCACGGCCCGAACAGGCCGCTCTGGCAGATGTCCTCCATGGGCTTGCGCATTTCGGCGCCCATCTCCCACACCCGCACCCCGGACGTGCTCACAAGCCGGTGCGGGCCATCGATGCGGTAGTGCGGCGCCTCGAAACCGGCCTGGGCCGCGGCCTTCGAGTAGTTGGTCGGCGACTGGTTCGCGTGTAGTACCGGTGCGTGGTAGAACTCCTGGAACGCGTCCATGTAGAGCTTCCAATTCGCTTTGACCTCAGAGCGATACGTGAACTTCGAGGTCAGCTTCTCGAACGGATAACCCTCCAGACCCAGGATCATCGGACCGAGAAAATCGCGCAGCGACTGCTCCGGTTCGGCGGCGAAGTTGACGAAGATGAAGCCTTCCCACACATCGCAGTGCACGGGCACCAGGCCGTACCGATCCTTGTCCAGGTCGAAGAACTCGCCCTCCTGCTGTACGAACGTCAGGTTGCCGTCGAGGTCGTACCGCCAGGCGTGGTACTTGCAGGTGAACTGCTTGCAGAAACCCTTGGTCTCCTCCAGCGGCATGTCGTTCCACACCAGTTTGTTGCCACGGTGCCGGCAGATGTTGTGAAAGGCCTTCACCTCACCGGCGTTGTTGCGCACCACGATGATCGAGGTACCCGCGACCTTGAGCTCTTTGGTGAAGTAGCTGCCCTTGCGTGGAAGTTGTTCAACACGACCGACATTCAGCCAGGCGCGCTTGAACACCGCCTTGCGCTCGATCTCGTACTGCTCGGGACTGATGGAGTCCTCGTATGACACCGGAGCGGTTCCCAGTCGCGGATAGTGTTCAGTCCAGCTGCCCTCGGGGGGCTTGGGGAACCGAGCCATGGCGCACTCCTCCTCGACGTGACGACACAGCCGACGGTATCTGCCGAATGCCCCAATGACAAGTAGTTGATATTCAGCGTCGTCAGGGGAACTTGATCGCCGAGACGTACATGTCGACCACCGGCCGGAACAGGTCGACACCGTCGAGCTCGTTGCTCAACACGATGGCATCACTGGTGGACAGCAGAATCTGGGCGAATGTCGAGGCGGGAATCAGCAGCGTGCCACCCAGGCGGTCGACGCCCTCGACGATGAAGCCGGCCAGTGCCTCGACCACCTCGGATCGCCTGGCCGCCACACGATCTCGCACTTCGGGGTTGCGCAGCAGGTACAGCGTGAACTCGTAGCCCAAGGCAGCATGCTCGGCGCCGCGGCCACGACTCAGCTCGAGCCAGCGCTCCGCGATCTCGTCGCGTTCGTGTGCCCCGACGTGCTCCGACCGCGACATCACCTCGGCGAACTGGTCGAAATACTGGCGCCAATAGCGGTCGTTGACCGCCAGGAACAGGTCTTCCTTGGTGGCGAAGTGCTTGTAGATCGCACCCTTGGTATAGCCGGCGGCGGAGGCGATCTCATCGAGAGTCGCTGGCGCGAAACCTTTTTCAGCGAAGACGTCCTCAGCTGCATCCAGCAGCAGCGAACGTGTGTGTTCCAGTCGCCGTTCCCGCGTCCAACGCTCCACCATGGAAAAATTCTGCCACAGATTCTTGGATTCCTATTGGAAACTCAGATACCCATGGGTATCTTCGAGACAACACGAACTCGAGGAGGCCTCGTGAGCGAGACCCTGAGCAATAAATCCACCGTTACCGAATCGCTGAGCGAAACCGCGAATCTCGGTGGCAGCCAAGCCCCGTCGAAACCCGTGAAGATCTGGGCGTTCTTCGGCGGCGCCCTACTGCTCTTCCAGATCTACGTGTGGACGCGCTGGGTCACCGGGCCCTATTTCGTCCGGGTGCCCGCCGGGCCGACGGACCCGCCCACGTTCATGAAGGTCATGCTCATGGTGAACTGCGCCTTCATGGTGGTGGGCTTCCCGGCCGCCGTGTGGTGGTTCCTCGTCAGGCCATGGCTGCGCGAGCGGCGCATCACGCTCGACGGGATGCTCTTCGTATCGTGCGCCCTGTTCTTCTTCCAGGATCCCCTGCTGAACTACTCCAACACCTGGTGCACGTACAACATGTGGCTCTGGAACCGGGGCTCCTGGACGTCGAACATCCCCAGCTGGATCTCCCCGGAATCGCCGGGACATCAAGTCGGAGAACCGCTCCCGATCAACATGCCCGGTTACGGCTTGGTGCTGGTGACGGTGATGGTCGGTTGCTTCGCGATGAAGAAGATCAAGTCGCGCCGGCCGAACATCAGCAACTTCCGATTGATCCTTGCGACATACGTTTTCTGCTTCTTCTTCGACTTTGTCATGGAGGCGCTGATCCTCCTGCCGATCGGGCTCTTCGTGTACCCCGGCGCGATTCAATCCGTGTCGTTCAACGCCGGCACCTACTACCAGTGGCCCGTCTACGAAGGGATCATGTGGGGCGCCGTCATGACCGCCCTGTGCTGTCTGCGGTTCTTCACCGATGACCGCGGTCGCACCGTGGTCGAGCGCGGACTCGATCACGTCCGCGGCGGGGTGTTCCGACAGCAACTGGTCCGGTTCCTCGCCATCTTCGCCGCCTGCAGTGGTGCGTTCTTCTTCTTCTACAACGTGCCCGCCCAGTGGTTCGGCCTGCACGCCGACCCGTGGCCCGAGGACGTCCAGAAGCGTTCGTACTTCAGCCAGAGCGTCTGCGACGAGCACACGCCCTGCCCGAACCCGGTACTGCCCATGCCGACAAAACGCTCCGGCTACATCAACGTCGACGGCAAGCTCGTCCTCCCGCCGGGGAAAGAGATGCCCAAGGACGCGCCCGTGCAGATCGGGAAGTGACGTCGCATGAGTGATCTGTCGCAGAAGAGAGCGGTTGTCACCGAATCGTTCAGCGGAACGACCGTCGGCACGCCCGCCAAGATCACGCCCGTGCGGATCTGGGCTGCCGTCGGCGGCGCGATCCTGGCGTTCCAGCTGTACGTCTGGATCCGGTGGGTGACGGGCCCGAACTTCGAGCGCGTCCCGGCCGGTCCGAGCGAGCCGCCGATGTACATGAAGGCGATCCTGTTCACCTGGACCGGAGTGATCATCGTCGGACTGCCGGTTGCGGTGTGGTGGTTCATCATCCGGCCCTGGCGGCGCGAGCGGCGCATCACGCTCGACGGCATGTTGTTGATCGCGTGCGGCCTGCTGTTCTTCCAGGACCCATTGCTGAACTACGTCAACACCTGGAGCACCTACAACACCTGGATGTGGAACCGCGGCTCCTGGGTACAGGACATCCCCGGCTGGATGTCGTTCGGCGAACCCGGCCGCATGATGGCCGAACCCTTCCTGATGAACGCACCGGGTTACTGCTTCGTCCTGCTGTGCACCATGCTCGGCTGCTGGGTGATGCGGAAGGCAAAGTCGAAGTGGCCCAACATCAATACGCTCGGGCTCATCGGCGTGGTGATCGTGTGGACCTTCTTCTTCGATTTCGTCATCGAAGGACTGTTCCTCATGCCGATGGGACTGTTCACCTACCCCGGTGCCATCCGGGCCCTGTCGGTCAATCCCGGGACCTACTACCAGTGGCCGATCTACGAGGGGCTCATGTGGGGCGGTGTGCAGGCGGGCCTGTGCTGCCTGCGGTACTTCACCGACGATCGCGGCCGCACCTTCGTCGAACGCGGGCTGGACACTGTCCGCGGTGGCTTTGTGACACAGCAGATCACGCGCTTCCTGGCGATCTTCGCCGCCTGCAGTGCGTTCTTCTTCGTCATGTACAACCTGCCCGCCCAGTGGTTCGCCATGCACCAGGATCCCTGGCCGGAAGACCTGTTGAAGCGCTCGTACTTCCTGATGGGCGTCTGCGGCGACGGCACCGATCGCGCCTGTCCCGATCCCTCGATCCCGATTCCGTTGCAGAACTCGAGCTACGTCAACATCCATGGCCAGTTGGTGACGCCCGATGGCGTCACGCTGCCGAAACTCGTTCCTGTCGAGAAGGGCAAATGACTTGATGAACAACACATCCGCAGTTGTCAGACCCGTGCCGAGCGCACCGTTCTACCGAGCCGTCGGCGACGAGGTGGAGGTCTTCCATGCGGCGGCCCGCCGTGGTCTGCCGGTGCTGTTGAAAGGCCCGACGGGATGCGGAAAGACGCGCTTCGTCGAGGCGATGGCGCACGAACTCGGGCGGGATCTGATCACCGTCGCCGGCCATGAGGACATGACGTCGGCAGACCTCGTCGGCCGGTTCCTGCTCAAAGGCGGTGAAACCGTCTGGGTGGACGGACCTTTGACACGAGCCGTTCGCGAGGGTGCCATCTGCTATCTCGACGAGATCGTGGAGGCGCGCCAGGACACCACCGTCGTCATCCATCCGCTGGCCGACCACCGCCGCGAGCTGCCGGTCGACCGGCTCGGCGTCACGCTGCCCGCAGCGCCGGGATTTCAGCTCGTCATCTCGTACAACCCCGGCTACCAGAGCGTCCTGAAGAACATCAAGGAATCGACCCGGCAGCGGTTTGTCGCCATCGAACTCGACTTCCCGCCGGCCGCGGCCGAGACGGAAATCGTGATGCACGAGGCCGGCATCGATGCCGAAACTGCCCGCAGCTTGGTCAAATTCGGCAACGCCATCCGCAACCTCGACGGCTCACCGCTTCGCGAAGTGGCGTCCACCCGCATGCTGATCCTGGCCGGCGAACTCGCCGCGGAAGGGCTCAGCCTGCGTAGCGCCGTGCAGTCGGCCGTCGTCAAGGTGCTCTCCGACGATCACGACATCGTCCGCGCGCTGGGCGAGCTCGCGGACGCCGTCCTCCCCCGGTCGTGACGAACTCCGCCGGCCCTGAGCAGTTTCGGCTCCTCGCCACCCATGTCGCCGGCCGACCGGTGGACATCGCCGAGGCACGGGCCGGCGACGCCGCCTGGACCGACGGTCAGGTCATCTACGTCTCCGCGGCCCCCGTGGCACAACAGCGCAGCGAGGTCCTGGTGCAGAGCGCGCTGCTCGGCGCGGGCAGCTTTGACGCACCGTTGCTGAAGGTTCTCCGCGGCCGCCCTGCGGTGGCGCGCCGCTATCTGGCGCTGGAAGGTCGCCGGGTCGTCGCCGAGTTGGTGCGTGAGCTTCCGCTCGCCGCCCAACTCGACGCCGGGGAGCCGCGCACCGCGAATGCCGATGAGTCGGTGCGAATCGCAAAGGGCCGCACGACCGTCGACGACGCGCCCGACTGGTTCGGCGTCATCAAGCCTGCTCGGCTACTGGCTTCACCGGTGGGTCCGGGCTCGCGGCCGACCAACAAGGACCTCCAGCTGAAGTTCGAGGTGCCGGATATCCAAGAGGAACTGGACGAGGACGACGACGCCGGGGAATCCGAGGACAGCAAGATCCTCAAGCTCTTCGAAGCTCCGATGGTCGGCTCCCGGACGGTGTCCGACTTCCTGTCCAAGCTGTTCGGCAGTTCGAAGGCGAAGGGTGACGACGCTGCCGGCGCCGAGATGCAGATCGGCAGCGTGCGGCGGGTCGGTACGGCCGGCCCGAACGCGCGGCCACTGCCGACGCAGATCCGGTTCACGGACGACGGCCGGCCCGGCGCCACCACCCTTGGCGTCGGTGGCGCCCTGCATCCGGAGTGGGACGTCTTCGCGGGCCGGTACAAAGAGGACTGGTGCCGGGTCATCGATTTTCCGCTCACCGCCGCCGCCCATGTTTCCGCGGCCGGGGTGCCGCACGACGATGTTCTGCGGCGACGTTTGTCGCGAATCGGACTCGGTCCCAAGGTTCTTCGTGGCCGGGCCGATGGCGACGAATTGGACATCGAAGCGCTGATCGACCTGTTCGTCGACCTGCGCTCCGGCTTCTCACCGCCCGAACACGTCTATCTGGAGCAACGCAAGCTCTCCCGCAATCTGGGAGTGCTCATCTTGGTCGATGCTTCGGGTTCGGCGACCGAAACCGACGCCGACGGTCTGGCGGTCCATGAGCACCAGCGCCGAGCGGCCGCGACGATGGCCGCGGTACTCGAGGAGCTCGGCGACCGCGTGGCCGTCTACGGTTTCCGGTCGCAGGGCCGGCATGCCGTGCACCTGCCCGCGATCAAGCCGTTCGGGCAGCGGTTCGGCGCGGTGGGGCGGGCTCGGCTGAATCAGCTTGAACCGTCTGGCTATACCCGGCTCGGCGCCGCCATCCGAGGCGCCGGCGAGATCCTCAAAGATCAAGCCGGTACGCCCAATCGGCTGCTCCTCGTGCTGTCGGACGGATTCCCCTACGACGACGGTTACGAGGGTCGCTACGCAGAAGCCGATGCCCACAAGGCGCTCGAAGAGTTGCGTATGGACGGCGTTGCCTGCCTGTGTCTTTCGATCGGCGGCGCAAGCGAGACCGAGGCGCTCGAGCGCGTCTTCGGCTCCGCCAGCTATGCCAGTGCCGGCACGCTGGCCGAGCTGAGCCCGCGCATGGATGAGTTGTTCCTGTCCTCCCTGCGGGAACTGGCGGCCCCGAAGCCGACGGGCAGTCAGACCGTGGTCTCAAGTACTTAACATTTGTCCCGCTGTGCGATATGACTGAATGGACAGCTTTCTCGTCATCCGCGCGAATGAGTGGGGCAATTGTGATCGACGTTGCGCGCCTTGCCGATTGGATGGACACGGCGGGGCTTCCTGGCGTGGGCGAACCACTCGAAGCCACGTACCTGTCCGGCGGCACGCAGAACGTCATCTACAAACTCGGTCGCGGCGACCACACCTGCGTTCTCCGCATGCCGCCGCCGGAGGCACCGCCCGACCGCGACAAGGGCATCCTGCGCGAATGGCGCATCATCGAAGCGCTCGACGGCACTGACGTGCCGCACACGGCCGCAGTCGGCGTGTGCGAGGACGCGACGGTGCTCGGCCGGCCGTTCTACCTGATGGGTCACGTCGATGGTTGGTCGCCGATGGACCAGCACGGCGTCTGGCCCGACCCGTTCGCCGGGGACGCCGCAGCACGTGCCGGGCTCTCGTACCAATTGGCCGAGGGCATCGCGCTGCTGTCCAAGGTCGATTGGAAAGCCAAGGGATTGCATGATCTCGGCCGTCCCGACGGCTTCCACGAGCGCCAGGTCGATCGCTGGATCGCCTTCTTCGAGCGCATCAAGGGTCGTGAAATCGACGGCCTGGACGTCACCACCGAGTGGCTGCGCGATCACCGGCCCCTCGACTTCATCCCCGGATTGATGCACGGTGACTACCAATTCGCCAACGTGATGTACCGGCACGGCGCGCCGGCGACCATGGCCGCCATCGTCGACTGGGAGATGGGCACGGTCGGCGATCCCAAGCTCGACCTCGGTTGGATGGTGCAGAGCTGGCCGGAGAACACCGACGTACCGTCGGCCATGAACTACGTCGACATGCGCGGGATGCCCTCGCGCACAGCGGTGGTCGACCACTACGCCAAGGTCTCCGGGCGCCAGGTCGACGACCTGGACTACTACCTGGTGCTGGCCAAGTGGAAGCTGGCGATCGTGCTGGAGCAGGGCTTCCAGCGTGCCGGCGACAACGAGAAGCTGCTGGCGTACGGACCTGTCATCACGGCACTGATGCGTGAAGCAGCCGAGCTCGCCGAGTCCAGCGACTACCGGTGAAAGCCGCCGTCTGTCCCGGCTACGGCCCGCCGGAAGTGGTGCGGGTCGACCATGTCCCGGCCCCCACCCTGTCCGCCGGGCAGGTCCGGGTCCGCGTCCATGTCGCCGCGGTCAACTTTCCCGACGTGCTGTTCATCGCGAATCAGTACCAGGTCACCGTCCCGGCACCGTTCGTACCCGGCAGCGAGTTCGCCGGCATCGTCACCGAAGTCGCCGATCCCACAGGTGATTTCGCGGCCGGTGACCGGGTGTCCGGCGCAGCGCTGCACGGCGCGTTCGCCGAAGAGGTGGTGGCACCTGCCCACGGACTGACCCGAATCCCCGACGGAGTCGACTACCGTACGGCCGCCGCATACGGCGTCGCGCACGGCACCGCCTATCACGCACTGCGGTCGGCGGCCAAAATCGGCCCCGGCCAGGAATTGGTGGTGCTCGGCGCCGGCGGCGGCGTCGGGTTGGCGTCCGTGCAACTGGGTGTCCTGCTCGGCGCGACGGTCACGGCAGTAGCGTCGTCGGATGAAAAGCTCGCGGCGGCAGCGTCATACGGGGCCACTCATCTGGTGCAGCATGGCTCCGCAGACCTGCGCAGCGCCTTGCGAGAGGCTGTCCCGGAGGGAGCGCACGCGGTCATCGACCCGGTGGGAGGCGATGTGGCCGAACCCGCGTTGCGGTCGCTGCGGCCCGGCGGCCGCTTCGTCACTGTCGGCTTCGCATCGGGTGTCATCCCCCGAATCCCCTTGAACCTGGTGCTCATCAAGGGTGCCCACGTCATCGGATTCCAGCTCCGCGACATCCCACCCGACGAATTCCGCCGCAACCGAAGCGAACTCGCCGACCTACTGGCCGACGGGCGGGTCGTGCCCCACGTCGGCGCCGTCTTCCCACTCGACGACGCCGCGCAGGCCCTTCGCCTCGTTGCCGACGGCAAGGCCATCGGCAAGGTCCTCATCGAGGTAGCTGCGGGTTAGCTCGCGGGGACGAGGTCGGCCGCGACCGAGGCCATCATGCCGATGCGGAACGTCTCGACCGAGCTCACCGCCCGCCGAATGCCACATGCGGCCAGCGCCTGGGACTTGAATGCCCTTGCCGCGGCGCTCAATTCATGATGCACGGCACCGATGCCGTGCAACTCGGCGGGACACGTCTCACCCCACAACGTCACCTCGGTCTGGCCGGCGGCCAACGCTGCCAGAACTCCCCCGCGTACCCGGGCGTCGGCGTCGAACAGGTGCGCGGCGACGGCCACCGTCTGCGGGTGCGGGCGGGCCCTGCCCTCGACCAACGCGGCCTCGAGGTCCTCGGCATGGACGCCCAGAATCTGCAGCGGGCGGTCATCCTCGTCGCAATCAGCGATCAGCACGGTGACATCCCAGCCGGCCGTCACCCGATCGAACAACCAGCCGCCGGCATTTTCGACGGCCTCCGCGACCGTAGCGGCCACGACGTCGAGGCGGTACCTCATCAGCGGGCCGTCGGAGCGAGATCCCGGCGTAACGACTCCACGTAGTCCTTGAACACGTCGGTCACCGGCACCGAAGGATCGAGTAACCATAATGTCTCCATTCCGTTGACAAAGGCCAAAATTTGCACCGCCTTGACGGCGGGGTCCATGTTGCTGCGATATCGGCCTGCCTCTTGGGCTTCCCGGATGCCGTCGCTGAGGATTCTGAGGGCGGCCTGGTAGCGCAGCAGCATGCGGTCGTGCAGCGGGGCGTCTGGCAGGATGTTTTCGATCAACAGCACGGCGAACGTGCCCACGAGTTCGGGTGATCGCTCGAACCGCTCGGGTACCCGCATCAGCTCTTCAATCAGGTCGCCACTGCGGTCGGCGTGGGCGTCGTCGTCGGCATCGCGGGCGTCGAGCACTGCGTGCAGCAGCTGCTCCTTGGATTCGAAGTGGTGCAGCAGGCCGGCCGGCGTGACCCCCGCTTCGCGGGCGATCTGCGCCAATGAGGTACTGCGCCAACCATTTCGGGCCAGCAGTCGTTGCGCGACCTCCAGGATCCGCGCCTTACGGTCGTCACCCTTGGCGAAGAGCGCGGCGTAGGGGCGAGGCTCCGTCACACCCGCTCCCTTCGGCCAAACCAACCTAGTGAACACACAGTAGGTTGGTTTCGCCGGTGTGACAAGGGTCTCAGCGAGATTGGTTCGCCGGTTGCCTACAGACCCAGCGATTTGGCGATGATCAGTTTCATCACCTCGCTCGTACCGGCGTAGATGCGGGCCACGCGGGCGTTCATGTAGAGCCGCGTGATCGGGTACTCCAGCATGTAGCCGTAGCCGCCGAACAACTGGACGCAGCGGTCGACCACGCGGGCCTGCACCTCGGTGCAGAACAGCTTCACCCGCGCGGCATCGGCACCGGACAACTCCCCCGCATTCAGCTCGCAGACGGCCTTGTCGACCATGGTCTGGGCCGCCTCGATCTCGGCCGACATCGCGGCGAGTTCGAACTTGGTGTTCTGGAACGACGCCACCGGCGTGCCGAATGCCTTGCGTTCCTTGACATATTCGATGGTTGTGGTCACCGCGGCGCGCGCCTGGCAGACAGACCCGACAGCAACCGTCATCCGCTCCTGTGGCAGGTTGTGGCCGAGGTAGCCGAACGCCTCGCCCTCCTCCCCCAGCAGGTTGGCCGCGGGCACCCGCACATCAGTGAAGGCGAGTTCGACGGTGTCCTGCTCCTTGCAGCCCATCTTGTCCAGCACCCGGCCCTTCTCGAAGCCCGGCATACCGTCCTCGACGACGAGCAGCGACAACCCTCGGCGCCGATTGTCGGGGTCGGTCGACGTCCGGGCCACCACGATGACCAGGTCGGCCAGCAGTCCGCCGGTGATGAAAGTCTTGGCACCGTTGAGCACATAGGTGTCGCCGTCGCGGACCGCGGTGGTGCGCACTCCGGCAAGGTCGGATCCCGTACCGGGCTCGGTCATGGCGATGGCGGTCAACAGGGTGCCGGCGGCAAGCCCCGGAAACCAGCGGACACGCTGTTCGTCGTTGGCGTAGTGCAGGAAGTACGGCAGGATCACGTCGAGTTGCGTGCGGACCGTCGACAACGTCACCAGCGCACGCGCCGCTTCCTCCTGCAGCACGACGTTGTAGCGGTAGTCAGGCAATCCCGATCCGCCGTGCTCCTCGGGGATGGCCATCCCCAGCATGCCCAATGAGCCCATCTGCTCGAAGATCGCACGGGGCATCTGGCCGGCCTTCTCCCAGTCGGCGAAGAACGGTTCGACCTCTTTGGCGACGAAGTCGCGGACCAGCTTGCGGAAGGCTTCGTGGTCCTCGGTGAACAGGTCGCGGCGCATCAAGACTCCAATCTGGGCACTGCCCATCGGCCGGTGAATGTCGGTTCCCGCTTGGCGGCGAACGCCGCGTATGCCTCGGCGGCGTCCGCGGTGGCGAAATTGACTGCCTGCGCGCGGGATTCGTTGGCCAGCGCTTCGCGCATCGTGGCGTCGGCACCCTGGTTCAGCAACGCCTTCGCCTGGCCGAGCGCGACCGGCGGCCCGGCCGCCAGCCGCGCCGCCAGCTCGTCGACGAACCCGTCGATCTCTGCGCCGGACACCACCCACGTCACCAGGTTCAGCGCCCGAGCCTCGTCGGCGTCGATCGTATCGGCCAGCAGCGCAAGCCTTTTGGCCTGCTGTAGGCCGACAATTTTGGGCAGCAACCACGAGCCACCGAGGTCCAGCGACAGCCCACGCTTCGAAAAGATCTGGGAGAACCGCGATTCCGGGGTGGCGACCACGAAGTCACAACCGAGCGCCAGGTTCCAGCCCGCACCGACGGCGACCCCGGTCACCTTGGCGATGGTGGGCAACGACAGTTCATGCAGCGCCACCGCGACATCGGTGAGCTTCTGCAGTTTGCGCAGTGGGTGGATGTCCTCCGGCTCCGAGATATCCGCTCCCGAGCAGAACGCGCCCCCGGCACCGGTGAGCACCACCGCACGTAAGTCCGGATCGCGGTCTGCGGCGCGTAGCTCCTCGGCCAGCCGCACCCACAGTTCGGGGTTGATGGCGTTCTTTCGTTCCGGACGATTCAGCGTCAAAGTGCGGACGCCGTCACGGTCCTCACACAGCAGCACACTCATCCGATGGCACCGCGTCGGCGCAGTCCGGCGATCTCCTCACCGGTGAAGCCGAATTCGGCCAGGATGGCATCGGTGTGCTGGCCGAGACCGGGCACCGCGCCCATCGGAAACTCGAAGCCGTCGATGATGGGCGGCGGCAGGATCGCGTCGATCGGGCCGGCAGGCGTGTCGACCCTGCGCCAGCGGTCACGCTCGGACAGTTGTGGGTGCACCAGCACCTCGCTGGGCAGGTTGTAGCGGGAGTTGCCGATGCCGGCTTCATCGGCGACCTTCTGAATATCAGCCAGATCGTTGGTGGCGCACCATGACCCGATCGCTTCGTTCAGTACATCGCGGTGTTCGCACCGGCTGGAGTTGGTGGCGAACCTGGCATCGTCGGCGAGGTCGGGACGGCCGATGATGTCGCGCGCCAGGCGCTGCCATTCGCGGTCATTGGTGGTGCCCAGCACTACGGTCTGGCCGTCAGCGGTTTCGAAGGCCCCGTACGGTGACACCGTCGGCGAGCTCATGCCGAGGGGCTGCTGGTCGATGCCGGAGTGCTGGGTGTAGGTCAGCGGATACCCCATCAGTTCTGTCATCGTGTCGAACAGACTGACGTTCACCCCGCCGCCACGGCGAGATCGCGAGTCACGGGAAAACAGCAGGGCCAGAATCGAAATCGCCGAGTACAGCCCCGACGAGATGTCGGCTACCGGCGGGCCGGGCTTGGCCGGTGCGCCGGCTTGCCCGGTGATGGCACACGTCCCCGACTCGGCCTGCACCAGCAGGTCGTAGGCCCGCTTGTGCGACAGCGGTCCACCGGCGCCGTAGCCGTCGATCTCGACGGCGATGACGCCGGGATGCGAGTCGGCCAAGTCGACGGGCGAGATGCCCAGTCGCGCAGTAGCGCCCGGCGCCAGGTTCGACACCAGGACATCCGCGCGGTCCAGTAGTCGATGCAGAATGGCCAGACCGTCGTCCGTCTTCAGATCGAGGGTCACCGATTCCTTGCCGCGGTTGGCCCAGACGAAGTGCGCCGCTTGACCTATCACGACGTCGTCGTAGTCGCGAGCGAAATCCCCGCCCTTCGGATTTTCCACCTTGATGACCCGGGCGCCGAAGTCTGCCAGGGTGCGGGTACACATCGGCGCGGACACGGCCTGTTCGAGGGCGATCACCGTCACGCCCGAAAGTGGTGCTGAGTCAGTCCCTCCGGTCGCTACGCTCCTACCCCCGAGGGTCACATCACCATCCCGCCGTCCACCGGCAACACCTGGCCGGTGATGTACGACGCCGCATCGGAAGCCATGAAGACGAACGCGCCGGCGACCTCGTCAGGAGCGGCCCAGCGCTTCATCGGGATGCGGTTCATCATGTTCGCCGCGAACTTCTCGTTGGTACGGATGGTCTCGGTCATCGGCGTTGCCGCCAGCGGGGCCAATGCGTTGACCGTGATGCTCTTCGACGCAAGCTCGCGTGCAAGCGATTTCGTGAACCCGATGATGCCGGCCTTGGCAGCCGAATAGTTGACCTGCCCGAGGGTCCCGGTCAGCCCGGCTGCCGACGTGACGTTGACGATGCGCCCGGTACCGTCCGTCGGGAGGTACGACAGTGCGGCCTGCGTGACGTTGAACGCGCCCATCACATGGATGTCGAACAGCAGCCGGAACGCATCCTGCGTCGTCTTCTCGAACATCGCAGGCTTGGTGACGCCGGCGTTGTTGATCAGGATGTGCAGCGCCCCGTCACCCAGTAGCGCCGCTTGCGCGACGGCAGCGTCTGCCGAATCGCGGTCCGAGACGTCGAGCGCGGCGGACTCAGCCCGGCCACCCTCCTGCGAAATACGTTCGGCCACAGCGGCAGCCGCGTCCTTGTCGAGATCGGTGACGAGCACAGCCGCCCCCGCGGCCGCCAGGGCGCCCGCCACCGCCGAGCCGATGCCCCCGGCGGCACCCGTGACCAGCGCCGAGCGCCCGGTCAGGTCGAAGTACGTCCTCATCAGTAGCTCCTCGGCAGTCCGAGCACATGTTCGCCGAGAAAGTTCAGGATCATCTCCTGGCTCACGGGTGCGATCTTCATCAGACGGGATTCCCGGAAGTACCGCGACACGTGGTACTCCTCGGAATATCCCATGCCGCCGTGCAATTGCAGGGCGCGGTCGGCCGCGGCGAATCCCGCGTCGGCACACAGGTATTTCGCGGTATTCGCCTCGCGCCCACAAGGTTTCCCGTTGTCGTAGAGCCACGTCGCCTTGCGCAGGATCAGCTCGGCCGCATCGAGGCGGGCCAGCGAGTCGGCCAGCGGGAACTGCAGGCCTTGGTTCATGCCGATCGGGCGGTTGAACACGTGGCGCTCGTTGCCGTACTTGACGGCCTTCTCCAGCGCGACCCGGCCGATGCCCAGAGCTTCGGCAGCGATGAGCATTCGCTCCGGGTTGAGCCCGTCGAGGATGTACTTGAACCCTTGGCCTTCCTCACCGACCCGGTGGGCCACCGGCACCATGAGGTCGTCGATGAAAACCTCATTGGAGCTGACGGCGTTGCGGCCCATCTTGCGGATCGGCCGGATGTCCACGTGGTCGCGGTCGAGGTCGGTCAGGAACAGCGTCATGCCGTCGGTCTTCTTGGTGACCTGGTCGTACGGCGTGGTGCGCGTCAGCAGCAGGATCTTCTCCGACTCAATGGCTTTGGAAATCCAGACTTTTCGGCCGTTGATGCGGTATTTGTCGCCCTCACGCTTGGCGAAGGTCGTGATGCGCGAGGTGTCCAGGCCCGCGCCAGGTTCGGTGACACCGAAACAGACGTGCAGGTCGCCGTTGACGATGCGCGGCAGCGTCTCCTTCTTCATCTCCTCCGAGCCGTGTTTGACGACCGGTTGCATACCGAAGATCGACAGGTGAATGGCACTGGCGCCGTTCATCGCAGCCCCGGACCGGGCCACTTCCTCGAGCAGCAGGGTCGCCTCGGTGATGCCGAGACCGTGCCCGCCGTACTCCTCCGGGATCGTCATGCCGAGCCAGCCGCCCTTGGCGATGGCGTCGTAGAACTCCTGGGGGAATTCGTGTGCCTGGTCCTTCTCCATCCAGTAGTGGTCGTCGAACTTGGCCGCCAACTCCGCTACCGATGACCGGATGAGTTCCTGATCTTCGGACAGCGCGAAGTTCATGCCCGATGAGGTCAACTGTTGGCCTCCGCCGCAGCGTGCAGCGCCTCACCCCGAGCGCCCTGGTCATGATGGCTGAGCGCCTGAATCGACACGTCGTGACCCTCGGCCGCCTTACGCAGCGCGCCCACGGTGGCCTGCTCACGCGAGATGTGCTGGAACGGATCGAAGTTGTACCAACGCATCGCGTTCTCGTGCGTGATCTTGTTGATCTCGTCGTCCGGAACACTGTTGGCGGACAACACGTCCCACAGTTCTTCGGGCGCACCCGGCCACATCGAGTCGCTGTGCGGGTAGTCGGCTTCCCAACAGATGTTGTCGATGCCGATGTTGTTGCGCAGCGTGACACCCACGGGGTCGCTGATGAAGCACGTCAGGAAGTGCTCACGGAACACCTCACTGGGAATCTTGCCCTTGAAGTCCTGCTTGGTCCAGGTCGAGTGCATCTCGTAAGTGCGGTCCGCGCGCTCGAGGAAGTACGGAATCCACCCGGTGCCACCCTCGGACAGCGCGATCTTGAGGTCCGGATATTCCTTGATGGGCCGCGACCACAACAGGTCGGCGGCAGCCTGCACGATATTCATGGGCTGCAGGGTGATCATGACGTCCAACGGGGCGTCGGGCGCGGTCATGACCAGCTTTCCCGACGACCCGATGTGGATGTTCATCACCATTCCGGTGTCGCACAGCGCTTCCCACAGCGGGTTCCAGTACGGATCGTGGAAGCTGGGGTATCCCATGGCCGCCGGGTTCTCCGTGAAGGTCAGCGCATGCACGCCCTTCTTGGCGACGCGCCGCACCTCCTGCGCGCACTTCTCGGCATTCCAGATCACCGGGATGGCCATCGGAATGAAACGAGCGGGGTAGGCACCACACCACTCGTCGATGTGCCAGTCGTTGTAGGCCTGCACCAGCGCGAGCGAGAAGTCCTCGTCCTCGGTGGCGAACAACCGGCCCGCGAAGCCGGGGAACGACGGGAAACAGATGGAGCCCAGGATGCCGCCGGCGTTCATGTCCTTGACCCGCTCGTCGACGTTGTAGCAGCCAGGCCGGATCTCATCGAGACCCTGCGGTTCCAGCCCGTACTCCTCCTTGGGGCGGCCGGCTACCGCGTTCAGCGCGACGTTCGGAATGACGACGTCGCGGAACTTCCACATGTCGCTGCCGTCGGCGTTGTGCACCAGGCGGGGCGCGTCGTCGAGGTACTTCGCGGGGAGGTGGTTCTTGAACATGTCCGGCGGTTCGACCAGATGGTCGTCCACGCTGATCAGGATCATGTCGTCCTTGTTCATTACAGCCCTTCCTCCCGCTCAGTTCTCTATGAATGGAAACTAGCTTCTCTTGTAGAGAGAATCAACGTCTAGGGCGCGATACGCTGCGCAACCAGGCAACACGCCACGCCAAACAAGACCCGGCGTTGACCGCGGCGACGAAACGTGCAAATGTATTAGTCAGAAATGAGAATCCCATTCTCATCGACGAGAGGAACAGGCCTGATGCGGCTTCCCCCGCTTCCCGCGGATCGCTGGGACGACGAGGTCGACACGGCTCTGGCAGGCCTCGTATCGGACGAGCAGCGCGATCCAGAAAAAGTGAGCAATCTGATCGGCACGCTTGCCCGCCACCCGAAGCTGGCCAGGCCTTACCTTCGGTACAGCTTCTATCTCCTGTATTCGTCGACACTGCCGGACCGGGTCCGCGAGCTCGCCATTCTGCGCGTCGCGCACCGGACGGGCAGCGAGTACGAATGGTTCCAGCACGTCAAGATCGGGCGTGAGGTGGGACTGTCCGACGATGAGATCGATGCCGTCACCCGTGGAGAAGCCGGCGACGACTTCGAGCGAGCGGTGCTGATCGCGGCCGACGAACTGCTCGACAAGTTCAACCTTTCCGATGCCACTTGGTCAGCGCTGAGCGAGCGGCTCGAAGAGCGTCAGCTGATGGACCTGATGTTCACCATCGGTACCTATGCAGCGCTGGCAATGGCTTTCAACACATTTGGCTTAGAGCTGGACAAGGAGACGTAAACATATGGCCCACTTCCCCAAACCCGCTGCAGGCAGCTGGACCGAGAACTGGCCCGAACTGGGCACAGCACCGGTCGACTACACCGACTCCATCGACCCGGAGCAGTGGAAGCTGGAGCAGCAGGCCATCTTCCGTAAGACCTGGCTGCACGTGGGCCGCGTCGAGCGGCTGCCCAAGGTGGGTAGCTACTTCACCCGCGAGATGCCGTCGGTCGGTGCCGGGACGTCCATCATCATCGTCAAGGACAAAGACGAGACGGTGCGGGCGTTCTACAACCTGTGCCGGCACCGCGGCAACAAGCTGGTGTGGAACGACTATCCGGGCGAGGAGGTATCTGGCTCCTGCCGGCAGTTCACCTGCAAGTACCACGCCTGGCGTTACGCGCTCAACGGCGACCTGACGTTCATCCAGCAGGAGCAGGAGTTCTTCGACATCGACAAGGCCGACTACCCGCTCAAGCCGGTGCGCTGCGAGGTGTGGGAAGGGTTCGTCTTCGTCAACTTCGACGACGAGGCCGCGCCGCTGGCCGAGTACCTCGGCGATTTCGCAAAAGGTCTGGAGGGCTACCCCTTCCACGAGATGACCGAGGTCTACAGCTATCGCTCGGACATCAAGGCGAACTGGAAGCTGTTCATCGACGCCTTCGTCGAGTTCTATCACGCACCGATCCTGCACATGAAGCAGGCGACCAAGGAGGAAGCCGACAAGCTCGCCAAGGTTGGCTTCGAGGCGCTGCACTACGACATCAAGGGCGATCATTCGATGATCTCGTCCTGGGGCGGCATGAGCCCGCCCAAGGACCTCAGCATGGTCAAGCCGATCGAACGGATTCTGCACAGCGGCCTGTTCGGTCCGTGGGACCGGCCCGACATCAAGGGCATCCTGCCCGACGAGCTTCCGCCGGCCGTCAACCCGGCGCGGCAGAAGACCTGGGGCCAGGACTCTTTCGAGTTCTTCCCCAACTTCACGCTGTTGCTGTGGGTTCCCGGCTGGTACCTCACCTACAACTACTGGCCCACAGGCGTGGACAGCCACATCTTCGAGGCGAACCTCTACTTCGTCCCTCCGAAGAACACCCGGCAACGACTCTCGCAGGAACTGGCGGCGGTGACCTTCAAGGAGTACGCCCTGCAGGACGCCAACACTTTGGAGGCCACCCAGACTCAGATCGGCACCCGAGCGGTCACCGAATTCCCGTTGTGCGATCAGGAGATTCTGCTGCGCCACCTGCACCACACTGCGCACAAGTATGTCGACGGCTACAAGTCCGAGCAGTCCGTGACGACGAATGGGAGAGTTGCACATGTCTGAGACAGCTTTGCTGCCAGCAGAATTCGCCGACCTCGAGCGGTTCTCCGACTGGATTCTGGCGACGGAGCCCGAGCGCTACGCCAAGCGGCTGGCGTCCAGCATGGCCGAGATGCAGGACCTCTACGACGTCGGCCTGGCCCGGCTGGAAGAGGTCATGGTCTACCTGGACGCCCGATTCCCGTTGCACGACATGCCAGATGACGCCAAGCGGTTGATGCATCTCATGCAGTCGGTGGTCATGGTGTCCTTCCCGGTCGAGGTCTGGAAGCAGCCGCGCGTCCTCGACAGCGGTGCTGCGTGGGTAGAGCTCATCAAGGAGCCGGTGGTCTAGACCGTGCTCACTCTCAAAGCCGCTGGGCTGCTTGACGTCGACGCCGGGGAGATCGTTCGCCCGGGCATCGTGCGCGTCGACGGTGACCGGATCGTGGGAGTGGGAGGTCCGGTCGAAGGTGAGGTGATCGACCTCGGCGACGCGATCCTGCTGCCGGGCCTGATGGACATGGAGGTCAACCTCCTGATGGGCGGCCGAGGCGAAAACCCCGGCTTGTCCCAGGTTCAGGACGATCCGCCGACCCGGGTGCTGCGCGCGGTCGGCAATGCGCGCCGGACCCTCCGCGCGGGGTTCACCACGGTGCGAAACCTCGGCCTGTTCGTCAAGACCGGCGGGTATCTGCTCGACGTCGCGCTGGGCAAGGCGATCGACGCCGGCTGGATCGACGGACCACGCATCGTGCCGGCCGGCCACGCCATCACCCCGACAGGCGGCCACCTGGACCCCACGATGTTCGCCGCGTTCGCCCCCAACACGCTGGAACTCACCATCGAGGAAGGCATCGCCAACGGCGTCGACGAGATCCGCAAGGCGGTCCGCTACCAGATCAAGCACGGCGCCCAGCTGATCAAGGTCTGCTGTTCGGGCGGCGTCATGTCGATGACCGGCCCGCCTGGCGCACAGCACTATTCAGACGAGGAACTGCGCGCGATCGTCGACGAGGCACATCGGCGCGGCCTGCGCGTCGCCGCACATACACACGGCGCCGAAGCGGTCATGCATGCCGTCGACGCCGGCATCGACTGCATCGAACACGGCTTCCTGATCGATGACGAGGCCATCGCCTCGATGGTCCAGCACGGCACCTTCCTGGTGAGCACCCGGCGGCTGGCCGACGCCATGGACGTCTCACACGCCCCACCCGAACTGCAGGCCAAGGCAGCCGAGATGTTTCCCATTGCACGCAAGTCAATCCTGGCCGCCTACGAAGCCGGGGTGAAGGTCGCAGTCGGCACCGACGCACCGGCCATCCCGCACGGCAAGAACGCCGACGAACTCGTCACTCTCGTCGAATTGGGCCTGCCGCCGCTTGCGGTGCTCCGGGGCGCCACCACCATCGCGGCCGACCTGCTCAATGTCACCGACCGCGGCCGAATCGCCGAAGGCCTGCTCGCCGACATCATCGCCGTGCCGTCAGATCCGTTGTCCGACATCAGCGTTACGCAACACGTCAGCTTCGTGATGAAAGGGGGAAAGGTCTATGTCGACAACTGACGAGATCGTCGCGATCCAGCAGCTCCTCGCCAAGTACGCGGTCACCATCACCCAGGGCGACATCGACGGTCTGGTGTCGGTGTTCACTCCCGACGGCACCTACAGCGCGTTCGGCGACACGTACCCACTGGACCGGTTTCCCGAATTGGTCGACGCGGCGCCCAAAGGCCTGTTCATGACCGGGACCGCACTGGTCGACCTCGACGGCGACACCGCGACCGGAACCCAGCCCCTGTGCTTCGTCGAGCACTCCAGCCACGACATGCGGATCGGCTACTACCGCGATACCTACGTCCGCACCGAAGACGGCTGGCGATTGCGCACCAGGGCAATGACTTTCATCCGGCGCAGTGGCGAACACGACTCCGGCAAGCCGCACGCGGTAGGCCGCCCCCGCCCGTGACCGAGATAGCCGAGTTTCGCGCCAACCTGTCCGCCTGGCTCGACAAGCAGGATCTCGCCGCCGGGCCCGACCACTCGCTCGAAGGGCACATCCGCCAGTTCGCGCGAGTGCAGAAGGCGCTGTGCGACGCCGGGTGGAGCCGGTACGGCTGGCCCGAACATGCCGGCGGGCTCGGCGGCCCCGCGATGCTGCGCGCCGTCGTCGGCGAAGAGGTGGTCGGCCGGCGGCTCGCCGAGCCCGGCCCGTACTCGATGCTCGAGGTGCTGGCACCGACGATGATCGACTACGCATCGCCCGAGTTGGCCGCCGAGATGGTGCCGAAGCTGCTCAGCGGCGAAGAGCAATGGTGCCAAGGGTTTTCCGAGCCGGGCTCTGGCAGTGACCTGGCGTCGTTGACCACCCGCGCCGTCCAGCGCGGCGACAAGTGGATCATCAACGGCCAGAAGGTGTGGACCAGCTTCGCGCAGTTCTCGCACCGGTGCATCCTGCTGACCCGCACCGGCGACGCGGACACCCCGAACCACCAAGCCATCACCGCGTTCTTCGTCGACATGGACTCCCCCGGGATCACCGTGCGGCCGCTGCGCACCATGCACGACGTCGACGAGTTCTGCGAGGTCTACTTCGACGACGTCGAGGTACACCCGAGCCGGATGCTCGGAAAGCCCGGCGACGGTTGGCAACTCGCGATGGACCTGCTCCCCTACGAGCGCTCGACCTGCTTCTGGCAGCGCATCGCCTACCTGTACTCGCGGTTCGACGCCCTGATCCACGACGTCAAGAACCAGGGGCAGCCCGTGGATTCCGATCTGGGCGAGGTCTTTCTGGCCCTGCACACGCTGCGTTGCCGGTCCCGAGCCACCCAGCACCGGTTGGCCGAGGGGCACAAGCTGGGCCCAGACACCTCGATCGACAAAGTGCTACTGGCCGGAGCCGAACAACGGCTCTACGATGCCGCGCGCGATCTGCTGCCCGGTGTCGTCGAACTCGACGAAACCCCGTGGCGCACCGAATACCTGTACTCGCGAGCCGCCACCATCTACGGCGGAACCGCCGAGGTGCAGCGCAACATCATCGCCCGCCGGCTGCTCGATCTCGGGAAGGAGTGACATGCCCGCACACCTCGACGCCGAGTCACTCGCGCTGCTGGAAGACACTCTGCGCAAGACGATGCTGACATTGTCCGGCCCCGAGCTGGACACCGCACTCACCGAGCTCGGCTGGGCCGAGATGCTCTCCGACATGGCCGACGTGGCGGTGCCACTGGTGTTTCGACTGCTCGGCGAAACCGGTTCACACGCTTCGGTTCTCATGGATGTGGTGCTGCATGCCACCGGCAACACCATCGGTGACACCGTCGAACTGCCGCTGCCGTACACAGGCAACACGTGGGTGGTGTGGGACCGCGGCGCTGCCGGGGTGGACTCGACACTCGGCGGTTTGCCGCTGCGACGCGAGGACGAGGGGTATCCCATTCGCGTGGCCGAGGCCCGTATTGCCGTGGGCTGGTGGCTGGTCGGCTCGGCCCGGGCGATGCTGTCGCTGGCTCGTCAGCACGCGCTGGACCGGGTGCAGTTCGGTCGGCCCATCGCCGGTTTCCAGGCGATCCGGCACCGGCTGGCAGAAACACTCGTCGCCATCGAGGGCGCCGAAGCGACCCTGACCGTGCCAATGGTGGACAGCCCTGATCTGATCGCGCTGCTCGCCAAAGCCGCGGCAGGCAAGGCAGCGCTGACCGCGGCGAAGAACTGCCAGCAGGTGCTCGCCGGCATCGGGTTCACCGCAGAGCACGATCTGCACCACCATGTGAAGCGGGTGCTGGTACTCGACGGATTACTGGGCAGCTCAAGGGAACTCACCAAGAAGGCCGGCGGCGGCCTGCGGGCCCGGGGTTCAGCGCCGCGGCTCGCTCAGTTGTAGCGGTCACCTCCAGTTGGCTTGCCAAGAACTTGGTCACTTTGTTCGCGCTCGCCAGGTAGGTAACCAGCGCCACTTGCGCCACTGCGCCCGGGTCGGAATGCCTCGTGCCAGCAAGCGCGCGCTGGTGGGACCGTGGACATCGCGCTGCCACCGCTTTGGGGTGCATCGCCATTCATCACGTCCGCCATCCCGCAGCGGACCATCTCTACGCGCGCATTCTTCGACGAGGCGGCGACATGTCGTTTCAGCGCAGTTCTGATGAGTCAACCCGCGGAAGATTCTCTTGCTGTTCGAACGTCTGTTCGATATAATTTGTTATGGGAATCGCACCAGATCTCAACCCTCTTCTCGACCACCTTCGTGACGTGGTCGTTCCCGAGAACATTGCGGGCGATGACGCTGTAAATCTCATGCGGGTACTGCTGTTACTCCGGGGCGTGGTTGATCATCTAGCCGCGAGGGTGAGCGGGGTGCTGGACCGGCTGGGGGTTGCCGCAGCGCAGGGGCGGACGCCGCGGGAACTGCTGATGTCATTGGGGTGCGCGCCCGCGGTCGCGGAACGACTGGTCCGGGTGGGCGGTGCCTTGCCGCTGTTGCCCACTCTCGCTGCGCATGCCGCAGACGGGGCGCTCTCCGGTGAGCATGTCGATGCGATCGTCAAGGGCATCAACCACATTCGATCCCGCGCACCCGGCTCGGTCGATGAGGAGGCCCGGTTCCGACAGGTGACCGATCTGTTGGGGCAGTTCTTCTCCGGGGCCACGCCCGCTGAGATCGGCAACCGGGCGCGGCGGCTGGGTAACCGTGTCGCGGCAGCCGAAGGTGGGCTGTCGGCCGCCGAAGACCGGTCTATCAACTCCGCCGATCACCGCGTCACTTCCGATGGCAGGGTGCAGGTCCGGGCGGACCTGGATGCCGAAGTCGGCGCCAAATACGTGGCTGCGATGGAGGAACTGTCGGCGCCGCGGCCCGAACCCGACGGCAGCCCGGATGCCCGCTCTGCTGCGCGGCGGCGGGCCGATGCGTTGGAGGCGGTGTTGGACATCGCCGCCCGCGGCGGCGACATCGCATCCGCGCCGCGCACCCAGCTGCTGGTGACGGTGCCCGCCGATGCTCCGGACCTGTCGACGCTCGAGTATCTCGGGCCGATCAGCCGCGCCCTGCTGGACCGGGTGTCATGCGATGCCGCGGTCACCACCGTCATCGTCGACGCCGAACGAGTACCGCTCGACATGGGACGTCAAAAACGCCTGTTCCCACCACACTTGCGTCAAGCGATGTACCTACGCGACGGCGGGTGCATCAAGTGCGGAGCGCCGGCGGGGCGCACCCACTGCCACCACATCCGGCACTGGACGCCTGATGGCGAAACGTGCCTCGACAACGGGTGCCTGCTGTGTCCGGCCTGCCATGCCGATATCCACCACTTCGGCTGGGACGTCGTCATGGGCATCGACCGACACCCCTGGCTGATCCCACCGTCCAGCGTCGACCCGGATCGCACACCCATCCCCGCCTACAACCGCCGCACCCTGCGACTGGACGCCGCCGCCTAGTTGCCTTGCGCGCTACCTGAAACCCGCTGTGCACCTTGTCAACTCAATAGTGTTTCCCGGCACTCGCGTTCGCGCGGCGGGTGGAGTTCACATCCGCCGCGCGAGCAGCCTGTAGGCGACGCCGCACGCAGCAAGAGGCGCAGGGTCGTCGCAAGAGCCTCCGCACTGGCGTGTTTGGCCGCCCGTCACCTCGGCAGGCCGAGCACCCGCTGGGCGATGATGTTGCGCTGGATTTCCGACGTACCACCTGCGATGGTGCCGGCGAAGCTGCGGACGTAGCGATCGAACCAACTCCCGGCATGCGGGTCGAGGTTCAACGGCACATGCGGTGACGTCATGGCCGGGTGGATGAGGGCATCGGAGCCCGCGATATCCATCGCGAGTTCGGATGCGGACTGCACCGCTTCTGAGCCAAGGAATTTCAGCACCGACATCCGTGCCACGTCTTCCTCGCCGCGTGCAGCTCGGGCCAGCGCCGCCGACCCGAGCAGGCGCAACGACTGGTTGTCCATGACCAACGTGGCGAACCGATCGCGGTCCCGCGCTGTCGTCGGCGTGATGTCCTCAACGAAGTCCTGCAGTCGGTCGGCGAACCCCATCCACAGCATCGTGCGCTCGTGGCCCAGCGACCCGTTGGCGACCCGCCAGCCCTCGTTCAGCGGCCCGACGAGATTCTCGACGGGAACCCGGGCGTCGGTGAAGAACACTTCGTTGAAGTCGAGATCGTCGGCGTCACACGCGGAGGCGAACGGCCGCCGCACAACGCCCGCGGTGTCCGTCGGTACCAACAGCACGCTGATGCCCTGGTGTTTGGGCGCGTCGGGATCGGTACGGACGAACGTCAGGATGACGTCCGCATCGTGCGCTCCGGAGGTCCACACCTTCTGCCCGTTCAGCACGAAATGGTCCCCGTCACGGACCGCACGCGTCGACAGGGAGGCGAGATCCGATCCCGCACCGGGCTCGCTCATGCCCAGCGCTGCCGTCTTCTCGGCACGCAGAATCGGTACGGCCCAACGTTGTTTCTGTTCGGGCGTACCGAAGGTCAGCAGCGATGCCGCGATGATGCCGACACCCTGCGGGTTGAAGCTGTGGTGAATCCGGCGCTTGGACATCTCCTCCTGATGCACGTACTGCTGCAGCAGGGTGGCGTTGCGTCCGCCGAACTCGGGCGCATTTCCAGGCAGCAGCCAGCCGTTGTCGAACAGCAGACACTGCCAGCGGCGCGCCCAGTCCGGGATGTGTGCGGTCGATCGGGGCCGCTCGACCGACGCTGCCTCCGACGGCAGATGCGTTTCGAGAAAGTCGATGAACTCTGCCCGGAACGCCTCGACGTCCTCGTCGAACGTCAGCTGCATATCAGCAAACCCTTCCCGAGATCAGTACTTGAGAATACCATTCTCTTCATGAGACAGTTACGATCTCCGACACCGGACATGAGAAGGCCCGTGCCGAACGGTTACCAGGCCCTTCTCAGGTACAGTTCATGCATGTTCTCCGCTGATGACATGGGTGTACTGTGACCAGCCCGACGGAAGATCCGGCCTGGAAGCAGCGCGCTGTCGAACGCTCCATCAAGACGGCGAAACTCCGGGCAGCCCAACGAGTCCAGCGATTCCTGGACGCGGCCCAGTCGATCATCATCGAAAAGGGCAGCACGGACTTCACCGTCCAAGAGGTCGTCGACCGCTCCCGCCAGTCGCTGCGAAGCTTCTACCTGCAGTTCGACGGCAAGCATGAACTCCTCTTGGCGCTGTTCGAAGATGCGATGAGCCGCGCGGCCGACCAAATCCGGGCCGCCGCCGACAGCGAGACCGACCCCCTGCAGCGACTGAAGATCGCCATCGAGCTGCTCTACGAACTGTGCCGCCCCGACCCGGCGGCCAAGCGCCCCCTGTTCACCGACTTCGCCCCCCGCCTCCTGGTAACTCACCCGGCGGAGGTGAAGATCGCCCACGCACCGCTGGTGGCACTACTCGCCGAGTTGATGGAAAGCGCCAGTGCCGCAGGCGAACTGCGCTCGACGGTCAACCCCCGACGGATGGCAGCGATGGCCATGCAGACAGTGATGTTCATTGCCCAATCCAGCGGCGGCGAAGACGAGGCAACCGTCCACCCCATCACCAGCGACGAAGTCTGGGACTTCGTCGCGAACGGCTTTGCCGCACAAAAGTGAGAATTGGGTTCTCACATTCAAGAATTTGACTTACACTGCGTAGGTGCCCGACCTGTGGACCGATCTTCTCGATTGCCTGAATCTCGCTCCGCAGTCGTCTGACGACGCCGGCCGCTTCACGGGACGTAACCAGACCCTGGAGTATCACCGGGTTTTCGGCGGACAACTACTCGGACAGTTCGTCCGCGCCGCCTGCCTGTCCACGCCCGACAAGGCGATCAAATCCATCCACGCGGTGTTTCCGCGTGAGGGCCGCGCCGACGAGCCGATCACCTACGAGGTGACGCGCCACCACGAGGGCCGCTCTTTCGCGACGCTGTCGATCGTCGCCTCCCAGAGCAAGGGCGCGGTCGCGACCGCTTCGATCTCGATGCACGCCGTCGACGACGGCCACGATCAGCAGTTCGTCGACTCCGTCCCAACCGTTCTCGGTCCCGAGCACGAAGCGAAGATCGATCTGATCCCCTGGGAGACCCGCTCCCTCGACAGCCTCGACACAACCGCAGTCGGCCCGGCCGAATACGCGCTCTGGATGCGCACCCCCGCCGTCGACGCGGAGCTCGCTCCCGCGCTCGCCGCATACGCCACCGACCTGACGTTGATCGGCACCGCGATCCGTCCGCTCGACGGTTTGAGCCAGCGCGGCAACGGCACCGCCTTCACCTCCGCGGTGACCTCCCACACGCTGTGGTTCCACCGCCCGTTCCGCACCGATGACTGGCTGCTGCTGCGCCAGCACAGCCCGCTGGCGGCACACAGTCGGTGCTTCGGCCGCGGCGACATCCTGACCGCCGATGGCGCACTGGTCGCCTCCTATGCGCAGGAAGCCCTCCTCCGGCTGTAGCGCCGGTCCCAACAAACGGTAAATATCCACTGCTAGTGAGGAATTGAGGCATCACATGGCCGGAAGAGTCGAAGGTAAGGTCGCGTTCATCACCGGGGCGGCCCGTGGCCAGGGCCGGGCCCACGCGGTACTGCAAGCCACCGAAGGCGCTGACATCATCGCGGTCGACATCTGCGGGCCGATCAGACCTGGTGAAGAGTCCGCCATCCCGGCGTCCACCCCAGAGGATCTCGCCGAGACCGCCAGTCTGGTCAAGGGTCTCGGCCGCCGGATTTTCACCGCTCAGGTCGACGTGCGCGACTTCGACGCGCTGAAATCCGCGGTGGATGCGGGCGTCGAGGAACTGGGCCGTCTCGACACCATCATCGCCAACGCCGGCATCGGCAACGGCGGCAACCTGCTGCACGAAACCAGCATGCTGGACTGGGACGAGATGATCGACACCAACCTCTCGGGCGTCTGGAAGACCGTGAAAGCGGCTGTCCCACATGTCATCGCCGGCGGTCGCGGCGGCTCCATCGTGCTGACCAGTTCGGTCGGCGGACTGAAGGCGTACCCGATGTGCGGTAACTACGTCGCAGCCAAACACGGGGTCGTCGGTCTGATGCGGGGATTCGCAGTCGAACTGGGATTCCACAATATCCGCGTCAACTCGGTGCACCCCACCCACGTCGCGACCGACATGCTGCACAACGAGGGCACGTTCAAGATGTTCCGGCCCGATCTGGAGAACCCGACCGCCGACGACATGGCTCCCATCTGCCAGATGTTCCACACCCTGCCGATTCCGTGGGTCTACGCCGAGGACATCGCCAACGCGGCACTCTTCCTGACATCCGACGATGCGCGCTACATCACCGGTGTCACCCTGCCGATCGACGCCGGTAGCTGCCTGAAGTAGCAGGCCGCCAGCAGGGTCCGGACAATGACGTCCGACGTCGTACTGGTCACCGGCGCCTTCGGCCTGGTGGGCCGCCAGACCGTTGAGCGGGCGGCGGCATCGGGCCGTCCCGTGGTGGCGACCAGCCGCGATTCAAAGGCGAATCGCAAAGCGGCGCAGCGTTTTCCGGCGAATGTGACGGTCCAGTGGGCCGACCTGACCGACACATACGGCACCCGGAAGCTGATCGCGGCCGTGTCACCTGCCGCGATCATCCATCTGGCAGCGGTCATCCCACCCGACATCTACCGGAACCCCGGGCTTGCCCGACGAGTCAACGTCGAGGCCACCGAGACCGTGGTCCGCGCCGCGGAGGCGCTGCCGCGACGGCCACGGTTCGTGCACGCGTCGAGCATGGGTGTGTACGGCCCACGAAATCCGCACCGCTGTCGTGAGTTGCTGTACGCCGACACTCCCCTGCGCCCATTCGACGCCTACGGGCGGCAGAAGGCCGAAGCCGAACTGATCGTGCGGTCTTCGGAGCTGGATTGGACTGTGCTGCGACTCGGCGGGGTGTTGAGCCATGAGCCGGGGGCCATGGCCATGGGAGCCGACAACGCCTACTTTTCCAGCCTCTTGCCCGCCGACAGCCGGTTACACACCGTAGATGCACGTGACGCGGCATGGGCGCTCGCCGCGGCCACCACGGCCGACGTCCTCGGTGAAACCCTGCTGATCGCCGGCGATGAGTCCCACAAGATCGCGAATTGGCAAGTGAGCGCAGCGATGATGCAGGCGGCCGGGTTGGGAGACACACCGCCACCCGGACGACCCGGGAACCCCGACAGCGACGACGACTGGTATCCCGCCGCCGACTGGATGGACACCACCAGAGCGCAGGAAGCCCTTGCATTCCAGCATATTTCGTGGGATCAGATGATTGCCGACTTCCGCCGGGAGGTCGGCTGGGCCCGCTATCCCCTGCGCTTGGTGGCACCGCTTGCCGCGGTCTTCATGAAGCGCAACGATGCGTTTCGCGGCCAACCTGGCCGATACACCGACCCGTGGGGCGCCATCCGGGCCAGATGGGGCGAACCGCTGGTCGACCGCTAGCTGCCCGGGAACAACCGCCCGGCGACGTCGCGGATGCGTGGCGAGATCCGCACCGAGAAAAAGGGATTGAACAGATCTTCGCGCAGCCGCGTCAGCGTGGATGCCTTGATCCGCCACTGGCCGTCGGTCTTCTCATAGGTTTCGTGGTAGTGCCCGTAGCCCTGCAGGTTCACCCCCGGCGCCAACCGGATCACATCGTTCAGCGCCCACACACCGGTGGCGGTCGACGGTGACGTCAGCTCGATCTCGGGTGCGTGTACCTGATGCACGGTCAGTTGCGATGGCTTGCCCAGCGTCCGCTGGAGGAAGGCCACGAATTCGTCGGCGCCACGGATCATCTTGCCGCCCACTTGGCTGGTGTCACTGACGAAGTCGTCGGTGAAGAGGTCCCGCCACGCCGCCCAGTCCTTGGTGTCCAGCAACCGGCAGTAGCGGGCTTTGAGCTGTTTGATGGCCTCGACGTCAGCCCAAACCTGTGGATCGGCCGGATTCACGTTCATCTCCCCAAGCTACTCAACGTCGTTTCCGTGCAACTGAATTCACCAAAGATAGATCGCCACGATGGCGCCGAACAGCACCACCAGCCACCCGTCGGTGGCCAGCTTCAGCCACACCGGTGCAGTCCGTACCTCCATGAATTCGCCGATGATCAGGCGGGTCTTGATGAGCGCCAGTGTCAGTACCGCGATGGTTATCGCTGTACTCGCGGTGACGGGCTCGGCATGGTGGGCGGGCGCCAGGAACCAGGACACCACCGTGATCGCCGACAGTCCGGCCCAGACAGCGGTGGTCCGTGCGGCAGGGGTCATCCCGGTTTCACCTCATCACGTAGAGCAGGGCGAAGATCACGACCCACAGCAGGTCGACCATGTGCCAGTACGTCGCTCCGGTCTCGACCAGTGCGAGCGGTTTGCGCTTGCGCAGTTCGGCATAGACGACGCCGAGGAACACCAGGCCGATCGCGACGTGGAACAGGTGCACGCCGGTCAGCATGTAGTAGTACATGAAGAAGTTGTTGCTCGGAAAGGTGTGTCCCTGATCGATTTTCGATGACCACTCGATGGCTTTGACGAGCATGAAGGCCACCCCGCACAGCCCGGCACCGATGGTCAGTTTCCGGGCCCGCCCGAACTCGCCGCTGCGGGCCAACTGCACGGCGCGCGCCACGAACCACGAACTGGCCAGCAGCACCAATGTGTTGACCACGCCGATGTTCAGGCTCAGATGCCGCTGCGACTCGATGAACAGGTCCCGCTCCTGGCGGCGGGAGATCATGAAGATGACGAAGTAGCTGCCGAAGATCACGAAGTCGCCGAGGACGAAGACCCAGAGGTCCTTGCTGGCCGGCAGGTGCGCCGTGGAGGTATTCGCCATCGCTTCAGTCCTGGATCTGTTCGCTCGGCTGCTGGTTCCGGATCGCTACATAGAGCAGCCGGATCATGCAGAATTCCCACACCACGAAGATCACCGTGCCGAGGTAGAAGCTGATGGACCCGTTCCAGGCCAGCGGCCCGGACCGGAAGACGAACACCGGGGCGGCGAGCAGTTCGGTGACGATCATCCAGATCGACATGTAGGCAAGCCATTTCGGCAGAACGTCATTGCGGTCGAGGAAGATCGCCAGTGCCAGCACCAAGTTCTGCGTGCAGAAGCACCCCAGTGAGCCGACGAACGACAGCAGGCACCAGTCGTACAGCATCACCATGATCTGCGGGTCGCGGTCCGGACGTAGCGCGGCCGCCACGAATGCGAATGCGGGAATCAGGCAGCCCGGCAGGCCGCCGACGACCAGGGCGCCGATGTACGCATACGCGAAGACGGGGCTGACGGACATCCGCTTGATCTGTAGCGCGATGAGCCCGTTGGCGACGCTGGCGAAGCCGATGAAGAACATCAGCAGCGCGAAGCCGATCCGGATGGTCAGCGAGTGGTCGACGAAGAACTGCACGATCTGGGCCGGCGTGATGTCGGGACGCGGCGGCGGCATCACCCGCGTCAGCACCACGAAGATGAGCCCGAAGATGTTGTAGAAGACCGGGATGGTCCACCACGCGATCCACTGGTCGATCTTGGGCTTCTGCGTCCAGGCCGGAGTCGCGGCGGGGGCCAGTGTCATGGCTCCCTCGCCTGGGCACTGATCGCCGACCACACCACCACGAACATGACGACGAGGTACAGGCAGAAGGCGCCGAGTCGCAGCCAGAACGACACGACGCCGTTCCAGGCCAGCGGCCCATCCTGGAAGATCACCGCACCCACCGCAGGGGTCATCGCCGCCGCGGTGAGCAGGTTGAATCCGGCGACCCAGCGCGGGAAAATCGGTGTCGGCCGGCGGTCGAGGTAGACCGCCAGAGCCAGAGCGAGATTCATCACGACAACGGCCCCGACCGGCGCGGTGAACACGAGCCAGGCCATGTCGTTGAGCAGCAGGATCAGCTGAGGGTCCCGCCCCGGCCGGTAGGCCGCGATCAGCCAGAAGATGTCGGCGATGGCGAACAGCGTCGCGCCCGTCGCGGCGGCACCGAGATAGCTGTACGCCAATACCTGGCTGGGCAACGACATTCGCTTCATCTGCACGACGATCGTCATGAAGAACGGGACCAGCATGATCGCGCACAGGTTGAATGTGACCATCGAGAACCGGATCGACGCCGTGTGCTGCGCGTAGAAATCGGCTACCTGTACAGCGGTCATGCTGGGTGGCATGGGCGGCCAGAAACCTGGGAAGGCCACAAATGCCACGGCCATGATGGCACCGAAAATCGTTACCAGCCAGAGGCTTATCCATTGGGGTCGCAAGTCCACCGGGGACTCCCTCCATCCGCCGAACCGGTTGCCGATCGGCTACCTCCGCACGGTAGCCGGCGCAGCGCCGCACAGACCCGGGTGCTCGACGCCGCGCTGACCCTGATCGCCGAGCACGGTGTCAGTGGCACGTCGCTGCAGATGATCGCCGACACCATGGGCGTGACGAAGGCCGCCGTCTACAAACAGTTCAAGACCAAGGAAGAGATCGTCGTCGCCATCACCGAGCGCGAACTCGGCAAGTTGGAGGACGCGCTGGATTCCGCCGAGGCCGCCGGCCACGCAGCCCAGGCCCGGGAAATGTTGCTGGACAAGGTGATCGACCTGGCCATCGATCGTCGTGGCGCGTTGAACGTGCTGCAATTCGACCCCGTCATCATCCGGCTCCAAGCCGAACACGAGCCGTTTCAGCGGTTCGTCGAGCGGTTGTACGGCGCACTGCTGGGCACTGACGACGGCGTCGCAGCCAGGCTGCACGCGGCGATGTTGTCGAGCGCGATCAGCGTCGCCGTGATGCACCCACTGGTCGCGGACATCGACGACGACACCCTACGCGCGCAACTCTCGGAGATGACCCGGCGGATGCTCGGCCTCTAGGTTCCGCCGGCGATCAGTCGTTCCGCTGCCGAGTAAGGGTCATCGCCGCCGCTCGCGACCGCCTCGGCGAGCAGTTCGAGGTCAGGGTGGCCCCGCAGGCGGGTGAGTGCCAGCGACAGGATCTGTGCGCGGGCGCGGGCAGTTCGCCGTTCCGGGCTGTCGGCCCGGTGATGCGCGTCGATCGCATCGACCAGCTCGGGCAACCCTTCACCCTGTGCGGCAATGAGTTTGAGGATCGGCACCGCGCTTTCGGCACGTAGATCGCGGACCGTCTGGTCGGCGCCGTCCCGGTCGGCCTTGTTCACGACGACGATGTCCGCGACTTCGAGCAGACCAGCCTTCGCAGCCTGGACCGCGTCGCCGGCACCGGGATTGAGGATCACGATCGTCGGGTCCGCGATCGCGGCGACTTCGACCTCCGACTGACCCACGCCGACGGTTTCGAGCACGATCAGGTCATAGGACAGCGCGGCGAGCACCCGGATCGCGGCCGGTACCGCGGCGGCCAGGCCGCCGAGATGGCCGCGCGTGGCGACCGATCGGATCAACACGTCGGGATCGTTGATGTGCGCGGCCATCCGGATACGGTCACCCAGCAATGCACCACCGCTGTACGGCGACGACGGGTCGACGGCCAGCACCGCCACCCGCATCCCGCGCTCGCGGTACGCCCCGACCAATGCGCCGACGGTCGTCGACTTCCCCGCACCGGGCGGCCCGGTGATGCCCAGCACCCGCGGCGACTCCAAGCCGCAGAGGGGGCCCAGGGCGTCGAGAACCTCAGTCCGACGCGGACTCTCGACCAGGCTCAGCAGCCGGCCGGTCGCGCGGAGGGAACCACCGCAGGCCGCCGCGATGAGCTCATCGATCGTCATCGTCCGAACTCTATCCGACCCACCCTCTTGATTGAGAATGTTATTCTCCATTAGAGAGAGCATTCCTTGCATGAAGGGTAGGCGGTATGGAGATCAGTGGAAGCTCGGCCATCGTCGTCGGGGGCACCGGCGGACTCGGCGAGGCGACAGTGCGGCGCCTCGTCACCGCAGGCGCGAAGGTCGTCGTCGCCGACGTCGCCGACGACAAGGGCAAGGCGCTGCAGGACGAGCTCGGCATCCGCTACGTCCACACCGACGCCACCTCCGAGGAATCGGTGCAGGCCGCCGTCGCGGAGGCTGAATCACTTGGCCCGCTGCGGATTTCGGTGGACACCCACGGTGGCCCTGCTGCCGGCGGACGACTGATCGGCAAGGATGGTTCACCGCTCGGGCTGGACGGCTTCGAGACGACCATCAAGTTCTACCTGACCGCGGTGTTCAACGTGATGCGCCTGGCCGCTGCCGCCATCGCCAAGACCGACCCGCTCGAGGAAGGTGCGCGCGGCGTCATCATCAACACCGCGTCGATCGCCGGCATGGAAGGCCAGATCGGCCAGCTGCCCTACTCTGCCGCCAAGGGCGGGGTGCTCGGCATGACGCTGGTCGCCGCGCGCGACCTGTCCCCGCTGGGCATCCGGGTCGTCAGCATCGCACCGGGCACCATCAACACCCCCGCCTACGGCCAGTCGGCCGACCAGCTCGAGAAGTACTGGGCCCCGCAGATCCCGTTCCCGAAGCGCATGGGCCGCTCGTCGGAGTACGCGCAGCTGGCCCAGAGCATCATCGAAAACGACTACCTCAACGGCGAAGTCATCCGTCTCGACGGCGCGCTGCGCTTCCCGCCACGGTGACCCAACGGCAGGTGGGGGTGAACCCCCCCGCGGGCGGCGAGATTCGCGTAGTCGAGTGACGCCATCACCGAGCGCTCCAACTGGATGTTCATCAGACGCTTGGTGGCCTCGACGGCCTGCTTGGGCAACCCGGCGAGCTGCTTGGCGCAGGCGATGGCTTCGGCCAGCGGGTCGGCGACGACGTGATTCGCCAGGCCGAGCTCGAGGGCACGCGCTGCCTTGATCCGCACGCCCGTCAGCGCAAACTCCTTGGCCTGCAACAGGCTTATCTGCGATCCCCACACCAGCGGGCCACCATCGGCGGCGACCAGCCCGATCTGCACGTGCGGGTCGGCGAAGAACGCGTTCTCCGCCAGGTAGACGATGTCCGACAGCGCGGCCAGGCTGCACCCGAGGCCGACGGCCGGGCCGTTCACCGCAGCGATCACCGGGACGCGGCAGCGAACCATACCGATGACGAGGTCGCGGCCGTGTTTGATCGTCTTCTGCCGCAGAGCTTCATCGTTACGTAGCTCGTTGAGGTAGTTGAAATCGCCGCCCGCCGAGAAGGCCCGGCCGGCCCCGGTGATCACCGCGGCGCGCGCATCGGCATCCTCGTTGAGCGCTTCCCAGATCCCCGCCAGCCCACAGTGCAGCGGATCGTTGACCGCGTTGAGCTCCTCCGGGCGGTTCAGCGTGATGATCCGCAACGGGCCATCGGCGCGGACCTCGATTTCCGTTGGCATGCCGTACAAGTCAGACTCCTAATCCGAGAATTCGTTGCGCAATGATGTTCTTCTGAATCTGTGAGGTGCCACCCATGACGCTCTGCGCGCGGCTGTACATGTAGGCGCCGAACAGCTCTGGATCGGCGGTGCCCACGGTCGCGAGCGCCGCGTGGCCGACGGCCTGCTCGGTCCACGTCATCAGCAGCTTGTCGAGGGATCCGTTGGGCCCGTGCGTGATGCCGTCGAGCTGTTCGGATAACCGCCGGCGCACGTGCAGACGCAGCATCTCGGTCTGCACCCACGCCCAGGACAGCGCTTCCGGCGGCGGGCCGTCGACCCGAGAGGACAACTGCCGCACCAGTTTTCCGTACCGCGCCGAGAACCCCAGGGTCGAGGGCTCACGCTCGTGGCTGACCACCGTCATCGCCAGCTTCCAGCCCTCCCCCGGCGCGCCGACCAAGTTTTCCACCGGCACGCGCGCGCCGTCGAACAGCACCTGGCCGAATTCCTTGGTGACACCGCTGATCATCTTCAACGGCCGCTGCTCGATGCCGGGCTGGTGCATCGACACGATGAAAGCGGAGATCCCCTTGTGCTTGGCGACTTCCTTGTCGGTGCGCGCCAGCACCAGACACCAGTCAGCCACATCCGAATAGCTCGTCCAGACCTTGTGGCCGTGGATGACGTACTCGTCGCCGTCCCGGGTCGCCGTCGTGGTCAGCGACGCGAGGTCCGATCCGGCGCCGGGCTCGGAGAAGCCCTGGCACCAGCGCTCGGTGCCGTTGATCATCCCGGGCAGGAACCGTTGCTGCAGTTCCTTGCTGCCATGATGACCCAGCCCCACCACGAGGTAGCCGAGACTCGGCCGCGCGGGCGCACCTGCCTTGGCGATCTCCTCGTCGACGATCACGTCGTACACCGGCGGCAGTTCCTGACCGCCGAATTCCTTCGGCCACGAGGTGCCGAAGAAACCCGCGCCGTAGAGCGCGCGATGCCAATCACCTTGAGCTGCCCAGTATTCGTCACCCGAGGTCGGGAACTTGCCCTTCTGCTCGGTCAGCCACGTGCGCAGCCGGTCCCGGAAAGCCGCTTCCTCCGGGGAATCACGAAAGTCCAATGGTCAGCTCCTCCAACTTGGCGGGCCACAGTTCGGTGGCCATCAGAACGCGGCGCAGGTACACGTGGGCAAGACATTCCCAGGTGTTGCCGATGCCGCCGTGCACCTGGATCGATGTCTCGCAGACAGTCAACGCCGCACGCGCACAGTAGATTTTGGCAATTCGCGCCGCCTCGATGGCCTCTGTAGCGGGCAATGCATCGACTGCCCAGGCGGCATGCCGCAGCACGCTGATCGATCCTTCGATGAGCGCGAGGCTTTCAGCCAGCAGATGTGCGACGGCCTGGTACGAGCCGATGGCCGCGCCGTACTGTTCCCGCACCTTGGCGTAATCGACGGCCAACGCCTGCGCCCCACGCGCGGCGCCGACGAGATCAGCGCAGGTGACGGTCAGCGCCAGCGCACGCCAGCGACCTGCTTCCTCGACAGACAGCTGGGTCAACTCGGGCGGCGATTCGACCACTCCGGAAATACCACCCAGCAGGTCGACCGAATCCGGTTGCGCCCCGGCCTCAGGCTCGCGGCCGAGTACCCGCCGGAGATCGTCGGCCAGCACCGGGCCGAGGAACGGCACGTCCACCAGCCCGCGGGCGAACTCCTCGGCGACGATGGCCACCTCGACACCCGAGGCCCCGTCGGATCGCAGGGTCCGGAAACCGGTGCTGTCGACGGCCTTCTCCAGTTGCGCAAGACGATTCGCATCGTCGAGATCGGCAACCGAGTGCAGGCCGAAGTCGGCGGCCAATTCTGCTGCCGATTCAGCGAGTTGCCGCTGTTCGGCGGTCAAACGGACGTCCACAGGCGCTCCTTGAGCACTCGGCGCAACACCTTCCCTGAAGGCAGCCGCGGGATTTCGGGTACGAACACAACGCGGCTCGGCCGCTTGTAGGAGGCCAGCCGCTCGCTGACCAAGTCCATCAATTCCGTATCGGAGACCGCGGCGTTCGTAGCCACCGCGGCCACCACGATCTCGCCGTCTTGGGGGTCGGGCAGTCCGAACACCGCGCAGTCGGCCACTGCCGGGTGCGAGTGCAGGACCGCCTCGATCTCCGCGGGTGCCACCTGGAAGCCTCGGACCTTGATCATTTCCTTGCGCCGATCGGTGATCCGTAGCCGCCCGGAGTCATCGAGATGTCCGATATCTCCGGTGTGGAACCAGCCGTCGACGATGACCGTCGACGTTTCCTCGGCCGGCAGGTAGCCGGCCATCATCGCCTCCGACCGCACCTCGATCTCGCCCAACTCCCCGATGCGCACATCGACGCCGGGTACCGGCCTGCCGACAGTGTCCAGCTTTCCACCGCTGAGGTCATCGCACGTGATGACGACCAATTCGGTTGCCCCGTATGCGGTAACCCAGCCCACGCCGGTTCGGCGCGTCACCTCCTCGGCTACCGTGGCGGTCACCGGCGTTGCGCACCACATGAGGTATCGCAGCGTCGAGAGGTCGTAGGATTCCAGCCGTGGATGGGCGGCAAGGGCCAATGCGATTGGCGCCACGGTCATTTCGATGGTGATTCGATCGGATTCGATGTGGCGCAGCATTGCTTCGACGTCGAACCTCGGGTGCAACCGAATCCACGCACCGGCGTCCAGGGCGGTCATGATGTTGAGCAGGCCCAGGATGTGCGACGGCGGGGTCATCACTTGCAGGCGGTCGGTCTGAGACAGACCGAGCGCGGCGCGCCACTGCCGCACTGCCGCGGCCAGCCCGCGGTGGGTGTGGCGGACCGCTTTGGGCAGGCCGGTGGTACCGGAGCTGAAGGCCAGCACCGCATCGGAATCCGGCGCCGGCGCATCGACGGGCGCGTCCGCCGGCGTGATGGCCTCATCGAGATGCAGCATCGGCATCAGCTCAGCCAGGACGGGACTGTCACCAACCGCGTACGACGGTGCCGAGAGCGCCAGCGCGTGCTGCACCTCGGCTCGTCGCCACGCCGGGCTCAGCAGCACGGCGGCGGCACCGAGGCGCCAGATCGCATGCAGCGCAATCACGAACTCCGGGCGGGTCGAGGACATCACGGCGACCCGGTCGCCGGTGCGGGCGCCCTGAGCCGCCAATACCGCAGCCATCCCACCGGCGAGGGCGTCGAGCTCCGTCCGGCTGTACTCCCGCTCCGCGAAGGCGAGCACCGCACCGTCAGCCACGTCGCGCCCGCCCCTTTCTGGAGAGTGAGAAGATTTTCGGTTGATACCGAGAATCATATTCTCCTATAGTTAGAACGACAATACGCGACGACGGGACGCCAATGGGACCAGCCACCACAACGGCTCAGACCGGCACGGAGACGGGCATGGGGACGATCACCATCCACCTCGACCGGCAGCGGGTGTCGGTCCCCCGCGTCGGCGACGAGACGCTGCTCGACAGCGCGCGACGGGCCGGCCTCGCGCCGCCGTTCTCCTGCGAGGCCGGCAACTGCGGCACCTGCATCGCCAGGCTGACCGAGGGCACGGCGACCATGCGCAACAACGAAGCCCTCGATGACGACGAGGTTGCCGACGGTTATGTGCTGACCTGCCAAGCAGTTCCGGATACCGCGTCGGTGACGGTGCGCTACGACGACTGAGCCGCCTCAGCCGACTGGGCGGCCAGGCGGCTTCCGGTACTCCGGTTCGTAACCCGCCACTTTGATCGGGCTACCGATCAAGCGGAAATCGCCTGCGGTGACGATCACTTCCGGCGTCGCCTCCAACGCTTCGGGCAACGAGCGGACGGCCGCGGTGGGAATCCCGAGGGTACGTAGCCGCTTCTCCCATCCGGCGGCGGTATCGGTGGACAGCACCTTCTCGACCACCGCGAGCACCTCGTCCCGATTGGCGGCGCGTTCAGCCATGGTGGCGAACGGAATCTGACCGTCCCGGCCGATACCCGCTTCCGCCACAAACGATTTCCAGAACCTGTCGTGCGTGATGAACAACGCCAGGTACCCGTCCGCGGTCTCGAAGAGTTGCGCGGGAACGTAGTACGAGTGCGCACCGTTCGGGTGCCGGCGCGGATGGGTGCCGTCGTTCAGATACGCCGCGGCACGGTAGTTCAGCTGCGACAGCATCACATCGCGCAGGCAGACCTCGACCTGACCGCCGCGCCCGGACACGATCTGCGCGAGCAGGCCCAGTGCCGCCGCCATACCGGTGGAGTTGTCGGCCGACGAATAGCCCGGCAGCGTCGGCGGTCCGTCCGGGTCGCCGGTCATGGCCGCCACCCCGGTCGCCGCCTGGATGACGTAGTCGAACGCGGGGTCGTCGCCGCCGTCGAGCCCGAAGCCCGTCATCGCCACACAGACGATCTTCTCGTTGAAGCGTGACAGTGACTCATAGGTCAGGCCCAGCCGGCGGATCACCGACGGCTTCATATTCACCAGCAGCGCATGGGATTCGGCGACCAGCTCACCGAGTCGCGCCTTGCCGGCCTCCGACGTGAGGTCCAGGCAGATGCTGGTCTTGTTGCGGTTCAGGCTCGCGAAGTAGCTGTCGCCGACCTGCCGGGAGATCTCGCCACCGGGCGGCTCGATCTTGATCACCTCGGCGCCCAGATCCGCGAGCAGCATCGTCGCGTACGGACCGGCCAGCATGACGCCGACCTCGAGAATGCGGATGCCCGCGAGTGGACCATTCATTTCGGCGCCGAGACTACGGTTTGTGATGTGTTTTCGCCGAAAAGTCGCGAAAAAGCGTCATCTCGACGTATCACGAGACAGCCTTGGCAAGCTCGGCGATCACCTCGCGCGTGCGGTTCTTCGAGGCGATCAGTTCGTCGCGGTTCTCCCCGATGGGCAGCAGCCGCACCGACAGATCCGTCACGCCCGCGTCGGCGAACTGCTTGAACCGCTGGAGAATTGAGCCCTCGTCACCCGCCGCGCACAGGTCGCCAACGCTCCGGGCGTCTCCGCGGTCCAGCAGCTTCTGGTAGTTCGGCGACGTCTCGGCCTCGGCGAGGATCCGATTCGCTCGGTCCTTCGCAGCATCGATCTCGGAGTTCGCACACAGACAGACCGGAATACCGGCGACGATGCGCGGTGCCGGCCTACCGGCTTCCGCGGCGGCCTTGTTGATCTTGGGCGCGATGTGCTCACCGATCGCCTTCTCGTCGGCCATCCACAGCGACGTGCCGTCGGCCAGCTCACCGGCGATCTGCAGCATCACCGGCCCGAGCGCCGACACCAGCACCGGCATCGGGGTGTCGGCGGCGAGCACCGTCGGGTTGTGCACGGCGAACGAATCATTCTCCACGTCAACGGGTCCTGGTCCGGCGATGGCGGTGTTCAGCACCTGCAGATAATCGCGCGTGTACGCGGCGGGCTTGTCGTAGGGCAGGCCCAGCATGTCGCGCACGATCCAGTGATGCGACGGCCCGACACCGAGCGCCAGTCGGCCGCCCGACATGGCATGAACCGAAAGCGACTGGCGGGCAAGGGCGATCGGATGCTGCGCCTGCAGCGGCACCACTGCCGTGCCGAGCTCGATGCGCGATGTGTTCGCCGCCATCAGGGCGACCATCGTCAGGCAGTCGAAGTCGTTGGGGACCTGCGGCATCCATGCGCTGTCGAGCCCCGCACTCTCGGCCCACTGGATATCGGACACCAGCTTGGACACCTTGCGTGCCATGTCGCCGCGCTCGGCCCCGATCATCACACCAAGTCGCATCTCAGCCCACCGCGCTTTCCGACGTCAACTTGCGCACTTCCGCCACGAGGGTGTCCAGACCGGTTCCGGTCGGAAACACCGCCGCCGCACCGACGTCGAGCAGTTTCTGCACATCACCCAACGGGATCGTGCCGCCCACGACCACGGCGATGTCACCGGCGTCGGCGGCGCGCAATGCCTCGACGGTCCGGGCCGTCAGCGCCAGGTGCGCGCCCGACAGGATCGACAGCCCGACGAGGGCGACGTCCTCCTGCAGGGCGATCGACACAATGTCCTCGATCCGTTGCCGGATGCCGGTGTAGATCACCTCGAAGCCCGCGTCCCGCAGGGTCCGGGCCACGATCTTGGCGCCCCGGTCATGACCGTCCAGGCCCGGCTTGGCCACCAATACTCGGATCGCCATCAGAACACCACCGGCTGCTGGAACTCGCCCCATACCGATTTCAACGTCGACACCATCTCTCCCACCGTGCAGTAAGCGTTCGCGCAGTCGATGAGGCGGTGCATCAAGTTGTCCTCGCCTTCGGCCGAACGAGCCAGCGCCGCAAGGGTTTCCTTCACCGCGACATCGTCACGTTCAGCCTTCACCTTGGCCAGTCTTTTGAGCTGCTTGTCGCGACCTTCGGCGTCGAGTTCATAGGTGGCCAGGTCCGGCGCCGGTTCCTCGACGACGAACTTGTTCACGCCGACCACGGGCCGCTCCCCCGACTCGGTTTCCCGGTGAATCTTGAACGCCTCGTCCGCGATCAGGCCCTGCAGATAGCCGTCCTCGATGCAGCGCACCATGCCGCCGTGGGACTCGAGATCGCGCATGATCTCGATGATCTTCTCCTCGGTGGCATCGGTGAGCGCTTCGACGAAATAGGAGCCGCCCAATGGGTCGGCCACCTTGGCGACGCCGGTCTCGTAGGCCAGAATCTGCTGAGTCCGCAGCGCGAGCGTCGCGGACTCCTCACTGGGCAGCGCGAACGGCTCGTCCCAGGCCGCGGTGAACATGGACTGCACGCCGCCGAGAACCGACGCCAGCGCCTCGTAGGCAACCCGCACCAGATTGTTCTGCGCCTGCGGTGCATAGAGTGACGCACCGCCGGAGACGCAGCCGAACCGGAACATCGACGCCTTGTCGGTGGTCGCGCCGTACCGCTCGCGCACGATGGTGGCCCAACGACGCCTTCCCGCACGGTATTTGGCGATCTCCTCGAAGAAGTCGCCGTGGGTGTAGAAGAAGAACGAGATCTGCGGCGCGAACTTGTCGATGGTCATCCGGCCGCGCTCGACAACCGTGTCGCAGTAGGTGACCCCGTCGGCGAGCGTGAATGCCATCTCCTGCACAGCGTTGGCGCCGGCGTCGCGGAAGTGCGCACCCGCCACCGAGATCGCGTTGAATCGCGGCACCTCGGCCGCACAGAACTCGATGGTGTCGGCGATCAGGCGCAGCGACGGCTCGGGCGGCCAGATCCAGGTGCCCCGCGACGCGTACTCCTTGAGGATGTCGTTCTGGATTGTGCCGGTGAGCTTCTCGCGCGGCACGCCCTTCTTCTCCGCGGCCGCGACGTAGAAGGCCAGCAGGATGGCGGCGGTGCCGTTGATCGTGAAGCTGGTACTGATCTTGTCCAACGGGATCCCGTCGAACAGCACCTCGGCATCGGCCAGGGTGTCGACAGCGACACCGACGCGGCCGACCTCCTCGCCGTACTCCTCGTCATCGGAGTCATAACCGCACTGGGTCGGCAGGTCGAGGGCAACCGAGAGCCCCGTCCCACCTTGGCCCAGCAGGTAGCGGTAGCGCTGATTCGACTCCTCAGCAGTACCGAAACCCGAGTACTGGCGGAAGGTCCACAGCTTGCCGCGGTACCCCGACGTGAAATTGCCCCGGGTGAAGGGGAAGTCACCCGGCTGCGGCGGATCCACTTGTCGATCCGCGGGTCCGTAGACCGGTTTCAGCGGTATTCCGGACGGAGTCTGGCCATCGTTATCCATCGATGGATAACGTACTTGCAAAAAAAGAGAATGCCAATACCATTCCCGGTAGCAGCTACATAGGAGGACGATGACGGACCGCGCACTCGCCGACAAGACAATGGTGATCTCCGGGGCAAGTAGGGGTATCGGACTGGCGATAGCCATCGCCGCCGCCCAGCAGGGCGCCAATGTCGTGCTCCTCGCGAAGACCGCCGAGCCCCACCCGCGACTGCCCGGCACCGTCTACACGGCCGCCGAAGACATCGAGGCCGCGGGCGGTAAGGCCGCCGCAGTGGTCGGTGACATCCGCTCCGAGGACGACGTCAACCGGGCCGTCGACGTGGCGGTCGAGCGCTTCGGCGGCGTCGACCTCTGCGTCAACAACGCGAGCGCCATCGGCGTGGAGCCGACAGAGGCGTTGTCCGCCAAGAAGTTCGACCTGATGCAGCAGGTGAACCTCCGGGGCAGTTTCCTACTGACAAAGGCCGCCCTGCCACACCTGCGCAAGTCGGACAACCCCCATGTACTGACCATCGCGCCACCCCTGAATCTGAGCCCGCGCTGGCTGGGCGCACATCCGTCCTACACGCTGTCGAAGTACGGGATGACGCTGTTGTCGCTGGGCTGGGCAGCCGAATACGCCGAGGCCGGCATCGCGTTCAACTGCCTATGGCCGCAGACCTATATCGCCACTTCTGCGGTGGCCAACATGGCCGACGGCGCCACGCTGCTGGACTCGTCCCGCAGTCCGGCGATCATGGGTGACGCGGCAGTCGCGATCCTCACCCGCCAGGCCACCGAGTGCACCGCAGGCTGCTTCATCGACGCCGACGTGCTCACCGAGGCCGGCGAGGACCTGTCCCGCTATGGCGGCGGAGCCGACCCGATCCCGGATCTGTTCCTGGGCTAGAAGTTCGAGTTGGGGTTGTCGTAGTGGTCGCCTCGGATCCAGCGGCTCTCGCCGGTGCCGTTGCGATCCAGCTTGGGCCCACAGAACAGGAACAGCCCGTCGGGCGCCTGGGCCATCTGATTGAACGGTTGGTCGCAGGGCGTGTCGAAGTCACGGATACCGGCCACCGGCATCGCCCGGAAGTAGCGCGGCGACAACCCACGCGTCGAGTCGCAGAAGACGACCCGGCCCCAGTCGGTCGTGGCGAACACGAAGTAGGTGACGTTGTCACAGTCGGCACCCAAGGCGACCACGCGGTTGATTCCCGGCACGCACGACGGATCGTCACACCGAACGGGCTCGGCCGACGACGCCGCCGGCCAATGCAATCCCACGAGCGCCAGGGCACCCAACGCAGACCAAAATCGCCGCATTGGCCGAGCGTACCCTGATCCGTTCTCCATTTTCGGAAATATCACTCTCCGACTAATCCCCGCCGCGCACCTGGTCCTTGACCGCCGGCACCACGGGCGGCGCCGTGCGCCAGTTCGGCAGGCCGTCCTCTTCCAGCCCGACCGGAAATCCGTTGTCGTGCACCTGCGCCCAGTGACTGTGATTGAGCTCGTGCAGGGTGAAGCAGGCATTGAGGGAGTTGTAGAACCCCATGTTGTCCTGCGTCTGGTTCACCGATTCCTTGATCAGCAGGGCGGCCATCGTCGGCACGGCGGCGATGCGCCGGGCGAATTCCAGTGTGCGGTCGGCAAGCTCGTCGGCCGGGAACACCTTGCTCACCATGCCCATGCGGTGGGCTTCGTCCACCGACAGGCTGTCGCCGGTGAGCATCAGCTCTTTCGTCTTGCGGGCACCGAATTCCCATGGGTGCGCGAAGTATTCGACGCCGCACATCCCGAGCCGGGTACCCACCACGTCCGCGAATGTGGTGTTGTCGGCCGCGACGATCAGGTCGCAGGCCCACATCAGCATGAGGGAGGCCGCATAGACGTCACCGTGCACCTGGGCGACGGTGATCTTGCGGAGGTTGCGCCAGCGGCGGGTGTTCTCGAAGTAGTAGTGCCACTCCTGCAGCATCAGCATCTCGGCGCCCTGGCGGGTGGCGCCGTTGATCCGAAAGCTCGGGTGCTGGTCGGGTCCGGGCGTGCGTTCCGCGCGGGACTGTGCCGAACCAAGGTCGTGGCCAGAGGAGAACATCGGCCCCAGCCCGCCGAGGATGACGACCCGTACGGTGTCGTCCGCTTCGGCTTGCAGGAACGCCTCGTGCAGTTCGGTGAGCATCCCGCGACTCTGCGCATTGCGAGTGTCCGGGCGGTTCAACATGATTCGGGCGATGGTGCCCTCGTCGAGGGTTTCGTACGTGACGTACTTGTAGTCAGCGGTGTTGTCCGTAGCCATGAGGGCACCTTTCGTTACTCCGCGAGCAGACGTAAAACTGTCGTAAATCCGCAATTTTGGACAGTTTTGTGTCTGCTCGCGAGAGATCTAGAGCGACAGGATGGTCGCGGAGGCGGTACCCGGCGCGCCGTACACCTGCGCCAGTCCGACGCGCGGGTTGCCCGGCACCTGCCGCTCCCCCGCTTCACCACGCAACTGGCGGACCAGCTCGTGCATCTGGCGCAGCCCGGACGCGCCGATCGGTTCTCCGTTGGCGATCAGTCCACCGTCGGTGTTGATCGGCAACGACCCGTGGATCTCGGTGGCGCCGTCGGCCAGCAGCTTCTCCTGCTCGCCGTCGGCACAGAGCCCGGTCTCGGCCATGTGGATGACCTCGGCACCCGCGTCGGTGTCCTGTAGCTGCGCGATGTCGACATCCTCGGGCCCGATGCCGGCGGCTTCATAGGCGGCCTTGGCCGCGTACACGGTGGGCGACACGTCCTCGTCGAGCGGCGCCGAGGTGGCGTGCACTTCGTAGGCGCCGTAGGTGCGGGTGCGAATCTCACTGGCTCGGACGTACACCGGCTTGTCGGTGTAGCGGTGGGCGATGTCGGCCCGGCACATGATGACCGCGGCGGCGCCCTCGTCGGGTGCGCAGAACATGTACTGGCGCAACGGATAGTTGAGCACCGGCGAGGCCATGATCTCCTCGACGGTGATCTCCTTGCGCCGGAACGCGTTCGGGTTCAGGATGCCGTTGCGGAAGTTCTTGTTCGCCACCCGCGCCAGCGTCTCCTCGGAGATGCCGTGCTTGTTGATGTAGTGGTTGGCCTTCATCCCGAAGAACTTCGTGGTGACGAACTGGCCATTGTTGGCGTACCACTGCGGCAGGGCGAGTTTGGCCGGGTCGTCGGTGAAGGCACCACGTGGGTGCTTGTCCAGGCCGATGGCGATCCCGATGTCGTACTTACCCAGCCGGATGGTGTCGGCGGTCTGCTGGATGGCACTGGCCGCGGTGGCGCAGGCATTGAACACGTTGGTGAACGTGATGCCCGTCAGACCCACCAGACGGGTGACCGCATCGGGGTTGGACACCTCGTAGCTGCCGCCGAAGCCGAACTGGATGTCCTTCCATTCCAGTTTGGCGTCGGTCAGCGCACTCTGTATCGCTTCGGCGCCCATCTCCATCGCGGTCTTGTCGAACCGGCCGAACGGATGGATGCCGACACCGATGATCGCTACGTCGTTACTCATCGCGACACCGGCTCGAACCAGAACGTGACCAGCTCATTGCCATCCGCATCGGTGGCGAAGGGAGCCATGGTGAGCTCGACCTCCATGCCGAACTCCAGCTTGGCCGGATCGCTTTCGGTGAGCCGCCCCTCGACGCGGATCACGTCGCCGAGTTGTACCAGGCCGACTCCGAACGGCACGAAGTCCTTGCCGGTGGGACCGGCGTACGGCGCTCCGGGCGGGAATCCCTGTGTGGTCCAGGCGATCACCGTGCCGCGGCGCGGTAGCAGCACCTCGGACATCTCGGCCCTGCTGCATTTCGGGCACCGGTCCTGGCGCGGGAACGTGGTCGCCGAACAGGCACCACACCGGCTGCCGATCAGCTGCGGATCCGGTTCCGGCCAGGTGGAGATTTCGGGGGCAAGCGCCTTCTGCATCGTGACTCCTAATCGCTCGCGGGGAGGGGTTTGGCTTCCTTGAGCGCGAGCGGCGTCGACCCGACGCTCAGCGTGCCCGCGCCGGCCTTGGTGACCAGCACCTCTGCCGCGGCGTCGTCGACGTACCGCTTACCCATCACGGTGCCGCCGGACAGCTCCGGGTCGAGAGCCAATGCGCCGTCGGCCTGAGCATCGGAACCCGCATCGAGCGCCACCATCGGGGCGCCACCGCATCGCAGGTCGTCCAGGCTGTCACCAGTCCGGACGACGATCACCTGGGTGTCACACACCTGACTTCGCAGGCGGCTACCTGTCTTGACCATGAGAAGCACATTATCAGATAGGAGAACGTCACTTTCCGGAAGTGAGCGAGTAGCGGATAGGCAGGTGTTTGAGGCCGCCGACGAAGATGGTCGCGGTGTGCTGCGGGGTGCCCGCCAGCTCGATCGATCGGAGCCTCGGGATCAGCTCCGAGAAGAAACTGGTGATCTCCATGCGCGCGAGCGCCGCGCCCAGACAGAAGTGGACGCCGTAGCCGAACGCCACGTGCTTGTTGGGATCACGGCCGACGTCGAACCGGAACGGGTCATCGAAGACGTCTTCGTCGCGGTTGGCCGACACATACGACAGCAGTACGGACTCCCCCGCCGCGATCGGCACGCCCCGGACATTGGTGTCCTCCCGCGCCGTGCGCATGAACTCCTTCACCGGCGTCACCCAGCGGATCATCTCTTCGGTCGCGAGAGGCATCAGGTCGGGGTTCTCCCGCAGTCGCGCCAGCTGCTCCGGATTCTCGATCAGCGCATGCAGTCCACCGGAGACCACCGCACTGGTGGTGTCATGGCCCGCGGTCGCGATGATCACGTAGTACGAGACGGTGTCGATGTCCCCCAACGGTTCTCCGTCGAGCCGGGCATTGGCGATGGCCGACGCCAGGTCATCGGTGGGGTGCTCCCTGCGCGCAGCGGTCAACGCGGTGAAATAGCTGAACATCTCGAACAGCGCGGCGCCCTTCTCCTCGGGCGTGACGCCCCGGGAGAACTCCGAGTCATCGGCGCCGAACAGTTCCTGGGTGTACGCCAGCATCCGGGGAAAGTCGGATTCGGGCAGCCCGAGCAGCGACATGATCACGTAGAGCGGGTAATTCACCGCGACCTCTTGGACGAAGTCGCATTCGCCACCCAACTCCAGCATCCGGTCGACGTAGCGTTTGGCCAGTTCATCGACGCGAACACGCAAGTCCCGCATGGCCTTCGGCCGAAACCAGTCCGCGCCGATCGCCCGCACCAACCGATGCTGCGGATCGTCCATGTGAATCAGCGTGCTGATGCCCAGCGCGGCCTGGTGCGCGTCGGCCTCGGCGGTCATCAGCACCGGGCGCGGCGAGTTGGTGAACAACGTGTTGGCCCGTTCGATCGCCATGACGTCATGGTGCTTGGTGATGGCCCAGAACGGCTTGTAGCCGGGGACGTCGGCCTTTGACACCGGCGCGTTGGCACGCAAGAAGGACAGTGCCGTATGGAGTTTCGGCTCATCGGCGTAGGCGGACGGGTCTGCGAACACACCGGCAGCGTCGGCGGTGATCGGGGCACTCATGGGCAGCTCCTCACTGATGCAATTCTGCGAGTACGGCTTTGACGACTTCCTCCGGCAACTGCGGCGGCAGACCGACGGTGACCCGGTCGATGACGCCGGCACAGCGTTCCCGGATCGCGGCGGCCAGCTTGCCGACCGGGGCGACGACGGCAATCTCGGCGAGCATCGTGTCGTCGATGAGCTGAGCCATCGCATCCCATTCGCCACGCAATGACAGCCGGCGAAGCTCCGGCTGCAGGTCGCCCCAGCCGTGCAGTTCGAGGACTCGGCGGTAGGCAGGCGTCGACGCGTAGAAGGCGATCTGCTTGCGGACCCGTCCCGCGGCGACGGCCATTTCGTCGTCATCGGTACCGGTGACGACCATGACCGGGAAGGCCATCTCGAAGTCATGGCGGTCACGACCCGCGCGCTCCAGCCCGCGCCGCACCGCCGGTTCGGTCACTTCCTCGAGGTACCGCCGGGTGGTGAACGCGTGACCAACCAGACCCGCAGCCACCTCGGCAGACAGCTCCGTCATCGCGTCACCGACCGCAGCCACGAACACCTTCGGAAATCCGTACTCGTGCCGCTCCGGGACGAACATCGGGGTCATCAACTTGTGCGTGTAGAAATCACCCTCGAACCGCAGGGTGCCGCCGTCGCGCCAGCATGTCCAAATCGCTTGCAGCGCAGCGATGAACTCCCGCATGCGGGGTATCGGATGGCTCCACGGCATGCCGAACCGGTTCTCGATGTGCGGCTGGATCTGCGACCCGAGACCGAGGAGGAACCGGCCCCGCGAATAACCCTGCAGATCCCAACCCACGTTGGCGACTGTCATGGGCGACCGGGCGAAAGCAACGGCGATACCGGTGCCGAGTTCGATACTGGAGGTGTGTTCGGCGGCGAGTGCCAGCGGCAGGAACGGATCGTGGTTCACCTCCGCGGTCCAGCAGCCGCTGTACCCCCGCCGCTCCAACACGCTTGCCGCACCCGGCACCTCGGCGAGAGCGCAGTTCACGCCCCCGTCGACCGCCAGGCCAACGCGGTCGCCAACCATGTGGTGGACGCTACAGTAAGCAATTCAGTATGGTCAACGTAACAAGCCATCAGTGAGGAACTGCGATGACGGATCGGCCCGACTGGAAGCAGACTCTCGAGGACCTCGAGGGCCTGCGGGAACGTACCCGCGCGATGGGTGGGCCAGAGCGGTTGGCCAAGCACCACAGCAAGGGCAAGCTCGATGCGCGGGGACGACTGAACCACCTGCTGGACCCCGGGACCTTCCGTGAATTCGGCACCCTGGCGGGAGGCGACATCGCCGCCGACGGGATCGTCACCGGCTCGGGTCTGATCAACGGCGCACCGATCATGGTGGGCGCGGAGGACTTCACCACACTGGCCGGCAGCATCGGGCCGGGCGGCAATGCCAAGCGATACCGGCTCGCCGAACTTGCGCTGCACGACCGGATTCCGCTGGTGATGCTGTTGGAGGGGGCCGGATTCCGGCCCAGCGGCGAACATTACGGCCGCACCCCCACCGACCTGATCGCGCAGGCACGCTGCTCGGGCCGGGTACCGACGGTCGCGGCGGTGCTGGGGCCGTCCGCCGGGCACGGCGCACTCGTCGCCCCGGTGTGCGACTGGACCATCATGAGTCAGCAGGGCGCCATCTTCACCGCCGGCCCACCCGTCGTGAAAGAGTCCACGGGCGAAGAGATTTCGAAAGAGGACCTCGGCGGCCCCGGCGTGGCGCTGACCAGTGGCGTCATCCACAACGCCGCACTGGATGACGCCTCGACCCTGTTCGATATCCGCCGCTACCTGTCGTACTTTCCGCCCAGCGCCTGGTCATATCCGGCCGCCCTGACGACGAACGACGCGTGTGCCCCACGGCCGACACCCGAGCTGCTCGACGTCGTGCCGCGCGACAACCGCCGCGCCTACAACATGCGCAGCGTCCTCGACGTCGTGTTCGACACCCCGGACTGGTTCGAGGTGCAGCCCAAGTTCGGGCCGGCCATCATCTGCGCACTGGCCCACCTCGGCGGCCATCCGGTGGCCGTCGTGGCCAATCAGCCGAACGTGCTGGCCGGTGCCATCGACGCCGACGCCGCCGACAAGGCAGCGCATTTCATCACAGTCGCGGACTCGTTCCACCTGCCGATCATCTTCCTGGCCGACAATCCCGGGATGCTGCCCGGCAGCCGCTCCGAGCGCACCGGGGTACTGCGCAGCGGCGCCCGGATGTTCGCCGCCCAGACCGGGGCGACGACATTGAAGCTGCATGTCACGTTGCGCAAGGCCTACGGCTTCGGCTCGATGGTCATGTCGCTGTTGGGTTTCGACAATCAGGGCGCGACGTTCGCCTACCCGGGCGCGACCATGGGCGCGATGAGCGCGGCCGCCCTGAGCCGGGCATCGCACGCCGACGAGGACGTCGAGGCCAAGCTGCGCCGGATGGAACTGGAAGCGTCGTTCCGATCGGCGGGCCACCTCGGCTTCGACGAGCTCATCTCGCCCGTCGAGACACGCGACGCCCTCTTGCACGCCCTCGAGCGCGGCGTACGCGCTCGGCAGGCCGCGCCCGAGCCGGTCTCGCGCACCACGATCATGCCGTAACGGACCATTCAGGAGCTGGCGTCAGTGAAGTTCACCCTCGAATATCCCGTCGAATCACCCACCGCCGCAGACGGTTTCCTGCACCCCGAGGCGATCCGCCAGGTGTGCCAACAGGCCGAGGCATCGTGGTTCTCCGCCGTGGCCCTCAGCGAGCACCCGGCGCCGTCGGCGAAGTGGCGCCGCCGCGGTGGGCACGACACCCTCGATCCGATCGCGGCACTCGGGTTCATGGCGGGTGTGACGTCGACGATCAGGCTGCTGACCAACTTGTATGTGCTGCCGTTTCGCAACCCATACCTGTCGGCCAAAGCACTGTCCTCGCTGGACCTCGTCTCGGGCGGCCGGCTCATCGCCGGTGTCGGGGCCGGGTACCTCCGCTCCGAATTCGCCGCGCTCGGGGTGGATTTCGATCGCCGCGCCGAACTTCTCGACGAAGCCCTCGCCGCGTTGTGGTCGATCTGGATGGATCCCGAAATTCCGGTGTCCGGCAGGGCGTTCGGCGCCGTCGATGAACTCTGGCTGCAGCGCCCCGTGCAACGGCCACACCCGCCACTGTGGATCGGCGGCAATGGCCGCGCCGCGATACGCCGCGTCGTCGAATACGGGACCGGCTGGATGCCCGTGATCTCCCCGCCGGAATACGCGGCGAGCATGCGGACCGTCGCTATTTCGGACGCGCGCCAGTTCGGTTCAGCGGTGGACACGTTGCGCGGCCGACTCGATGCTGCCGGACGCGACCCGAACAAACTGGACATCCAGATCTTGTGCCCCGAAGTCGATCTCGACGACGAACCCGCGGTTCGGCGCGCCCGCGACATGCTCGACGAATTGGCCGGCTACGGCGCCACCTGGGCTGTCGTCCACGTCGACGGGTCGAGCGTCGACGCTGCGGTCGACTACATCAAGGCATTCGGCGAAACCATCATTGCGCAGCCACGATTTCAGACGGAGGCACCGTGAAAGTCCCGTTCACCTGGAAGGTCACCGGCTGGTTCATGATCGGCTGGTCGCAGGAGTTCGCCGCGGGAGAGGTACGTCCGCTGCGATACTTCGGTGAAGACCTGGTCGCCTACCGCGACGAGTCGGGTGAGCTGCACCTGCTTTCGGCCCACTGCAGGCATCTCGGTGCGCACATCGGCCACGGCGGCAAGGTCGTTGGCGACTGTGTTGAGTGCCCGTTCCACGGCTGGCGGTGGGGCCCGGACGGCACCAACCGCTACATCCCCTATCAGCCGGACCGGCCGAACAAAGCGCTGCGGCTCCGCGTGTTTCCGGTTCGGGAACAGTACGGATGTGTGTTCGCCTGGTATCAGCCCGCCGGCTCGGAACCCCAATGGGAATTGCCCGACCTGTTCGGCAAATTCCCGCAGTTCCCCACCGACCGCGACGCGTATTACCGTCCATATCCGGAGTTTTCGCGTCGCGCCGAACGCGAGCCCGTGCACCCGCAGGTCGTCGCCGAGAACGGTCCGGACAGTGCGCACTTCCACTACGTCCACGGCGCCACCGTCACGCCAGTGTGCCTGAACTGGGAAGCCGTCGACGAAGAGTGGCGCTTCCTCACCGGGTGGCCGGACGCGCGCAGCGACGACCCGGACAAGATGGCGCTGTATATCCACAGCCATTTCTCGGGCCTCGGCTTCGCGGTCAGCGCCTTCGAGGGCTCGTCGAACCACCGGCTGATCTTCGCCTGCACGCCGGTCGAGGACGGTTACTCGGACATGTTCTATTCGATCTGGTGGCCGCGCCGTCCTGGTGACATGTCCGACGTGCCACCTGACGAGGTGCGCGAGCACGTCGAAAAGCGATTCCTGCAGACGGTGTGGGAGGACCTCGACATCTGGCGCCACCAGGAGTACATCGAGCACCCAGCGCTGTCGAAGGCAGACGCGAAACCCTATATGGCAATGCGTAAGTGGGCGACGCAGTTCTACGAGGCGCCGGCCTGACCCAGCCGGAGCCGGCGCCGGTTCCTGCGGCGCGCCAGCCAGAGGGCCAGCTCGGTACTCGACCGCATCGACTTCGTGAACGGCGGCGCCGCGCGGCCGGTGATGCTGAACGGCAGATCGGTGCCGACCACAGACCGGTAGTGGCTGAACGTGTCGAAGCCGGCCTTCCCGTGGTACGCGCCTGTGCCGCTGGTGCCGACGCCGCCGAACGGCACAGCCGACGGGATCATCTGAGCCGCAAAGTCATTGCGCGCCACCCCGCCGCTTCGGGTGTCGCGCACGAAGGCCCGGAACTCCTCGTCGTCCGGCCCGAACCAATAGGCAACGAGCGGGGCGGGCTTCCCATTGAGGTAGTCGGCCACGTCGCCGACAGTCGAGTACGCCCGCACCACCAGCACCGGACCGAAGATCTCCTCGGCGGTGATGCGCATCCGGTCGTCGACGTCGCGGACGATGGTCGGAGCAATCTTGCGGGTGCGCCGGTTCGGTAGCACCTCGCCGGGCGGAGCGATGACCTCGACCACGGCGCCCTTCTCTCGTGCGTCGTCGATCAACGCGAGCACCCGGTCGAAGTTCGCCTCATTGACCGAGGAGCAGTAGTCGCCGTTGCCGACGATCGATCCGAACATGGACCGCAACGTGTTTCGCGCCGCATCGACGAACTCACGGAGCCGGTCGTCGGGCACGAAGACAAGATCGGGGCTGACACATACCTGTCCCCCGTTGATCATCCGGCCCTGCGCGATCCGGGTCGCCGCACGGGTCAGATTCGCGGCCCGCGACACCACCACGGGGTTCTTGCCCCCGAGTTCGAGTGTCACGGGCACCAGGCTGCGTCCGGCGGCCTCCGCCACCTTGGCTCCCACCGCGGGTGAACCGGTGAAAAAGAGGTGGTCGAAGGGCAACTCGGAAAAGGCGGCCGCCACCTCGGGTCCGCCTGTCACGACGGCGAGCTCCGCCTGGTCGAAATACCTCGGCACGAGCGTCGTCATCAATACCGCGGTCTGCGCCGTGATCTCCGACATCTTGATCATCACCCGATTGCCGGCGGCGAACGCCGCCACAGCGGGCAACACCACAAGGTTGAGCGGGAAGTTCCACGGTCCGATGACGCCGACCACCCCCAGCGGGCAGGGCAGTACCTCCGCGCGCAGGCCCAGCATCCGCGCGGCCCGGATCGGCTTCGTCGATTGCATCCATTGCGGCACATGCGATCTGGTGTGCTCGATCACCGACATCATGCCGAGAACCTCGGTGAACAACGACCCGGCCTTCGCCCTGGTGCCGTAGTCCGCCGCCATCGCCTCGGCGAAGGCTTCGGCGTTGTCCAGCACGAGGGCAACCAGTCGGTCGATGCGGTTGCGCCGCACTGCGACTCCCGGGAATCGGTCGGCCAGAAAGGCCTGCCGCTGCCGGTCGAGAATCGCCCGCAACTCCTCAGGTTCCGCACCGTCACCCATTGGCGGACAGTAGCACTTCAACAAACCACCTGACGTTGCAACGGTATCTACTGTAAGGTTTACGGTAGCAATAGCCGGATGCCCGTCAGTTTGAGGTGGTGAGTCTCGTTCAGGACGCCGACGTCGACGAGGGTGTCGACCTCCTCCGTGACCCGTACGTCGTATTCGCCCAGAAGCGCAAGGAAGGCGGCGCTTTTCGGGGCAGCGTCATGGACTGGTCGAATACGCCCGAGGAGTTCAAGCCCGCACACATGTACGCCGCGGTGTCGTTCGACGCGGTCAACCGGGTCTTCCGCGACGGCCGGGTCTTCAATTCGCACATCTACGACAGCACCATCGGGCTGTTCATCGGACCCACCATCCTGGCGATGGAGGGCAAGCCACACTGGCAGCACCGCAATCTGGTGTCCGCGGCGTTCAAGTCGAAGTCACTGGCGCGGTGGGAACCCGAGATCGTCCGCCCCGTCGTCAATGAACTCGTCGACGAATTCATCGATGCCGGCACCGCCGATCTGGTCACCGACTTCACCATGGAATTCCCGACCCGCGTCATCTCGAAGCTGTTGGGATTGCCCGAGGCAGACCTCCCCTGGTTCCGGCAGCGCGCGGTCGAACTGATCAGCTACGCCGTCAAGTACCGGCGCGCGTTCGAAGCCTCGGCCGCACTCAAGGACTACTTCCTGCAGCAGATCGAGCAGCGGCGCAGCAATCCCACCGAAGACATCATCGGCGACCTGGTCGCCGCCGAGATCGACGGTGAAAAACTCACAGACGAGGCGATCTACTCGTTCCTGCGGCTCCTACTGCCCGCTGGTCTCGAGACCACCTACCGCTCGTCGGGAAATCTGTTGTACCTGTTGCTGACTCATCGAGAACAGTTCCAGGCGATTCGGGACGATCCCGCGCTCATCGGCGACGCCATCGAAGAGGGCCTGCGGTATGAGACACCGCTGACCACGGTGCAGCGGTACGCGACCGAGGACACCGAACTCGAGGGTGTCGAGGTACCGGCGGGCGCTGTGATCGACGTGTGCATCGGCTCGGCGAACCGCGACGAACACCGGTGGGACCGCGCAGAGGAATTCGACATCTTCCGAAAGCACCTGCCGCACATCTCCTTTGCCGCCGGCGAGCACACCTGTATGGGCCTGCATCTGGCACGTATGGAAACCCGGGTGGCGCTCGAGTGCCTGCTGACGCGTCTGACCGACATCGAGCTCGTCACCGACGACGACCCCCACATCTACGGCCAGCCGTTCCGTTCACCTACGGCACTGCCGGTCAAGTTCAGCGCGGCGGAGTGACGGCATGGTCAAGGTGATGCAAGGCGTTCGCGTCCTCGAGGTCGCGCAATTCACGTTCGTGCCGGCGGCCGGCGCCCTCCTCGCCGACTGGGGCGCCGACGTCATCAAGGTGGAGCACCCGGTGCGCGGCGACACCCAGCGCGGCTTCATCAACATGGGCGGGTTTCAGCTCGACCCCGACCGGCACCCACTCATCGAGCACCCGAACCGCGGCAAGCGCAGCGTCGGCATCGACGTGTCCACCCCCGACGGCCAGGAGGTGCTCTACGAGATCGCCAAGACGGCCGACGTCTTCCTCACCAACTACCTGCCCGCGGCCCGCCAGAAGCACAAATTCGACATCGAGCACATCCGCGCGGTGAACCCCAACATCATCTACGCCCGCGGCAGCGCGTACGGCGATAAAGGTCCTGAACGCGATGTCGGCGGCTTCGACGGCACCGCGTTCTGGACCCGCAGCGGGGTTGGGCATTCACTGACGCCCGAAGGGCTGGGTGGCGCGTTGTCGCAAGGCATTCCGGCGTTCGGCGATTCGATCGGCGGGGCGAACATCGCCGGCGGCATCTCGGCGGCGCTGTTCCACCGCGAGCGCACCAGCGAAGCGGTCGAGCTGGACGTCTCACTGCTGAGCACCGCGTGGTGGGCAGCCGGTGCAAGCATGACGCAGGGCATGGAGACGGGCGAGACGATGCGGTCGCTCCTGCCGGATGACACGGGTCCGAGCGTCAACCCCTTCATGGCCAACTATCTGACGTCGGACGGCGGCACCATCAACCTGTGCATCGTCAGCCCGACCGGCTACATCCGCGATGCCTTCGAGCACCTCGGTCTCGCCGAGCTGGCCGACGACCCGCGCTTCAGCGACGTGCTGCCGCTGATCGAAAATGCCTCGGCGGCTGCAGCTCTCATCAGTGCGGCGATCGGCGGCAAGCCGTTCGACTACTGGCGACAGCACCTCAAGACCATGAAAGGTCAATGGGCGCCGTTCCAGAGCTTCCTCGACCTCGCCACCGACGAACAGGCCATCGCCAACGACATGATCGTCGAAGTCGAGGCCGGGGTCGGTGAGCAGCCGTTCCGGGTGGTCCGCGGGCCGGTGCAGTTCAACCACGAGCCCCTGGAAACGACCCGCGCCCCGCAGGCCTCCGAGCACACCGAGCTCGTCCTGTCCGAACTCGGGATCGACTGGGACCGTATCGAAGCCCTCAAGAAGGCAGGAGCCATCGCCTGATGCACGACGTAGCGATCATAGGTGTCGGCCTGCACCCGTTCGGGCGGTTCGACGGCAAGTCGGCAATGCAGATGGGCGTCGACGCGATCTTCGCCGCCGTCGCCGACGCCGGCGTCGAGTGGAGCGATATCGGCGCCGCGACCGGCGGCAGTTGGACCGTCGCGAATCCCGATGCCATCGTGGGCATGGTGGGCTTGAGCGGCATTCCGTTCACCAACGTGTTCAACGCGTGCGCGACCGCGGCCAGCGCGGTCAAGACGTGTGCCGATGGAATCCGTCTGGGCGACTACGAGATCGGCGTCGCAGTCGGATTGGACAAGCATCCGCGCGGCGCCTTCACCGAAGACCCCGCCCTGGTCGGTATGCCCAGCTGGTACGCCGAGAACGGGCAGTACCTCACCACCCAGTTCTTCGGTATGAAGGCCAACCGGTATCTGAACGACCACGGGATCTCGCAGCAGACGCTGGCCAGGGCCGCAGCCAAGAACTTCCGCAACGGCGCGCTGAATCCGAATGCCTTCCGGCGTAAGCCGATTTCGGAGGAAGACATCCTGGGCTCCGCGATGCTGAACTACCCGCTGACGCAGTACATGTTCTGCGCACCCGATGAGGGCGCCGCCGCGGTGGTGATGTGCCGCGCCGAGATCGCCCACCGGTACACCGATAAGCCCGTCTATCTGCGCGCCGTCGAAATCCGCACCCGGTCGTACGGCACCTACGAGGTGAACACGACCTTTGCGCCCGTCGAGGAAGGCGCGTCCCCGACCGTGTACGCGGCGCGGGCCGCCTTCGAAAAGGCAGATGTCGCACCGGAAGACGTCGACGTGATCCAACTGCAGGACACCGATGCCGGTGCGGAGATCATTCACATGGCCGAGTGCGGATTCTGCGGACACGGAGACCAGGAGAAGCTCCTCGCCGACGGCGCCACCGAAATAGGCGGCAGTATGCCGGTCAACACCGACGGCGGGCTCATCGCCAACGGCGAACCAATCGGCGCATCGGGCCTGCGGCAAATCCACGAATTGGTCCGACAGCTGCGGGGGCAGGCCGGGGACCGCCAGGTGCCCGGCGAGCCGAAAGTCGGCTTCGCGCAGTTATACGGTGCACCCGGCACCGCCGCGGCCACGATTCTCACGAGGTGACAACGATGTCGAGAACGGTAGTGATCGGGGCCTCGAGCGGCCTCGGCCGCTGCATCGGCGTCGGCCTGGCACAGCGCGGCGCGCAGGTCGCGCTGCTGGCGCGGCGCCTGACGCGGCTGGAGAACGCCGCGAAAGAAGCTGGGCCCCAGGCCGTCGCGCTCGAATGCGATGTCACCGACGAAGCGTCGGTGACATCGGCCATCGACGCTGCCGCCGACACCCTGGGCGGCATCGACAACCTCATCTACACCCCCGCCGTCGGCCCCGTGATTCGACTCGTCGACACCGAAGCCGACCTTTGGCGGCGCATCTTCGACACCAACGTGATCGGCGCATCACTCGCGACGACCGCGGCCATCCCCTACCTCACGGCGTCGGCGGGTAAGGCCGTGTACCTGTCCTCGGACGCAGGCACTTTCGGGCCGCCGTGGCCGGGGCTCGGCGCCTACGGGGTGAGCAAGGCGGCACTCGAACGGCTCGTCGACGCCTGGCGGGCCGAGCATCCCGACATCGGCTTCACGTGTCTGATCGTCGGCGAATGCGGTGGCGGCACCGGCGAGGGTCAGACCGGCATGAACGCCGACTGGGACATGGAACTGGCCGCAAAGGCGGTGCCACTGTGGATGTCCGGCGGCTGCCTGCCCGGCAAATTGATGCCGGTCGAAGATCTGGTCAACGTGGTGCACACCATCTTGAACACCAGTTCGTCGACGTCGATGCCCAAGGTGATCGCCCGCGGCGCATCCAAGGGGACGGCGGCCCTGCCATGACGCAATTCCGTACAGCGCCGATCTTCGACGCCGACCAACACATGTATGAGACGGCCGAGGCACTGACCAAATACCTGCCCGAAAAGTACTCACGAGCTGTGCAATTCGCGAAGTTCGGGAAGCAGACCCGCATCGTGATCAACGGCCGGGTCAACGACTTCATCCCGAACCCGACGTTCGAACGCGTCGCCGCACCCGGGGCCCACGAGAAGTTCTTCGCCGGCGAGAACCCCGATGGCCTGACCCTGCGCGAAATGCAGGGCGCCGCAATCGAAGCGCCGACGGCCACCCGCAATCCCGAAGACCGGGTCAAGGAACTCGACCGCCAGGGCGTGCTCGAGGCCTTGAACTACCCGACGCTGGCCAGCCTCATCGAACATGCCACCGCCGACGATCCCGAACTGTCGCTGGCGGTGATCCACGCGCTGAATCAGTGGATGCTCGAGCACTGGACCTTCAACTACGAGGATCGGGTGTACTCGACGCCGATCATCAACCTGTCCGAGGTGGACGGCGCGCAGCGCGAACTCGAGTACCTGCTCGACAACGGCGTACGGGTCGCCCTCATCAAACCGGGACCCGTCAACGGGATTCGTGGTTGGCGCTCCCCCGCCCTACCGGAGTTCGACCCGTTCTGGCGCGACCTGGAGGCCGCGGGCCTGCCGGTCGTGCTGCACGCGAGCTATCCGCCGCTGGATGCATACGTCAACCAGTGGGAACCGCCGCACACCCAGAGCTTCATGGCGCAGAGCGCCTTTCGGTGGATGGTCCTGGGCCACCGCGAGATCGCGGACATGATCACCAGCTTGATCTGTCACGGCACACTGACCCGGTTCCCGAAACTGCGCGTCGCCAGCGTCGAGAACGGCAGCTCGTGGATTCACCCGCTGTTCCACGATTTCGCCGACTTGTACAAGAAGATGCCGCAGAACTTTCCGGAACATCCACACGACGTGTTCCGGCGCAACATCTGGGTGAGCCCGTTCTGGGAGGGCTGCGTCGCGGACGTCGTGAACACCGTCGGATGGGACCGGGTGATGTTCGGGTCGGACTACCCGCACCCCGAAGGCCTCGCCGAACCAAAAGGCTACTGGCACTACGCCGAAGGCATGGACGAGCGACGCACCTACGACTTCATGGGTGACAACGCCCGCCGGTTCATGGGGCTGCCGATCGCCAACCCCGATCCCGCGGCAGTGCGGCCACCGAAGCTAGCGACGTTCGCCGGCTCCTGATCTGGCCTGTCCGCCGGCCAACGCCCCTGGGCCATAGTTCTTCTCGATCAGCGCCCACGGGTCGGCGTAGCGGCCGCGGCGCTCGGCCTTTCGCTGGATCGCGAGCACAGTCCGGATCACCGGGCGGATCACGGGGCCCAGCAGGCGCAGGACCGGGCGGAGACGCCCCAGGGAATCTCCCACCCAGCCCAGCGTCGCGGACCACGAATGTTCCTGGAACTCCAGCAGCTCTTGTGCTTCGGTGGTGTCGAAGAAGCCCGTGAAGCCCCAGCCCCGCTCGTCGTCCGGGTCACCGGGCAGGCTCGCCGACGGACCGAGCCGCCCGACACCGACCGCCTCCATCATGTCGTCCTCGACATCGCGGAATGCATGCATGTGGGTGTCGTCGCCACCGATGAGCAACGTCTTGCCGTTCACCACATCACGACGGTCGACGGCGTTGGCGAAGGCGAGGGCGACATCGCGGGCGTCGACCGTGTGTAGTTGATTGTCCCGCGGTGTCGCGCGCATGAGCACCAGGTAGTCGGCGTTGAAGTTGGCCGAGACATCGGTCGAGATCACTCCACCCAGGCGCAACACCGCGTACGGCAGCCCACTGGCACGTACCACCTCTTCGGCGAGCACCTTGTCCTCGCCATATTGATCGATCGGGTTCACCGGCGTCTGCGCGGTGATGCGTTCGGGATGGGTGTGCCGGTTGCGCGATCCGTAGACCGACGCGCTCGACGCGTCGACGAACAGTGGAGGTTCGGGAAGGGACCGCGCGGCTGCCACCAGGTTGTGGGTCCCGTCCACGTTGATCTTGCGTGCCAGCAACGGGTTTCGGTAGGACGCGGGGGCCAGCATCGCTGCCAGGTGCACGATGGCTGCCGGCTTGTGCCGGCTCACGCACTCGGCGATGGTCTCGGCGTCGAGCAGATCGGCGTACGCGACGATGAGCGTTCCACCGTCTGTTCGGGCCGCGAGCTCGTCTGCGACCACGGCGGTCTTGTCGTTCTGCAGGTCCATCGCGATGACGGTGCGTCCTCGCCTGAGCAAGATCTCGGCACACCGCTTTCCGACTTGCCCGAAGGCGCCGGTGATCAGTACGACGTCGGCAATCTGGTCGCTCACATCATCCTTTCTGTGCACCAACTGGTGCGTAAGCGGGTTTTCCGAGCCCGAGAACGTGCTGGGCGATCATGTTGCGGAACACCTCGAGGGTGCCGCCATAGATGCCGACCAGCGGTGCGAACCGGTACACGTATTCAGCCGCTCCGTCGTCGGCTGCTCCCTCGGTACCGACGGGCAACGCCGACGCCGCTCCGAGGATGTCCATCAGCTCCGGGGAGATGTCCCGCATCGTCTGCGCGAGCGCCACCCGACCGAAGATGCTCGGGGCACTCAGCGCTGCCTCCATACGAGCGGCGCTGCGGCCCAGCCGATATGCCACCGACGCGTCATCGATGAGCCGATGTCCATCGGCGCCCACCGCCGCGGTCCGAGCGGCGACCTTGTCGACAGCGGTGGCCATGAAACCGGCCTGGTGCATCATGATCGACACGTCCTGCAGGCCGTCGGGATCCGCTGCCACGGCACCGTGCTCGGTGTTGAGCGGTTCACGCAGCACCGTCCAGCCACCGTTCACCTCGCCGAGCCGGTAGCGGTCGTCGACGCGTACGTCGCTGTAGTACACGATGTTGGTGCGGTCGCCGTCGACGGTACGGATGCCCTGGATCTCGATGCCCGGTGTATCGAGCGGCACCAGAAACATGGTCAGACTCTGGTGTTTCGGCGCATCGGGATCGGTGTTGGTGATGAGGAAAACGTAGCGGCAGTTGTGCGCGCCGGTGGTGAACATCTTCGATCCATTGATGATCCACCCGACGCCATCGCGCACGGCACGGGTCTTACATGTCGCCACGTCGGAGCCGCCTTCGGGCTCGGTGTAACCCAAGCAGAGCCGGACCTGACCGCTGAACACCCCGGGCAGCACCTCGTCGCGCAGCTCGGGCGATCCGAACGTCGCCACCGAGTGGGCGACCATGGCCGTGGTCCCCCACGTCACCCAGGGCACGTGAAAACGGCGCTTCTCCAGCTGCCAGATCCGCCGGCGTACCCGGCTGAAACCGCCGTCGGCCTCCGACTTCCATTCGGCCTCGAGGTATCCGGCGGCGCCCAACGCGAGATGCACGCCCTCATCGAAGTTGTCGCCGGTTTCCCGGTCACGGCGGATCACCTCGTCGGTGACGACGGTGCGCAACAGCTTTCGAACCTCGTCGCGGAACGCCCGGTCCTCATCCGACAATTCGACCGTCGAGAAATCCACGTCAGCTCACCCTTTCGCGTTGCGCGAGAATCGCGCCGATGCGCCTTGCGGTGGCCCCGGGATCGCCTGCTGCCAGCGCCCACCCGCGCGCTCGCACGAGATAAGCAGTGGCAGCGGCTTCTTCGGACACCCCCAGCCCGCCTTGCACGTGCACGGCCATCGTCGCCGCGCGGGGCGCCTCGTCGGCCATGAACACGAACGCCGCCGGTGCCAGCTCCGGCCTCGCGTCCGGTTCGTTGTCGAGGAACCACGCCGCCCGCCGCGCCAGGTTCCGGCCACTCTGCACCACGATTGCCATGTTGGCCAACGGATGCGAAATCGCTTGCAACGAACCGATCGGCACCCCCAAGGTGAAGCGGGTCTTCGCAAACTCCGCCGCGATGGTCATGGTCGCCTCGACCAGTCCCACGAGCGCCGCGGCGGTCAGCAGCCGCCATTCATCGAGCGCCCGTTGATATTCCGCGCAGGCAGCCGGGCCACTCGCCACCACAGTCCTGGCGTCGGCAGCGTCGGGGTCGATCCAGGCCATGGGCAGCCGACCGATGTTGTCGACCCTCGCCGGCCGGATAGCGTAGGTGAGCCGCACGATGTCCTCACCGTCCCGCAGCAGAATGTGCTCGACGACCGAACCGGCCGGAATCAGCAGTGAGCCAGGCAGGTTGTCCTGGACCGGGTCGAACCCGACCAATTGCCTGCCGCTGACGACGTCGGCTTCCAACGCGCCGAATCGCCCGAGCAGCCGCGCCGCGCAGACATGGTCGATCCAGGGCACCGGCGCCAGGACCCGGCCGATCTCCTCGGCCACCAGCGTCAAGTCGACGAGGGTCGCTCCGTCGCCGCCCACTGACTCGGGCAAAGCCATGGTCGTTGCACCCATGCCGCACAACCGTTCCCACAGACTCTTGTCGAACCCCGACTCTTCGGCAGCACGCACCACCTCGATGGGGCAGTGTGCCGTGAAGAACTCGCGGTACGCCGCCTGCAGCGCTTGGTGATCCGATGACAGGCTGTAGTCCAGCCTGCGCAGCTCGTAGCGGTCCATGGCCTCAGTTCTCCCGGTTTCCGAAGAAGAAGTCGTTCGCGTTGGCGTAGAGGTAGTTCTCCAGCACGTCCGGCGGCAGGTCGAGCGCCAGCGCCTCGGGGACGACGCGACTCATCTTCAGCACCGGCCAGTCCGATGCGTAGATCACCTTGTCGCGGCCGCGGGTGCGCATGTAGTGCAGCAAGCTGTCGGGCAGGCGCTTCGGTGACCAGGCCGACGTCATCAGCCGAAGGTTGTCGTATTTGATGAGCAGCCGAATCGCGATGTCCCACCATGGATCCGCGCCGTGGATCATGCACAACTTCAGTTCGGGGAAGCGCACACACACCCGATCCAGATGGATGGGGTTCTGTACCTCGCCGGGGATCGGTGGGCCGGGGAGGCCGGTGTTGACGCAGAGCGGGAGCTCCAGTTCGGCGCACTTGGTGTAGAGCGGGTAGTACACGGCGTCACTCGGCGGATACTGTCCGTCACCCCAAAAGCTCGGTCCGACAACCGCATACGCGACCGGGAGGTTCGCCGCAGCTGCGGCCAGTTCGCGCAATGACGGGATCGGACGCAGCAGGTTGACTCCACCCAGCGCCAGGGCGAACCGATCCGGCTGTGCCTCAACAAATTTGCGTGCGGTCACCGACGGACTCGCCAGGTTGTCCATCAGGATGGCCTTGGCGACCCCCTGAGCGTCCATCTCGTCGAGCAGCCCCGACAGCTCGACCGGCGCGAACATGGAGTCGGGGCCCTTGAAATAGTCGTCCCGCACTTTGACCATCCACGACGGCTGCCGTTCGGTCTCCCCGAAGTGCACGTTGACCAGGCAGTCGATTGCTCTTGTCATGTCATCACCCGCCCGTCGGAAACTCTCTTGGCCCAGCGGTAGTCGGCTTTGCCGTTGCCCAGCCGGCGTATCTGGTCGACGAAGAGGAACTCTTTCGGGACTTTGAATCCGGCGAGGCGCGCCGCACAGGACGCGTGCAAGTCCTCGCGTGTCACGTCGCCCTGGTCGTGGACGGCGACCAGGGCGACGACTTCCTCGCCCCACCGCTCGCTCGGCCTGCCGACGACCAGGGCGTCGGCGACGCCTGGGTGCGCCCGCAGCACCTGTTCGACCTCTTCGACGAACACCTTCTCCCCGCCGGTGTTGACCACCAACGAATCCCGGCCGAACAGTTCGAGCGTGCCATCGGCGGCGAGCCGGCCGCGGTCGCCGGAGATCACCACGCGACGACCATCGATCTCGGGAAAGGTCTTGCAGGTGGCTTCCGGATCGTCGAAGTACCCGAGTGGGATGCGGCCATCACGGGCCACCCAGCCGATCTCCGGGTCACCGGGGAGCAGGAAGCGGTGCAGGTCGGCCGCCACCACCGAGGCGCCGGCCCGCAGCTCGAAAGTGTCCTTGTGATTGTCGCGCCGGCTGCGACCGAACCCGACGTTTCCCGTCTCTGACGATCCGTACCCATTGACCACGGTGATGTTCGGCAGCAGTTCCAGCAGCGCCCGTTGGTGTTTCGGATTCGTCGCCGCACCTCCGCTCGCGACCGCGGACAGCGACGACAGATCGTAGGGGTGCCGTTGCAGCTCCGCCACCAGGGGTCCCGCGTACGCGTCGCCGACCATCGTCATCATGCCCACCTGCTCGCGCTCGGCGGTCTCCAAGACGGTGCGCGCGTCGAACGCGGCTCGATTGTCGTAGAGCACCACGGTCTGGCCGCTGAGCACTGCCGCAAGTGTGGTCCAGAGTCCGGCCGCGTGCATGAGCGGTGACACGGCGAACCACGGCGGACCGCAGTGGCGCACCTTCTCGTGGATCTCCGCGGCGGACGAATGGTCGGCGCCGTTCATCGACACGACGTACGTGTCGCCCTGGCGCCACATCACCCCTTTCGGGCGTCCGGTGGTGCCGCCGGTGCAGATCATCAGTACGTCGTCGGGACTCGGTTCGATACCGGCATCCGGGTCCCCTTGTCCAAGTGCGTCATTCAAGGTCATGGCGCCAGGCAGTTCGGGCGCCGAGCTGCCGTCGTCGACCGAGATCAGCAGGTCCGGACGAACAGCGGGCAGTACGTCGGCGAACTTGGCGCCCAGTGACCGGTGGTAGATGACCCCGCGCGGCTTGAGGTAGTCGAGCAGCTCGTGGACTTCTGTGGGCGTGTACTGGTGATTGACATTGACGGGGACAACCCGCGCCTTCAGACAGCCGAGCAGCATGTCTGGGTACAGATCGTTGTGCATGATCAGCGCGACCCGATCCTGGCCACACTCCCAGCGCTGCAGGCTCTGTCGTTCTCGGTGAACCCCAAAACCCTTGCCGGCCAGGAAGTTCGCCAGCAGCCGGGTGCGGTCGGCAACCTGCGCATAGGTGCTGCGGCGCTCACCGCAGACCGTCATCAGGCGGTCCGGTACCGCGTCCGCGATGGCGTCGAGGACGGCGCCGAGGGTCCATTCGCTCACGACGGTGACGGCTAGGCCGTCGCCTCCACCGTGACGCCGAGCAGGTCCAAGGCGTTGTCGCGCATCACTTTCCGGGTGTCCTCGGCGCTGAACTCGGGGAACTGCGGAATGTCGGCGGTGAACGACATCGGGTCGGCGAGCCCTTCACCGTGCGGCCAGTCGGAGCCGAACAGAATCTTGTCGACGCCGATGGTTTCGGCGAGCAACTTCACGTCGTCTTCGTAATACGGGGCGATCCAGACGTTGTTGCGCAGCTGCTCGACCGGGTCCTCCTTGAAGTGGTACGGCGCGTTGTTGGCGGCCTTCTTCAGCCGCTTGATCAGGCGGTAGACGAAGTACGAGCCGTTTTCGATGCTGGCCACCTTCAGCGTCGGGTGCCGGGTGAAGACCTGGTGGACGATCATCGACGCCATCGAATCGTGGATGGCGCGGTCGTCGAGCAGAACCTGATCCAGCGGGTCCTTCTTGCCGAACCCCTCGAACGTCGCCTTGCCGCCCCACAGGGCAGCGATGGCGAGGTAGCCGCTGTCGCTCAGGTGGAATCCGACGGGTACGCCGGCTTCGGCCAGCCGGGCCCACACCGGGTCGTGCAGGGGGTCGCCCAGGGACCGTGGCTTGGCGACGCCGGGCACCGGGGCCGGACGCACCAGCACCAGCTTGGCGCCGCGGCCGAGGACGAACTCGACCTCGTCGACCGCCGCAGCCGGATCGGCCAGAGAGATGATCGGCGCAGAGATGATCCGGCCGTCGGGACGATTGAAACCCCAGTCCTCGTCGAGCCATAGGTTGAATGCGCGCACCGTCGCCATGGTCGCCTCGATGTCGCCCTTGAGCGCTTCCTCGACGCCGCAGGCGAATGTGGGGAGCATGAACACGGTTTCGAGGTTCTGCTTGTCGAGCACCTGCACCCGGGCATCACGATTCTGGTATTCGGGATGGTTGGCCATCCGGTCCACCTTCATCAGCGACGCGGGATCGACGCCGTCCGGAATTTCGCCGCGGAACAACAGATCCAGGCAACCTGGTTCGATGATCGGGTCGAAAGTGGGATTCGGGATGAAGTGATTGACCTTCTCCCCCATCACGGCCCACGTGCGTTTCCCGTCCTGCACCATCTGGACGCCGCGCCGCTTGAACTCCTTCGGCAGATGGCGGGTGCAGGAATCCACGGGCTCGTAGTAGTGGTTGTCGACGTCAATCGCCCGGTAGTCCAACGTCGGATGCGCGATCCGCTCCGCTGCTCGCTCCAAAACCATCAGCACTGCCCCTTCAACGGCGGAAACTGGGGAGACCGCTTCTCGAAGAAACTGGTGATTCCTTCGATCACGTCGGGACGCTGCAGTGACTCGTGCATGAGCGTCTCCGCGCGAGCGCTGGCACTGACGACGTCGCGCATGGTGTCCGAGTACACCTGCTGCTTGATCACCGCCAGCGAACTCGGCGAGCAGTGCGCCGCAACATCTTCGGCATACGCGATTGCCCGCGGCAGCAAGTCCTCATCGGCGACAACCTCTTTCGCCAGCCCGAGCTCGACCGCTTCCTCGGCGCCCACCTTCCGCCCGCTCAGCAGCAGATCCAGGGCGGCGCTGACACCGATCAGCCGCGGCAGGATCCAGGAGATGCCGTACTCGGCGATCAGTCCCCGACGCGCGAACGCAGTGGTGAACTTGGCGCTCCGGGCGACGAATCGGACGTCGCACATCAGCGCCTGGGTCATCCCGATGCCCGCGCACGCACCGTTGATGGCGGCGATGACAGGCTTGCGCAATGTGGTGACGAAAAGCGGATGGCGCTCCCCCACCAGCTTGTCGACGTCCGTGTCGCCGCTGATGGCGGTACCGCTGATCGACGACAGATCACCCATGTCCGCGCCGGCGCAGAACGCGCGCCCGCTGCCGGTGAGCACGATCGCCCGTACTGCCGGGTCGGACTCGGCCGAGTCGAGAGCGGCGTAGAAGGCGGCAGCGAGGCCGTCACCCCAGGCATTCATCCGCTCGGGCCGGTTCAGGGTCACCACCGCAACGCCGGTATCCCGAACCTCGTAGAGCACCACGGCACTCTGGACGTCGGTGTCCACGCGGTCAGGAACCGTCACCGGATGGGCCTCCTCGGCGTCACTCTCGGGCGTTTGTATGGCCATACTGTACACCTATCAGTATCTCCGCGATACGGCTCAGCTGAAGTCGCTGCCGCCGTCGACGTTGATGTTGGCTCCGGTCATGTACGAATTGCGTCGCGACACCAAAAATGCAGCGACAGCGCCTATTTCGTCGGGAAGTCCCGCGCGCGGCAGATGCGCGGGATGCCCGAAATGCTCACCGACTGCAGCCATCAGCGCGTAGGGATCGGCGCCGTCGACACCGACCGATTCGGCCCAGCCGATGAGCGCCTCGGAGGCGATGCTTCCGGGCGAGACCACATTGACCAGGATTTCGTCGGGGGCCAGCAGTAGCGACAGGTTTTTCGAGATGCTGGTGACCATAGCCTTGGCCGCGGTGTAGGCAGGCAGGATGACACTCTGCCGCTGCGTCGAGTGCGCCGAGAAGTTGACGATGCGGGCCCACGATGCCTTGCGCAGCAACGGAAGTGCCGCTCGGACACACCGCACCATGCCCATCGCGCCGTCATCGACGGCGGTGCGCCACTGATCGTCGGTGAGGTCCTCGAAGCTCCCCACCGTAGTCGGCCCAGCGGCGTTGACGAGCATGTTCAACTCGCCGCCCCACCGCTCGCTCAGCTGCGCGAAGAGGTCATCGACCTGAGCTGCGTCGCACATGTCCGCAACCAATCCGACCGCGTCCGGACTGCCCCGACCGGTGAGTTCAGCCGTGGCCGCGTCGAGCACCTCACGGGTACGGCCGACCACGGCGACGCGCGCACCGTCGTCGGCCAGACACCGGGCCGCGGCCAATCCCATGCCGCGGCCGCCACCGACGATCACCGCGGTCGCGTCGCGAACGCCCAGATCCATGAGTCGCTACGTGCCGGTCCAATTCGGGGCGCGCTTCTCGGCGAACGCGACGGACCCCTCTTTGGCGTCGTTGGACGTGAACACCGGAATGATGAGTTCAAGCTGCTTGGACCACATTTCATCGTCGGTCCAGTTGGCGCCCTTGACCAGAACCTCCTTGGTCGCCGCGACGGCCAGTGGCCCGTTGGCGGTGATCCGTTCCGCGAGCGTGATCGCCTCGGCCAGCGCCTCACCCGGTTCGGCCAGCACGTTGACGAAACCCCACGCTTCCCCCTGCTCGGCGGTGAAGCTGTCGCCAGTGAGGGCCAACTCGAGCGCCTTCTGGAACGGGATGCGGCGCGGCAGTCGCAACAAGCCGCCGCCGGCAGCGATCAGACCACGTTTCACCTCCGGGATGCCGAACTTCGCAGTGCGCGAGGCGACTACGAGGTCCGTGGCCAGCACGACCTCGGTGCCACCCGCCAGGGCATATCCCTCGACCGCGGAGATCAGGGGCTTGCGCGGCGGGCGTTCGGTGAAGCCGATTCCGCGACCCGGGATGTCGACGCGCTCACCAGCCGCAAACGCCTTCAGATCCATTCCGGCGCAGAAGTTTCCACCCGCTCCGGTGATCACGGCGACCGACAGGCTTGCGTCGGAGTCGAGTTCGTCGACTGCGTCGGCAAGGCCCTGACTCACCGCGTGGTTCACCGCGTTACGCGAATCCGGACGATTGATCGTGATGACGAGAATGCGACCCTGCCGCTCGACGAGAACTTCGTCTGCCACCGCTTGCCCTCCATAGTCCACAGAAACACTTACTATATGTCTTACAGTAGAGGGACGTGCCAGTCGAGAGGGCAGCACACGGTAGATTCAACAGTTGCGCAGCATCGATCGTGATGGAGGTGCCCACAGTGGCAAAGGTGGCAACCGCCGAAAAGCGCCAGCGGCGTGAGCGGGGTTCGATCAATCCCGATGACATCATCAACGGGGCATTCGAACTCGCAGAACAGGTTTCGATCGACAACCTCAGCATGCCGCTGCTGGGCAAACACCTCGGCGTCGGCGTCACGAGCATCTACTGGTACTTCCGCAAGAAGGACGACCTGCTCAACGCGATGACCGACCGCGCCCTGCGCGAGTACGTGTTCGCCACGCCGTATGTCGAAGCCAAAGATTGGCGTTCGACGCTGCGCAACCACGCCCGCACGATGCGTGAGACTTTCGTGGGCAACCCGATTCTGTGCGACCTGATTCTCATCCGCTCAGCACTGAGCCCGCGGGCCGCCCGCTTGGGCGTGCAGGCGGTCGAGAAGGCGATCGCGAGCTTGGTGGAAGCCGGGCTGTCGCCGGAGCACGCATTCGACATCTATTCGGCGGTGTCGGTTCACGTCCGTGGTTCAGCTGTGCTGCAACGCCTTCGGGACAAGAACCAGGCCGACGGCGAAGGGCCGGGCGATATCCAAGACGCCATGACCATTGATGCCGAGACCACACCACTGCTCGCCAGGGCCGTCAAAGAGGGCCACCACCTCGGCACAGCGGATGAGAACAACTTCGACTTCGGGCTCGAATGCATCCTCGATCAGGCCGAACGGCTGATCGAGGCCAACAAGAAGCCGGCGCCCCGCACCCGCAAGGCGCCGCGCTCCTAGTTCGTTCTAAACCTCGATGACGACCGCGCCGCCCTGCCCGCCGCCGGCACACATCGCGGCGACACCGATCCCGCCACCACGGCGCTGCAGCTCGTAGATCAGTGTCGTCACCATCCGGGCACCCGACGCCGCGATGGGATGCCCCAGGCTGCAGCCACTTCCGGAGAAGTTCACCTTCTCCTCGGCGAGGCCGAATTCTTTGCACGCAGCGATCGGCACCGAGGCGAACGCTTCATTGATCTCCCACAGGGCCACATCGGCCGGCTGCAATCCGGCCCGCTGCAGCACCTTTCCGATCGCGCGCACCGCGCCGAGGCCGGTGTCGCGCGGCGCGACGCCGGCGGCCGCCCACGCGCGCACGGTGGCCATCTTCGTCAGGTTCTCCGCCTCGGCGTAGGCGGCGTCGACGATCGCGACCGCGGCGGCAGCGTCGTTGGTACCGCTGCTGTTGCCGGCGGTGATCGAGAACCCCTCGATCTCGGGATGCAAAGGCTTCAACTGGGCGAGCTTCTCTGCGGTGGTATCGCGCCGCGGAAACTCGTCGACGCTGAAGTCGATGACGGAGCCGTCGGGCAATTGCACCTTGAGGGGGACGATCTCGTCGAGGAACTTGCCGGCATCGATCGCGGCGATGGCCCGCTGATGTGACCGCGCGGCCCAGGCGTCCATCTCTTCGCGGGTAATGCCCATGGCCTGCGCGGTGTTCCAGCCGACGGTGATCGACATGTCTTTGGCCGGAGCATCCGGCGTCTCGACGTGCGTCGGCGGCATCCACCGTTCTTCGAATTTCAGCTCCGGACCCGGGATGCGCCAGTTCACCTGCGGTGTCATCGACAGCGACTGCACTCCGCCGGCGATCAGCACCCGCTCCATGCCCGAGCCGATCTGCGCGGACGCGTTGCCGATGGCGGTGAGGCTGCCCGCGCAGTGCCGGTTCACCGACTGGCCGGGCACCTGCTGCATGCCGGTCGCGTCCGCCGCATACCGGGCGAGATCGCCACCGCCGTAGTGGGATTCAGCGAAGATGAGGTCATCGATCGCATTCGGGTCGACGCCGGCGCGGCGCACCACCTCGGGCAGCACCGTGGTGATCAGTGTCTCCGGCGGCGTGTTGACCAGGGTCCCCTTGAAGGATCGGCCGATAGCTGTCCGGACGGCACCGACGATGACGGGTGTGGGCATGCTCGACCTCAACTTTTCCGGTTGTAACAGATACTGTTGCGTTCACAGTATACGAGACCGGTCAGCCCGGCTCATCTACCCGGAAGTGCTCGTCGCGAAGCCGGAAGGCCTCCTTGGTGCCGTGCTCGCCGCGCGTCTTGACGAAGTTGAACTCACCCGGCGCGAACTGCAGATTCGTGCCGTATGCGTGAAACAGGTAGCTCGCGACTTCCTCACCCTGGTAAGCCTGGCTCTGTTCGACGAGACGAAACGCCTCTTTGGCGATGACCACACCATCGGCGGGCATCTTCGCGGCTTTGGCGGCCCAGTACCGGGCTCTCGCGGTAACCGATTCCGGCGCGCAGGTTTCGGTGAAGACTCCGAGATGTTCGACTGTGCCGGCCTCGACGATGTCGCCGGTGAGCAGCAGTCTGCGCGCCAGCACCGGGCCGAGCCGGTGGAAGAACATGTGCAGGCTGCCGAGCGCCGGCCCGAGAAACCGCGTCGCGGGCATGCCGATCCGGGTGTCTCGGGCGATGACCGAGATGTCGGTCATCAGTGCCATCTCGAAGCCGCCGCCGAGCGCGTAGCCACTGATCTCGCCGACGGTGACCTTCGGGAAGCCCATCAGGTTGTGATAGAAGCCGAATGACTTGCGGTCCACTGTGAGTCGTCGTCGCTGGCTCGGCCGGCTCTTGGCCTGCTGCTCACCCGAGCCGTACCAGCCGTAGGCGTTGTTCATGTCCGCCCCGGTGCTGAACACTCCCCCGTTGCCACGCAGTAGGACCACGGTGATGTCGTCGTCATCGGCGACCTGATCGAGGTATCGGGCCAGCTGATCACGCATGGTGGCGTCGTAAGAGTTGCGCTTGGCCGGATCGTTGAGCGTGATGGTCGCGATGCGGTGGTCGTCGTCGACCGAGTAGAGAACACGATCGTCAGTCATCATTCCTCGAATCCGTTGCGTCGCTTGCCGAATTGAAAACCGCTGAGTAGCGCGGGCCGAGAAGCCACGGTGCTGAACTCACCGATGCAGAGCACGTCGTCGTCCCGCAGTAGTCGTGCCGTCGAGACGACCGCGCCGTCGGATTCCACGCGCACGATGTCGAAGCGCAGCTCGGTGAGGATCGGTGTCGGCCGCCGGAAGGTCAGCGTCAGCGCACGGGTCTTACCGGTCCGCTGCGCGGCGCAGCTCTGATGTTGCGTGACGCAATCGAAGAACACGGCCAGGAACCCGCCATTGACCAGACCCGGCGGCCCCTCGTACACCAGCGGGAAGGTCACGCGCCCGCTCGCCCTTTCGTCATCGAGGTGGTCGAAGGCGTATTCGGGGAAGCACGGGTTGTAGGCGCCGATGTCGAATGCGTGGTCGAGGTAGATGCGCTGCTCATCGCCGGCGTCCGCACCGATACGCGGCGTCAGGTCCGGCGGGCCCGCCACGGCCAGCACACCCTCCCATTCCGCGAACCGGGCCAGCATGTCGTCCACCACGGGATGGTCCCGCTCCAGCGCCAGCAGCAGTCCGGCCAGGCGCCGCATAGCCCGGGCTGCCGCGACCGTCTGCGCGAGCGGACGTTCGCCGTATTCGACCGTGGCCATCTGCCTCTTTTCCCGCTTGCCGAATGCAATCGTAGTACATACTGTTGGCATCACAGTACGGCATGAGAGAGGACCATTGCGGTGAGCGATGACGGTTCGATCACCGTGCTTCGCAGCGCCTCCGTCCTGAGCCTCATGCTCGACCGGCCGACGCATCGAAACGCGTTGAGCCACTCGATGATCGACCGGATGGTCAGTGAGCTGACGACGGCCGCGAGCGACGAAACTCTGCGTGCCGTGCACATCGGCGCGGTGGGCCCGGATTTCTGCAGCGGTGCGGACTGGGTCGCCACGAACGAGGCAGGAACGCGGCCCCGAGCGGGTCACCTGCTGCGCCGCATCCCCCATACCGCGCACCGCCTCATCGAACTTGTTGCGACCATTCAACTTCCGGTCGTGTGCAGCGTCCGGGGCTGGGCCGTCGGACTGGGCTGCAACCTGGCCCTGGCCGCCGATTTCACGGTCGCCGCTGACGACGCGACGTTCTGGGAACCATTCGCCGCGCGCGGCTTCACCCCGGACTCCGGTGCGACGTGGCTGCTGCCACGACTGATCGGCCTGGCCCGCGCCAAGGAGATGCTCCTGCTCGGCGAGAAAGTCAGCGCGACCGAGGCGGCGAACTGGGGCATGGTGCACCGCGCGGTCGCCCCGGCAGACCTCGAGGATGCCGCCGCCGCCCTCGTCGACCGACTGGCCTCGGGCCCGACCGTGGCCCTCGGACTGGCGAAGCAGGCCATCCATCACGCCCAGCAGGCGACGCTGTCGCAGGCGCTGACCCAGGAGCTGTACAACGTGGAATTATCGTGCCGCACAGCTGATTTCAAAGAGGGGATGGCCGCGTTTCGCGAGCACCGGCCGCCCCAGTTCGGTGGGCGGTGAGCATGTTCGACACCATCAAGTACGAGGTCGACAACCACAAGGCCATCATCACGCTGAACCGTCCCGATGCCCTCAACGCACTGAGCCCGCACATGGTCACCGAACTGCGGACGGCCTACGACCAAGCGGAGAACGACGACGACGTCTGGCTGCTCATCGTCACCGCCACCGGCCGCGGCTTCTGCACCGGCGCGGACGTGAAGGAAATTCCCGGCGACGGCAAGGTCGTCGATGAACGGCCTTACCTGTCGACCTACGACCAGTGGGAAGCACCGCAGGAAGGCACCCCGCCGTTCCGGCGGATGGCCAAACCTGTGCTGGCCGCCATCAACGGCATCTGCTGTGGCGCGGGCCTGGACTGGGTGACCACGGCCGACATCGTCATCGCGTCCGAGCGCGCCACGTTCTTCGATCCGCACGTGAGCATCGGTCTGGTGGCCGGCCGCGAAGTTGTCCGGCTCGCACGGGTGCTGCCCAGATCAGTGGCGTTGCGCATGGCGTTGATGGGCAAGCACGAACGATTGAGTGCCACGCGCGCGTACGAGCTCGGCATGATCAGTGAAGTCGTCGACCACGACCGCCTGCTGGACCGCGCACACGAGATCGCCGACATCGTCAACTCCAATGCCCCACTGGCCGTTCGGGGTACACGGCTGGCGATCCTCAAAGGCCTGGACCTGCCGCTACACGAGGCCGAGATGCTCGCGGAGTCCTTCCGGGAACGCAACCTGCACACCGCGGATTCGCTGGAGGGGCCCGCGGCGTTCGTCGAGAAACGCACACCGAACTGGCGGTGCCGATGACGTTCGAGACCATCACACTCGACGTGGACCCCGACGCCCACGTCGCCACCATCACGCTGAACCGGCCCGAAGCACTCAACGCGTTCAACCGCACCATGTGCGAGGAGATGGCGCAGGCGTGGCGGGCCGTCAAACGCGACGACACCGTCCACGCGGTGGTGCTGCGCGCCGCCGGTGACCGGGCGTTCAGCGCCGGCCTCGACGTGAAAACGCCGTATGGACAACCGGACAACGTGTGGAACCACGAAGACCCCGGCGAAGCGCTCAGCCCGAAATGGCAGAAGATGTGGAAGCCCGTGGTGTGCGCCGTGAACGGCATCTGCACTGCCGGCGCGTTCTACTTCGTCAACGAATCCGATGTGGTGATCTGTTCGGACGACGCGACGTTCTTCGATTCGCATGTCAGCGCCGGATTGGTGTGCGCGCTGGAACCCGTCGGGCTGATGCGGCGTATCGGCCTCGCCGAGACCTTGCGAATCGCGTTGATGGGCAACGACGAACGTGTCGGAGCGGCCACCGCCCTGCGCATCGGGCTGGTGTCCGAGGTGGTGCCCGCGGATCAACTGTGGGACCGCGCGCACCAGATCGCCGCGGGCATCGCCGCCAAACCGCCCTCGGCCACCCAGGGCACCGTCAAGGCGATCTGGGAGTCGCTGGACAAGCCGTACCGCGCGGCGATGGAGCAGAACCTCATCTACACACGGCTCGGAAACCCTTTGGGCACTGCCGAACTCAGTGCCGCACCAGCCAAGCGCAAGCCACCGAGGGTCCGGTGACGCATCCGCTGAGCACACGCATCGCCGAAGTACTGCGGTTGGACCCGAGTGCGAATGCCATCGAGTACGACGGCCGCTGGCATTCATGGGGCCAGATCGCCGATGTTGCCCAGGCGGTCGCCGGCGTCTCCCCCGGCACCCAGATCGGCATGTTGCTGCGCAACCGGCCCGATCATGTCGCAGCGCTGCTCGGCGTTCTGCTGGCGGGCGGCACCGTCGTCACCGTCAACCCGTCCCGCGGTGCCGACCGCGTCCGCACCGACCTCGCTGCACTCGACCTGTCGACCATCATCGGCGAAGCGTCCGACTTGGACGCCCCGCCCGCAGGGTCGGTGGGCTGTTTGCAGATCTGGGCGGCGGGCGGCGGCGCCGAACCCCGTCCTGCCGATGCAGTGCGCATGCTGACCAGCGGAACCACGGGACCGCCCAAGCGAATTGACCTCACCTACGACATGCTGGCCCGCAGCCTGATGGGTCCAGCACCGACGGCGCTCCGCCGCGGGGTGGCAATCGTCAACGCCCCGTTGGTTCACATCGGCGGTGTGTACCGGATTTTGCAGTGCATCACGTCGGGACGGCCGTTCGCCCTGCTGGACAAGTTCGAACTGGACCGGTGGGCCGATGCGGTCCGCCGGCACCGCCCCGCCGCGGTATCCCTGGTGCCGGCAGCGCTGCGAATGGTGCTGCACTCAGAACTGTGCGCCGCCGAGTTGGCGAGCATCCGCGCGGTGACGTCTGGTACGGCGCCACTGTCTCCCGACGATGCCGACGCCTTCACCGCCAAGTTCGGCATCCCAGTGCTGACCTCCTATGCGGCAACAGAATTCGGTGGCGGCGTCGCAGGCTGGACCATCGAGGACTACCACCGGTTCTGGAAAGCGAAGCGCGGCAGCGTCGGACGAGCGACGCTCGGCGCATCCCTGCGCGTCGTCGACGATCACGGCAACCCGTTGGCCCCTGGTGAATCGGGACTGCTGGAGGTCAAGCCCGGCCAACTCGCGCCGTCCGCAGACTGGCTCCAGACCACAGACCTGGCCCGCATCGACGCCGACGGATTCGTCTGGATTCTGGGACGCGCCGACCAGGCGATCATCCGGGGCGGGTTCAAGGTGCTGCCCGACGACGTCCGTGCCGCGCTGGAAGGGCACCCCGCGGTGTCGGGTGCGGCAGTCGTCGGCCAGCCCGACGAGCGATTGGGCGAGACGCCGGTCGCCATGGTGGAGTTGCGGACACCCGCCGAGGTCGACGACATCATCGACCATCTTCGAACCCGCCTGGCGCGCTACGAGATTCCCAGTTCCATCGCGATCGTCGACCAGATTCCCCGCACGCCGTCAGGCAAGGCGGATCTGGGTGAGGTCCGCCGATTCTTCGCCGACGAACATGCCCGATAGCACCGACACCATCGACCGCCTGGTCCGGGCACGCAGTGCGGCGCATCCGGACAAGCCGGCGGTGATCGACACGACCACCTCGATGAGCTACGGCGATCTCGATGCGTCGAGCCGCGGCCTGGCCGCGGCGTTCATCGCAGCCGGGATCGGCGTGGGCACTCGCGTCGGGCTGATCATGCCCAACAACGTCGACTGGGTGCGGATCGCCGTCGCGGTGACCCGGATCGGCGCGGTGCTGGTTCCGCTGAGCACACTGCTCCGCGGACCCGAACTGGTCGCGCAACTACGCGTCGCGGCGGTGCAGCACCTGATCAGCGTCGACGAGTTCCGGGGCCACCGCTACCTCGATGAACTCCGTGCCGAGAACGCGGAGTTGCCGGAGCTGCGTCGGGTGTGGCCGGCCACCGACCTTGATGCCGACATGAACCTGAATGTCATTGATACCGTGGCCGAAACTGTCACGCCCGCACACACTCTCGCCGTCATGTTCACCTCCGGCAGCAGTGGTCCGCCGAAGGGCGTCATCCACTCGCACGGGGGCGCGCTGGGTGCGGTACGAGCGGGCTTGACGGCGCGCTGCATCGACAGCGCGACCCGCCTGTACCTGCCGATGCCGTTCTTCTGGGTCGGCGGTTTCGGCAGCGGCATCCTGTCGGCACTGCTGGCCGGCGCCACGCTGGTCACCGAGGAGATACCCCGGCCGGACACCACCTTGCGACTGTTGCAGCGCGAGCAGGTGACGCTGTTTCGCGGCTGGCCGGACCAAGCCGAAGCGATTGCCCGCCATGCTGATTCGATCGGTGTTTCGCTGCCGGCTCTTCAGCCTGGCAGCCTGCCCGCGCTCTTGCCGGAGGCAGAACGCCCGGCGCCTGGAGCCCGGGCGAGGCTGTTCGGGATGACGGAGGCGTTCGGCCCGTACTGCGGCTATCCGGCCGACACCGACTTGCCGTCCGACAAATGGGGTAGTTGCGGTACACCGTTCTCTGGCACAGAGGTTCGGATCGCTGACCCCGAGACCGGAGAGCCATTGCCGGTCGGCGAGATCGGCATGATCCAGATTCGCGGACCGCATCTCATGCGCGGAATCCTCGGGCGCACAACCGAAGAACTGTTCACCGCGGACGGCTACTACCCCACCGGTGACCTCGGCCGTGTCGATGACGACGGGTTCCTGTTCTATCACGGTCGCTCCGACGACATGTTCAAGGTCAACGGCGCGACCGTCTACCCCAGCGAGGTCGAACAGGCACTGCGCACCATCGACGGTGTCGACACCGCGGCGGTGACCGAAGTCGCCGGCGCGGTCGGCGCAGCCATCGTGACTCGTACCATGACCGTCGATGAGCTCCGGGTGGCGGCCCGAAAGCGGTTGAGTTCCTTCAAAGTTCCCACGGTGTGGCGAGTATTGGGGTCCGATGACGCGCTGCCCAGAGGCTCCACCGGGAAGGTCGACGCCGCCGCGTTGAGGAAGCTGCTGGCGCAATCCTGACTTACAAGCGCGCCGTCGCGGCGACAGCGCTGTCCGTGGTTCGCAACGGACGGATCATCCCCTCTTGCGCGAACGAGGCGATCAACCGACCGTCCTCGGTGTGGACTTGTCCACGCACATAGGACATTCCGGCACCGACCTGGGTGCTGTCGTGGGTGTACAACAACCAACCGTCCCAGCCGACCGGCTCGTGGAAGGTGACCGTGACCGTCATCGGCGCCGTAGAAACAGTGAGGTGGGCCTGGCTGGTGCCGATGCCGGCGTGCGCACGCATCGTCGTCGAGATCGACAGGTGGCCGGTGAAGTGCGCGAGCAACGCCTTAGCCAGGTCATCGCGCTGCGGAATCGGGTCATAGTGCAGCCACGCATGCAAGACCGGTGGCCCGACCTCGTCGGGACTGTTGACGTCGACGACGTCGACGAGGCGCAGCTCGCGGCCGACCATCGGCATATGACTCGGAATCGCTTCCGCCGGCGGCGCGATGTCGGGACGCTCCGCGTGGTGCCGGATCACATCGTGAGTCGGGGTGTCGGCCAGCACCGTCACCGTCGCGCAACGTCGCCCGTCCTGCTCCACCGCCACCACCGCGGCGGCGAAACTACGGCCGTCGTTGACCACGTCGACGACGAAGTCGACCGGCAGGTCAACCTGCACCGCTCTGCCGAAGATCGCGTGCGCTGACCGAATCACTTTGGTGGGCAGCTGTTTTGCGACAGCGACGATGGACTGTGCAAGAAGCTGGGTGCCGTCGACGATGGCGCGTTCGCCACCGTCACTGAAGCCGCGGTACCGGCCGGCGCCGGCCGGCTGGACATCGAACACCTCGAGCATTCCGGTGACGGAGGACGGCGTCGTCATGCCTGGCCGTATCCGAGCACAGCGGGATGGGCCTGACCGACCCGAACGATCACCCGGTCCTGGTAGAACGCGACGTGATTGCGCAGCCGCGCGACTTGTTCGGTCGGGTCTTCGTAGCTCCAGCACACCGGTTCGTCTCCATCGTTGTCGAATCGCCAATAGGTGGCTTGCCCTTTGAACGGGCAGCGGCTGGCGGCGTCGGGATCTCTTTGCAGTTCGATGTGCAGGTCCGAACGCGGGAAGTAGAACACCAGGCCGTGATCCTGCTCGTCGACCAGCAAGGCGGCAGTGGTCGACGCGATCAACCGTCCGTCATACTCGGCCGTAATCCTGTTGCGGCGGCGATGGATATCGACGCGGTAGTCGGGGCGGTCCTCGAAACTCATGCCGCTTTCACCACCGTCTCGGCGAACTCTCTCAAGGTGTCAGGCTGGGCGAAATCGGCGAACCACACGTAAAACCGTTCAGCGCCAAGGTCACTCATCCGCCCGAAATGATCGATCAGCTCGCTGGCCGTCCCGCAGGTCAGCCCGTCGCCGAGATACCCGAACCGGCGGGTGCTCGCCTCGGTGACCGACGTCCGGTCCGCTCCGGAACCGATGAACCCGACCATCTGCTGCACCGACACCCGCGCATTGCCCGCCTGTGGGCGCAGCTGTTCTAGGCGATCAAGATGATTGCAGGGCAGATTCCACCAATCGGCATGTCTGCGAACCAGTTCCATGGTCTTCTTGCCGACACCACCCAGTACCAGGGGAATGTGGTGCTCACGGCGCGGGAACTGAGCGTTGTCGCCGTCGTCGCCCCAGTACTGCCGAATCAGCGCGAGGTCACGTTCCAGCCTGCGGAATCGGGCCGGGGCGTCATGGGCGTTGTCGATGTCGAAGCGTTCGAATTCGGTCGGCATCGATCCCGCACCCAGCCCGAGTTCGAAGCGTCCGCCAGACGCGGCGGACATCGTCACGGCGTGCTTGGCGAGCACCGCCGGGTGGCGGAAACCGTCACACAGCACCAGATGTCCGACACGCAGCCGCTGTGTGCGCGCGGCGACCCAGGCGGCGATCGCCATGGCATCCCAGATACCTCGATCCGGGGCACCGGGCGCTTCAAGGTGGTCGATGAAGGCGATGCCGTCGAAGCCCGACCCCTCGGCCACCTGCGCGCGCTCGACGATCTCATCGATACCCAGCCGCACCTGCGGCAGGAACAAGAACCACTCGGCCATGACCCCGCCAGCCTACCGCGACGGGAAGTCATGTTCTATCTATTAGGAAATATCATTCTCTCGTTCGGATTCCCCGCCGCTAGCTGCGGCTCGTCTTAATGTCGAAGCCGACCTTCTCGCCGTCCACGCTGGTGATCTTCAAGTGCGCCTTGTACGGCCCTTCCGGACCGGTGAAGGTGCAGTCGAATTCACCGCCGACCTTGGCGTCGACGCCGGACGGGCATTTGACGTCCGTCGGATGGAACCCGGTTTGGCTGGTCACCAAGTCGGTCACCGACTGCGCGGCGCCGTCGGGCTTGATGGTGGAACCGCATGCGCTGAGCTGCAGCGTGAGCACTCCGCAGATGAGCGTCGTGCCGATGAATCCGGTGGATCGGGTCATGGCAGGAACGTAGCTACGGGCAGTTGGAAATGCGTTGGAAGCAACGCACACCGTCACTACGACCGGCGGATCCGTTCCCCAACAGCGGCAACCCGACGGCGTACCCGGGTGACCCGCGGTACGTACTCAGCGGCCCGTCGGGCTCCGTCGAGAATCGTGGTCATCGGCTGCAACGGTGCGGAGATGCGCGTGGGCGTGCGATCGACCTGCGGCGGCCGATCTCCTTGCCACCACACCGGCTCGGTCAGCCGCTGCACGAACGGCACCGAGCTCTCGACCGATGCGTTGCCCCACTCGATCGCGCGATCGATGGCTTCCGGCGCGGCCGCCAGCGTGACCGGCGAGAGCGTCGGGCTGAACCTGATGACGCGGTCGGCGAATGGCGCGTTGCGCACCATCTGCAGCTGCAAGGCCTGGGTGATGGGTTGCAGCCAAAGGTGTCTCGGATTCCACTGCGGGTGGAAGCAGTCCCAGCCGATGAAGCACGCGTTGCGGGTGCCGAGGCGCCCGTCTTGAATACGCTTCCACGCCAGCTCAATTGGGACGTTACTGGCTGCTCCCCCGTCGACCAAGGCGGCGACGTCCTTCTCCACGAGCAACTGGTCGAGCAGGTCCCACATGCGCGGATCACTGGACTCGTGATGCAGAATTCCCGGGATCGCCGATGAAAAGCTCGCGGCGTCAACGACATTGAAGTCAGCTGTCAGGTCGTCGCCGCCCAGCACGATGGGTTTGACGACGCGGGAGTCGATGAACGCCGCGACCTGCCACAGCCGATTGACGGCGCCTGGCGCGTAGCCCAGCTTGAGGTGTTCGAGCGCCCGCACCCCCATCATCGTGAAGTGCGACGGATGGAACTGCCCAGGTAGGCGGTCGAACGACTGTTTCCTGACCCCGGCGACGACGGTTTCGTACGGGATCGAGAGGTCCGTCATCCGCATCGGTTCACCGTCTTCGCGGGTGAACATCTCTTTGGCGAACTCGTCGAACTGCAGTGAGAACAGTCCGTTGAGGCCGTGGCGCCGCCGGGTCCTGGCCGGGGCCAGGACTCCGCGGTAGGTGACGGTCTTCGCCCACGCGACGTAGTCCTCGATGGGCACCGGCAGCACGCGGGCCATCACACTGCCCACGATGGCGCCGAAGGAGTTGGTCAGCATGTAGGCGGGCGGCAGACCCGCCGCCAGCATGCGCTGCATCCCGCCGAGGTAGACGTAGCCGGCGCCGCCCCCACCGCCCAGTACGGCGACGTAGGTCTTGTAGCCGAGTTCGGTGTCGAGTTCGGCCGCCGAGAAGTCGTTGCCGTGGCGCTCCAGCAGCACCGACCGTTCGTACTCCACATCCTCGGCGAAGTTCGCCAGGACTGCCTTCGCCGCGTCCAACCGTTGCTGCGCCGAGGTACGGCCACGGAGCGGGTTGTACAGCGCATCGATCACTCGGTTCCGGAAGCCGCTGATCTCGTCGCCGACCGTGACGTCGCCGCGGCCGCGGGTGCCGCCCGGGCCGGCCGCGCCCGGTTCGAACACCGTCAGGCGCGCGAAGCTCAAGAGATAGCGCAGGCGCCGGAACTGCTCGGCGCTGAGCACGCCGGGGCATTCGAGGTCGGCGCGCACCAGCGCGGCCTCCATGTGCTGCAGCGCCAGGGTGGGATTGCTGCCCGGAAGCCCAGGAGGTTCGACTTCCTCTACCAGGGCCAACTCATTGGACAGCTCGCCGAACGGTACGAGCTCGGAATTCGCCATCAGTCCATTCTTGTCATCCCGGTCGCTGACCGAGGCAGTTGGGGCGGATTCGCGACGTCAGCTCTTCAGCGGCTCGGCCAGCACATCCGAAAGCCACTTGATCACAAGTTCGGGCTGCTCGTCGATGATGAAGTGACCGCAGTTGGGCACCTCGGTGATGTTCAGATCGTCGGCGTGATCGGTGAAGCCATCCAGCAGCGACGGGTGCACGGCCACGTCGTCGAGACCGAACAGCACCCGCACCGGCATCGCGAGTTTCTGGTCGTCATAGGGCCCGCGCGCGAGCTTGGCGAACTCCTTGCCGACCATCGACCGGTAGATCTTGGAACCCGCCACGCGACGGTCCCGGTCGCGGAAGCAGCTGCGGAAGAAGTCCACCGACTCCTGGGGCATCCCGCTGCGGCGGATGAACCACCACAGCGTCGGCGACAGGTGCGACAGCGGCCCGACACCAGGGGCTCCCACGACAAGTTGGTACGCCAATTTGTGGGCATGTCGGGCCACCCGGCCCGGCTCCTGCCACACCGGCGGAATGTTGAGGATGGCCAGCCGCGTGATCCGCGACGGCGCCTTCAGCGCTACCAGCTGCGCGGTCCAGCCGCCCCAGTCATGGCCGACCAAGTCGAAGGAGTCGAGCCCCAGCGCGGTCGCCGCGGCCAGCACGTCGGAGGCGAACTGCTCCTTCTCATAGCCCTTCGGGGTGACCTCGCTCCAGCCGGCGCCACGCAGATCCATGGCGTGCACCCGGTAGCCGGCGTCGGCCAGCGCGGGAATCACCTTGTGCCACATCCACCAGTTCTCCGGCCAGCCGTGCAACAGCACGACCGGGCGCCCAGCCTCCGGTCCGGCCACGGCGACGTGAATCTTCACGTCACCGGCCTGCACATATTCATGGGTCACGCCATCGAGAGTGGGCATGCTGCGCTGAGTCATTCGGGCATCTTACCGTGCGGTCAGTTCCGATGACGAGGGCCGAGTGATCGCGGCTGGGAAACGAGAAAACCCGCTCTGACCGAAGTCAGAACGGGTTTTACTTGTGGAGCTAAGGGGATTCGAACCCCTGACCCCCACACTGCCAGTGTGGTGCGCTACCAACTGCGCCATAGCCCCTTAAGTGGTGCCTGATGAAGCTACACCACCGGCCCCATGGTGAACAAAACGGCTGGTCAGAGCGACCCTTCCACCGGCTCGTGACCCAGCGGACAGATCGGGGTTTCCTCCTCGTCACCCGAATGACGCGTCTCCGGAGCCAGCCACCAGCCCACCGCGGCTGCCAGCAGGATCACCCCGCCTACGCCGAACGCCGCGGTGAAGGACACGTGCTGGGCGATCTGCCCCGCGACCAGCGAGCCGACGATCGTGCCGAGGTCGGACATCATCTGGAAGGTCGCCACGGCAGTGCCGCCCCGAGCCTGGTTGCCGATGATGTCCGCGACGGCCGCCTGCTGCGGTGAGACGAAGACGCCACTCGCCGCGCCGGTCACGAACGCGATCGCCAGGAAAACCGGGAGCGACGTGGTCCAGCCCAGCAGCATCGTCGAAACGGACGACACCGTCAGCCCGGCGATCAGCAGCTTTCGCCGGCCGACCCGGTCGGACAGATGGCCGCTGGGAATGACGGCGCACACGTTGCCGACCGCGAACACCGCCAACACCAGGCCGGCCATGCCCGCACTGCGGTGCAACACGTCGACGACGAACAGCGGAACCAGCGCCACCCGCAGGCCCAGCGCGGCCCAGCCGGACGCCAGGTTCGACAGCAGCGCGGCCTGATAGGCGCGGTTGCGCAGCACTGTCCGCACCGACACCGCCGGCCCGGTTTCCTCTTCGGGCGCGGCCAGCGTCGAGTTCCGCAAACTGACGAACACCACGGCCGCGGCGACGGTCAGCGCCACGCCGTAAATGATGAACGGCACGGCCAGACCCAGCCCGGCGGCCAGGCTGCCCACCACCGGCCCGGCGACGGCGCCGATCATGAAGGCACTGGAGAACAAGCCGGCCACTCGGCCGCGCGCGTCGAACGGCGACAGCCGGATCATCAGCGCCAGGGACGACACCGTGAACATCGTCGAGCCCGCACCTCCGAGCGAGCGGAACAGCAGCAGCTGCCAGTAGGTCTGGGCGAAAGCGCAGGCCAGCGTCGACAACGCGACGATCAGCAGGCCGGTCAGATACACGCGCCGTTCACCGAGTTTCTGCACCAGCAGTCCGCTGGGCGGCGCGAAGATCAGGCGCATCGCGGCGAACGCGGTGATGACGAACGTCGCCGCGCTGATGCTGACACCGAAGTTGCGGGCGTACGCCGGCAGCACCGGAGCCACCACGCCATAGCCGAGTGCGATGACGACGTTGGCGCCGGCCAGCACCCATATCTCGGCGGGAAGTCGGGTCGGGGCCGGACAGTCGCCCTCCGTGACAGCGCTCACGCTATGACTGTATTCACCACATCTCGTGCGGCTTGCTGCACCTCAGCAAGATGCTCCGGGCCCTTGAACGACTCGGCGTAAATCTTGTAGACGTCCTCGGTACCCGACGGCCTCGCGGCGAACCACGCGTTCTCGGTCGTCACCTTCAGGCCGCCCAGCGGGGCGCCATTACCCGGCGCCGCGGTGAGCTTGGCGACGATCGGTTCGCCCGCCAGTTCGGTCGCGGTGACCTGCTCGGCCGACAGCTTCGACAACCGGGCCTTCTGCTCACGATTGGCCGGCGCATCGATGCGGGCATAGGTTGGGGCACCGTACTTTTCGGTCAGCTCGGTGTAGCGCTGCGACGGTGAGACGCCGGTGACCGCGAGGATCTCCGAAGCCAGCAGCGCCAGGATGATGCCGTCCTTGTCGGTGGTCCAGACGGTCCCGTCCGTCCGCAGGAACGACGCCCCCGCGCTCTCCTCGCCACCGAATCCGATTGTGCCGCCGAGCAATCCGTCGACGAACCATTTGAAGCCGACCGGCACCTCGATGAGCTGTCGCCCCAGCCCGGCCACCACCCGGTCGATGATCGATGAGCTGACCGCCGTCTTGCCGACCGCGGTGGAACCCGGCCACCCCGCGCGATGGGTGTACAGATAGTCGATCGCGACGGCGAGGTAATGATTCGGGTTGAGCAGCCCGCCGTCGGGTGTGACGATGCCGTGCCGGTCGGAGTCCGCGTCGTTGCCGGTGGCGATCTGGTAGCGGTCCCGGTTCGCGATCAGCGAGGCCATGGCATTCGGCGAACTGCAGTCCATCCGGATCTTGCCGTCGGTATCGAGTGTCATGAACCGCCAGGTCGCGTCGACCAGCGGGTTGACCACGGTCAGGTCGAGTTGGTGCCGTTCGGCGATGGCGCCCCAGTAGTCGACGCTGGCACCGCCGAGCGGGTCCGCTCCGATGCGTACCCCTTCGGCCCGAATGGCGTGCAGATCAACGACATTCGGCAGATCCTCGACGTAGGCATTCAGATAATCGTGCCGCTCCGTCGAGCCCAACGCGCGCGCCAGCGGGATCCGCTTCACGTCGCGCAGCCCGTCACGCAGAATCTCGTTGGCGCGCTTGGCAATCACGCTCGTCGCATCGGTGTCGGCCGGGCCGCCGTTGGGCGGGTTGTACTTGAAACCCCCGTCGCGCGGCGGGTTGTGCGACGGGGTGACGACGATTCCGTCGGCGAGATCGCCTTCGCGGCCGCGATTGAAGGTCAGGATCGCGTGGCTGACCGCCGGGGTGGGTGTGTAGCGGTCGGCCGCGTCGATCATCGCGACGACCTCGTTGCCGGCCAGCACCTCCAGTGCCGTCACCCAGGCCGGCTCGGACAAGGCGTGGGTATCGCGACCGATGAACAGCGGTCCGGTGGTGCCCTGCGCGGCGCGGTACTCGACGATCGCCTGCGTGGTGGCCAGGATGTGCGGCTCATTGAACGCCGCGTCCAGGCTGGACCCGCGGTGGCCTGACGTGCCGAATACGACCTGCTGGTCGACGTTCTCGGGGTCCGGCGCCACTGTGTAGTAAGCGGTGACCACGTGGGCCACGTCGATCAGGTCATCTGGTTGGGCCGGTTGGCCGGCGCGCGGGTTGGCCGTCATGGGCTCGATTCTGCTACCCGCACGCCCCCGGTGTCGCCCAGTCGACGGTCGGTCACGATACTTTTGCAACATGTTCGGCCACGACAACCGAGAATTGGCCGCCGTGTTCATCGGTGGCGCGATCGGTACCGTCGCGCGCGCCGTCCTCGCGGTCTACGCGGCACCCCATCCCGACCAGTGGCCGTGGCCCACCTTCGCGGTCAACATCGTCGGCGCCTTCCTGCTCGGGTACTTCACCACCCGCCTGCTGGAGCGGCTACCTGTGTCGAGCTACCAGCGCCCGCTGCTCGGCACAGGCATCTGCGGCGGCCTGACCACGTTCAGCACCATGCAGGTCGAGACGGTGCGGATGCTCGAGCACGGCGCCTACGGGCTGGCCGCCGGCTACACGGTCGCCAGCATCGTCGCGGGCCTGGCCGCGGTGTACCTGGCGACCGTCCTGGTGCGGCGGGTACGGGTGCGGGCGTGACGGCGGTGGTGTGGGCCGGCGTCGCGCTCATCGGCGGCGTGGGCGCGGTGACCCGTTTCCTGGTCGACCGGGCCGTCTCGAAACGCAAGAGCAGCAGCTTCCCGTACGGCACCTTCGTGGTGAATCTCAGCGGCGCCTGGCTGCTCGGCTTCTTCGGCGGACTGGCATTGAGCCCCAATGTCGCGCTGCTGGCCGGTACGGCGTTCGTCGGCGCGTACACGACGTTCTCGACGTGGATGCTGGAAACCCAGCGGCTCGGCGAAGAACGGCAGGTCTGGTTCGCACTGGCCAATATCGTGGCGAGTGTGGTGCTCGGTCTGGCTGCCGCGGCGCTGGGACTATGGATGGGCGGCCTGCTGTGAGCGATTCCGCAGACTACCTGAAACTCACGACGTATTTCGGTGAGCGACAACGTCATCAGGGCCGGTTCCTGGCCGAGGAGCTGCTCGACCTCTACGGCGCCGCGAACGTCGCCACCAGCGTGGTGCTGCGCGGCATCGCCGGATTCGGGCCACGGCACCAGCTGCGCACCGACCAGACCCTGAGCCAGTCCGAGGACCTGCCGGTGGCCATCGCCGCGGTGGACACCGCCGACAAGATCGCGGGGCTGGCCGAGCGGACCGTGGAGCTGACGACCCGGGGACTGGTCACGCTCGAACGCGCCCGGCTGGTCACCACCGCGAATGCCGGCGTGCATACCAAGCTCACCGTCTACGTCGGCCGCCAGCACCGGATCAATGGCCGGCCGGCCCACATCGCGGTGTGCGAACTGCTCCACCGGAGCGGATTCGCCTGTGCCTCCGTCTTTCTCGGGGTCGACGGCACGGTCCGCGGCCGCCGTGAGCGGGCCCGATTCCTGAACCGGAACACGGACGTGCCCGTCATGATCATCGCGATCGGCGACGGTGACCGCGCTGCCGCAGTCCTGCCCGACCTGGAGCGCCTGCTGCCCGACCCGTTGGTGACGGTGGAGCGGGCCGAGCTCTGCAAGCAGGCGGGGACGCTACTGACCCGTCCCGGTGCGCTCCCCGCCCACGATGCCAATGGATCTCCGTTGTGGCAGAAACTCATGGTGTACACCACCGAGGACACGCTGCACGGCGGCGAGCCGGTGCACCGCGAGATCGTGCGCCGCCTGCGTGCCATCGAGGGCACCCGCGGCGTCACTGCCCTGCGCGGCATCTGGGGCTTCCATGACGGACGAACGCCGCATGGCGACCGGCTGTTTCAGCTCGGCCGCCAGGTTCCCGTCACGACCATCGTGGTCGACACTCCCGAAAACATCGCTACCGCTTTCGATCTCATCGATGAGGTGACATCCGACCATGGAGTGGTGACCTGCGAGCGGGTGCCGGCACTGGTTTCCGTCGACAACGGATACCGGGACGGCGGTACCAGTCTGGGACACTTTCTCACGTAGAAGGTAAGCCTAGCCTAAACAGCTTCGGTCGACTACGGTCCCTCGGCATGGAGTCAACAACTGAATCGGTCAGCGCTGGCTTGGCCAAGATCATGCAGGACGACATGGGCGTGGACATCAAGCGCGTCACCCGTGAATCACGGCTCATCAACGATGTCGGTCTGGACTCGGTGGCTTTCGCCGTGGGCATGGTCGCAATCGAAGACCACTTCGGCGTCGCGCTGTCCGAAGAAGACCTGCTCGGCAGCGAGACCGTCGGCGACCTCGAAGACGCGATCGCCGCGAAACTCCCTACCGCCCAACGCTCATGAGCACATCGAGCCTCGCGTCCGCCCTGTCGCAGGCGATGACCCAGTCCGGGCGCGACCTGGTGACCCTCGATCCGAAATCTGGTGACTGGCGGCGGCATCCCTGGCAGGAAGTGCACGCCCGCGCCGAGAACGTCGCCGCACACGTCGATGGCCAAACACGAGTTGGCCTGGTCGGCGAACCCACGGTGGAATTCCTGGCCGGCATCTACGGCGCCATTTTCGCCGGCGCCGCCGTATCCATCCTTCCCGGGCCGGTTCGCGGGGCCGACACCCGCGCCTGGGCCGACGCCACCTTGACCAGGTTCGCCGGTATCGGCATCGACACGGTGCTCAGCCACGGCAAGCATCTCGACCTGTTGCGCACCGGCGCCACCGGCACGCAGCTGCACGACGTCAATGCCGTTGCACACGAACAGCGTTCGACCACGTTCATCCCCTCCCAGCGCGCCGACATCGGCATCTTGCAGGGCACCGCGGGATCGACCGGCACCCCCCGCACCGCGCAGATCCCTGCGGACGCGGCGTTGGCGAACCTGCGCGGCCTGGTCGCGCGGATCAGCGTCACCGACGCAGATCGTGGACAGTCGTGGCTGCCGATCTACCACGACATGGGCCTGGCATTCATGCTCACCGTGACGCTCGGCGGCGGCGAACTGTGGCAGGCACCCACCACCGCATTCTCGGCGTCGCCGTTCAACTGGCTCAAATGGTTGACCGAGAGCAAGGCCACCATGACCGCGGCCCCGAACATGGCCTACGGACTGCTCGGCAAGTACGCCCGCCTGGTCAGCGATGTCGACTTGGGCGCACTGAGATTCGCGCTCAACGGCGGCGAACCCGTCGATTGCGACGGCACCAATCGATTCGCCACCGAGATGTCGAGGTTCGGGTTCGATGCGAACGCCCTCTGCCCGTCGTACGGACTGGCCGAATCGACTTGTGCGGTAACCGTTCCCGCGCCGGGCGGCGGACTACGCTGCGACGACGTCACCGTGACCGTCGACGGCAGCACCGCTGTGCGCAGGTACGCGATACTCGGCCGGCCGATCGACGGCATGGAAGTCCGCATTGCCCCCACGGATGTGCCCCACGAGCTCACCGGACGTGATGTCGGCGAAGTCCAGGTACGTGGCACCTCGATGATGGCGGGCTATCTCGGCCTGGACCCGATCGACCCCGAAAATTGGTTTACCACTGGCGATCTCGGCTACTTCACCGACGACGGTCTGGTGGTGTGCGGTCGACTCAAGGAACTCATCACCGTCGCGGGCCGGAACATCTTCCCGACGGAGATCGAGCAGGTCGCCGCACGCGCCGACGGAGTGCGCGAGGGTGCCGTCGTGGCGGTGGGCACCAACGACACCGGCGCTCGGCAGGGTTTGGTGATCGCCGCGGAGTTCAAGGGCGACGACGAATCGACCGCCCGAAGCCAAGTGGTGGCGCTCGTCGCCTCCGAGTGCGGCATCGTCCCGGCCGACGTGGTGTTCCTCAAACCGGGCTCACTGCCGCGGACCTCATCTGGGAAACTCCGACGCCTCGAGGTCAGACGCACGCTGGAAACGGTGGGCTCATGACCACATTCGAGACGTGCACCACCGAGAGCTATCGAGAGCTGCTCGGCGAGGTCTTCGACGAGCGGGTCCGCGACTGGACCGCGGAAGCTGAAGAATCCGAACGCTTTCCGCGCAAGCTCATCGAATACCTGGGCCAGTCCGAGGTTTTCGCCGCCAAGTGGGGCGAGCGCCAGCATCCGGATGTGGCCAAGGTGTTCGCGCTCGCCGAGCAACTGGGCAAGCTCGGGTCCGCGGGAATCGGCGTGGGAGTGAGCCTGCACGACTCGGCCATCGCAATCCTGCGCCGATTCGGCAAATCCGACTATCTGCGCGATATCACCGAGCAGGCCATCCGGGGCGACGCCGTGTTGTGCATCGGCGCGTCGGAAGAGTCCGGCGGCTCGGATCTGCAGATCGTCGAGACCGAAGTCGTCTCCGCGCGTGGAGGTTTCGAGGTCCGCGGCATCAAGAAGTTCGTGTCGCTGTCGCCCATCGCCGATCACATCATGGTGGTTGCTCGCAGCGTCGACCACGATCCGGGCAGCCGCCACGGCAGCGTGGTGGTTGTTGCCGTGCCGACCGCCCAAGTCGACGTCCAGACGCCCTACCGCAAGGTGGGTGCCGGCCCGCTCGACACTGCGGCAGTCCACATCGACACGTGGGTGCCCGCGGAAGCGTTGGTGGCGCGCGCGGGCACCGGCCTGGCGGCCATCTCCTGGGGCTTGGCGCAGGAGCGGCTGTCGATCGCCGGTCAGATCGAGGCCAACTGCCGCCGGATCATCGGAATCACGTTGGCCCGCATGATGAAACGGCGCCAGTTCGGCCATACCTTGTACGAACATCAAGCCCTGCGGATGCGGCTGGCCGACCTGCAGGCCCGGGTCGACCTGTTGCGCTACGGATTGGCAGGGCTTGCCGCGCAGGGACGCATGGACTTGCGCGCGGCCGCGGCCATCAAGGTCACCGCGGCACGGCTCGGCGTCGAGGTCGTTGACGAGTGCATGCACATCTTCGGCGGTGCCGGATACCTGGTGGACGAGACACCTTTGGGTCGGTGGTGGCGCGACATGAAACTCGCGCGGGTAGGCGGCGGCACCGACGAGGTGCTCTGGGAGCTGGTCGCGGCGGGCATGCGACCCGACTACGAGGGCTACGACGCGGTGGTTGCGTCACCAGCCGGGTTCATCGCTTGACGAGGTTCACCAGGAATTCGATGGTGACGATCGGATCGACGGCGAGCAGTCCCGCCGGCGGCGCCGGCGGGATGATGCCGTAATCGGCGAAGGTGACCGGGATTTGCCCGACGGCAACAACCCCACTACCCGACCGCTGCACTTCCAGCCGCACAGCCACCTGCCGGGCGACGCCCTTGAGCGTGAGTTGCGCCGACACCTCCTGAGTCGTGGGCGTGCCGTCCCCGGCGATGGACGACAGGTTCACCGGATCGAGCACAGCGAGCTTTGCCGTCGGAAACTGGGCGGCGTCCATCACATCGGTGCTGCGGAACTTGTCATCGCGGCCGCGGTGCGGTGACTGTATCGTCCCGACGTCGACGACGAAGCTCGCCGCCTGCAAGGTGCCGCCCGCGACGGTGGCGTCGCCCCGCACCGCATTCGTCCGCCCGGTGACAGTCACGGTCTCCCACAACAGTTGTTGCCTGGCTCGGTAACCGGCCTGGGAGCGGTTGGCCTCGTCGTCGGGGCCCGCGGCCACGACCCACTTGCCGTCGAGGTTTGTGGTGGCCGGACGAAGCGTCGACGGCAGAGTCAGGACCGGAGCCGGCAGGCCTTCCATCTGGGTTCGGTAGAACCACGGTCCGGCGCACACCCCCACGACGGCGAGCACTGTCAGCGCCAGCAGAAGCCTTTTTGCCACTCCCCCTATATACAGGGCGGGTCGGACGTCAGACGGATGGGCGCGCCAGCGCGTACAGCGCCATCCTGCGGTTCGCCATGTCGTGTTCACCGAGAAATTCGCAACCGGCATGCTCGCACAGCCGGCGCGCGCCGGAGTTGCGGTGGTCGGGATCGAACATCACCCGCCGGCACGACGGCACCATTTCAAACAGACTCGCCAACACCTGAGGCAGCAACATCGGCGCCAGGCCGCGGTTCACAAAGCGCTCATCCGCGATCGCGGCGTGCAGTCCCAGATCATGGGGATCGGCGTCGTATCGGGGCGCGATGGAATCCTTGGCGGCCCAGTACAGCTCGAGGTAGCCCATGGCCTTGTCCTGGTAGCTCACCAGCAACGGTCGCGAGTACTCACCGTCGAGCTGTGCCTGAAGGTGCCGCTGCCACCATTGCGGAGGTCGGTCGTACTCCCAGGCCTCGGCCAGATGGGGCCGATTCATCCATTCGGACAACAGCTCAGCGTCGGCTTCGGCGTCGACAAGACGCACTGCCCACGGAGCCGCCAGCTGCGGAACGGGTGGTGCACCCACCGCGCGCACTTCAGCGGACAGCGACGTCAACTCGCGCGGCAGCACCGGCCCCTGATCAATCTCGGTCATTTCAGCGGCGAGCCTACCGGATTGGTTTAGGTTAGGTTTGCCTACATCGCCTCGTGTGTTGCCCGCCATCCACTGAAGGCCGAAGGTCGTCATCGGTTCGCCCAGAACACCCGACAGAGCCCACCGAATGCGCAAACGGCCCCTGTAACGCTCAGCCACAACAGGTCGATAGAGCTGCTAACGTAGTCATTAATCACTTTGGTCGCATCAGTTAGCTGGTGCGGGAGGGGAACACACAATGTCTTTCACCACTCGGATGATGGTCGGCGCGGGTTCTGCATTGGTCGCTGTCATGGCCAGCGGCGCTGTCGCCACCGCTCAGCCGGACCCCACCCCGATCATGTACTCGACCTGCACCTACCCGCAGGTGATCGCCGCGCTGACCGCGCTCGACCCGGGTGCCGCCGCTGAGCTGCAGGCAAACCCGATCGGCGTCGGCTACCTGCACCAGCTGATCGCCTCCGGTCCGCAGCAGCGTAAGGCGCTGATCACGCGCGCGTACAACACCCCGGGTGCCGCTGGGTACACCGACCTGGTGCTGAACGTCGCGAACACCTGCAACAACTTCTGATCCCAGAAGCCAAGACAACGCAGCTCAATCCTTCGGGATTGAGCTGCGTTGTGCTTTCTGCGGGTAGCCGCCGATAGTCAGAATCCGCGGTTCGAGCCACGGACGGCGGCGACGGCCTCGTCGGGTCCGGTGAAGGTCACTTGCGCGGGCCCACGGCCTGCCGCGAAGAGCAGCAGCTCGCCGGGTGCGCCGGTCACCGTCACCTCAGCGCCGCGGCCGGCGGCGGCCAGGCGACGGCCCTCCGGGGTCACCAACACGATCCGTGCCGGCGCGTTCTTTATCCCCATACGCGCCATGTTCGCCACCTGTCCGGCCAATGCGGACACCAGTCGGTCATCGAGCTCCCGCGGCTCCCAGGTCGGGCCCGCCCGGCGGACGTCCTCGTTGTGAATGAACATCTCGGCGACGTTGACGAACGGGTCGAGGAGTTTGAACGGCGAGTACAGCGGTGGGCCGGCGGCAATCATGTCGACCAGCTTTTCCCAGTCGGTGGATGCGGTCACCTGCGCCTGAACCCGGTCGGTGTACCCGGCCAGCTGCGGCACCAGAATTCCGGGCGCGGCATCGAGCCGACGTTCCCGCACCACCAGATGCGCGGCCAGATCACGGGCGGTCCATCCTTCGCACAATGTGGGTGCATCGGGTCCGTGCTCGCGCAGGGATTCGACGAGTGCGGCGCGTTCCCGCCGGGCGGCTGTCATGCGCTGAAGTCTAGGTCGGGCGACGATCAAGGGGCGAGGCACGAGCCGCGGTGAGGAGCGCGACAAATCCCATTGGGTCGGACGCTCTTGCTCCAGCATTGCGATGTGGGTCACCCTCGCCGGGCAAACGCCAGGTGAACGGTAGCGACGCGGTCACAGATAGGTACCCATCCGCGCAGCAGGGGCCTCACGAACCTCATTGATAACTATGGTCACAAAAGCCCCTGCTGGCGCCCGAGCGCCGCCCGCCATCCGAAAGGTGTGACCGTGTCGCCGCGTCCTCGCATTGCATCGATGGCACTGACGGCCGCCGTCGTTCTCGGCGGAGCGGTCGGCATCGCGCCGCCGCGCGCCGCTGCCGATCCGTGCACCGGCCCCAACGCGGGCGTCCTGCCGCCGAACGGGGTGCCGTCGAGCGGAGTCATGCGGCCAACGTCGGGCGGCCATCGACCGAGCAATGCGATCGACAAGGCCCCGCTGCCGACTCTGGGCAAGCTGTCCCGATCACTGCTCAGCGCCTTCACCAAGGGCACCGTGCAACAGCAGGCCGGAGTGCTGCCCGGTACACCTCGGGTGCCGCAGCCGCCGGTCCAACAACGCGCGGCCCAGCCCGCTCCGGCCGCTACGCAACCCCAACCCGCAGCAGCGCCCGCACCGCCCATCGACGCAGGTACCACGTCCCTCGTCGGGTGGGTGACCGGCGACCAGAGTGCGGGCGGCGACACCCTGCAACGGTTCGGCATCTCCGGCACCGACCTCGGCATCATGTGGGACAACGGCGACCCGGTGAACAACCAGGTGCTGATGATGTTCGGTGACACGTACGGCTACTGCGCCACCCCGAACCAGCAGTGGCGCTACAACACCATGGTGCGCACCAGCGACCGCACGCTGTCGGGCGGTGTCCACATCCCACCCGGCTCGGTGACGAACCCCTATTCGGGCTCACCCGAGTGGCAGCCGAACCTGGCCAAGCAGACCATCCCGACCATCCGCTGGGCGCCCGTCGAGAAGGGCATCATCCCGACTTCCGGTGTCTCCGTGGGCAAGACGCAGTACGCCAGTTTCATGTCGATCAAGAACTGGGACAGCGCCGGCCAGTGGACGACGAACTACTCGGCGATCGCCGTCTCCAACGACAACGGCCAGAACTGGGGCGTGTACCCGAGCAGTGTCCGGCCGATGGCGCCGGACAGCGTGTCGCGAGTTGCCTTCATGCCCGGCAACGAGAATTTTCAGCAGGGCGCGTTCCTGAAGGGCAGCGACGGCTACATCTATTCGTACGGAACCCCTTCTGGCCGAATCGGAAACGCATACGTGTCCCGGGTGCCGCAGAACCTGTTACCCGACATGAGCAAGTACGAGTACTGGAACAACGAAAGCCAGTCGTGGGTGCCCAACAACCCCGCCGCAGCCTCGCCGATCATTCCCGGCCCGGTCGGTGAGATGTCGGTGCAGTACAACACCTACCTCAAGCAGTACCTGGTGATGTACTGCAACAACCTGTCCGACGTGGTGATCCGTACCGCGCCGACGCCGCAAGGACCTTGGGGCCCAGAGCAATTGGTGGTGTCGTCGCAGCAGTTCCCCGGCGGCGTCTACGCGCCGTACCTGCATCCGTGGTCCAACGGTCGCGATCTGTACTTCACCCTGTCGCTGTGGTCGGCGTACAACGTGATGCTGCTGCACACCGTACTGCCCTGAGCCAGTTCAGGTTTGGTGATCAGTCGAGGGTGTTCCAGAAGTCGGTGAGGGCCGTGGCGCCCCGGACCGGGTCCTGCAGCATCCACCAGTGCCCCAAGCCGTCGAGCACGGTCGTCCGCGCGCCCGCACGCTCCGCTGCGCGGTAACGGATTTCGTCGGAGCCGATGTACGGGTCGTCGGTGGCCAGCAGCGCAAGACCTGGTTTGGCTCGCGCGTTTTCGAGGTCGCGACCGGCCTCCGCCATAGCGGGTTGGCGTGCCGACCGGTACAGCGCCAGGATCGCCCGCCCCATCTCCGGACCTTGCGCGGCGGCAAGGGCCGTGGCGACATCCAGCGGCATACCCAGCGCGACCATCTGCGCGGCGCGATCCTCGACGGTGCCGCCGAGCATCGTGTCGACCAGCTGCTCGCCCTCCCCCGGCGTCTGCCACACCTGAGCCAGGTCATGCCAGACGTAGTCCGGGTCGAGTATCCCGACCACGTCAGTGACCCAACTTCGCACGAGTTCAGGCCGGTGCATGACGGCAGACAGCACATGACCGCCGCCCCAGTCATGGCCGACCAGATCGACCGGCTCGCCGATGGCCTCCAACTCAGCTTCGAGCCAGTCCCGGTAGGCAAGGTAGGTAGCCGGGAAACCGTCGGGCAGCGGGGCGCCGAATCCCGGCGGCGACAACATCACCACGTCATCGCGGCCCAGCACGCCGACCAGCGGCCCCCAGATCGCATCGGTCTCCGGATTACCGTGCACCAGAACGACAGTCATGAGGCCATCCTGACACTGCCGCGATCGCCGCCGCCACAAAATCGCCGCCGCCACAAAATCGCGCAGGATGCCCAGCCCGAGGCCCCATAGCAGCTGCCGACCTGACGATGACTATGTTCGCGGCGGCGGTGTGGCCGCCGGGCCCAACAGATCGGTGCTGTCGTTCGACGAGGTGCGTCGCCAGCGACCGGACAGCGGTAACTCGCGCAACGACTCTCCGCCCACGGACCGTCGTCGGGCCACGAAGCGGATGACGGTCCGCACATAGCGGTTAGTCTCTGAGTACCAACGCCATTCGTACAGGCGACCGGCCTGCAGCCAGTGCGCGAGCGCTTCGGATTCGACGCCCTGCAGATACGGCCGGACCCAGGTGACCATCACCCACGTCTGCCCCGCCGCGTCGTCGGGAAGCCGGAAGGTCCACTCGATCGGATCGTCACCGGCAATCATGGTGTGGCGCAACGCCGGCGGTGCCGGCTGTGTACCCTCGGGCACGCCGAACAGCTGCACTGCGACGTTGTGAAAGACCGCCGGCCCACCGACCTCGAACCGCACCGTGTAGCCATCGGCTCCGTTGCGCTCGACGGAGAAGGCCGCCAATCCGCCGACCGCGACGTAGCGCGCGAACACCAACCCGCTGACGACCATGACCACTCGGCGCACCGCCAGCAGCACCGTGAACGTCGCGACGGTCAGCGCGACGACACGCCACATCAGGTCCACGTGCACAGACTGTCAGAGCGTCAGCGACACGTCATGGCAATCACCGACGTGCCACTCAATCCGCCGTCTTCGCCTTCTCCAGTTCGCGCAGGACAGATAACGACAGGAAGGTCATCGGTCCCGCGTCCTTGAACTTGCCACCGGCGTTGCCCGCGATGCCGCCCTCAATGGCGAGGTCGCTGATCAGGTCGAGCTTGAGCTGCGGGCTGCCCTCGCTGAAGTCGAGATCAGCCAGGTCCACCCACACGATGTTGGGCCGTGTGGTGGATTCGTAGACGTAGCGCCTGTTGGTCAGGTCCAGCACTACCTGCCAGATGGTCTGCGAGGCGTCGGGCTTGCCCGGATCCGGAATCCGGAAGGGCTGGGCGGCGTTTCGGATCACCGAGAACATGCTCGCGATCGCTTCCACCTGGCTGGACGGTGTGGGCAGTCGGCCGGCGTAGTAGGTGGCCCGCGCGAACCTGTCGGAGGCCAATGTGGAGCCCGGCAACGGCTCGGTGCCGCCGAGGCCCTCGAAGTTCTTCACCAGCTCGAGCTGCTGATCGAAGGCGGGTGAGTTCGTCATCACCCGAAAGTCCTTGCTGTGGTAGACCTTCGGCTGGCCGTCGAGGTACTCGATGATCGCCGAGTCGCCGGTGGCGTCGTCGAGCGCCAGATGAATGGTGGGCGGATTGCCACCGGTGGGGTCGTTGAGTTGGACCACCTGCACGTTGGTCTCGCCGATCCACGCGACCGCCTCGGCGACCGTTGCGAAGTTGTCCAGGAAGTACTGCAGCCAGATCGCCTGACTCAGCTGGGTTCGGGTGGCATCCGGTGTGCCGTAGGTGGATTCGGCCAGCCACAGGACGTGCCCCGCCAGTCCGGCCTCGTTGAGGCCGTCCACCGAAATGATGTCGAAGGCGGTGGCAATCACGCTGCCGTATTTCGAGGTCCAGGTCAGTTTGCCGGCGACCCCGTCGTCGCGGGTCACGCCGCGCGGCTGCTTCCACAAGTTGGTCATGAGGTCTCGATGGAAGTCCATGTTGCGGCCGACCAGGACCGCGTCGCCCGCGTCAGGCCAGATCACTCGTGTGCACACCGGAGCAAGCCTAACTTTCTCGGTCCGCCACAATCGCTGAGTTGTTTGCCAAAAATTGCGCCGTGCGAGTGGGATGCTCTTGAGATGGTTGCTTCCCACAGGGAACTCGCAGCTGAAACTACGGATATGGAGGTCCCCGCCACTCAACCGATGGTTTGCGGCCGTCGGTAGCTACTCGCCCTCCGAGAGGAAGAAACATGAACATGTTGCGTACTACGACGGCCGTGTTGATCCCTGCCTTGTTGCTGACGATGTCGTGCTCCTCGGGCGGCAAGAAGGCCGACGACTCCACAGCAGCCGTCACGACGCTGCATTTCTACGAGCACGACACCGGACAGACCAGCGTGGATCTCGGAACTCCCGGGGAAGGCCCCGGCGACCAATTCATCTTCTCCGGCGACGTCTTCGATCGCCAAGGGGGCACGAAGCTCGGGCGAACGGCAGGGCAGTGCACGACCGTCAGCGGAGACGCCACCTCCGGTGACGTCTCGTGCACCGAGACCTTCATCCTCGATGGCGGACAGATTTCGATCCAGATGCTGGCCGACCGAGCTGCCGTGTTCAGCAAGGGCGAAACCTTGCCCGTCTCGATCGTCGGAGGCAGCGGCAAGTACAACAAGGCCCGGGGCGACGGCACCGCTCAAGTGCCGCCCGAGGTGCCCAATCAGACCGACGCCAACTTCGTGCTGAACGTGGTGACGAACTAGGCGCCGAAGCGCACGAGCACTAGGCCCAGCGGTTCGCCAGCAATTTGAAACTCGGAAGATCCTCCAGCGGTACCAGCGCCTCGTAGATCCGCTGGTACCCGGTGCTGGCGATCCGCCACGAACCGTCCTCGTCCTTGCGATAGGTATCGGCGTAGTAGCCCGAGCCGCGGATCATCGCGTGCCCCGGCACGATCACGGTGTCCTCGAACACCCAGGAACCGTGCGCGGTGGTGTCGGAGTCGATGTCGATCTCCGGGTGGCTGGCGATATGTGTCGTGATGATGCCGTTGTCGAGGTTCGTCCGCATGAAGTCGACGACGTCCGACCGCCCGGTGTAATGCACCGGCTCACCCATCGCATGCGTGCCGTAGCGGGTCACGACATCTGCAGTGAGGCAGTCCCCGAAGGTGTCCCACTCCTTGAGGTCCAGGGACCGGAAGTACCGGTACTTGAGTCGATGAATGTCAGCGATCGCCTCCAGGTTACCCATAACCAGAGACTAGAACGTGTTTCATTTTCTGTCACGACAATGCGGAACCCGGCTCACCGCATGGTGGTATCGAAACTACGAAGCGTGTTGTACGGCCGGGGTTGACCTCAACCTACGTTGAGGTTTTAGCGTGGAGTGCATGTCCTTCAAAGCACACGAAATCGAGTTCATGAAGGCGGCAGACCTCGGGCGACTCGCGACGATCCAGCCCGACGGCACGCCGCAGGTCAGCCCAGTGGGCTTCACCTACAACGAGGAACTGGGCACAATCGACATCTCGGGCTACCACATGGCCAAGAGCCAAAAGTTCCGCAACCTCGCCCACCACGACAAGGTGGCCTTCGTCGTCGACGACATCGCCTCTCGCGACCCATGGCGCGTGCGTTGCCTGGAGATACGCGGCACCGCCCAACAGGCCGTGACAGCGTCAGGACAACATGGCCCCGCAGGGGATGCCCTCGATTCCGCAATCATTCGCATCACGCCCCGTCGCATCATCAGCTTCGGCATCGACGACACCGATACCGAACCCCACCTGCTCAAAGCAGACAGCCGTAACGTCTGAGTCCAAGGGCGTCTGGGACGGACCCGACGAACAGGTGTGGAGCGTTGACGGCTCGCCACCGGTTCTGGCGCGTACGAACCGACTGACATTCAGGCATCGCAACGCGCGCCCCAACGATGGATCCAAACGAAAGGGCCCGGCTCATTCGAGCCGGGCCTTCTCTTGTGGAGGCAACTGTCGTATGCAGAGTGTCTTCCATGCCGTGTCTTCCAACGTGTCCGCCAGGTTAAGACGCGGCGTCTTCCCAGCTCGTCTGAGCCTCTAGCGAGTCGCCATATATCCGCATCGAGTTTGCGAAGCGACCCGTCGGGACAGTGCTGAACGATCTTGGCGTCATCGAGCGCCACGGTGGTGATCCCCGGGTCCGCGAGCGCCTTTGCGTAGCCACTGTTGGCGCGTCGCGCTCGCATCAACGGGGAACGCCAGGCCTTTCGTCGTGGTCGACGGCGAATTCCGGGGAGGTGATACATGCGGTGGCTCACACGATGTCCAGTCCGCCAAACCTTTCCGCGCGGTGGCGGCTCCAGATGCTCGAGGTCGCGGACGACTACGACGACATCGACACCGGTCTTCGATCCACTGCTCACACCCAAACGGTAGAAACTCGCTCAGCGTCAGATCTGCGCCGCTTCCCGGTGATCAGAAACCCTCAGCCTCCCGGTCAGAGGAAGATCTTGTTGGGGCATCGAGGTCGAGGGGCCAAGATTCGCGATATGACCGATGCCAAAGTCAATGCCGAAACCGCGGCTCCATATGGTTCACGTTCCCTCGGCGGCAGCTGACGTGGAGAACAACTTGGACCTGACCCGGGTACGCGCTTTTCTCAGTAACCGCATGGACGGGATAACCAGCAGCCTGACCGCGTCATCCATCAGCGGCGGACGCTCGAATCCGACCTACATCCTGAAATGTGCTGAACGCCAATGGGTACTGCGACGCCCGCCCTATGGTCACGTGTTGCACAGCGCCCACGACATGACGCGTGAATTCACGGTCCTGGACGCACTGGCCGGCACCTCGGTGCCGGTTCCGCGTGTCGAGCTGCTGTGCCAGGACCCTGCTGTGATCGGAGCCCCGTTCTACATCATGGAATTCGTCGACGGTACGTGTATCGACGGTGCGAGCACGGCGGCGACGATTGAACCACACCAGCGCAGGCAGGCAGCATTCGCGATGGCTCAGACTCTGGCCGATCTCCACGAGATCGACGCTGCCGCAATCGGCCTCAGCGGATTCGGGCGTCCGGAAGGTTATCTGCAGCGCCAGCTGGCGCGATGGTCGAAGCAGTGGAATGCATCCAGAGCCGTTGACCGTCCCGAAGTGGTCACGCTGTTGGAGAAGTTGCACCGCACTGTCCCGGAGAACCGGCATCCTGGGATTGTCCATGGCGACGTCAAGCTTGACAACATCATGCTGTCGTCCAATGACTTCAGCCAAGTCGCGGCCCTTCTCGACTGGGAGATGGCCACACTCGGTGACACGCTCTGCGACGTCGGCATCATGCTGGGATTCTGGGACAACGGCGCAGACATCGACAATCCGCTCACCATCGGCATGACACGCTTGAGTGGATTTCCCACTCGTGCAGAGCTTCTGGAGTGCTATGCCGACAGACGTGGCATCTGCATTCCCAACCTGGATTGGTATCTGGTCTTTGCCGATTTCAAACTAGCCGTGATTCTCGAGGGCATACGCGCTCGGCACGCCGCGGGAGCCACTGTCGGCGATGGCTTCGACGATGTTTCCGACATGGTGGCGCCCCTGCTGCAACGCGCCCTCGAAACGTCAGCTAGATCGCGGCTGAGCTGCCTCTGAAGCTGACACCTCTCGCACCTACGAAAGGAACCTGGGCACCATGGACCTCACTTACAGTGCTACCTCACTTGCATTGCAGGAACGTCTCACGGCCTTCATGAACGACTTCGTGTTGCCAGCTGAAACTGTTGCTGCCGAACAACTAGCAGCTATGCCAGACCTTTGGGGAGCACCGCCGATCATGGCCGACCTCAAGCGCGAAGCCAAACGGGCAGGGCTCTGGAACCTCGTTCGCCATGATGATGCCGGCACGGTTCTCTCGCATCTGGACTATGCCCCACTGGCCGAACTGACCGGGTGGAGCCCACTGTTGGCACCGGAGGCCACCAACTGTAGTCCGCCCGACACGGGCAACATGGAACTGTTACGACGATTCGGCACTGAAGAGCAACAGCGAGAGTGGTTGCAGCCGCTGCTCGCCGGTGACATACGTTCGTGTTTCTCAATGACAGAGCCCGATGTAGCCAGCTCCGACGCCAACAATGTGTGCTTGGAAATCGTTGAAGACGGAAACGACTGGGTCCTGACGGGCCGCAAATGGTGGTCGACGGGCGCTCTGCGCGAGGACTGCAAGGTCGCATTGGTGATGGGAGTGACGGACGCGGACGCATCGACCGGCAACCGTCACAGCATCGTGCTGGTTCCGTTGGCTACCCCTGGGCTCACAGTACTTCGTTCAACGTCGGTGCTGGGCTTCACCGACCGCTATGAAGGCGGGCATGGCGAACTCCTTTTCGATCACGTTCGAGTACCCAAGCGCAACCTTCTCGGCGGCCGAGGGCGAGGATTCGCCGTCGCCCAAGCTCGCTTAGGCCCGGGCCGGATGCATCACTGCATGAGACTGATCGGAATGGGCGAACGAGCATTGGCCCTAGCGGTGCATCGCACCAAGAACCGGGTGGCTTTCGGCCTACCTTTGAGCGAACAGGGCGTGGTTCAGGCGGCTATTGCCGACGCGCGGGTCGCCTTGGACTCAGCCCGACTTTTGGTCCTTCGCGCCGCGCGACGTATGGATGTCGACGGCAGCAAAGCTGCGCGCCACGACATCGCGGCAGCCAAGATCGCGGTACCGCGGACTGTCAAAGAAATCGTTGACGACGTCATCCAAATGTTCGGCGGCGCAGGCCTTTCCCAAGACACGATCTTGGCCACGCTCTACGCCCAAGCGCGGTTCCTGCAGATCGCCGACGGACCGGATCAGGTTCACCGTCGATCGGTGGCGAAGTACGAATACTCCACAGCCCCAGTCCTTGCAGGAGCGCGCTGGTGATCGCCTATCGCACGTTGGAACTCACCAGGCCCCGGCTCGGAATCCTGCAGGCCACACTGGCCCGGCCAGAGCGACTGAACGCGATCACCTTCGAGATGTTCGACGAGTTGCACGCTTTGCAACGAACCGTTGAAACCGATCCGGAGGTCCGTGTACTGGTCGTTACAGGAAAAGGACGCGGTTTCTGCGCCGGCCTCGATCTTGACGACGCGGCAACCCTGCCCGACATGTCCACCACCGAAATGATGGCCGGCCAGCAGTCCTGGGCTGCAGCGATCATTGGCTTCCGGCGGATCAGCACTCCCGTCATTGCGGCGGTCAATGGAGCCGCAGCGGGCGCAGGTTTGGGACTCGCTTTGGCAGCCGACATCCGAATCGCTAGTGAGGACGCCAAGTTCAATGCCGCGTTTGTCAAAGTCGGGCTCTCCGGCGGCGACGTTGGGAGCTCGTGGGCTCTCCCCCGGTTGATCGGCCTCGGTCGCGCCACCGAGATGTCGTTGACGGGCCGCTTCGTGCTCGCTGAGGAAGCCTTGCGCATCGGCCTGGTCACATCTGTGACTCCGGCCGACCAATTGCTCGATGCGGCATACAACACCGCCGATATGATCATCGCCAACAGTCCATTCGGCATGTCTTTGACCAAACACGTACTCCAAGACAATGTGGACGCACCAAGCATCGAGGCGGCGGTAAGCCTCGAGAATCGCAACCAAGTTCTGGCCGCTCGCACCTCGGACATGCGCGAAGCACTGGCTGCGTTCCGAGAGAAGCGCGCTCCGGTTTTCGCTGGCACCTGATTCGTGTTTCGGTCACCCGGCAACCCGCTGTCGTCGTGACTGTCGGATCTGCGGAGATAGAGCAGTCACATAGTCTGCGAAAAAGCAACTTTCGCGTGGTGGGCAGAACATTGAGCGCGTTCAGGAAGCTCGTTGACCTGGCGCGATCGGTGCCACTGGCCGCAAGACTGCAACTGCGCATAAAGGAGCCGACCATGCCACACCCCGGCCCTCGGACTACAGCGTCGACCAACGCGATTTCGAAGAGCCCGCCTCGACGAGAAGAACGCTACGAGCGGATCGTGACGGCTGCGACAACACTGGCAGCCCTAAGCGACGTCAAATGTCAAATACGTTCGGTCGCAACCGCCGCCGGTATAGCGCCCAGCACTGTGTATCGGTACTTCACGTCCAAAGACGACCTTCTCTTGGCATGCCTACACCACTGGCTCCGCGACTTCTCCGCCACCATGGACGCGAGTATCGGCTGCTCTGACTTCCGCCAAGGGGTTTTAGAGGTTGCCAAGAAGCTCACTGTTTCTCTGTGCGCATCCCCTCGATTCACCGAGGCTGTAATCCGGCCGTACTTGTACGCGCAAGGGCAGGACTCTAGCCGTGCCGCCATCGTGCACCGGCAGGTGTCTGAAATCTTCTGCACGGCCATGCACCATGGGCAGCCGTCTCGGCTGCACCGCAACGTTGCTGAGATACTCACTGACATCTGGGTTACCAACATTGTGGCCGTCAGCCAACAGCGCACAACCCTTGACGACTTGATGCATCGCCTCCGCATGGTGGTCAATCGGTTGCAGGGCCAGGACGAGAAAGCCGCGGCCAGGCCATTGAATGGCACGGCAGGCTCCGATGACGAGGCTGTCGCATGACTTCAACTACCGAGTCGCGCACTAAACGGGCACACGGCTCCTGATCCGCGTTCCTCCATACCTCGTGATCCGGAGTTCGGACGCTACCACTAGCGCTGCATGTGCTGTGCTGCAATTGATTTGACATCAACCCCGCCGAGGGAATCAGCACCCACCTCAGCGTTGTGCGAGTGAGCGAAGTGGTGCAATCCGAACACAGCATCGATGCCGGCCCGCAAGCCCATCTGGTCTTCGCACTGATTCACCGCGCGCTTCGCCAAGGCCAAACCAAACTGCGGCATGGCCGCGATCTGGCGGGCGATGCCGAGAGTGGTCTCTTCGAGTTCGTTCTTGGCAACCACCCGGTTGACCATCCCAACCTCGTATGCTCGCTCGGCGCTGAACCGGCCACCGGTGAAGAGAACCTCCTTGGAGAACCGAGAGCCGAGGATCCACGGGTGAGCAAAGTACTCGACGCCGGGAATTCCCATGCGGACGACGGGATCTGAAAAGAATGCGTCTATGGACGCGACGATCAGGTCGCATACCCATGCCAGCATGAGCCCACCGGCGATGCACGCTCCTTGGACCATCGCAATGGTCGGCTTGGGGATGTCGCGCCAGCGGCGGCACATCCCGAGGTATACCGCCAGTCCGCGCGCGTAACGTCGATCGCCGCCCACCTTGTCAACGTGATCCCACCAGAGCACCGCTCTGTTGTCGTAGGAGACGTGGTGATCGCGGTCAGGCGTGCCGATGTCGTGGCCGGCACTGAAATGCTCTCCGCTGCCGGCCAACACGATGACTCGGACGTCCTCGTCAGCGACTGCCCGTTCGAAGGCCGCATCCAGCGCGTCGGTCATGCGGGAGTTCTGAGCGTTGCGATATTGCGGCCTGTTCATGGTCACCACGGCGACACCGGCCCCGATTGCGAATCGCGCAAATCCCGTGCACAGCTGTAGTTGTGTCGACCCGCTGACACCGGTGTCCGCATGGACTCGACCAGTCCGCGCCAGCTCGGAATACGTCCGTACGGCGTGATCAGGCGGGGTGGGCCGATCGACTATCCCGCTCACCGAACGACGCCGCGGGCCGTCTTCGAAATCCCGGTGGGAGGGAATCACAATGGCGGGCCCTGAAGCGTGGCTGTCAGTCTTCCTCGGTGGGACGTGTCTCGGGTCACATCGATTCGCAGGTCCCTAGTCGAGAAATGGAGTACGTGATGGCGCAGCAATCGTTCGCCGGTCCGTTGCAAGCGGTCGGAGGGTTGTTCGCCATGACGGCCGACGCCGCCAAATTCGCGTTCCAGCGGCCAGTCCAGTGGCGCGAATTCCTTGACCAGTCTTGGTTTGTCGCGCGCGTGTCGCTGGCACCCACACTTCTCGTCGCGATCCCGTTCACCGTTTTGGTGTCGTTCACCCTGAACATCCTGCTCCGCGAACTGGGCGCCGCCGATCTCTCCGGAGCGGGCGCGGCGTTCGGCGCTGTCACACAGGTCGGTCCCATGGTGACGGTGCTCATCGTGGCCGGCGCCGGCGCGACGGCGATGTGTGCCGACCTCGGATCGCGCACCATCCGGGAAGAGATCGACGCCATGGAGGTACTCGGCATCAATCCCGTGCAGCGGCTGGTCACTCCGCGCATGCTGGCCTCCGGACTCGTCGCGCTGCTCCTCAACAGTCTTGTGGTCATCATCGGCATCCTCGGCGGATACCTGTTCTCGGTGTTCGTCCAGGACGTGAACCCCGGCGCTTTCGCCGCCGGAATCACGCTCCTCACCGGCGTTCCCGAGGTCGTCATCTCCTGCGTCAAGGCGACGCTCTTCGGTCTCATCGCCGGCGTGGTGGCCTGTTACCGCGGGCTCACCATCTCTGGCGGCGGAGCGAAAGCGGTCGGCAATGCCGTCAACGAGACCGTCGTGTACGCGTTCATGTCGCTGTTCGTGGTCAACGTGGTGGTCACCGCCATCGGCATCCAGATGACCACGCGATGACGCGCACCGCAGCGCCGCTCCGGTCCACCTACCCGCGGCTGACCCGCGCCGTTCAGACGCCCGCGAAGATCACCGCCGGCATCGGAGATCACATCCTGTTCTACGGTCGGGCAATTGCCGCGGTGCCCTACGCCGCCGGGCACTACCGACGCGAAGTAATCCGGCTCATGGCTGAAATCAGCATGGGCGCAGGCACATTGGCGATGATCGGCGGCACCGTCGTCATCGTCGGGTTTCTCACGCTCGCCACGGGCGGCGTCCTTGCGATCCAGGGCTACAGCTCCCTGGGCAACATCGGCATCGAAGCGCTGACCGGATTCCTGGCGGCATTCATCAACGTCCGAATCTCGGCACCCATCGTCGCGGGGATCGGCCTGGCTGCCACCTTCGGTGCCGGCGTCACCGCCCAGTTGGGCGCGATGCGGATCAACGAAGAGATCGACGCACTCGAGTCCATGGGCATCCGATCCGTCGAGTACCTCGTCAGCACACGTATCGCGGCGGGAATGCTCGCGATCACGCCGCTGTACGCCATCGCGGTGATCCTGTCCTTCGTCGCCAGCCAATTCACCACCGTGGTGTTACTCGGACAGTCCGGCGGCCTCTACAACCACTACTTCGATACCTTCCTCAACCCCATTGACCTGCTCTGGTCATTCCTGGAAGCGGTCTTGATGGCGCTGGCAATCCTCCTGTTGCACACCTACTACGGTTTCTTCGCCAGCGGAGGACCGGCCGGGGTAGGCGTGGCAGTCGGCAATGCCGTCCGCACCTCGCTGATCGTCGTCGTATCCATCACGTTGCTCATCTCTTTGGCCATCTACGGGTCCAACGGCAACTTCAATCTCTCTGGCTAAGCAGGCATCAAATGTCACGTGACTCAGTACGTTTGCTCACCGGCTCTGCTGCGCTGGGCCTGGCCGCTGCGCTCGTCGTCGGCGCCGTCGTGTTGTTCCGCGGTGGCGCAACACCCACGGCATCCGTCACCGTGCTGTCCCCACGGGTGGGCTTGATCATGAACCCCGACGCCAAGGTGAAACTGCATGGCGCGCAAGTGGGCAAGGTAGCCGCCATCGAAAATCGGCCAGACGGCAGCGCTGCGATTAGTCTGGCGATGAATCCGGACTACCTGCAACTGATTCCGGCCAATACCCGGGTCCAGATCGTGTCCAGCACGGTGTTCGGCGCCAAGTACGTCGATCTCGTACCGCCGGCCGAACCATCTGCCCAGTCGCTGCACGCGGGACAGGTCCTCGACGCCGGCCACGTCACCGTCGAGATCAACACGGTCTTCGAGCATTTGGTGGATGTACTGTCCCAAATCCAACCTGAAAAGCTCAACGAAACACTCGGCGCCATGGCACAGGCGCTGGGCGGCCGCGGCGACAAACTCGGTCAGACGCTGGTCGATTTCGACGCCATGCTCGCCAAGATCGATCCCAGCCTTCCCGCAATGAGCCAGGAAATCGCCACGGCCCCGAAGGTACTCAGCGCCTATGCGGATGCCGGCCCCGATCTGATGGACGCCGCACGCAACGCATCCCGGCTCAGCGACACCATCGTCGAGCGCCAGCAGGACCTCGACACGGTGCTGCTGAGCGCCATCGGATTGGCGGATATCGGTAATGACGTCGTCGGCACCAACAGCAACGCGATCGTCGATGCCATGCACGTATTGGTGCCCACCACCAATCTGACCAATCAATACAACCAGGCGCTCACCTGCGCTCTCAAGGGCATGGAACCGCTGGCGATGGGACCGCCGCAACCGTTGCCCGGGATCATGCTGCTGGACTCGTTCCTGCTGGGCACCGAACGCTACCGCTACCCGGGCAACCTGCCGAAGGTCGCCGCTTCGGGCGGTCCCCAGTGCATGGGCCTGCCCAACGTGGGTTTCGGGGAGCGGCCGCCGTTCGTGGTCACCGACATCAACGCAAACCCCGCACAGTACGGAAATCAAGGGATCCTGTTGAACTCCGATGCCCTCAAGCAAGCCCTGTTCGGCCCGCTCGACGGACCACCCCGCAACACTGCTCAGACAGGGCAACCAGGATGACGCGGCACAACTCGACCGCGCTGAAGTTCGGCGCCTTCGGCATCACGATGCTCCTGGTGACCGCGGCGCTTTTCGCGATCCTCGGGCAGTACCGAACCGGCTCGACGAACAGCTACTCAGCCGTGTTCACCGACGCCTCCAGCCTCAAAGTCGGTGACTCCGTGCGAGTCGCGGGTATCCGGGTCGGCACGGTCGACAGCATCGCGTTGCGACCGGACAACACCGTGGTCATAGGTTTCGACGCCGACCGCGACGTCGTGCTGACCACCGGCACCAAAGTCGTTGTGCGTTACCTCGATCTGGTGGGCAACCGTTACCTGGAAATCGTGGACAACCCGGGGTCGACAAAAATCCAGCAGGCCGGCACGCAGATTCCGTCCGACCGCACGGAACCCGCGTTGGACCTCGACCTGCTACTGGGCGGGCTCAAACCCGTCATCCAGGGACTAAACGCCCAGAACGTCAACGCGCTGACCAACTCCCTGATCCAGATTCTGCAGGGCCAGGCCGGAACCATGGAATCGCTGATGGCTCAAACGACTTCATTCACGACGGCACTGGCCGACAACGGGCAGACGGTTCAACAGTTGATCGACAACCTGAACACTGTCGTTGCGACAGTCGCCAAGGACGGCGACAAATTCTCCGGCGCCGTCACCCGCCTGCAACAGCTGATCACCGGCCTGTCCCAGGAACGTGACCCGATCGGCGATGCCATCAGCGCCCTGGACAACGGAACGGGTTCCCTGGCCGAACTCATGACGCAGACCCGCCCGCCACTTGCGGGAACGGTCAAGCAGCTCAACCGAATGGCCACATTGCTGGACAACGACAAAGACAAGGCCCGCATGGATCTCGCGCTGCAGAAGGCGCCCGCCAACTACCGAAAACTGGTTCGCCTCGGTGCCTACGGCAGCTTCATCAACCAGTACCTGTGCGGCATGAACGTCCGCGTGACGGACCTGCAGGGCCGCACCGCGTACTTCCCCTGGATCATGCAGAACACCGGACGCTGCGGGGAGCCCTGATGCTGAAATACCGCGGATCGAAACTGATGCGCACCGGACTCATCGGTTTGGTGCTGATCATCCTCGTCATCGCCGTCGGCCTTCAACCGCAGAAACTCTGGTCGTGGGCCACGTCGATCAGATACCACGCGGTGTTCGCCGACGCCGGCGGGCTGTCGCCGGGAAACGACGTCAAGGTCTCTGGCGTCACCAAGGGCACCATCAGCGCCGTCACCCTCAATCGCGGAAAAGCTCTGGTGACGTTCACCCTCGATGGCACCGTCGCTCTGGGCACACAGACCACCGCCCACATCAGGACGGGCACCGTCCTCGGTGCCCGGATGATGACCTTGGAGCCCGCCGGAACCGGCAACTTGCGCCCTGCCGACACCATCCCTCTTGCCCGCACCGGGTCGCCCTACTCGCTGACCGACGCCGTCAGCGACTTCACCTCCAACACCGCCGACACCGACACCGCAACACTCACCCATTCGCTCGACACGCTGTCGGACACCATCGACCGCATGGCCCCCCAACTGGGACCGACATTCGACGGGCTCACCCGCCTGTCACGAACGCTCAACAGCCGCAACGAATCCCTGGCCGCGTTACTCAAGAACGCGGCCGACGTAACCGGCATTCTGTCGCAGCGCAGCGCGCAGGTGAACACCCTGCTGCTCGATGCCAACGCGCTCACCGGAGTGCTCAATCAACGACGGCACGCGATCGTCGATCTGCTGGCCAATACGTCGGCGCTTTCTCAGCAGCTGTCCGGACTCGTACACGACAACGAGAAGGACCTCGGCCCGACCCTACAGAAGGTCAACTCCGTCACCGCGATTCTGGAGAAGAACCGCGACAACATCGCCAAGGCCCTCGCCGGGCTGGCCAAATATCAAGTCACACAGGGCGAATCAGTGAACAACGGCTGGTACTACAACGCCTTCGTCGGCAACCTCATCCCCTCACAAACCATTCAACCGTTCCTCGACTACGCCTTCGGATTCCGTCGCGGCACGAACGCCGGCCAGCCGCCTGACAACGCCGGCCCGCGCGCCGAGTTCCCCTGGCCCCACAACGGCATTCCGGGAGGCCACTGATGATCACCCGCCATCGCAAACCCTTGACCCGTGTCGTGGCGACCCTACTGGTGGTGTTGGCGCTCGCCGGCGGCGTGCTGTTGGTACGGCAGACCGTCTTTCGCCCTACCACCATCACCGCGTACTTCACCTCCGCCACAGCGATTTACCCGGGCGACGAAGTCCGTGTCGCCGGGGTCAAAGTGGGAACGATCACCAGCATCGAGCCTGCCGGCAGCCAAGCCCGGCTGACCCTCGCGATCGATTACGGGGTGCCGATCCGCGCTGACGCGAAAGCCATCATCATGGCGCAGAACTTGGTGGCCGCGCGATACGTACAGTTGGCGCCCGCGTACGAGGATGCCGGTCCGACAATGGCCGACGGTGCGCAGATCGGCGTTGACCGGACCGCGGTACCGGTGGAATGGGACCAGGTCAAAGACCAACTCATGCGGTTGGCCACCGACTTGGGTCCGGTCAGCGGTTCCTCTGCCACGTCGCTGAGCCGTTTCATCGACAGTGCCGCGACCGCGATGGATGGCAACGGCGAGAAGTTGCACCAGGCGATCAGCCAACTCTCGGGGATCGGACGCATCTTGGCGCACGGTAGCGGCAACGTCGTCGAGATCATCAAGAATCTGCAGACTTTCGTCACCGCGCTGCGCGACAGCAACACCCAGATCGTCGAGTTCCAGAATCGCCTCGCGAGTGTCACGAGCGTCGTCGACGGGGCGCGGTCCGATCTCGACGCCGCCCTGACCAATCTGGCTTCGGCTGTCGGCGAAGTCCGGCGCTTCGTCGCGGGTACCCGCGATCAGACCGTCGAGCAGTTGCAGCGGTTGACGAACGTGACGCAGAACCTCGTCGACAACAAACTCAAACTGGAGAATGTGTTGCACGTGGCGCCCAACGCCATCGCCAACGGCTACAACATCTACAACCCCGATAGTGGTACCGCGGTCGGCGCTTTCGCGATGTCGAACTTCGCCGATCCAGTGTCTGTGGTGTGCTCAGCGATAGCGGCGGTGAAGAACGCCACGGCAGCAGAATCGTCGAAGTTGTGCGCGCAGTATCTCGGGCCCGCACTGTCTTTGATCAACTTCAACTACCTGCCGTTGCCGACCAACGTCTATCTCCGCAAGGCACCGAGCCCGGAGAATCTGGTGTACACCGACCCCAAGCTTGCCCCTGGGGGAAGCGGCCCGCGCACCGAGTCCCAACCCCAGACCCCGGCGGTGTCGGCCTACACCGGCGCCAATGACGTGGCACCGCCTGCCGGGTGGGGCGCGCCACCCGGGCCTCCAGGTGCGTACGTGCCCAACGGATTACCGGCAGATCCGGCACCCGCCCTGTTCCCCGGCGCGCCGATTCCCCAACCATCGGCCGGCGCCGCACCCTCGCCACAGGCACCCACGGTGCGGGACCTGCTCCTTCCCGCAGAAGCCGCACCCGCTCCCGCGGCGCCGAACCCAGGAGGCACCCCGTGACGACGCGACGGTCCCTGACCCGCCTGACCGCGATATCGGTCTGCTCCCTGCTATCGGTCACCGGTTGCGCGTTCCACGGATTGAACTCTCTGCCGCTGCCGGGCACGGTGGGACGCGGGGCCAACGCCACGATCTATCACGTCGAGCTCGCCAATGTCGGTACCCTGGAGGCGAATTCGCCGGTCATGGTCGGCGACGTGATCGTGGGCAGTGTGTCCAGGATGAGAGTGCGCAACATGCGCGCCGACGTCGAGGTGTCCGTCAGACCGGGCACCGTGGTCCCCGCGAATGCGGTAGCGACTGTTGGGCAAACCAGTCTGCTCGGGTCCATGCACCTGGCGCTGGATCCGCCGCCGGGAAAGGCGCCCTCCGGACAACTGTCCCCAGGCACCACCCTGCAGCTGAACCGGACGTCGACATACCCATCGACGGAACAAACGTTGTCGTCGCTGTCGGTCCTCGTCAACGGCGGCGGGCTCGGCCGGGTCGGTGAGCTGGTCACCGAGACCAACAACGCGCTGAACGGTAGGCAAGACCAGATTCGTGACCTGCTGACCCGCCTCAACAATGTGGTCGGCATCTTCGCCCATCAGCGAGACGACATCAATGCCTCCATCACCGCGCTCACTCGGCTGGCAGGGACCATGGCCGGCCAGAGCGATGTGATCACCCAAGCCCTGCAACGCATCCCGCCTGCGCTGGATGTCCTGATCAGAGAACAGCCCCGCATCACGACAGCCTTGGAGAAATTCGGCGTGTTCAGCACTACAGCCACCAAGCTGATCAAAGCCACCCAGGACGACTTGGTCACCAACCTGCGCAACCTGGAGCCGACCCTCCGCGCCCTGGCCGACGTCGGGCCGAATCTGGGTACTGTCCTGGCGTTCGCGCCCACGTATCCCTACCCGCAGAACTTCATCGACCGCGGCATTCGTGGCGACTACCTCAACGAATTCATCACCTTCGATTTCACGATCCCCCGCCTCAAGCGAGGGCTGCTTCTGGGCACCCGATGGGGACAGGAAGGCGCCCCGTTGGTCCCTGCTCCCGGCGACCCGTGGTACGCCAACTACACCAAGGACCCACTGGGCACATTGCTCACCGCTCCACCGAAAGCCGTTGCGACGCTGCCTGCTCCGGCAGCCGCCGGCCCGGCGAATCCGAACGGAGGCAGCAACTGATGCTGACCCTATTCGTACGCATTCAGCTGGCCCTCTTCGCGGCCGCCTCGATCATCGGCATGGCAGTGATGCTGGTCGTCTACCTACAGGCACCCACACTGCTGGGACTCGGGCGCATGACGGTAAGCCTGCAACTGCCGGCCACCGGTGGGCTGTACCGGTTCTCGAATGTCACCTACCGCGGTGTGCAGATCGGCAAGGTGACCGACGTCCGGCCCACCCGCGACGGTGCCGTCGCCACGCTGTCGCTCGACAACGCGTCCAAGATTCCCGCGGACCTGCACGCCGCGGTCCTGAGCGTATCCGCCGTCGGCGAGCAATATGTCGACCTGCAACCCCATAACGACGCCGGCCCTTACCTGCACGACGGCTCGGTCATTCCGGCGTCGAAAACGTCGATCCCGCAAGCCGTCGGACCGATGCTCGATCAAGCCAGCGCGCTCATCGACAGCATCCCGAAAGACAAGATCAGTCCACTGCTCGACGAAACATTCAAGGCGTTCAACGGCTCTGGTTACGACGCCGGGTCACTGTTGGATTCCTCGTCGAAATTGATCGCCGACGCCAACAGCGTGAGCGATCAGTCTCGAGCGCTCATCGATGACAGCAGGCCCTTGCTCGACGGCCAGGCCCAATCCGTCGATGCCATCCGGACCTGGGCCCACAGCGTCGCGGGACTCAGCCGGCAACTGGTCCAGAACGACCCCCAAGTCAGGACGCTCCTCGAAGAGGGCCCGGGCGCCGCGGACGAGGGCTCCCGCCTGTTCAACCAGGTAAAGCCCACTCTGCCGATGCTCTTGGCCAACCTGACAACCCTCGGGCAGGTGGCTGTGACCTACCACCCGTCGCTCGAACAACTGTTGGTGCTGCTGCCACCGACAGTGTCGTCCACCCAGTCCTACGGTGCACCCAAGAACAATCCGACGGGCATGGCGTTGGGCGATTTCACCCTGAACATCGGCGATCCGCCGGCCTGCACCGTCGGCTTCCTCCCGCCGTCGTCGTGGCGCTCACCGGAAGACACCAGTGACGTCGACACCCCCGACGGGCTGTACTGCAAGCTGCCGCAGGACTCGCCGATCGGTGTGCGTGGCGCACGAAACTATCCATGTATGGGAAATCCGGGAAAGCGCGCTCCCACAGTCGAAATCTGCGACAGCGACAAGCCTTACGAGCCCCTGGCGATGCGCCAGCATGCTCTCGGTCCGTATCCGATCGACCCGAACCTCCTCGCTCAGGGCATTCCACCGGATTCTCGGGTCGACCACGACAGCACGATCTACGGACCACTCGACGGAACGCCGAGGCCGGCAACGGATCAACCGCCAACGGGCCCGACCGCACCGGATACTCCCCCGCCGCCCGCGGATGGTGCCACGCCCACGCCGGTGGCTCCGAGTGCCTTCATCCCCGAGGCTTCGAAGGGGCCGTCGGTCGCCATCGCCACGTATGACCCCGCCACCGGCCGCTACGCGGGTCCCGACGGAAAGGTCTACCGGCAGAAGGATCTGGCCCCGCAGAGCGGAGAACGGACGTGGCGGGACCTGTTCACTGCCTGACATGAACGACGTTGGGGCCGGCGCGATCTCAGGACGTGCCGGCCCCACACATTAGGTACCCTGGGTCAAGCGGCCTTGACCAGCTTGAAGGGCATCGTGATGAAGAGGACCCTGCTACTTCCGCACGAGCCGCTGACACCGGTGGTGGAGTCTTCGCCCATCAGTGTCGACGACGTCATGTCCGACCCGGCCCCATCAGAGGTAGCCGGGTAGAACCTGAAAACCTGAAGTCCCGGCCCCGCACTGCCATCTGCGCACGGCTGCCAGTTGTCCACCGTCTTCTTGACGTACCAGACGCCGCTTTTCATGTAGATCGGCGCAGTCCATCCCCAGTCGGTGGCGACGGTGCCTGCGCATTCGGTCGGATAACTGCACTCGGTCTTGATCGTCCAGGTGCTGCGAATACTCGCCTCGTCGTGATAGATGTCGTTGGTCTTGGCCCACTCACCATTGGACGTTGCGACGTAGGTGCCATTGAGACCCCAGTCGTTCGATGCTGCGGCCATGCCGCATTGCCACCCAGTCAACAGCCCGACGGTCACCGCCGTTGCAGCGATTGCTGTCGTTGATATCTGCATGAGCCGCTCCTTTTGCACCGAACCCGTTTGACGCCCCTGGCAGACACCACACGGCGCGCGTCCGACTGCATTGATTCACCGAAAGGTGTTGCCGCACAGTTCGAACAGCTACTACTGTCCAACTTTCCGCATTCGGCAACAGACAAAATCCCGCCAGGCGGTCATCGCACCCTGAGTGGGTCGACGGTGTGTCACCGTTGACCAAGGACCTACCGCCAGTGAAGGAAGTCTGCGATGCGAATCGATCGAGCACCACGCCGGGCAGCGGCGGGCGCCGTATTGGTGGTCGCCTTCGGCACAGCGACAGCGCAGACCGTACACGCAGACAGCGACTCGGTACCGCACCATGTGACGTACACCGTCACCGCCGACGTATCGACCAATGCGGGCATCTACTACCGCGACGTCGAACCACCCACTTGGGCCGAATACAGCCACAACCCCTATGAATTCAGCCCGAGAGACGACGTGCGTCTCGAGCCCGGAAAACCGTGGGTCCACGAAGCCCTGCTGACAGACCCCGAGCACTGGGCAATGGTCACGGTCACCGCTGCCGGCCAGCCGACCCAAAATGGACAAACACTCCACTGCACGCTCACCGTCGACGGGAAGGTCGTCAACCGATCGAACGGACCCAGCGGTGCTCTGTGCTCGCTACGAAATTGGTGACGCATCGAGCACCAGGCGACCGTCAACCGCTGGGCGGGAATCCTTCACCATTCGGATCTCGACCGGATTAGCGTCGAGAACATCATGGCCAGAACGGGAATGGCACCAAGGGGCACCAGTACCCACGACCAGCAGGGAACCGGAGGTGGATCATGCGGTTACTCAGCCGCGCTGATACCGCGACGCAGGTGAACGCCCTAGACACCGCCGACGAAGACGACCGGGCACAGTCTGTCGACCCGGGGCTGATCAACCAGGCGGAGGCCGAAGCACTCGCCGCAGAAGAACTGGCCGCAGCGGCGCGTGCCCGGGTTGATGGGCTCCGCGCGCGGGCCGTCGAGGTCGGTGGTTCACCACACCCCGGCGAACCGACCGATTCCACAACAGATCTCGCGGACGCCGGCCCAGGCTTCACCCCAGATTCTTCGGCGAAACGACGGTGGCTACGCCGCCCGAAGCTGTCAACGACATTGGCCGCCGGCGCCGTCCTGGCCAGCGCCGCAGCACTTGTGGCAACCGGCTACATGCTCGACTACCACCGCCAGTTCGACAGCGAGGTGCAGCGGAAGGCGGAATTCACCTCCGCCGCCTCACAGGCCGTCGTCACGCTGATGTCGATCGACGGCACCAAGGCCGAGGACAACGTCCAGCAGATCCTCGCTAATTCCACCGGGCAGTTTCGTGATGATTTTCAGGCCGATGCAAAGGATTTCGTCCAGGTCGCGCGCGAGTCCAAAGCGGCGACAAAGGCCACGGTGCGCAGCGCGGCCGTGGAATCGATGACGCCGGATTCTGCTGTGGTGCTCGTAACCGCGGCGACGACGGTGAGCAATACCGCGGGGACAAACCAACAACCACGCAACTGGCGCCTCAGTGTCACCATGATCAGAGACGGAGCGCAGCTCAAGATGTCGAAAGTCGAGTTCGTGCCATGACCACAGAGACGGCAGCACCCCTCGCTGACAACACCGCTCCCGAGGACGTCGACAGCGATCAGCCCGACGACGTGTGCCCGGCCGCCGACGAGCAACCCATCGACGTGTCGGAGCAGACCACTTCGAACCCCGGCCGTTCGAAGCGACTGACCCGCCGGCTTGCGGGCCGGTGGCGGTCTATCGCCGTCACGAGCCTCATGCTGGCGTGCGCCGGCACCGCGGGAGCGACGTACTTCACCACTTATCGCAGTGACCGCGCCAGCGCCGAGGCCACAACCCAGGTTGCCAAAGCCGCATCCGAAGGTGCCGTGGCGTTACTGTCCTATGCGCCGGCAAGTTTGGATCACGACCTGGCTGCCGCGCGCTCGCACCTCACCGGCGGCTTCCTGACGTACTACAGCCAGTTCGCCGACCAGTTCGTCGCGCCGGCCGCCAAACAGAAGGACATTCACGCCGTCGCGTCGGTCGTCCGTGCCGCCACGATCGACGCACACGCAGACAGCGCACACGTACTGATCTTCCTCAACCAAACCACCACCAGCCGCGAAAACCCCGAACCAACGCAGTCGGCCAGCAGCGTGAACGTCGGACTCACGAAAATTGATGGGGTTTGGCGGATTTCGTCATTTGATCCGATCTAGACGTCAACGACGTACGGGGTAGCCGTTCGAAATGTGCACAGAACCGGGCGCACTCATCGAGAGGACGGGCGGCATGCGCGATATCGAACATGGGCATCGTCATGAAGCCATGTATGCCGCCGGCGAAGAACAACTGCTGAACGGTACCGCCGGCACCCCGCAGTGCATCGGCATACGCCAGGCCCTCATCTTTGAGAGGATCGCAACCGGCGACCAACATGACGGCCGGAGGCAATCCTTCGAGACGACCGCACAGCGGGGACGCGTACGGATGGCTGCGATCACTTTGCTCGGGAACGTATTGATCCCAATACCATTGCAGCGCTTCACGCGGGTTGTAGTAGCCCGCTCCGAACCGACGGTAGGAGTCGGTGTCGAATTCCGCGGCGATCACCGGGTACAGCAGCAGCTGCGCGGCAATGGATAGGTCACCGCGGTCGCGCGCCATCAATGCGGTCACGGCAGCGAGATTGCCACCTGCGCTGTCGCCCCCGATCGCGACGCGTTGGGCATCGGTACCGAAGTCACCCGCGTGTTCGGACACCCAGCGGGCCACTGCATACACATCCTCCGCGGCCGTGGGCCACCGGTGCTCGGGAGCCAGTCGGTATGCGACCGAAACAATCACCGCGGGAATCAGATTCGCCAGATTCCGGCACAGTCCGTCGTGGCTGTCCAGATCACAGAAGACGAACCCGCCGCCGTGCGCGTACACCAGGACCGGCAGCGGTCCGGACGCGTCCGGGCGGTATATCCGGACGTCCACATGACCACCGTCGACAGACACCCGGTCGTCCCAGACGGCGGCGACCGGTTCGGGCTGCGGGTTCGGCACGAACCGCCCGCGAATCGCGGCCCTGGCCTCGGCGCCGGTCATCGTGGATACGTTGGGAAATCCCGTATCGAGGGCCTCGATCAGGTTCGCCACTTGTGGATCGAGGCTCATGCGGGCCGCATCGCCGACGCGCGCAGCTCCGCGTTGTGCGCGGTGATACCGCCCCGCAGGGGGCGCAGGAGCGTGGGCGCCGCATGTTCGCGGACGCTTTCGGCGTTGCGCCAAACAGCCGTGGCGGTCATCCGCACCGGCGTCACCAACCGCCGATCGAACGTCATTTGCGACATCGGACCACACACGGATACCGCGGCCACGGCTTCGCCCACGGGTCCGATCGGTGCTGCGACGCAGCCGAATCCGCGGAGAGACTCTTCCCTTTCCGTGGCCACACCGTGGGCCCGGACTCGGTCCAGTTCGGCGGCGAGCTGGGCGCTCGTGGCTACCGAGTACCGGGTTCGTCGTTTCGCAAGGTCGACGTCGGCAGAGTCGCGATAGGCCAGGATGGCCTTGCCGACGGCGGTGCATTGGGCGGGTTGGCGGCCGCCGACCCGAGTCGGGATTGCAGCTCGCACCTCGTCACCGATCTTCTCCAGGTATACGACGTCAGAGCCGTCCAACACGGCGAGATGCACCACCAGCCCCGTGGCCCGGTGCAGATCACGCAGGAGCGGAATGGCAGCCCGGTGGATTCGGTCCTGTTGCAGCGCAAGGTTTCCCAACTCCACGAGGCGTACGCCGAGCTCGTAATCGAACCCGTCACGGCTCAGCCAGCGCAAGTTCACCAGACGCTCGAGCATGCGGTGCGCGGACGAGCGAGGCAACCCGGTGCGACGAACGATCTGCGCCAAGGTGAGACTTCCCGACCCGTCGAACGCTTCCAACACCAGGGAAACCCGATCGATCACGTTGCTAGGCGTCTCGGCAGCCATATCGACGGTCAGCGTCATCGAAACCCTCCAGGCTCATCACTCGAATAGTCAAAATAGGAATAGTGAGTTTTTTACCATACGCTGTGGTCGCTGTCACATACCGATCTGAACCCGCCCGCCGGCCACTCCGCCCCGGGCGGGTTCCGCTCACCGGTCGACCACGTATCGCCGGGTTCCCCGAACTCGGTAGAGCTGAAGAACACATCAACGACTTCGGGAGACCCATGCGCAAGCACCTGCTGCTGGCCATCGCCGTCGGCGCACTCACTTTTGGTCCGGCGCCCGTGGCGGCCGCCGACGACCCAGGCCCCTGCGAAGACGCTTACTGCACGCCCGGCATCTCCGGCGGCGTAGTGCTGGGAGCCCCGTGCGGCGACACCTCGCACTTCGTCTTTGGCACCACCTCGTGGGGCCGACTCGTGTTCTGCGGCTCTCCACGGCGATATGAACCGCGCTACTTTCGTTCGCCGCCGATGCGGGGCATCAAGGTCGAGGGCTCACCCTGCCCACAATTCGTGAACGACGTCGCTCAGGCCCCCGACGGCTTGTTTCTGAGCTGCGTTGCCATCGACGGTGCCACCCGCTGGGTGCCGGGCGATCAATGATGGGGAATTCAAGCCGACGCGTGCGAGCTGCACGACAGATTCGGCTCCCACGCCCGTGTCGGCGACAGCGATTGTCTTGAATTCCTTTGCTGGCGTTACCTTTGCGTGGCGCCCGCATCCACAGGCAACGTGATCGCGGTGATGTAGCGCGCTTCATCAGAAGCCAGGAACAGCGCCGCATTCGCCACGTCGACCGCCTCGACCCACGGGATGGACAGAAGGTTCATCCGCCGCGCAGATTCGGCGAACTCATCGCGCGTAGGTGGCCGATCCAGGTCCGGCCGGAAGGCGGCCCGGACCACATCGTTCTGGATGAGCGGCGTGTCGACGTTGGTGGGCAGGACGCAATTCACCCGGACGGCATGCGGCGCGAGGTCGTGGGCGAGGCTGCGCATCAGCCCAATCACCCCATGCTTGGCCGCGGTGTAGTGGCCTACTGCGAACAGCCCGCGCACACCGGCAATGGAGCTGGTCAACACCATGGAGCCGCCGCCCCGCGCAATCAGATGCGCTGCGCCGGCTCTGCAGGTGTGCCACACGCCGGTCAGGTTGACGTCGAGCATGGTGCGCCAGGCGTCTTCGCTCAGATCGACCGTCATCGCACGAGAGGTGATTCCGGCCGTCGCGCACACCACGTCAAGTCCACCGAATTCATCGACGCCACGATCGGTCGCTGCCTGCATGCCCTCGAGGTCGCGGACGTCGACAATTTCGGTGTGGATCCGGCGGCGGGCCTGCCTGACCAGGTTGGCGGTCTCCTCGAGGTCGGCCGGCGTACTGGAAGGGACCGAGACGGTCTCGACCGGCCCGCAGAGGTCCAGCGCGATGATGTCGGCGCCTTCCTGGGCGAATCGGACCGCTTGCGCGCGTCCGATTCCGCGGGCTGCACCGGTGATCAAGGCGACCTTGCCGGCCAGCCGCAGCGCACTCACGTCGCCCTCCCCGTCACTCTGCCTGCCCAATGCTCTCGGCGTCGTCTGAATCGGGCTTCGATTCCCTGCTCACCCGAGCAACGGTAGGTCGCGGCTCCGATCCGAATCTTCGCCGATTCCCGGTGATCGGAAACCAATGCAGGGATCCCGCTCATCGGAGAGACGGGTTGGGCGCATGTCTTCGGCGTCCCAGACTTTGAGCACATGAACGATGTCGAAGTCGACACCGAAATCGTCAGCCCAGGCCGCGGTGTACCGCTAGCAGTGGCCGATGTCGTCGAGGAGAGCGCCGACGCTCGATCGTTGGTGTTCACCGTCCCCGAACAGCTGCGCGACCGCTTCACCTACCGCCCAGGGCAATTCCTGACCCTGCGCGTGCCGAGCGATCAGACCGGCTCGGTTGCCCGGTGCTACTCGCTGGCGAGCTCACCACACACCGATCCCGCGCCGAAAGTCACGATCAAGCGGACTGTGGGCGGATACGGGTCGAACTGGTTGTGCGACAACGTTTCTGCTGGCGACACCATCGAAGTGCTGCCGCCGGCCGGAGTCTTCACACCGTCCTCACTCGACACCGACTTCCTGTTGTGGGCCGCCGGAAGCGGTATCACCCCTGTCATGTCGATCCTCAAATCAGCGATGGCATCCGGTTCTGGACGAGCGGTGCTGTGCTACGCCAACCGTGACGAGCATTCGGTGATCTTCGCAGCTGAGCTCCGCGAACTGGCTGCGCGTTACGCCGGTCGCTTGACGGTGTTGCACTGGCTGGAATCGGTGCAGGGGTTGCCGACTCGCGCGCAGCTGACCGGATTTGCGCGCACCGTCTTTTCCGGGTCCGCGACTTTCGAATCGTTCATCTGCGGTCCCGCCGCGTTCATGTCGGTCGTCAAGGAGGCCCTGACCGAAGCCGGAGTGCCACGTGAGCGGATCCATCTCGAGGTGTTCCAGTCCCTCTCGGGCGACCCGTTTGCCGATGAAATCGACTCAGCGGCACACGATCTTGAGAACGGGGATGCTGCGACGGTACGGGTCGACCTCGACGGCGCGAACCACCTGTTGCGATGGCCACGGCGCACAACATTGGTCGACACGATGCTCGCGGCAGACCTCGACGTGCCGTATTCGTGCCGGGAAGGCCAGTGCGGATCGTGCGCGGCGACCGTGCTCGCTGGCCAAGTCGACATGGCAGCCTCCGAAGTGCTGCAACCAGAGGACCTCGCCGACGGCCTGATCTTGGCCTGCCAGGCCACACCCCTCTCAGACGAACTACACATCAAGTTTTAGAAACACCCTTACCCCACAACATTTTCCGCTCACCGGGAACGGTTCTCACCAGCGGAAAGTCCACCGATGGACCATCAGTGACAGCCATTGACCGATAGGACGACAAGATGACCGACCGGGTAATCGACCGGGTGCGCGAGATCGCCGACCAACTGCGCGCCCAGGGCCCCGAGGCAGAAAAGGCCGGGCAGCTCACCGACGAGACGGTCAAGTTGATGAAGTCGGCCGGCAACATACGGCTGTTGCAGCCGAAAGCCCACGGCGGACTGCAAGTCCACCCGCGAGAATTCGCCGAAACCGTCATGGCAACCGCCGCACTCGATCCGTCGGCAGGCTGGATCAACGGCGTCGTCGGCGTCCATCCGTATCAGCTCGCTTACGCAGACCCACGAGTCGCGTCCGAAATCTGGGCCGACGATGTCGACACCTGGGTTGCCTCCCCCTACGCGCCACAGGGCGTGGCCACTCCGGTCGATGGCGGTTACATCTTCAACGGCCGCTGGCAGTTCAGTTCGGGTACCGACCATTGTGAGTGGATCTTCCTGGGCGCGATGGTCGGTGACGCCGACGGCAAGCCACTGATGCCGCCGCAGATGCTGCACATGATCCTGCCGCGCCGGGACTACGAGATCGTCGAAGACTCGTGGAACGTGGTGGGGCTGCGCGGCACCGGCTCGAAGGACGTCATCGTCAAGGACGCCTTCGTCCCCGCCTACCGCACGATGGACGCGATGAAGGTCATGGACGGCACCGCCCAACGCGAGGCCGGGATGACCGAGACGCTGTACCTGATGCCGTGGTCGACCATGTTCCCGCTCGGCATCAGCTCAGCGACCATCGGCATCGCCGAGGGTGCACTGGCCGCCGCACTCGATTATCAACGCGAGCGGGTGACCTCCGGTGGGGTCTCGATCAAAGATGATCCCTACGTCATGTACGCGATTGGCGAGGCTGCCGCCGATATCAACGCCGCCCGCCAAGAGCTGCTGGCCAACGCCGACCGAATTTTCGACATGGTCGACTCGGGCAGGGAAGTCTCCTTCGAAGACCGCGCGGCCGGTCGGCGTACCCAGGTGCGAGCCGTATGGCGCGCGGTCTCGGCGGTCGATGAAGTATTCGCGCGATGCGGGGGCAACGCCGCGCGCATGGACAAACCGCTGCAACGGTATTGGCGTGATGTGCACGTCGGCCAAGCGCACGCCATCCACGTTCCCGGCACGGTCTACCACGCGTCGGCACTGAGTTCGCTCGGCGTGGACCCGCAGGGTCCGCTGCGGGCGATGATCTGACAGGAGAACACCCGTGGGATTGATCAAGAGCCTCGGCTACGTCACCGTCGCCGCCTCAGACGTCGAACGCTGGCGGCACTTCGCCTTCAACGTCCTCGGCTTCGCCACCGGCACCGGGCCCGACGAGTCCGCGCTGTATCTGCGGATGGACGAGCGTGCCGCGCGCATCGTCGTGGTGCCCGGTGAGTCCGACAAGATCATGACCGTCGGCTGGGAGGTGCGCGACCACGCCGACCTCGAGCAGGTCAAAAGTGCGCTCGAGGCCGCCGGGGTGCCGTTCAAGCAGCCGGGGTTGGCGGACGCCGATGCCCGACGCGTCGAAGAAGTCATCGCTTTCGAGGACCCCGCCGGTACCGCACTCGAGGTGTTTCACGGCCCCGTCCTCGAACACTCCCCCGTCATCACGCCGCACGGCGCGAAGTTCGTCACTGGCAACCAGGGCCTGGGACACGTCGTGCTCCCCGCGCTCGACGTCGACGGCTTGTTCGAGTTTTACACCGAAGTCCTGGGATTCAAGTCCCGTGGCGCGTTCCGTGTCCCGGTGCCACCAGAGTTCGGACCCGTCCGGGTTCGGTTCATGGGCGTCAACGAGCGTCACCACAGTCTGGCGATCTGCCCCGCGCAGAACCTGCGCGATCCCGGCCTCATTCACCTGATGGTCGAGGTCGAAACCCTCGACGCCGTGGGTCAGGCCCTCGACCGGGTCAATGCCGAAGGCTTCCAGCTCTCGTCCACCCTCGGCCGCCACACCAACGACAAGATGGTGTCCTTCTACGTGCGCGCTCCCGGCGACTGGGACATCGAGTTCGGCACCGAGGGCATGAGAGTCGACGAAACCTATTACACGGCAGAGGAAATCACTGCCGACAGCTACTGGGGCCACCAGTGGGTGTCGGACCTCCCGGCGGCGATGCGCCCATGAACGCCACCGACGATATCCGGCCGATCCCAGCTGACTCGATCACCGAGTGGGCCGACGAGGCCGACGTCGTGATCGCCGGGTTTGGCGTGGCCGGCGCGGCAGCCGCGGTCGAGGCGGCCCGCGCCGGCCGCGCCGCGGCCCGCGCGTAGCAGCTCCCGACCTACATCTGGACGAGGTCGAACGGATACGTCAATGTCCCGGCGGGCGATCCGTCGCAGCCGGTGGCGAACGCTGACGAGAGCGTCCCCGACATCGTGCTTGCATCCCACGAGTAGGTATCCCGGGTCGGTATCACCGGGCCGTAATAGACATCCCCGCAACGCAATCCATCCGGCACATCAACGGTGAGCGTGAACCGTCCGTCGTGCAGTAGTGCGTCGCCCTGGTACGGAAAAGCTCTGGCCACCGGTTGTGGAATCGCCTGGACGTGAACGCAGTCGCCCTGACAACTCGACAGCGCCCATAGCCAGGTGTGAAAGTCGTGCCGGCCAGAGATTCTCAGTTCGAAGTTCCCGGGGCGGATATCCGCGTGCGCCAGCGGCATCGACGCCCATGCCGTGGCGACCAACGCCATGGCCGTGATGATTGATTTCATACCTGCCCTTGCCGACGCGCCTGCCTGATCGACGCCAGCGGCAGCGCCGGCCGACGTGGCTGCGATCTCTTTACCAGCAAGAAGTTACGGGGCAACGGGCCCGGGATGTGACGAATATCCGCTGAGCGGGCATCCTTCGAACTCAAACCGCAGTGTGACAGCGCGCACACCGTATGGTAAAAATAGTTATAGTCCTTTTTTGACTATCAACCTCTGGGAGCGCCTCATGACAACGACCGTCGTGAACCGCGGTGAAACGCCGATCGCCGCCATTGACCGGATGTCCCTGGTGCTGGATGCCTTCGACGGCAAGACACCGCTGACGATGGTGCAGATCGTGCACCGCACCGGTCTTCCGCGTTCATCGGTGCACCGCATGCTCGAGCGACTCGTGCACCTGCGCTGGCTTCGACGGGAAGGTTTCGACTACGAACTCGGGACCCGCTTGGTCGAGCTGGGGTCGCTGGCCGTGCATCAGGGCCGCATTCACCAGGCCGCGCTTCCGCTCCTGCGCAGTCTGCAGCGGGCCACGGGCTTGGTGGTACATCTGGCCGTCCTCGACGGCTCCGATGTCATCTGTCTCGAGAGAATCGGCGATCACCTGTCCGATCTCGTCCACACCTCGGTCGGCAATCGCGTACCGGCGCACTGTACTGCGCTGGGAAAGGCCATCCTTGCCGAAAGCGACTGCACGGAAGTCGATTTCAGCAGGCGCCAGACTCGTTTCTCGATCACCGGCGCCCAGCAATTGGCGGCCGAACTGACGAAGACCCGCGAACGTGGTGTGGCATTCGACCGCGAGGAATCGCTACTGGGGATCGGCTGCGTGGCGGCAGCCATCGGACTGCCCGGTCAACCGCTCGCGGCGGTATCGGTGTGCGGGCCGATCGACCGGATCACGCTGGATCAGCGGCTGGCCGCACCGGTGCGGATCACCGCGTCCCGCATCTGGCGCAACATCGAATTCGGCCCGCACCAAGGTGGTTCCCGGTCGCTGCAGGCAGTTCACCGCCGGTCGTCAGTGAGCCGCTGGGCGACACCGTAGCGTTGGTCGGGGTCGAGGACGCAATGGGTGCGCCCGAACACGGTCACCATGCACTTGTTGTTGTGGGTGCAACGGCTGCGTGAATCCGGCTCCGTGATCATGGTGTTCACCCGGTCGGGTTCACGAAGTAGCGCCCGCCCCATCGCGAAGAAGTCGAACCCTTCCCGCATGCCGGTCTCGATATGTTCGCGGTTGGTGATGCCGCCCAACAGAACGAGTTTGGTGTTCTTCATCAGCGGGACGAATTGTCGGGCGGCGTCGAGCATGTACAAGTCCCGGTAGGGGTACATGCCCATCGCCTGCTTGCCGAACAGTCGAATGGCGGGGCGCAGCGCGGCGGGCATCACTTTCGAGAACTCCTTGGCCGGCACATCGCCGCGGAACAGATACATCGGTTTGTAGACCGAGGAACCTTGCGTCAGCTCGATGGCGTCAAGGGTGGCGTCGGCGTCGAGGAGTTGTGCCGTGCGCAGTGCTTCGTCGATCCAGATGCTGCCGGGCAGACCGTCATCCATGTCCAGCTTGGCGATCACCGCGACCTGGCCGCCGACAACCGTCCGCACGTGTTGAGCGATCTCGCGAACCAGCCGCGACCGATTGTCGATCGATCCGCCGTAGCCATCGGTGCGGCGGTTGATGAGTGGACTCAGGAATGAGCTGGGCAGGTACAGATGCCCGAAATGAAGCTCGACCGCGTCGAATCCGGCGTCCACCGCGATCTGGGCGGCCGCCCCGAATTGCCTGATGACAGCCTGGATTTCCGCAACGCTGATTGCCCGGCAGTACGCGAAAGACGTCGGGTTGATGAACCTGCTCGGCGCCACCGCCGTGACACCGGTGAGTTTCTTCGGCGCCACCACCCCGGCGTGGCCGAGCTGCGCCGAAATCGCCGCTCCAGTCTCATGCACGGCATCGGTAAGCCTGCGCAGGCCCGGCAACGTGGTCGCACTCATGACAATCTGCCCTGGCGCGCTGGCAGCTTCGGGAGAGACGCAGCAGTACGCGACGGTCGTCATGCCCACGCCACCGTCGGCGAAGGCACGGTGAAAGGCGATCAAATCATCGGTGACCGCACCGTCGGGCGAGCGCCCCTCAGAGGTCGCCGCTTTGATGATTCGGTTCCGCAGCACCACCGGCCCCAACTGCGCAGGTTCAAAAGGATTGTCGCCCATGGGTTCACCATTGCCGCCCACCATCGGGGAGCAAAGATCCGTTCCCGGTAACCGGGAACGGGCGGACCGCGGGATACCACCGGCCCATAGTCTCTACTCATGGACGAAGTGTTCGTCATCGACCGGGTGGTCACCGCCCCCGGGTGTGCCCAGAAGTTCATCGACGCCTACCTCGCCGGCTACGCCCCCGGCGCCATCGAACGGGGCATGACGATGTGGGACATCCTCGTCAGCCCACCGATCTGGTTCGACGACCGAACCAACGTCGTCACCATCACCTGGTCCCTGCCCAGCCCACAGGCGTGGTGGCAGATGACGTGGCAAGGCCGCGGGGATCCAGCACTGGCGCAGTGGTGGGACAGCGTGGCCGGCCTCATTGTGGAGCGCAACCGCAGCGTGGCCGCGTCTCCTGAAAACGTCTCCCCCGCAGGGGATGTCGTGGCACTGCAACCACGGGTGCCCGCGGCGGGCAGCACCGTCGGCGTGACCCGTTTGATCGACGTCGACGAATCCGACCGCGCACGAGTCCTGGAGCACCTGCGCGCGGCAGCCCGCGACAGCGGCGCACTCGCGTACGTGGTCGAACCGACGCTGCCGGGCTCGCGCAATGGTGGCGACATCCTGGTCCATCTGCGTTTCGCAGACCAGACTTCCTGGCAACAAAGCACTTTCGACAGCGCTCTGGCCGATCCGGCGATCACCCACGTCAACGGCGCGACCTACCGTGGCACCCCGACACGCAGTGGCACCGGCACCGTGTACCGAGCGCTACTGCTGCGCGTCGATCCCGACGTCGACGACAACACCGTTGCCGACTTCGAACGCGAATTGGCTTCGATGCCCCGGTATGTGTCGACCATCGCCGCGTGGCAGCTCAGTCGCGTCGACACCGCCATCGGTACCAGCCCGTGGACGCACGTGTTCGAGCAGGAATTCACCGACGTCGACGGTTTGATGGGGCCCTACCTGATGCACCCTATCCATTGGGCGGTCGTCGATCGCTGGTTCGACCCGGAAACCACCGACGTGATCATCCGAGATCGCTTGTGCCACAGCTTCTGTGAGCTGACCACGCCGGTGCTGGGCGGATAGAACCGGCTAGACCCCGGCGGGCAGGATGTTCGGATTGGCCGTGGCCGGCGGTTGCAGCGGCGGCAGAACCGCGCCGCCGTCCAGCGTGTGCACCGGCAACTGTTGAGACCATGGGTAGTGCAGACTGAACGCCACCAGGCCCGTGCGCTCCGCCGCGGGCGCGTGACACATGGCCAGCACCGTCTCCGCGAGATACTCAACCGGCTCAGTGGGGAACGCATCGGGGATCAGCGCAGCGGCGCCCGGGGTGCGCACCGCTGTCGACGGACCCACACAGTTGACCGCGATGTTCGCATCGACCAATTCGGCTGCCGCCCCTTGCGTGAACCGGTGCAGCGCCGCCTTACACGATGCGTAGATGACATCGCCGGCCGTCTTGTTGTAGTCCCGATACGGACGCGCCGGGGCAACCCCGGTAACCGAGCCGATGTTGACGATCCAACCCGCGCCGGCACTCCGCATGTGCGGCACAACGGCTTTCGTCAGGGCGAACGGGATGCGCAGGTAGTGGTCGATTGTCCGGTCGAAGGTTGCCATCGGCATGTCCTCGACCACGGCATAGTCGGCGAAACCGGCATTGTTGACCAAGACGTCGATGCGCCCGGTCCGTTCCAAGACCGCCTCGACAAGACCGTCACGAGCGTCGGGGTCTTCGAGATCCGCCGGCACCCCGAACGCCGAACCACCGGCATCTTCGATGAGCCGCACGGTTTCCTGAATGCTGCCCGGGATCACCGCACTCACGCCGGCGCGCACCGACGCTGACGGACCATGTCCGCGCGCGGTGACCGCGACCGTGGCGCCTTCGGCCGCCAGCCGCTGTGCGATCGCACGTCCGATCCCCCGGCTACTGCCCGTCACGAGTGCGGTCTTGCCGGTCAAAAGCTGTGTCATTGCAGGATGAAGTCTTCCTCGATGGGTGCCCGGTGCTGACGCCACAGGTCGACCAGGCGATACGGGGTCGCCACGACGACGCGACCCGAATCGGAGCGATAGTAGGTGTGGGCGTTGGGCGTATGGCACCACACGGTCCCGCGCATCGTCTCGTCGATGCCCTCGACGTAGTCGTCGTACGCGGTGCGCGTGACCTCCATGGTCTGCACGCCGCGCAGCGCCATCAGCTGCAGACACTCGATGATGTAGTGCGCCAGCACCTCCATCGAGAAGTTGGCGCCCGCGCCGTGTCCTGGGCTGTAGTTGGGTGCTGACGTGATGAACAGGTTGGGAAAGCCCGGCACCGTGCCGCCGCGGTAGGCACGCGGGCTGTCGCCCCACTCAGCGGACAGCGCCCGGCCGTCGCGACCGCGGATGTCGATCGTCGACAGGAAGTCCAGGTGGTAGCCGGTGGCGTAGATGATGACGTCGAGGTCGATCTGTCGGCCGTCGTGCGTGACAATCCCATCGGCGTTCACCGCGGCCGGCTCGCTGGCTTCGACGTCGACGTGAGCACGGGTCAACGCGGCGTAGTAGCCGCCGGGGTCGCGGATGATCCGCTTGCCGTACGGGGCGAAATCGGGCGTGACTTTGCGTGCCAATTCTGTTCCGGCGCCGAACATCTGGTCGATGTAGTTCGTGCACATCTGCAGCAACACGTCGTTGGCGGGCGAGATCGACAGATGGTCCTTGGACCACGCCGGATCCTGCAGGATCACCGGGTAGTTGTTGTCGGCGGTGGCCCAGTACGACTTGATCCGATTCCACTTGGCGTAGAACGGCAGCACTCGCCCCAGGTAGCGGCGATGTTCGGGGACGTCGTCGGAGAGCCGCTTGCGTGGGGCGACCCAATGTGGCTGCCGCTGGAACACGGTGAGGTGTTCGACCTGGTCGACGCAGGCATCGACGATCTGCACCGCCGTGCAGCCGGCCCCGATGATCGCCACTTTCTTGCCCGTCAGGTCCAGCGCGGGATCCCACTGCGCCGAGTGGATGCTGATGCCGCCGAAGCTCTCCCGGCCCGGCAGATCGGGAAAGCGCGGACGATTCAGGTAGCCGGCCGCGGTCACGACGACACTGGCATGGTCGACCGTCGTGCTTCCGTCGGCCCCGCGCGAATGAATCTGCCACTGCTGACGCTCTTCATCCCACCGTAGTGCCTCGACCTCGGTGCCGAACCGGATGTGCTTGCGCAGCTCGTGCTTGTCTGCGAGCGCGACGAGATACGCCTGGTACTCGGCGCCCTGCGGGTAGTAGCTGGACCACTCCGGGTTCACTTCTCGCGACAGCGAGTAGTAGGCCGACGGGGTGTCGACGCCGATGCCCGGGTACGTGGTGGTCAGCCAGGTACCCCCGACTTCGCTGTTGCGGTCGAAAATCTGAAACTGGACGCCTTCCTCGGCAGCCGCCAGCGCTACCGCGATGCCGGCCAACCCGGCCCCGATGATGGCCATGGAGGTGGTCTGGGGAATCGGCACCGTGCGCGGCAGCGTCGGTTGCGACGGGCGGAAACCACCCTGTTCGATCAGCAGGTCGACGAATTCGTCATCGACCGGACCGCCCACCGCCAGCGGCAGCACCCGGGTGAACAAATCGCGATCTGCGCCGGCCGCGTCCTCGGGCCGGAAGTCGACGAGCGCAGCGCTGATCTCGCCGACCAGCGCGTGCATGGTCTCGGGATCGGTGGTCCCCGCCCGCTCCGGCGGGTCCGGCACGTGATCGATCTTGGGAGCGTACCGATCGACGACCGATGCATCACCGGTCATCTGTGCCAGCACCGCAACCAAGACACCGGGGTCTGCCTGCATCAGGTGTGCACGCAGGGCGTCAGGGTCAGGAGCGCTGGCTACAGGTGAGGACGATTCGGTCGCGGCGGTCATGCAATCGAGTATCGAAGGGAACGACCCGGCGCCGCCGCTGCTTTGACCTCTGAGCGGGATACGATCCTGCGAGCAACCCGGTGCGCTACATACGTTTCACCGCATGGATTCTGATGACCTGGACACCGTCATCGCCCGGGCCCGCAGCCACAGTCTCGCCGACATTCCACGCCGGTCGGCGCGCAGACAGCCGAACAAGACAGCGATCGTCGACGGCGAGGTGACACTGAGTTTCGCCGAGTTCGACCACTTGGTCGACCGCGCCGCTGCAGCGTTGTGCGACAACGGTCTTCGGGCCGGAGACCGGCTTGCGTTGTTGTCACGGAACTGCTGGCAGTACGCGGTACTGACATTCGCCTCGGCCCGTGCCGGCGTGGTTCTGGTCCCGATCAATTTCATGCTCACCGCCGAAGAGATCACCTACATCCTGGCGCACAGCAATGCTGCCGGGCTCATCGTCGAAGCGGACCTGGCGCCGGTCGCGGAGGACGCGTTGCGCCTCGGCACCGCCGTGCGCGCCACGGCAGCACTGGTTCCGCCCGGGCAGCAATGCCCTTCTGGCTGGCCAGATTTCGCCGATTGGCTCGCGACCGCGAGCACTGCCCCGGACCATCTTCTCGGCGACGAACAGCTGGTCCGGGTGATGTACACGAGCGGCACCGAGTCGCGGCCCAAGGGGGTGATGCACAGCAGCCGCAGCCTGATGTGGCAGTACATCAGCACCATCGTCGCCGGCTCGATGTCCGGCGAGGACGTCGTCATCCATTCCCTGCCGCTGTACCACTGCGCACAGCTGGACAACTTCCTGGCCACGGCAATCTATCTCGGCGCGACAAGCATCATCCTGCCCCGCCCCGAACCCGAACTGGTACTTCACGCCATCGAGCGCCACCACGCCACCAGTTACTTTGCGCCGCCCACGGTGTGGATCAGTCTGCTGCGTAGCCCCGTCTTCGACCAGGTCGACCTGTCCAGCCTGTGCAAGGGGTACTACGGCGCCTCACCGATGCCGACCGAAATCCTGCACGAGTTGCGCCGCCGGTTGCCGGTTCTGCGCTTGTGGAACTTCTACGGCCAGACCGAGATGGCGCCTCTCGCCTCGGCGCTCGGACCGGAGGAACAGGACACCCACGCCGGATCGGCGGGCCGACCGGTGGTCAATGTCGAAACCACCATCCTCGATGAGACCAGCACGCCCGTACCGCCGGGAACCGTCGGCGAGATAGCTCACCGCAGTTCACATTTGATGCTGGGCTACCTCGACGACGTGGACAAGACCGCGGAGGCGTTCGCCGGCGGTTGGTTCCATTCCGGTGATCTCGGCTTCTACGACGAGCACGGCCTCTTGCACGTGGTGGACCGCAAGAAGGACATGATCAAGACCGGCGGGGAGAATGTCGCCAGCCGCGAAGTGGAAGAAATTCTCTACCTGCACAACAGTATCGAAGAAGCCGCCGTCTTCGGGTTGGCGCACCCGCTGTGGGTCGAAGCTGTGGTCGCCGCCGTGGTCCCCCGCGCCGGCATGACGCTGACCGAAGACGAAGTCCTCACCCACTGCCGTGGTCATCTCGCAGGCTTCAAGACCCCCAAACGGGTGTTCTTCGTCGATTCCCTCCCGAAGAACCCCAGCGGCAAATTGCTCAAACGCCGACTGCGTGAAGAATTCAGCCCCGAATTCGCGCAAAACTGAAGGAACACAACACATGTACAAAGGTCGCATCGCGCGATTCGACGAGCCCGGCAAGCCATTTCAGATCGAAACCGTCACTCTGCCAGAGGTCCGGCCGGGCGAAATCCTGGTCCGCGTGACCCGCGCCAACATCTGCGGGTCGGACGTACACGCCTGGCACGGCACGTTCGCAACCCGAGGTCTCGGCGGGCAACTGCCAACGGTGCTGGGGCACGAGATGGTCGGGGCTGTCGAGGCCCTGGGTGACGGTGTCGCCGCCGACTCGAACGGCAAGCCGTTGCAGACCGGCACCCGAGTGGTGTTCCCCTACTTCTACAGCTGCCACAGCTGCCGCGATTGCCTTGCCGGGCGACGAAACGGCTGCCTCAAGCTCAAGATGGCCATGCTGGGCCGGGCCGACGAGCCACCATATTTCGTCGGCGGCTACGGCGATTACTACCTGCTGCCGGCCGGCGCCGTCGTCTACACCGTTCCGGACAGTGTCGGCGACGACATCGCGGCAGGCGCCAACTGTGCTCTGTCCCAGGTGATGTACGGGCTCGAACGCGTCGACCTTCAGCTCGGTGAACACGTCGTGGTGCAAGGGGCCGGAGCGTTGGGCCTCTATGCGATCGCGGTCGCCAAAGCGCGCGGGGCCGCGAACGTGATCGCGATCGACGGCATCGCCGAACGGCTGGAGTTGGCGGCCGCCTTCGGTGCCGACACCGTGCTGGATCTGAACCAGGTCGCGACGCCCAGGGACCGGGCCAAGGCCGTTCGTGCGCTCACCGACGGACACGGTGCCGACGTCGTCGTCGAAGTCGTCGGGCACCCCTCGGCGATCGACGAGGGCCTGCAGATGCTGGGGCAGTTCGGCCGCTACGTCGAGATCGGCAACATCAACGCGGGCCAGACGTTCGCGTTCGACCCCTCGCGATTCGTGTTCAGCAACAAGACCATGGTCGGCGTTTCGCTGTACGACCCGGCAGTGCTGTCTCGCGCCCTGACATTCCTGGACCGCCACCAACACGAACTGCCCTTCGACCGGCTCGCCGCAACGACGTACTCGCTCGACGACATCAATGACGCCTTCGCCGCGGCGGACGGCAAGCGCGACATCCGTGCCAGCATCACCCCGTAGTTCGCAAAGGACGAATATGCACAGTCACCAACGTTCCGAGCTGTTCATCGACGGCCACTGGGTGGCGCCCTACGGCAGCGGTGTCATCGACGTCGTCGACCCGGCCACCGAAGCGGTGATCGGCCATGTCCCGGGCGGCGATGAAGCCGATGTCGACGCGGCGGTCGCCGCAGCACGCCGCGCCTTCGATCCGGCGATCACCGTCCAAGAGCGGCGGCAGCGGCTGCGCCGGGTGATCGATGCGATGGAGAAGCGCCTGCCCGATATCGCCAACCTCATCACGGCAGAGATGGGCGCCCCGGTACGAATCGCGCAGACGGTGCAAACGCAGGTACCGCTCGCTGTTGCCAACGGTTTTGCCGACGTCTTGGACAGGTTCGATTTCGAAGAGCGCGTGGGCAATTCGCTGGTACTGCGCGAGCCCTACGGAGTTGTCGGCGCCATCACCCCGTGGAACTATCCGCTGTACCAGGTGGTAGCCAAGGTGCTTCCGGCCATCGCCGCGGGCTGCACCGTCGTGCTCAAACCGAGCAACGAGGCACCGCTGTCGGTGTTCGCGTTCATCGAAGCCTGCGAGGAAGCGGGCCTGCCGCCCGGGGTGATCAACCTCGTCTCCGGCCCTGGACGGGTGATCGGTGAGCGCCTCGCCAGTCACCCGGATGTCGACTTCGTGTCCTTCACCGGGTCAACCGGTGTGGGATCCCGTGTCGGCGGGCTGGCTGGCCAGTCGGTCAAGAAGGTGGCCCTCGAGCTCGGCGGAAAATCGGCAAACGTCATCCTCGACGGCGCCGACCTGGCCACCGCGGTCAAAGTCGGCGTCGGCAACGCGTTCCTCAACGGCGGCCAGACCTGCATGGCATGGACGAGAATGCTTGTGCCGCAGGCGCGCTACGGCGAGGCGCTCGAACTGATCGAATCGGCCGTGAGCCGCTATACCGTCGGCGACCCGTGGGACCCCGGCACCCGGATCGGCCCGTCCGCCTCGCGGTCCCAGTTCGACACGGTGCGCGGATTCATCGACCGCGCGCAGCGTGATGGCGCACGCCTGCTGACCGGCGGCTCCGAGCGGGTGCGCGACGTCGGGTTCTTCCTGGCACCAACGGTATTCGCTGACGTCGACCCGGAATCTGAACTCGGACAGGAAGAAGTTTTCGGACCCGTGTTGGCAGTAATCCCCTACACCGACGCAGACGATGCCCTGCGCATCGCCAACGGCACCCCCTACGGCCTGTCGGGGGCGGTGTGGGCCGCCGACGACGACACGGCGATCGCGTTCGCCCGTCAGATTCAGACCGGACAGGTCGACATCAACGGCGGCTCCTACAACCCCGCAGCGCCATTCGGTGGCTACAAGAAGTCGGGAATCGGCCGTGAACTCGGGCGATTCGGTTTCGAGGAGTACCTGCAAACGAAGTCCCTTCAGCTCAGCGAGCGGCCGTGAAAGCGCCTGTCGACGTCAGCACCAGCGGCTCGGTCCAGCTCTGGACGATCAACCTTCCGGAGGCGGGTAACGCGATATCCGGCCCGGATGTGGTCGCCGAGTTCGAAGCGAATATCGATGCAGCGAACCGCGACAACGCAGTTCGGGCGATCGTCCTCACGGGCAGCGGCAAGATCTTTTCCGCCGGCGGCAACGTCAAGGAGATGGCCGACCGCGACGGCATGTTCGGCCTCGAACCCATCGACCAACGACGTGCCTACATCGATGGCATCCAACGCATCCCACGCGCGATGAGTCGGCTCGAAGTCCCCATCATCGCGGCGGTGAACGGGGCGGCGATCGGCGCCGGCTGCGATCTGGCGATGATGTGTGACATCCGCATCGCCTCGGAGCGCGCATCGTTCGCAGAAAGTTTCGTACAACTCGGCTTGATTCCCGGCGACGGCGGGACCTGGTTTCTGCCGCGGGCCATCGGGTACTCCCGTGCCGCCGAGCTCACCTTCACCGGCGACCGCATCGATGCCGCCACCGCGCTGGAGTGGGGGCTGGTCAGCCGCGTCGTGGCCCATGACGATCTGCTCGCGGACGCGCACGGGCTCGCCGAACGTATCGCCGCCAATCCCCCGCATGCGCTGCGCATGGCCAAACGGCTGCTTCAGGAATCGATCACCGGCACATTGGAATCCACTCTCAGCATGGCCGCAGCCATGCAACCGCTGGCCCACCATGACACGGCGCACCACGAGCGCATCGCGAAGTGGAAGACCTCATGACGCCGACCCTGAGACGACTGGTGCCGCCGGCGAGCAGCTCGAACCCAGCTGCTGACGCGTTGCGCGGCCAGGTCCGGGCGTTCCTGGCCGAGCAATTGGCTGTAGGTGCCTTCACGCCGTCGGTCGACGCGTGGTTGTGCGGCTGGGACGAGACCTTCACCCGGTCGCTGGCCCGACAAGGCTGGTTGGGTATGACGGTTCCCGAACGTTATGGCGGGCACGGCCGTTCGTTTCACGACCGCTTCGTCGTCACCGAGGAACTACTGGCCGCCGGTGCACCGGTGGCCGCCCATTGGATCGCCGACCGCCAGATTGTGCCGTCGCTTCTCAAGTACGGCACCGAAGAACAGAAGCACGAGTACCTGCCGCGCATCGTCCGTGGTGAGTGCTTCTTCGGCATCGGAATGAGCGAGCCCGACTCCGGATCAGATCTGGCGAGCGTGCGCACGCGGGCCGTCCGTGTCGACGGGGGCTGGGCGATAACGGGGACCAAGGTATGGACCTCGGGGGCGCACCGCGCCCACGCGTTCATCGTCTTGGCCCGCACCGCACCGGTGGACACGGCACATCGGCACGCTGGGCTCAGCCAGTTCATCGTCGACTTCGCCGCCGAGGGCGTCGACGTTCGGCCCATCATCTCGATGAACGGCGGGCACCACTTCAATGAGGTGATTCTCGATGAGGTGTTCGTGCCCGACTCCCGGGTCTTCGGGGAAATCGGGCAGGGTTGGAGCCAGGTGACCTCCGAGTTGAGCTTCGAGAGAAGTGGCCCGGAACGGTTCCTCTCGACGTTTCCACTCCTGGGCGTTGCACTCGAACAGGCTGCTCCACAGGATGTTTCGTGCGATGTCGAGATCGGCCGATTGGTGGCACGTGTCGCCGGCCTGCATCACACCTCGACGGCGGTGGCAGACGCCCTACAACGCGGCGAGGCCGCCGATGTCTCCGCGGCCGTGGTCAAGGTCCTCGGCACCACGGTCGAGGGCGATATCGCCGACTACGCCGATCTGCGCACCGGTGACGAACGCGCGGTCGACTCGTCGTGGGCCGATCTGGTGTCCCACGCTGTCGACCAGCGCCCGGGATTCACCCTGCGCGGCGGAACCAACGAAGTACTGCGCGGAGTCATCGCGCGGGGATTGGGGCTGCGATGAACGCAACCGGATCGATGACAAGCACGTCGCCGGTCGATGGCGATCTGATCGACATGATGGACGCCGTCTTTGCCGACTACCGGCTGTCCCACGATCCTGGGCCGGCGGAGGCACGAGTCGACTGTGACCGCGCACTGTGGCGACGACTCGATGAGCTCGGGCTGGTGCGGCTGACCGGTTCGGAACAATCCGGCGGCAGCGGCGCGAGCTGGCGCGAATCGGCTGAATTACTCACCGCCGCTGTACGGCACGGGGTACGGCTGCCGTTGGCCGAACACGACCTCTTGGCATGCTGGCTGCTGGAGGCCGTCGGCCACGAAGTCGACGACGCGCTCCGCACGATCCACGTGGTGCCGCAACCCGGTGCACCTCGGGCACCGACCCCCTGGGCCGGCTCGGTCGACCGGATCGTCACGGTCTGGCACGGCGACGACGGCTACCGTGTCGCCGACGTCGACGCCACGGAAATCACCATTGCCCCGGGACACAACCTGATCGGCGAACCGCGTGACACCGTCGGCGTCGACGCGGCCGGCTGGTCAGGACATGCGGTAGCGCCCGATTTGGTTGCCCAACTGAAGCGTAAAGCCGCTCTGGTTCGAGCCATTCAGGTTTGTGCCGCACTGGATGGCGCGATCGCGGCATCGGTTGACCACGTGATGTCGCGCATCCAGTTCGGCCGTCCACTCGCCAAGTTCCAGGCGATCCACAACCTGATCGCAGACGCCGCTGCCGAGGCTGCCGTTGCCCGCTCGGCTACTGAGGCGGCACTGAACACCGCACTCGAAACAGGGTGGCTGACAAACCGTCTCGACTTCCAGATCGCAGTCGCACGGTCCTGCGCTGGGCATGCGGCGTCGGCCGTGACACGTAATGCGCACCAGGTGCACGGTGCGATCGGGACGACACGCGAACACCGCCTGCACGAATGGACCCGCGCGGCCCTGGCGTGGCGCTCAGAGAACGGTTCTGTGCACTTCTGGGACCGGAAGGTCGCCGCCGCAGCAGCAGAAGCAGGCCGCACCGGCATGTGGGCGTTGATCACCGGCACCGGGTAGCTTTCGGGATTATTCCGGTGACCGGTCACGGGCGCTGTGACGAACAACTCCGACGAGTTGACTGACCGGTATGAGCAACTCGATCAGCTTGCCTGAGGCCCAAGAATTCATTGCCGAATTCTGGTTTCACTACGACCAGGGAAACTTCGCCGAGGTGGCGGCTCGGATCGGCGACGAGATGGAGTATCTGAGCCGTTCGGATTCCGGAAACTGCCCATTCGAGCATCTGCTGGCAGCTGAATTGCACGGTGGCGCAGAGACTCTCGCCTGGCTCACCGAGCACCGCAACGAGAACCCGTACCCGTGCCGCCACCACGCGACCAACGTCTTCCGTACCGGAACCGAGGGTGCGATCACGACGGTGCGGTTCTATCTGTACGTCAACCAGATCACCAACAACGTCCCGTTCGGGGTGTCGAGCGGCGTCGTCGACGTCGGCATTCGGCGTGCGGGCGATGCGTTGGTGTTCACCTCGATGACCGTGGTGCTGGACGCCGAGAACTCGATCCCGTTCGCCGAGCACGCCGCAAAGGCGGCGGCTGCCAACGGGCAACCCGCGTGACCGCTAGGGCGATCTTCGGCGGTGGCGTGGCCGTCATCACCGGCGCCGGTGCCGGCATCGGCGCCGGCCTGGCGCGGCACGCCAGTCAGCTCGGTATGACGGTGGTGTTGGCTGACATCGACGCCACCGCCATCGCTGCTCTGCGTGACGAGATCTGCGCGGCCGGCGGAACCGCAATCGATACCGTCTGCGACGTTCGTGATGCCGCGGCGGTACAGCAGCTGGCCGACAAGGTCTTTGACGAATTCGGGGCCGTGCGGCTGCTGGTCAACAACGCCGGGGTCGAACAGTTCGGCTACCTGTGGGATACGCCATTGGCCAACTGGCAGCGGATCGTCGACGTCAACGTCAACGGCGTATTCCATGGCATTCGCGCGTTCCTGCCGCGAATGATGTCCACCGATGCGCCCGCGTGGGTGTGGAATCTGTCGTCGATCGGCGGGGTCGCCGTGGTTCCCCTGCAGGCGCCCTACATCATGAGCAAGCATGCCGTCCTGGCGCTGACCGAATGTCTGAATCTCGAGGTGCAGTCCGCAGGCCATGCGCATCACATTCACGTCCAGGCCGTCCTGCCGGGAGCCGTCGTTTCCAACATCTTCGAATCCGCGGGCGGAGTCGACACCGGGAACACCGATGCCGCAGAGGGGCAGCGCGCGGCCATGCTCGATATCAAGGCTGACGCAATGGACCCACTCGCCGCCGCACAGGTGGTCTTTGATCAGGCCGCCGACGGACGCTTCTATCTCATCACCCAACCGGACTACGTCGGCGCGGCGATGTCCGAACGTGCCCGCGTACTGACCAGCCAGCAGCCGCCGCAACTGCGCGAACATCGCCGGTTCGACCCCACCCACAACTGAGATGCCCACACCACAACTCGATCGCGATGCCGCCGCCCGGGTCGCATCATTCGGAGACATCGCACCGATGCGGACCCGAGGCCTGCCGGCCGTCCGCGCCGGTATCGAATCCGCGCCGCTGCCTGATATGCCGGCCATGGCCGGCACAGAGAACCTCACCGCACCCGGCCCTGCCGGCCCGCTGGCCGTTCGCCTGTACCGACCGAGCTCGGGTGGACGTCTGCCCGTCCTGGTCTACTTCCACGGCGGCGGACTCGTCATGGGCTCCAACCATTCGTTCGAGCCGTTGGCGCGAGCACTGGCCCACGCCAGCGGAGCCGCCGTCGCAGCCGTCGAGTACCGCCTGGCGCCGGAGTCACCACCACCCGCGCAGTTCGACGACGCCTACGCGGCGACGGAATGGATCGCCGCCAATGCGGCCGAACTCGACATCGATGCCGGACGGTTGGGGGTGGCCGGCGACAGTGCCGGTGGATCACTCGCTGCCGCAGTGGCTTTGGCGGCGCGCGACCATGCCGGGCCGCAGATAGCCGTTCAGGTCCTGCTCTACCCCGGCCTGGATCGCGACATGGGCGCACCATCGATCACTGCGATGCCCGACGCACCGATGCTGCGCCACGACGACATCGTCTACATGCACGAACTGGTCGACCGCAGTGGCGACCAGTCGCATTCGCACTATCAGGTGCCGGCCTACGCGACCGATCTGAGCGGCCTGCCGCAGGCAATCGTGGTCACCGGCGAATGCGACCCCATCCGGGACTGGGGCGAGCGCTACGCCAATCGACTACGTGAGGCGGGAGTGCAGACCACCCTCACCCGTTATCCCGGGATGTACCACGGGTTCTTGATGCGGTCCGATGCGACGGCACGCGGCCGGCTCGCCATGGCCGAGGTCGGTGCGCTGGTGCGCGCGAAGTTCGCCCACCCCTGCCCCACTGGCCGATCCACCAACGGGTCCCTCATTCAAAGCGCTTCTGCCCCAACGTCGACAGTCGACACACTCACCACCGAAGGAGAAAACCATGCTGACCGATGAGCGTCGACGCGAGCTGTCCGACGTCCTCCGTCCTGCCGCGCCACCGCGCGAGATCGCCGATGTCTACACCCCCGACCAGCGGCGGCGGCTGCTCGACATTGTGCACGACCGGGGCCCGTGGAAGCTGATCATCGCGCAGCACTTCGCCTCCGCGGACGAGCTGATGGCGACCATGAGCGGTTCGTTCCCAGAAGGGTTCACCCCGTCTCTGGATCTGTTTCTCACTCCGACGTTCCGCGGCTATCTCGCCAATTACGGTGCCGTCCTGTACCCCGAGCTGCACGACTGCTTCTACAACAGCGCCTTCCTCGAGCACGCCAAGAGCTACTGGAACGCGCAGTACGCGAAGCCACAGATAATGCTGTTCAACATCAATGGCCCATGCGCCAACCGCGATCCCGGCCATCTGGACTCCCCGAGCTTCCGTGGTGTGCGCTACGAGAACGCACCCACCTGGCTGTGCAGCGTGATGGGCAAATCGGGGCTGTTCACCGATTACCTGATCAAAATGGCCCAGGTCATCACCTGGTTCTCCCTCGATGAACAATCAGGATTCACGTACTGGCCCGACGGACCACTCAAGGCGCCCGGGCGGGTACTGCCGCCGATCAACAACCGGGGTGTGGTCGTGCAGAACGAGATGATGATGCACCGCGGCGAGGCCAACGGTCCTCTGGCGCAACAGGTTCCCGCCGGACTGTCCTTCGACACCGAGTTCACCGGCGACCCGGCCGATCGTGATCGATGGCTGCTCAAGAACGGTGACGACGTCATCGGACGGCATCACACCGACGAGCTGAGGTTCCTCGTGCACTGGTCCGCCGAAGTGTTCTCCGACTACGACGAACTGAAGAAGAACATGGACGGCTCCGACGACATCACGATCGAACGCGCCATCGGCATGATGGTCGATGACCTCAAGAGCAAGGGCATCAAGCTCGACGTCCCCAGTGAGCCCCTCCACGATGCCGCGTTCATCGGCGCACTCAACGCGGCCTACGACTTGGGTACCCCGACGACGTACCCGGACGACGCGCCTGTCAGCGCATTCCAACTCGCATAGACCGCGAAAGGCACTGGAAAATGGATCGTTTCACCGATCGTCGCGTCATCGTGACGGGGGCCGGGTCCGGCATCGGCGCGGCCACCACCGCACGGCTGCTCGATGAGGGCGCCACCGTTGTCGCCTACGACATCGCCGCCGACGGACTGGCGGCCACTGCTGTCGCCGCGGAAAACGCCGGCACCGCCAAGCGCCTGACCACCGCGACACTCGACATCTCGGACGAGGATGCAGTCATCGCTGCCGTCGACGGTGCGGTGGCCGACTTGGGTGGCCTCGACGTACTCGTCAACGTCGCGGCGATCCAGACCTGTTCGCACACCCACGAGACCACGTTGGCGGACTGGAACCGCACGCTCGCCGTCAATCTCACCGGTACCTTCCTGATGACACGTCAGGCGCTTCCGGCGCTGCTGGAGTCGGGCCGAGGCGTGGTGGTGAACTTCACCTCCACCGCGGCGACATTCGCTCACCCTTACATGGCGGCCTACGCCGCCAGTAAGGGCGCGGTCCTGAGCTTCACCCACTCACTGGCTCTGGAGTACTCGAAGCAGGGCCTGCGTGCGGTGAACATCCAGCCAGGCGGTGTCTCTACCGCGTTGGCCAACACCACACTCGAGAAGATGCCCGAAGGCTACGACTTGGGGCTGTGGGCCAAGCAGACGCCGCTACTCCACGGCCGCGACAACCCGATCCTCGGCGATCCGAGTGCCGTGGCTGCGGTGATCGCCATGGTTGCCTCCGATGACGGCGCATTCATCACCGGCACCGAAATCCGGGTCGACGGCGGCGCGCTAGTCCGTATCGACCCGACGGGCACCAATCAAGTTCTCGGTTCAGTGCCCGGCAAAGCCCCCACAACCATGCTCATACCGGTACGCAGCACCGAACGCAGGCGACCGAAGTCGCCGTGCTCGACCCACTGCACATAGGCATGCCGACACGCCTGGATGATCAACTGCGCCGGTAACTCCCGCGTCATCGGATCATCGTCCAGACCGATCCGGGTGTCGAGAAACTCGGTGATCGGCCCGACAAGTTCTTGACCCCAGTCCAGCCAGCGCAACCGATACTGGGGTGCACCGACCACCAGCGCCATGAACGTGCGGTCGAACTCGACCTGTCCGCGTTTGGGCACCTCGGTGCTGAATGCCTCCACGAGGATGTCGACGACATCGCCGTCTCGCGGAGCGGCGGCCAAGACCTCGACGCTGAGCGTGCCGAACTGACGGAACAGCGGCATGACGACGTCTTCTTTGACCGGAAAATGCCGATGAAATGTCCGCGGCGCGATACCTACGGCCTGGCAGATGCGCTCCACCGTCGCCGACGTCGATCCGTCCGCGAGGAAAATGTCACGCGCGGCAATGGCGATATCCAATCGGAGCTCTTCGGCACGGCGCTCCGTCAACGTCGCCGGCCGGCCTTCAGCCCGCACGTGTGCCCCTCTCCCGCGCTTGGCGCTTCATCGTGTTTCCTTCGTCGACAACATGATTGGCATCCCGATGACAGGGAAACCTGCAGTGATCCACGTCTCTCGAATACTACAGTCAGATGTGTCAGATTCTGCCATGTTTACTGAATCTGACAGCGGGATGCCGCCGCGTCGCCGGCCGCGAAACAGTTGGCCGCTGCCCGTCCCGTGCCTATTGATGCTCATGCAGCACAGCCCACCGAGGAGGAACCATGACCGCCGAAACCGAGGAAACCACCACGGAGACCGAGGAATTGAACTACGACGACTACACGCACGACTTCATGGGCAAGGTCGGCAACATCCAGGACTTCTCCCGCGACTTTCTGGTCGGTCTGGCACGCGTGTTCGAGGATGTTCTGAACTTCATGCCGTATGCGCACGTGAAGATCTATTCCGAGAAGGTTGGTATCAACGCCGCGATGGACGTGACCGCCCAGGTCTCGCGGGCCGGGATGCGCCAGGTCATGCCCATGGGACGTTTCATTGCTCCTCCCGGTTGGGATTGGAAAGACGCGCAATACCAGGTGATCCCGTTCGACGTACAGTCTGAAGACCTCACGAAGCCTGCTCTGATCCGGCTGATCAAGACCTACTGGGATCAGTACCTCAAGGGGCACAACTACCTCATCGACCAATGGACGAAGATCATCCCCGAAGAAGAGGTATGGCTGGGGCTGCCCGACATGTACCAGCTCATCATCGACTACCAGTACCCGAAGCTGGCGAAGGTCCTCAAGATCGACCCGGTGCATGTGGTGGACTTCCTGAAACTGGCGGTGTTGAGCATCGATGGCACGCTGGGCTACGGCGGCGAGTACATCGTCTACAACCCGGATCACGTCGTGCTCAACATGCGTCGCTGCGAAGTGCTGCAGAAGTACACAGACGAGGGTCTCTATCCGCCGGCGCGCGCCTGGATGAACTGCACGTTCGAGCAACGTATCTCGGCACCGTTCTTCCCCGGCTGCAAGCTGGCCATCAACCTGCCGCCCAAGGACTTCAAATTCGCCCAAGGTGAACCGTTCTGCGTGTGGACCTACACCCGAGGCGAAGAGAACCACGCGGCCGCGGCGGCTGCGCCGGACCCACGGGCCACCGCGATGGAACGGCTCCCACTGATGGACGTAACGGTGTCCAGCTAGAAACCGTTGGGCTGCGCCGTGACTCACGGCGCAGCCCATTTCATCAGTCCGAGCAAACGCCGTCGACTACCGGAAGCGTTCCCGCACGCACCGCGTCGTCGATCGCTCCATTGAGCGCTGAGCATGCCAGGAACAGGCTGCGATCTGCATACGGTGCCAATTGTGTTACCGTGCAGCGCTCTTCACAACGTCCGAGGGCCGTGCCGGTCCACTGCACACTGGTCTGACTCCAGCTGCTCTTGCGGACCCGCACGGCAGCTCCGCACCGCAGGCAATCCACCGGCACCATCGGCATGTCGTCGAGGCGGTTGTCGTACCGGACCGACATCGTCACCTCATCGAATCGGACATCGCGGCGCGCGCAGCCACATTGGCCTCGACCTCTTTCATCCAGGCTTCCCGGGGCCGCGTCGTATCCAGCTCGAATTCGAACCGGTCGACCATGTCCGGCGCGACATCTGCGACGTCGACGTAGAACTGCTCGTACCAACGCCTCAGCTGGTACACCGGTCCGTCTTCTTCAACCAGCAGTGGGTTGTCGATACGGGTCTTGCTGCGCCAGATCTCGACGTCCTGCTCGAAGCCCATCTTGACGAAATCGCCCAGGGCGACAGCAGTCTCGACGGCGAGCTCGTCGGGCATCGACGGATTCTTCTCCACGACGATGCCGTACTGCAGCGCGAAGGAATTCTCGTCGATCGGATAGTGGCAGTTGATCAACACGGTCCGCTGGTCGAAATCCTCGTAATGGTAGGTCAGCTCATCGACCATGAATGACGGCCCGTGATACGCGGCCAGGGAGGTTGTCCCGAGGATCGTCACGCCCTCCTCGGGGTCGCTGAGATCGGGCCGCCCAGCGCTCTTCATGTACTGCGTCGCGACGTGACCTTCAAAGATGTTCTTGAAGTGTGTGGGCATCGAGCCGTGAATGTAGAAGAAGTGCGCCATGTCGACGACGTTGTCGATGATCTCGCGACAGTTGGTGTGCACCACCGTGGTGTACCAGTGCCAGTCGGTCCAGCTGTCGCTGGTGGCGCCCTCGATGCGAGGGATGGTCACGTCCTGTGGCGGCTCTTTGTGCTCGGGGTCGTTCCAGACGAACAGCATGCCGTCCTGTTGCAATGTGGGCCACGCTGCGGTGCGGGCCAGCCGCGGGGTGCGCTTCGCGTAGGGAACCAGCTTGCACCGGCCGTCCCCGCCCCAGCGCCAATCGTGGAAGGGGCACGCGATCTCGTTTCCCTTGACGGTGCCCTGGGACAGGTCGCCACCCATGTGCCGGCAATATCCGTCCAGGACGCTGATGGTGCCGTCCTCGCCGCTGAACACCACCAGCTTCTGTCCGAAAGCGTTGATCTGGTGCGGCTTTCCGTCGGCAAAATCACGGATGAGGCCCAGGCAGTGCCAGCCTCTGGCAAACCTGGTCGGCACCGAGCCAGCTTCGATCAACCGGACGTCGTCGGTTTCGGATTGGGCTGTCATCGTTTCGGTCCGTCCTTCAATCGGTGAAATCGCCATGGTGACAACATCATTGAACTGCGCCAGCCGTGTGCAGCGAGATCGGCGTTCCCGCTGACAGGAATTTCCCGGCGAGAAATGTGTCTGTGCAGCTTTAATGTCGTTGACCGTGACCGACTCGACGCACACCACGATCCCCGCTGGTCTGGCCATCGCCGACACCGAAGTCGACCTTCTCGTCGTGGGGTCCGGCACCGGCCTCGCCGCCGCACTGGCCGCACGTGAACAGGGCTTGTCGGTACTCGTGATCGAAAAGTCCTCCTACGTGGGTGGTTCAACGGCCCGTTCCGGCGGCGCCCTGTGGTTGCCCGCGAGTCCCGTCATCGAAGAGTGCGGCGGCGTCGATACCGCGCAGCGGGCGACCACCTATCTCGATGCGGTCGTTGGTGACTCAGCCCCACAGGACCGTTCGACCGCTTATCTACGTCACCTGCCGGCGACGGTCGACATGCTGCGCCGAACCACGCCGATGAAGCTGTTCTGGGCCAAGGACTACTCCGACTACCACCCTGAGGCACCGGGAGGTTCAGCCGCCGGCCGCACCTGCGAATGCCGTCCGCTGAACACCGCGATTCTCGGTGAGTACCTGGCGGACCTGCGCCCCGGGGTGATGGAAGTCAGCATTCCGATGCCGACGACCGGCTCGGACTACCGCTGGTTGAACCTGATGAGCAGGGTTCCACGCAAAGGGTTAACGACAGTCATCAAGCGACTCGCTCAAGGAGTCGGAGGGCTGGCGCTGGGACGACGCTATGCCGCCGGCGGCCAGGCCTTGGCCGCCGGCCTGTTCGCAGGGGCGATTCGCGCCGGTGTTCCCATCTGGCTTGACACTTCGTTGACTGGCCTCGTCACTGACGACCATGGCCAGGTCACCGGCGCCAACGTCACACATTCCGATGCCGCATTCACGATCACCGCCCGACGCGGCGTCGTGCTTGCCGCGGGCGGATTCGACCACGACATGGACATGCGGTGGAAGTTCCAGGCTGAATCCCTCGGGCCCAATCTCAGCTTGGGTGCACGATCCAACACTGGCGACGCCATCCGGGTTGGCCAAGACATCGGCGCCGGTATCGCATTGATGGATCAGTCGTGGTGGTTTCCCGCAGTGGCGCCGCTGCCGGGAGCGGCTCCCGCGGTCATGCTGGCGGAGCGTTCGTTGCCTGGATCGTTCATCGTCGATCAAAGCGGTCGTCGTTTCGCCAATGAATCGGCGGACTACATGAGCTTCGGTCAGCGGGTGCTGGAACTACAAGCTGCCAGCAACCCCGTCGAGGCAATGTGGATCGTGTTCGACCAGCAGTACCGCAACAGCTACGTCTTCGCCGCGGAACTGTTCCCCCGCATGCCGATCCCCCAAAGCTGGTATGACGCCGGAATCGCTTTTCGAACAGAGAATTTCACCGATCTCGCTGCGCAAATCAACGTTCCGGCAGGCAACTTCCGCACGACGGCCGAGCGGTTCAACGAGAACGCGTTCGCAGGCGAAGACCCCGACTTTGGCCGAGGCCGCAGCGCCTATGACCGCTACTACGGCGACCCCACGGTCACGCCGAGCCCCAACCTACGTCCATTGCTGAAGGGTCCGTTCTACGCCGTCAAAATGGTGCTGAGCGATCTAGGTACCTGCGGAGGGTTGATCGCCGACGATCATGCGCGTGTCCTACGCGAGAACGGCACCGTTATCGATGGCCTGTATGCGATAGGGAACACCGCTGCCAACGCATTCGGCCGCACATACCCAGGCGCGGGCGCGACCATCGCGCAAGGTCTGGTCTACGGCCATATTGCCGCTCAGCACGCCGCGCATAAGAGACTGGTCCCGCCGGCGCGGTGAGACAGCCGCGACTCAGTCACCTGCCTCTTCGGCAGCAACCCTGCGTTCGATCTCGTACCAATAGGTGAGATCGGGCCATGCGATGGCACTGCCCTGGCTCGCGCTCGGCAGGCTTGCCTCCGCCTCTTCCAGATCCTTGATCAGGTTCAGGGCAAGCTCCCGCTCAGACGTGTAGTAACGGTCGGCCCAAATCAAAGCAAGTTTGGCGTACGCCCACGTTGGATCAGCGCCAGCCCACTTCGCTTCCTTGGCGGCTTCACGTTGCATCTCGTCGATCTGCGCAATGTGTTCCTGCAGAAGCTGTTTAAGCGCGGCCGGATCACTCAGATGGCCCAGCATGACCCGCAGAATCGCTGGATGCTTCAACGTCGGAAGCTCGATCGGCGCCTCTTTGGCCCACCGGGAGACCGCGGCCAACCCTTGATCGGTGATCTTGTAGAGCCGGCGGTAACGCGCCCCCGTACCCTCCACTCGCGAACTCAGCAGCCCAAGCTTCTCCAGCTTCTTCAGCTCAGCGTAAATCTGGCTATACGCGGGGCTGCCGAAAAAGAAGCGCATGCTCCAGTGAATCCACTTGCGGATGTCATAACCCGACAGCTCCCGCTCGTACGACAGCATCCCCAGCAACGCCCAATTGATGGCGGGCAGCGAGGGCATATCTGAAGACTCGGGTTCTCCCACACCCTTAGGTTAACAATCGGGCCAGCCGAGACTCCGCACCTCGACCGCTAACCGGGATTTTGCATTGCTCGACGATGACACGCCGGCTGACAGTGGTCCGAGACCAGACGCGGGACGGAGGAAAGCAATGAGACTCGGCGAAGCCATGGTGAGACCCACGAATCGCCCACCACGACTCCAGGAGATGGTGTACATGCTCCGCCATGCCGGTACCGGAATGGCGGTCGTTACAGGCCACGACGGTCACCATCCCATTGGCTTCCTCACTGGGCCGCCGGAAGCTCACGGCCGCAAGGTGTTACTCCGCCCCCCTCGGTTGCAGACCACCTTGTCTACGTGTCCCGCGCGGCTGGATCCGGCGAGCTAGCCAGATGACCGAGAAGAATGCCCATGTGCAAGAAGCGCTCTATCAGTCCCTCACCGATTCGGTCCGCCGGCTGGTCGATTTCACTATTCGCAGCCAATGCGACGCTGTGACCATCGGGTCGGCTCAGGCCAAAATCGATGCCGCGGCAGATGAACTCAGCCGCGTACTCACACCCGGGTCATTTGGTGTTCAGCACGAGATCAGCGGGGCGTCGCTCGCTTGGGGCAATGCGGTTATTGGATTACGCAATGCCCTCGCTCCCCCATTGGATGTACATCATGACGACGACGGAACAGTCTGGGCCGAAACCACATTGGGCGCCGCTTACGAAGGTCCAGCCGGCCACGTTCATGGAGGAATCTGCGCCTTGCTCCTTGACCACGTCCTAGGCGCAACGGCCCATAAGCCAGGCCAACCTGCGGTCACCGGAACACTGACGATCCGGTACGAGAAGGGCACCGCACTCGGACCCGTCCGGATAGCAGCTCGTATCGACCGCATTGAAAGGATGAAAACCTTTGCAGTTGGACACATCGCAACAATCGATGGCATCACAGTCCAGGCCGAAGGGGTGTTCATCACTCCTCAGATCGGTTGCGGCGCTTCCACCTTGAGCAAGCATTGAGAGCAAACCGTCGGATCTTCATCGCGACAGTCGCGATGCAATCCGAGGTTGTCGACCCATAATTGGCTCCTTGGAGTGATGGACACGGCTGTGCTACAAACCGGCGTTCGGGACAAGGTAAGAGGCGTGAGGCCTATACCGACGCTTCGTGCGGATAGGGTCAGACGGTGAGCGGATACACCCACATCGTCACCTGCGACGGTGGCGTCCTGGTGTCGGAAATCGCCGCGGGACGGGATATTTCGACGTTCTCCAACCCGCTGCACAACTTCAACGGCGACGACCAGTGGAGCCTCGGCCTAGCCTCTATCCCGTCGGGTAAGACGTACAGCGAGATGCTGAAGACGGGCGAGCTGCCGACTCGGTACATCCAGGCCGCGGGCGTCCCGAACACGATGACTCTGGAGATCCGTAAGCCTGGGGGTCAGCAGTGGGGAGTCGACTGGGTCAGGTACACAGTCGGTCACCCGCGCAGTGGCACGGAGCCGCTGGACCTCCCGATCCAGCTGGCGCACGGCGTGAAGGTGATCAGCCGGTCGCAGGTTTTCGGTGCCGACGAAGCCGCCGAGCTGTTCTTCAGCTACTACGAGACCGGGGACATCCCCGGCAGGTACGAGCTGCAGCCGATCGAGGGATACCGGGGCGATGGCACCACGGTCGAGCTCAGCCACACGAGAGTCCGGTAGAAGAACAGCGAACTCCGGGTCGTTCTTGCCGGCGCATTTGTGCAACGACGCCACAGCGGCACATACAGCCGCAACGTTGACGGGAAAGAAAACAGGCCAGGCCCTGTAGGGCCTGGCCTGCTTTATTCCGGTGGAGCTGCCGGGAATTGAACCCGGGTCCTACGGCATTCCCTCAAGACTTCTCCGTGCGCAGTTCGCTATGCCTCTACTTGGATCTCCCGGTCACGCGAACAAGCCGAGATGACGATCCCAGTCGCTGTTTGATGTCCCCACAGGTTCCGCGACCGAACCCGTGGGTGGTTCCCTCTAGTCGATGCCAGGGTCCGGGCCGAGGGCGTTCCCGGTCTGACAGACACGCGGTCGCTACTTAGGCAGCGAGGGCGTAGTCGCGCTGATTGGAATCGGCGCTTAATTGGTTTACAACGACGCTTACGGTGGTCAGTTGCCTGCACCGGCACGCTTCTCTTGATTCGATGCGCGAAGTCGAAACCGTTCAGCCCCTCGCACCCCCGCCGACTTTCGGTAGGACACTCCATCATACCGGCCGCGCCGACAACTTCCACCGAGTATCCGGCTCCAGCGTCCGACCAGGTCAGATGACGTAGCCGAGGTTCTCGACGATCCGCTTCCCGACCTCGGCGTCGCCCTCGAACTCGATGACGACCGGCCGCACGGCACCTAGGGGGCGTCCACCGCACAGTCGCGTGAACTGCCAGCCGTCCATCCGGATGACCGTGCTCGGCTCAGCTCCCCCGAAGTCGGGCACGACCGCGGCGCGACCGTCGACCGCGACCCGAATCGTGCGGGCCATGGGGCCCGTCAGCTCGATCGCGACGCGCGATCCGTCCGGCGCTCCCCCGCGCTTGGCGACGACGAACCCCATCATCGTCTCGATCTCGTCGAGCGACAGCCGCGCTTCCGGCTTCTGCAACGCCGCGTCGGACGCCGGTCGTGCGACGGACTCGCGGATGTCCTGCTCGTGCATCCACGAATCGAACGTGCGGATCCGGATGAACCGGCCCACGCTGTCCTGGCCGGCCGGCGTCATCGTCGGGGTGTTCCACTCCTCGTCCGACATCGCGGTCAGCGTCGCCCGCCGATCGCCGGTGACGGCACGGAACCTTTCCAGCAGCTCGGCACTCGAGAGTGCGCCGAACGACCGGACCCAGCATTCGTTCATCGCGCCGATGGGGTTGTGCACGTGGTCCAGTTCCGAGACGTCGATGTCGGCATCGGGCACCGGCTCGCCCTTGAGCATCAGCTCGGTACCGATGACGTGCGCGACGACATCCCGGACGTGCCAGCCGGGCAGCTCGGTCTGCGTGGTCAGCAGTTCTGCTTCGGAGATGGTCGACAACAGCTGGTCCAGGTCGTCCCACACCCCGAACAGGGCGGGCAGAACATCGGACTTTTCCAGGACAGTGACGGGGCGCGATGGACTACTCACCGGCTGACCGTACGACGGCAGACCCCTCCGCACCGGGAAATCCGCGATGCGTCCCAATTTTGTCATGCAACGATGGCCCCATGGGGGACGACCGGGCGGAAGCGCAACGCCTACGGGACATCACCGTGATCCGCAAGGTGCGGGACCGGATCGACCGGGAGTACGCCAAGCCGCTGAATGTCGAAGACCTAGCCCGCGGCGCGCACATGTCCGCCGGACACCTGAGCCGGGAATTCCGGCGCATCTACGGCGAATCGCCCTACTCGTACCTGATGACGCGACGCATCGAACGGGCCATGACGCTGCTCCGTCGCGGCGATCTCAGCGTCACGGATGTCTGCTTCGCCGTTGGATTTTCATCACTGGGCACGTTCAGCACCCGATTCACCGAACTGGTCGGGGTGGCGCCCAGCGTGTACCGCCGCGACCACTCGCAGGCGGCCGACGGCATTCCCGCCTGCCTGGCAAGACAGGTCACCAGACCGGTCAGGAATCAAGAAGCACCACCGCACTGACCCCCATTACCGTGACGGGCATGGACATATCCATTCACTACGCATTCCTGCCCCACACCGACGCCGAGGCCGCGCTGACGTTCTACCGCGACGCGCTCGGCTTCGAAGTTCGCAAAGACGTTGGCTACCAAGACATGCGGTGGATCACCGTCGGCCCGCCCGGACAGCCGGGCACGTCGATCGTGCTGCACCCGCCGGGCGCCGACCCCGGCATCACCGACGACGAGCGTCGCACCATCCTGGAGTTGATCGCCAAGGGCTCCTATGGCGCCGTCACCTTGGCCACCGATGATCTGGACGCGCTGTTCGCGCGTCTGGAGGCTGCCGGCGCCGACGTCCTGCAGGAACCCACCGACCAGGATTACGGCGTGCGTGACTGCGCCTTTCGCGATCCGTCCGGCAACCTGATCAGGATCAACCAGCTCTAGTTCAACCAGCTATCCGGCGGCGATCATCGCGACCGAACCCAAAGCCAGTGCCATGCCGACGGCCTGCCAGGCCCGAACCCGCTCTTTGAGCACCACCATGGCCAGCGCGACGGTCGCCGCCGGATAGAGCGAGATCAGCACGCTCGCCAACGACAGCATGGAAGCCTGCAGCGCCAGCAGCATCCCCACGTTCGCGATGACGTCGAGCGCCGCCGCGATCAGGGCGAGCTTCAGTGGAAGTCCGCGTGGCAGAGCGAAATTGCGGGTCGCCAACGCGGCGACCATCACCACCGCGGTGGCTGCGAAGCGGGCGAATACCAAAGGCCAGAGCTTCGCCTCGTGCGGCACCTGATGGATCACGGCGAAGCTGAGCCCGAAGGTCAATCCGGAGCCGACGGTCAGCCAGGCGACCTTGGCGGTGAACCGGTGTGGTGTCTCGTCCTCATCGGTGGCCTGGGCACTGACCAATGCCACCGCGACCAACGCCAGCGCGATCCCGGCGATCGCCAGCCCGCTGGGCCGCTCCCCCATGGCGACGCCGACGACGATCGGCCCCGCCGACACCAGGATCGCGGTCAGCGGCGACACGACCGATATCGGTCCAGAGCCCAACGCGGCGTAGAACCACCAGATCCCGAACGCCTGCAGAACGCCGCACAACACGCCCCAGAGCACCGCATTCGACGAAACCTGGCCGCCGACAACGCACGCCATCAGCGTCAGCAGCACGCCGGCGATGGGGTATGACACCAGCACGACCCGCAGAGCGGCGACACGTCGTGAGGCGATGCCGCCGACGAAATCGCTGATGCCGTAGCCCAGCGCGGACAGCAGCGCCAGCAGAACCCCGGTCAGATCTTGCCCTTGAAACGTCGACCCATCTCGCGGGTGATCTCCCGCTGCGCATCGCGCTTGGCGAGGTCCTGACGCTTGTCGTGTGCTTCTTTACCGCGGGCCAATGCCAACTCGACCTTGACCCGACCATCGGAGAAGTACAGCTTGAGCGGCACCAGCGTGAAGTTGCCGTCCCGCAGCTTGCCGACCAGCATGTCGATCTGCTTGCGGTGCAGCAACAGCTTTCGGTTGCGCCGCGGGGCGTGGTTGGTCCAGGTGCCGTGGTGGTATTCGGCGATGTGCAGGTTGCGCAGCCACACCTCGCCGTCGTCCACGGTGGCGAACGCATCGGCCAGCGACGCCAGACCCTCGCGCAGGCTCTTCACCTCGGTACCGACCAGCGCGATACCCGCCTCGTAGGTATCGATGATCGAATAGTTGTGTCGCGCTTTCCGGTTGGTTGCGACGACCGAGTTGTTGCCCGACTTGTCCTTGTCGGCGTCTTTCTTCTTGGCCATCATCATCGCCGGATATACGCGCGCAGCGTGGCGTAGGCCGTGACCCCGGACATGGTCAGGCCCAATGCCAACATGATTGGCGCGCAATAGAAGAGAACGTCGGCGTAGTCGACCTTGGCGATCAGGCCGGCTTGATAGAACTGGTTGAGCACGTCCTCGAGGAACATCGCCCGCACCACGATCAAGCCGATGACAGCGCCGACCACACCGATGGTGGCGGCCAGCATCGCCTCGACCAGGAACGGCAGCTGGGTGTACCAGCGGGTGGCACCGACCAGTCGCATGATGCCGATCTCGGTACGCCGGGTGTAGGCCGCGACCTGAACCATGTTGGCGATCAACAGGACTGCGGCGACGGCCTGCACCAGCGCCACCGCGAACGCCGCGTTGCTGATGCCGCCGAGGATGCCGAACAGCCGGTCGACCAGTTCCTTCTGGTCTGTCACCTGGCGCACGCCGGGACGTCCACGCAGCGCGTCCTCGAATCCCTTGTGCTGCTCGGGATTGTCGAGCTTGACGACGAACGACGCCGGGAACGCCTTCTTGCTGGCGTAATCCTTGAACGCCGGAATGCGCCGGACGGCATCGTCGTAGGCCTGGTCCCGGTTCATGTAGCGCACCGACTTGACGTCCTTGCGGTCGTCGATCAGCTTGCGCAGCGACTTGCACGGGTCGGCGTCGCAATTGGGGTCGTTGGACGAGACGTCGTCGGTCAGGAAGACCTGGCTCTCCACGCGGTCCAGATAGATCTGCTTGGACTGGTCGGCCAGCCGGACGATCAGCAGACCACCGCCGAACAGGCCGATGGAGATGGCGGTCGTCAGGATCATGGCGACCGTCATGGTGACGTTGCGACGAAATCCGGTCAGGACTTCATTGACAAGAAAGCCGAAGCGCACTTAGCGATCCATTCCGTAGACGCCGCTCTGCTCATCGCGGATGAGGCGGCCGAGTTCGAGTTCGATGACGCGCTGACGCATCGAGTCGACGATGTGATGGTCGTGGGTGGCCATCACGACCGTCGTGCCGGTGCGGTTGATCCGCTCCAGCAGGTCCATGATGTCGTTGCTCGTCTCGGGGTCCAAGTTGCCGGTGGGTTCGTCTGCCAGCAGCACCAGCGGCCGGTTGACGAAAGCCCGGGCGATCGCGACCCGCTGCTGTTCGCCACCGGACAGCTCGCCGGGCAGCCGGTTGGCCTTGCCCGACAACCCCACCATCTCCAGCACATCGGGCACGATGCGGTTGATGGTGTCCGGGCGCTTGCCGATCACCTCCAGCGCGAAGGCCACGTTCTCGAACGCCGTCTTCTGCTGCAGCAGCCGGAAGTCCTGGAACACGCAGCCGAGCACCTGGCGCAGGCTCGGGATCTGGCGACCGTGCAGCTTGTTGACATGGAACTTCGAGACGCGGATGTCACCCGAGGTCGGGACCTCGGCGCCGAGCAGCAGCCGCATGAACGTCGACTTGCCGGAACCGGACGGACCGATGAGGAAGACGAACTCACCCTTGTCAATCTTGAGCGACACGTTGTCCAGGGCTGGGCGTGCCGAAGACTTGTAGTTCTTGCTCACGTGGTCGAGGGTGATCATCACGGCACGCCAGTGTAGTCGGACGCTGACGAGTGACGGGTGAGGCTGATGCTGCTAGCTCGGCGCCGGGGCCGCGCCGGGCGAAACGGTGGTCGTCGTGACCGGACCGTCGGGCGGCGCAGCGGCCGGCAGCGGGCCAGGCGGCGGCGAGGGCGCCGGAGCCGGCGTTGGCGCCGGGGCCAGGCCGGGCAGCACCGGCAGCGTGACCGGCGGCAGGATCCCCGGCGCCGGGGTGATGACCGTCGTGGTGGGCGGCGCCGTCGTGCTGGACGTGGTCGAGGTGGTCGAGGTCGTTGTCGTCGTATCAGTCGTCTCGGTGGTCTCCGTCGGCGTCGGCCGGTACGTCGACTTCGGGCGAGTGTTCACATCGGTGCGCGGCACCCAGGTGTACTCGGGGTTGGGCACGAAGCCCGGCGGCACGACCGCGGGCGGTGGTGCCGGCGGTGGTGGCGGCGGCGCGTAGGTCTGGTGCACCCAGTACGCCACGAAGAACGCCACGATCAGGCCGAGAGTCGACGTCCGGATCCGGCCCAGGATGTACTCGGGCCACGCTCGCGAGTCGCTGTGCTTGGCAGTCAGACGAGACAGCGCATTCATCAGTGCTCGTCCCCCGGCCCCTGGGTCTTGTCCTCGGCACCGGCGACAGTGGCCGGGTGCACCATGGCCTCCACTTCGGGCTCGCTGTCGTGCGGGCTCTCGATGCCGGCCCGGCCCAGCGCGGAGACAACCATCACCCGCAGCCGCCGGCCGACCTCGAACTGCTTGCCGGGCAGCGTCCGGGCCACCATCCGCAGGTTCACGGTGTCCAGCTCGATACTCTCCACGCCCATCAGCTGGGGCTTGTCGAGGAGCAGGGTGCGTAATTGGTGGTCCGCCATCGCGCGTTCGCAGACCCGGCCCAGTACCTCGTTGACCTTGCCCAGGTCCGCGGTCGTCGGCACCGGAATGTCCACGACCGCACGTGCCCAGTCCTTGGAGAGGTTGACGGTCTTGGCGATCTGCCCGTTCGGGATCGTGTACACCTCGCCGTCGCTGGAACGCAGCTTGGTGACGCGCAACGTGACGTCTTCGACCGTGCCCTCGGCGGGCGTGTTGATGCCGCTGACGGTGAGGGACACGAGGTCACCGAAGCCGTACTGCTTCTCGGTGATGATGAAGAACCCGGCCAGCAGGTCCTGCACGATGCGCTGCGCGCCGAAGCCCAGCGCCGCGCCCAGCACGGCGGCGGGCGCGACCAGCGAACCGATGGGTATCCCGAGGATTTCGATGACGTCGACCAGCACGATCACCGAAACCAGAGCAATCGACACCCACGAGATCACCGAAGCGACGGCTTGCCGGTGCTTGGTGGTCTCCGACCGGACCAGCGCGTCGCTCTCCTGAAAACGCTCGTCGATGCGGGCAGTGATCCGGTGCGTCAGCCAGCCGACGAACCGTGCGATCAGCATCGCCGCGATCACGAGCATGACGATCCGCAGCCCGCGGGTGATGATCCACGCGCCGATCGAGCCCCGCCAGAAGTCGTGCCACTGTTGGGCCCACCAACCGAATGACTCCGGTTGGCTCGCGGCGATCAGAGCGAAATTAGTCATCGTCTTTTCGGTTGCGCCAGCGGATTCCGGCCTCCAGGAAGCCGTCGATGTCACCGTCGAGCACCGAGGCCGGGTTGCCGACCTCGAACTCGGTGCGCAGGTCCTTCACCATCTGATAGGGGTGCAGCACGTACGAGCGCATCTGGTTGCCCCAGGAGCTGCCGCCGTCGCCCTTGAGGGCGTCCATCTCGGCCCGCTCTTCCTGGCGCTTGCGTTCCAGCAGCTTGGCGCTGAGCACGCGCATCGCGGAAACCTTGTTCTGCAGCTGCGATTTCTCGTTCTGACAGGTCACGACGATGCCCGTCGGGATGTGTGTCAGCCGGACCGCGGAGTCGGTGGTGTTCACGGACTGACCACCCGGACCGCTGGACCGGTAGACGTCGACCCGGATGTCACCTTCGGGGATGTCGATGGAGTCGGCGGTCTCGACGACCGGCAGCACCTCGACGTCGGCGAACGACGTCTGGCGCCGGCTCTGGTTGTCGAACGGGCTGATCCGCACGAGCCGGTGGGTGCCCTGTTCGACCGACAACGTGCCGTACGCGAACGGCGTGTGCACCGCGAAGGTCGCGCTCTTGATGCCCGCCTCCTCTGCGTACGACGTGTCGAAGACCTCGACCGGATACCCGTGCTTCTCAGCCCAGCGGATGTACATGCGCATCAGCATCTCGGCCCAGTCGGCAGCGTCCACACCACCGGCGCCGGAGCGGATGGTCACGACCGCTTCCCGCTCGTCGTATTCCCCCGACAGCAGCGTTCGAACCTCGAGCGCCTCGATGTCCTCGCGCAGCTTGGCCAGTTCGGCGTCGGCGTCGGCCACGGCATCGGTCTTGGCGGCGCCCTCTTCCTCCTCGGCCAGCTCGTAGAGCACGGGCAGATCCTCGATCCGTCCGCGCAACTCCTCGACGCGGCGCAGCTCACCCTGTGCGTGCGACAGGCTGCTGGTCACCTTCTGCGCGTTGGCCTGGTCATCCCACAACTTGGGATCCGAGGCTTCGTCCTCGAGTTTGGCGATCCGCGCGCGCAGACCCTCGACGTCGAGCACCCGCTCCACAGTGGTCAGGGTGCTGTCGAGGGCGGCAATGTCGGCTTGGCGATCGAGGTCCACAAAGCATGAGGGTACCGACCAGTGAGACGGACTTACGCATTGCAAGCCATGATCGATTAGACCGGTTTAGCATCGCCGTGTAACCCGCTCCGCGCGTCGCGACAGCCCCTTGCGCGCACTGAGCAGAACAAGAAGGCAAACCATACATATGCGCCCTTACCATGTGGCGGTTGTCGGATCCGGCCCGTCAGGGTTTTTCGCTGCCGCGTCACTGTTGAAATTCGCCGATGCCAAGGCCGCCACCGACGATCCGGTCGACGTCCAGATCGACATGATCGAGATGCTGCCCACCCCGTGGGGACTGGTCCGCTCCGGTGTGGCTCCGGATCATCCGAAGATCAAGACGGTCTCGGCGCAGTTCGACAAGGTCGCCGACGATGCCCGGTTCCGCTTCTTCGGCAACGTCACCGTGGGTGAGCATGTGCAGGCGGCCGAGCTGGCGCAGCGGTACGACGCGGTCATCTACGCCATCGGCGCACAATCCGACCGGCCGCTGGGCATCCCCGGCGAGGAGCTCGAAGGCAGCGTCGCTGCCGTCGACTTCGTCGGCTGGTACAACGCACATCCGCATTTCGCGACCATGAACCCCGACGTCACCCAGGACCGCGCCGTGGTGGTCGGCAACGGCAACGTGGCCCTGGACGTGGCCCGCATCCTGGTCAGCGATCCGGCCGAACTGGCCGCCACCGACATCGCCGATCACGCGTTGACGGCCCTGGGCGCACGCGGCGTTCGCGAGGTCGTGATCATCGGGCGGCGCGGCCCGCTGCAGGCGCCGTTCACGACGCTGGAACTGCGTGAGCTCGGCGACCTGGCCGCCATGGCCGACGTCGACGTCATCGTCGATCCCGCTGACGTCGACGGCATCACCGACGCGGATCTGGAAGCCGCGGGCAAGACCGTGCGGCAGAACATCAAGATTCTGCGCAACTACGCCGAACGTGGCGACCTCGGGCGCGAGCGGCGCATCGTCTTCAAGTTCCAGACGTCGCCGATCGAGATCAAGGGCTCCGAACGCGTCGAGTCAATTGTGTTGGGCCACAACGAATTGGTCGATGACGGTGGCCGGATCATCGCGAAGGACAGCGGTAACCGCGAGGAATTGCCGGCCCAGCTGGTGGTGCGCGCCGTGGGCTACCGGGGCGTGCCGACCGCGGGCCTGCCATTCGATGAGCGCGCCGCGATCATCCCGCACACCGAGGGCCGGGTCGAAGGCAGCCGCAACGAGTACGTCGTCGGCTGGATCAAGCGCGGACCGTCGGGGGTCATCGGCAGCAACAAGAAGGACTCGCAGGACACCGTCAACACCCTGATCGAGGACATCTGCGGCGCTGAGCTGGCCGATTTCGGAACCACCCACGCCGAGGACCTGGCCGCCTGGTTCCTGTCCCGGCAGCCCGCGTTGGTCACCAATGACCACTGGCGCCTGATCGACGCGCACGAACGGTCGGCCGGCGAGGGCCAGAACCGGCCGCGGGTGAAGTTGACAGAGGTCGCGGAGATGCTGCGGGTAGCGCACGGCTGAGCAGCCGTGCGCCCCGGCGCGACCCTTGGTGCCCGCTCAGTGGCTGGGCCGCAGGATGCCCTGCACCGCGAAAGTCGTGAGGCTGCCGCCCGAATTGAGCAGCGACGACGTGGCTGTCGATCCAGACAGGACGCCCGAGCTCAGGGAACCCACGCCGGCCTGAAGGCCGCCGGTGTTGATCGCGGCGATGCCGGCGAGTCCACCGATGTTGTGGGTGGCGAAGTGCTGCGTGAAGCCGAGCTCGCCGCCCACGGCGCTGCCCAGCCCGTCGAGCGGCCCGCCGTCAGCTGATGCGACGCCCGTCGACGCAAAGAGCAGCAATCCGCTTGCCGTCAGCCCCACCCCAATCATCGTGGTGGCCCTACCGGTCGACGAGATCTGAGACTTGGCCATGTACGTTCTTGTCCCCTTCTGCGGAAAGACTGTGTCCGACGGTCGAATCCGAGCTGCGCACACCATCCGGTCAGCAAGCTCGATGCGATAGCTGGCTATTCACACAGTGAATCTATTAGCACAGGGCAACACCGGAATTAGTCCATTCGATGGAATTTCCAGAGGATGCTGAGCAAACCACCAGGGCGGCGTATGCAGAAAGGTTCGGGCCGATCGACTACGCCTGCGGGGCGTGCGGCGCGAAGTTCCAGTTGTCGGGGTTCTTGGGCGAGTAGACGACGGGGACCAGTTGGCCCACCGAGGGCCAGTCGGCCACATCCATCGCGATCCGGCCGTAGACCTCGTGCTCGTTCACACTGGGGCCGTTGATGACTCCGGCGACGGTGACGAACTGCTCCCCCGTGGCATCGGGTCGCGGACTGACGCCGGTGATCAGCAGCGTCCCGCTCTCCCCGCTACGCGTACGTCGCAGCCACGGGGCAGCCAGCAGTACGAGCGCTCCGAGCAAGACAATGAGCACGACGAATTCCCACACGTACCCATGGTAGGACTGCACCCATGAGTACCACCGCAGACGACATCAACCTTGCCCTGAAATTGGCCGATCAGGCCGATGCCGTGACGTTGGACCGCTTCGGCGCACAGGACCTGCGCATCGAGACCAAACCGGATCTGACCCCGGTGACCGATGCCGACCAGTCCGTGGAACGGGTGCTGCGGGAGACGCTGTCGGCAGCTCGGCCGGACGACGCCTTGCTGGGCGAAGAGTACGGGGGCACAGCAGTTTTCGCGGGCCGGCAATGGGTGATCGACCCGATCGACGGCACCAAGAACTTCGTCCGCGGCGTCCCGGTGTGGGCCACCTTGATCGCCCTGCTGGAGGACGGCGTGCCCATCGTCGGGGTGGTCAGCGCCCCGGCGCTCGGACGGCGCTGGTGGGCCGGCACTGGCGAGGGCGCCTTCAGCTCATTCGCCGGCCGGACGCGCACCATCTCGGTATCGGGTGTCGACGCGCTGGACGCCGCGAGCCTGTCCTACTCGGATCTGACCACCGGCTGGGAAGACCGGCGCGACGCGTTCGTCGCACTGACCGACGCGGTGTGGCGGGTGCGGGCCTACGGCGACTTCTGGTCGTACTGCCTGCTGGCCGAAGGCGCGGTCGACATCGCCGTCGAACCGGAGGTCAAGCTGTGGGATCTGGCCGCCTTGGACGTCGTCGTGCGTGAAGCCGGCGGTTCGTTCACCAACCTGGCCGGCGCGTCCGGCCCGCACGGCGGCAGCGCGGTGGCGACCAATGGGTTGCTGCACGACAAGGTACTCGCCGCCCTCTCCTGATTTCACCCCGCCGAATGGCCGGTTCTCGCACGAAAATTCCCGCGAATTACGTGCGAGAACCGGCCATTCGGCGTTGAGCAAAGTGTGAACTTGATAACACGAGCGTCGTACCTTACTCCGGAGTAAGATACGGTCATAGCGCACTGCCCCAACGACGCGAGGCTGTCGAAATGACCAACACCCTTCCCCAGAACGGCACTTCGTCCGGTTCCTCCCAGCGCCCGGTGCGCAAGGGTCCGGAGAGCGCCATCGGCCTGCAACGGCACAAGCGGACAGCGACCGACATCGGTCTGGCGCTGATCACGCCTTTTGTCGGCCAGGAATTCCTGGACAAATACAACCTGCGCGAGCCGCTCAACCGCGGCGTGAAATACGGAGTCAAGACGGGCTTCTCCGCCGTCGGCGCCGCGAGCCGTACGTTCAAGCGCATTCCCGGACTGAACGGCGCCCCGACGCGCCTGAAGCCGGGCGGCTCGGACTACTTCGACCTGAATCCGGACGAAGACCAGCAAATGATCGTGGAGACGGTCCGCGAGTTCTCCGCGGAGATCCTGCGACCGGCCGCGCACGACGCCGACGCCGCGGCGGCCTACCCGGCCGACCTGATCGCCAAGGCCGCTGAACTCGGCATCACCGCGATCAACGTGCCCGAGGAGTTCGACGGCATCGCCGCCACCCAGAGCACCGTCACCACCGCTCTGGTCGCCGAGGCCCTGGCCTACGGCGACATGGGTCTGGCCCTGCCGATCCTGGCGCCCGGTGGCGTGGCGTCGGCCCTGACCCGCTGGGGCAGCGCCGGCCAGCAGGCCACCTACCTGCCGTCGTTCGCCGGCGAGAACGTGCCGCAGGCATGCGTCGCCATCGCCGAGCCGCACGCCCTGTTCGACCCGACCGCACTGCGGACCACCGCGGTCCGCACCCCCGGTGGCTACCGCCTCAACGGCGTCAAGTCGCTGGTCCCGGCCGCCGCCAACTCCGAGGTGTTCATCATCGGTGCGCAGCTCGACGGCAAGCCGGCCCTGTTCATCGTCGAGTCGGGCTCCGAGGGCCTGTCCGTCACGGCCGACCCGAGCATGGGCATCCGCGCCGCGGCCCTGGGCAAGGTCGAGCTGAACAACGTCGCGGTCCCGCTGGGCAACCGGCTCGGCGAGGACGCGGCCACCGACAACGACTACTCCGAAGCCATCGCACTGTCCCGATTGGGTTGGGCCGCACTGGCAGTCGGCACCTCGCACGCGGTGCTCGACTACGTGGTGCCCTACGTCAAGGAGCGTGAGGCGTTCGGTGAGCCCATCGCCAACCGCCAGTCGGTCGCGTTCATGTGCGCCAACATCGCCATCGAGCTCGACGGCCTGCGGCTGATCGTGTGGCGCGGTGCGTCGCGCGCCGAGCAGGGCATGTCGTTCCTGCGCGAGGGCGCCCTCGCCAAGCGGTTCGCCACCGACAAGGGCATGCAGATCGGCCTCGACGGCGTGCAGCTGCTCGGCGGCCACGGCTACACCAAGGAACACCCGGTCGAGCGCTGGTACCGCGATCTGCGGGCCATCGGCGTCGCCGAAGGTGTCGTCGTTCTGTAGCCCGACCCGGTAATCGCCCAAAACTTCCAAATATCCCGAAAGACCAATCATGGCAATCAATCTGGAAATACCCCGCAAGTTGCAGGCCGTCGTCGAGAAGGGCCACCAGGGCGCCGCGGAGATGCTCCGCCCGATCTCCCGCAAGTACGACCTGGCCGAGCACGCCTATCCGGCCGAGCTCGATACCCTGGCCAGCCTGTTCGAAGGCATCCAGGAGTCCAACGCCGTCTCCATCGCCGGCGCCGGATTCTCGGCCAGCGAATCCAAGAGCAAGCACGCAAACATCAACGGCGCCAACATGTCTGCGCTGCTGAACGCGCTCGAGGTCAGCTGGGGCGACGTCGCCCTGCTGCTGACCGTCCCCTACCAGGGCCTGGGCAACGCCGCGATCTCCGCGGTCGCCACCAAGGACCAGCTGGCCAAGTGGGGCAAGGTGTGGGCCGCCATGGCCATCACCGAGCCGAGCTTCGGTTCCGATTCGGCGGCAGTCTCGACCACCGCGGTGCTCGACGGCGACGAGTGGGTCATCAACGGCGAGAAGATCTTCGTCACCGCCGGTTCACGCGCCACCCACATCGTGGTGTGGGCGACGCTGGACCGCTCGCTCGGCCGCGCGGCCATCAAGTCGTTCTGCGTGCCGCGTGAGCACCCCGGCGTCATCGTCGAGCGCCTCGAGCACAAGCTCGGCATCAAGGCCTCCGACACCGCGGTCATCCGCTTCGACAACTGCCGCATCCCCAAGGACTACCTGCTCGGCGATCCGGACATCAAGGTGGACAAGGGTTTTGGCGGGGTCATGGAGACCTTCGACAACACCCGTCCGATGGTGGCCGCCATGGCCGTCGGTGTCGGCCGCGCCGCGCTGGAGGAGCTGCGGACGATCCTGACCGACGCCGGCATCGAGATCTCGTACGACAAGCCGGCCCATGCGCAGAGCGCCCCGGCAGCGGAATTCCTGCGGATGGAGTCCGACTGGGAGGCCGCCTACCTGCTGTCGCTGCGCGCTGCCTGGCAGGCCGACAACAAGATCCCGAACTCCAAGGAAGCGTCCATGAGCAAGGCCAAGGCCGGGCGCATGGGCACCGACGTCACCCTCAAGGCCGTCGAATTGGCCGGCACCACCGGCTATTCCGAGGAGCCGCTGCTCGAGAAGTGGGCCCGCGACTCGAAGATTCTCGACATCTTCGAAGGCACGCAGCAGATTCAGCAGCTCGTCGTGGCACGACGTCTGCTGGGCCTGTCCTCGGCACAGCTCAAGTGACCGGTGCTCCGGTGGCCCGGCACGCGCTGGGCTACCGGAGCGCGGTCGCCAGCGTCTGACCGAAAATGCCCAGCGCCCAATGACACTCACTGTCCCGGGCGCTGGGCTTTTCGCTGTCCGCTGCCAGTTCGTTGTTCCACCACTTCTTTCGGGTCCGGCAGGTGCGCGTCGACTGGGCTGGCGTGGACCGTCATGGCCCAATCATGCACCGTGACAAGCAAACAGGCCCCGGGATTTCTCCCGGGGCCTGTTTGCTGTTGAGGTTACGACGACGGGTTTGCGCCCAGCACGCGCTGCAGGTCAGGCTTCATGGCCTGCAGTTGCTGGCCCCAGTAGCCCCAGTCGTGGGTGCCGCTGTCCGGGAAGTTGAACACGCCGTTGTTGCCGCCCGCGGCCAGGTAGTTGTCCTGGAAGGTGCGGTTGGTGCGGATGGTCAGGCCCTCGAGGAACTTGGCCGGCACGTTGTCACCACCGAGCTCGCTCGGGTTGCCGTTACCGCAGTAGACCCACAGGCGGGTGTTGTTCGCGACGAGCCGCGGGATGTTGACCATCGGGTCGTTGCGCTGCCAGGCGTTGTCCGGGGAGCCCGTCGAGCCCCACATGTCGTCGGCCTTGTAGCCACCGGCGTCACCCATCGAGACGTTGATCAGGAAGGGCCACCAGCCCTCGGACGGGTTCAGGAAGCCCGACATCGAGCCCGCGTAGATGAACTGTTCGGGGTGCCAGATCGCCAGGGTCATGGACGACGAACCAGCCATCGAGAGGCCGACCGCGGCGCTGCCGGTGGGCTTGACCTCGCGGTTGGCCTGCAGCCACTGCGGCAGCTCCGAGGTCAGGAAGGTCTCCCACTTGTAGGTGGAGCAACCGGACTTGCCGCACGCCGGCTTGTACCAGTCCGCGTAGAAGCTGGACTGGCCGCCGACCGGCATGATGACCGACAGGCCGGAGTTGAGGTACCACTCGAAGGCGGCGGTGTTGATGTCCCAGCCGTTGTAGTCGTCCTGTGCACGGAGACCGTCGAGCAGGTACACCGCCGGGGACCCGGCGCCACCACTCTGGAACTGCACCTTGATGTCGCGGCCCATGGACGGCGACGGCACCTGTAGGTATTCGACCGGCAGGCCGGGGCGCGAGAACGCACTGGCGGTAGCTGTCTGGCCGGCAAGTCCGATGAGACCCGGGAGCAGGACGGCGGCCGAGACGGCGCCGGCGACCCTGCGCGCCAGACGGCCGCGAAGCTTGTCAACGAACATTCACAATCCCATTTCAGTATCAGGTACCGGGTATCGTGCCCACCCCACGCGATCAGTCGGCGTTGGTGGCACGGCCGCGATTTCTCGCGGCCGCGTGTGGCGGGCTCAGTCTGGTACGGGAACTGAACGCACCGAATGATTCAGTTGTCTGTGGGCAGTAAAACACGCGCCGGACACGCCGAGGAACCCCCGAATCCCGCTTGAGACCAGGTTGTTGCGTACTTCGTACCGTTCAGCTACCACCCTGACGCAGAGCTACGCGGCGTTCATCCCGCCGTAGGCTGCCGTTTGTGACCATCGATCGGAACGATGTCGACGACGTGCCGGACTCCCGAGCGGGCAGCCGGTTGGGTATCGATGACTGGCGCGCTGCCGGGTACGCAATCCTCGCAGAAGAGGGTTTGAAGGCCCTGAAGATCGACCGGTTGTGCGCTCGGCTGAAGGTCACCAAGGGCAGCTTCTACTGGCACTTCGCCAACATCGCCGCCTACCGGACGGCACTCATCCAGGGGTGGAGCGAGCTCCGCGACGCCGACCGCAGCCAGATCGAAGCGATCGGCTCCCTGGCACCACGGGACCGACTGATCCAGATGATGAACTCGCTGGTCAGCCCCAGGCATTGGACGCTGGAACGTGCGATGCGGGAATGGGCGCGCTCCGACCAGGCCGTCGCCGAGAGCGTCCGCGCCGCGGATCGGCGCATCCTGGCCGCGGTCCGGCGCGCGTTCGAGGACTACGGCTTCGACACCGACGAGGCGGAACTGCGAGCCGACGCCACCTTCGCCGTCGGCATCGGGTTCCTGCACCTTTCCGGGGACTCCCCGGACCCACGGCTGGCCGCCCGCAGCGAGCGGTTTCTCGACCTGATGCTCGCCACCTGACCTCCATACTAAAAGGTATGGTAGCGTCCGGCGCATGTTGAGTACGCAGGCCGGAATCACCGATGGATTCGTAACCGCACTCGGCGAACGCGCCGCCGAGGCCGAGAAACTCCGACGTCTCCCCGACGACACGGTGAGCGACCTGATCGCGTCCGGATTCACCGAACTCCTGGTGCCTGCCCGGTATGGCGGACAGCAGGCAGCGTTCCCCGACATCCTCGATCCGGTGCGCCGACTGGCCCACGGCTGCACCTCGAGCGCCTGGACCATCGGCTTCCTGACGCTGCACAACTGGATGCTGGCGCTGTTCGGCGAGCAGGCCCAGCAGGACGCATTCGACAGCAGGCCGTTCCTCGCGCCGGCACCGCTGGCCCCGACCGGGCGCGGGCTTCCGGTCGACGGTGGCATTCGACTGACCGGGCGCTGGTCCTGGGCCACCGGGGTGATGCACGGCAACTGGATCATCGTCGCCGCGCTGTGCGGGCCGGACGACGGCATCTACCCCGCTCTCGCCCTGCTGCCGATCAGCGACGTCACCGTCGACGACGTCTGGCACACCGACGGGATGCGGGCGACCGGATCCAACGATGCGCTGGCCACCGACGTGTTCGTGCCCGAGCACCGCCTGGTCAAGGTGACCGACATCTATGCCGGCACCGCCCCCGGCGCGGGCCTGCATGACAGCGCCACCTACCGCTGGCCGATGGTGCCGGCCCTGGCCCTGCTCGCGGCGATGCCCGCCCTGGGCAGCGCCGAGCGGGTCACCGAGATCTACGCGCAGCGGCTGGCCGAGCGGGTGCTGCCGTACGAGGGGGTGATGCAGAAGGACAAGCCGATCGCCCAGGCGCACTTGGCCGGAGCGCACGTGCGGTTGCGGTCGCTGCGCGGACTGCTCGCCGATACGGTCGGGGAAATCGAGGAGATCGTCGTCGCTGGTGACTCCGTCGAGAAGCCCGTCCGCGCGCAGGCTCGGCTGGCGGCCGCGCACATCGTCGCCGAATCAAGGGCGGTGATCGGCGATCTCCTGGGCGCCGGCGGGGCCAGCATCCACTTCCTGTCCAGCCCGATGCAGCGATTCAAGCGCGACGTCGACGTGCTGGCCGGGCACGTCGTGTTCGACTACGACACCAGCCGGGAGCTGGCCGGCGCACTCACACTCGGGATGAAGATCCCGCGGACGTCGATGATCTGACGGAGCTGAGGGTGTGAAATGAGGTCCATGCCGAACTCGCAGCCCGCGTTCACCAACTTCTTCCAGAGACGCATCGCCAACCCGGTCATGCGGCGGATGCCATTTCAGACCCTGTTGGAGACCACCGGACGCAAGTCCGGTGAACCCCGCCGCACCCCGCTCGGCGGAAAGCTGGTGAACGGACAGTTCTGGTTCGTCTCGGAGTTCGGCGACCAGTCGCAGTACATCCGCAACATCCAAGCCGACCCACGGGTGCGCGTACGGCTGCGTGGCCGGTGGCACAGCGGGACCGCTCACCTGGTGCCGGACGATGACGCCGCCGCGCGTCTTCGCGAATTACCGCAGTTCAACAGCTTCGGCGTGCGCACGTTCGGCACCAATCTGCTGACCGTGCGGGTCGATCTGGACCACTAGACCCCGCCACATCGGTCAGGTCATTGACCTCGAACCATAAGTAAAACTAATGTCACTTTTAGTTCCAGCAATGCGACAGGAGCGGTACATGGAATCCTTCGTTCATTTACGGAGAGGCAAGACACCCAAACGGGTACATGCCGATCTCGACGGACTCAAGGACGACGAACTCGGGCGCGGTGGATTCGTGGGCCGCACCGCCAACATGTACCGGCGCAACGATCCGACCGCGTACCGGACCGTTGGCCCGCTGCGTCCCACCGATGTGCTGTCGTCCGAACTGAAGCCGTCGGACGCCACCGACGCGGCGGGCGCTCCCCTGCTGATGTTCTCCAACGCCGACTGCCAGGTGCTGCTGAGCCGGCGGAGTGTGGAGATGCCGTTCTTCGTCCGGTACGTCGACGGCGATCTACTGCTGTTCGTACACAAGGGTTCTGGGCTGCTCGAGACCGAGTTCGGTCCGCTGCGCTACCGCGAGGGCGACTGGGTCTACCTCCCCAAGGCCTGTACGTTCCGGCAGGTGCCGGATGAAGAGTCAACCTGGCTCATGATCCAGGCCACCGAGGACTTCCGGGTGCCGCCGGCCGGCACGCTCGGCCGGCACTTCCCGTTCGACCCGGCGCAGGTCACCATCCCCGAACCGGAACCCATCGATGACGATGGCCGTGACGAGTACGAGGTGCGGCTCTACCACGACGGCGGACCCACTTCGCTTTTCTACCAACATCATCCGCTCGACGTGGAGGGCTGGCGGGGCGACAACTTCCCGTTCACCTTCAACATCGAGGACTACACCGTCATCACGTCCGAGAGCGTGCACCTGCCGCCGACGGTGCACCTGTTCATGCAGGCGACCGGGGTCTACGTGATGAACTTCCTGCCCAAGCCCGCCGAGAGCGTGCCCGGCACCGAGCGCACCCCCTGGTACCACCGCAACGTCGACTACGACGAGATCGCGTTCTTCCACTCCGGCTCGCTGTACGGCATCCCGATGCCGCCCGGTCTGGTTTCCCATGCGCCACAAGGGGTTCACCACGGAGCGCCGGAAGCGGCTCGTGAGCGCGCCCGCCGCAAGTTCGACCAATACGACCGCGTCGACTGGTCGGTGATCGCCATCGACACCCGCCGACGTCTCACACCATCCGCCGAAATTCTCGCCAACGACCTGGGGCAGCACTAGACATGACCACGACCGAAGCACCTGTGAAGCACGACTACGACCGCATTCCGTATCTGGTTGCCTACCAGAACAACTCGGCGGTCCGCGACGTCTACGGCGGCGTCGCTGAGCTGGTGGTGTTGGAGAGCTATCTGCTGCGACCGAAAGAGAAGCCGTCCGACACCGTGCTGGTGTTCATGCACCCGATCGGTGGCGGTGCGTATCTGCCGATGATCAACGCGCTGGCCCGCGCCGGCCACCACGTCATCTACTGCAACAGCCGCTTCCGCGGCACCGACTCCGCTCTGCTCATGGAGAAGGTGGTCGAGGACCTCGGCGAGTGCATCAAAGACGCCAAGAACCGGCTGGGCTACTCGAAGGTGGTGCTCGCCGGGTGGAGCGGCGGCGGCTCGCTGTCGGTGTTCTACCAGCAGCAGGCGCAGCACCCGACGGTGACCGCCAGCCCCTCCGGCGACGGCCCCGACCTGACGAAGCTGGGCCTGATCCCCGCCGACGGCCTCATGCTGCTGGCCGCCCACATCAGCCGCCACGGCACCATGACCGAATGGATGGACGCCTCGATCCTCGACGAGAACGACCCGTCGAAGCGCGATCCGGAACTGGACCTGTACAACCCCGACAACCCGAACCAGCCGCCCTACACCGCCGAGTTCCTGCAGCGCTACCACGACGCACAGGTCGCGCGGAACCGGCGAATCACCAAGTGGGTCAAGGAAAAGCTGGCCGAACTCAAGGCCGCTGGCCGGTCCGACGATGAGTTCGCATTCGTCGTCCATGGCACCATGGCCGACCCCCGCTGGCTCGACCCGACGGTCGATCCCAACGAACGCACCCCGGGACAGTGCTATCTGGGGGATCCTCAAGTGGTGAACATGAGCCCGGTCGGCCTGGCCCGATTCTGTACGTTGCGCAGCTGGCTGTCGCAGTGGAGCTACGACGACGCCAACGGTGACGCCGTGAAGGCGGGACCCGATATCGCGGTACCGACGCTCGTCATCGGCAATCTCGCCGACGACGCCTGCACGCCCAGCCACACGCGGCGGCTGTACGAGGCGATCGGGCATCCGGACAAGGAGATGCACGAGATCCCCGGCGCCAACCACTACTACTCCGGTCCGGATCAGCGCGGCACTCTGCGCCAAGCCGTCGGGGTCTGCACGGATTGGCTGCACCGGCAAGGGTTCTCGGTGGAGACGCCATGACCGCCGGCGCACTCGATGGCATCAGGGTGCTTGAACTCGGCACCCTGATCTCGGGGCCGTTCGCCGGGCGGCTGCTCGGCGACATGGGCGCCGAGGTGCTCAAGATCGAGTTGCCGTCCTCCCCTGATCCGCTGCGGACCTGGGGCCAGGCCGAACTCGACGGACACCGGTTCTTCTGGACGGTCCACGCACGCAACAAGAAGGCGGTGACCCTGGATCTACGCACCGAGCGCGGCCGGGGACTGTTCCTGGACCTGGTCAAGCAGTCCGACGTCATCGTCGAGAACTTCCGGCCCGGCACCCTGGAGAAATGGAACCTGGGCTACGACGTGCTGCGCCAACACAATCGAGGCATCATCCTGGTGCGGGTGTCGGGTTATGGGCAGACCGGTCCGGACGCGGGGAAGGCCGGCTATGCGTCGGTCGCGGAGGCGGCCAGCGGGCTGCGGCACATGAACGGATTCCCCGGCGGTCCTCCCCCGCGGCTCGCCCTTTCCCTGGGCGACAGCCTCGCGGGCATGTTCGCCGCCCAAGGTGCGCTCGCCGCGCTGTACCGACGCAGCGTCACCGGGGAAGGTCAGGTCGTGGATACGGCCCTCACCGAAAGTTGTTTGGCCATCCAGGAATCCACCATTCCCGACTACGACATCGGCGGTGTGGTGCGCGGACCGTCGGGCACTCGCCTGGAAGGCATTGCGCCGTCGAACATCTACCAGAGCGCCAATGGCAGCTGGGTGGTGATCGCGGCCAACCAGGACACCGTGTTCCGGCGGCTGTGTCAGGCCATGGGCCGGCCCGAACTGGCGACGGACGAGCGGTTCGTCGACCATCTGGCGCGCGGCCGTAACCAGGACGAGCTCGACAAACTCATTGGCGACTGGGCCGCACAGCGTGAGCCCCAGGACATCATCGCCACCCTGTCGGAGGCCGGGGTGATCAGCGGACCGATCAACACCGTCGCCGAAGTCGTGCAGGACCCACAACTGCAGGCGCGCAACATGATTGCCGACCACTGGGATGAACGGGTGCAGCGCAACGTGAAGGGTCCCGGTGTCGTGCCGGTGCTGTCGGAGTCTCCGGGCACCATCCGCAATGGCGGATCGGCGCGGCCGGGTCAGGACAACGACGAGGTGTACGGCCGCCTGCTCGGTCTCGACGCCGAGCAGCTGGCGGCGCTGCGTGAGGAGGGCGTGCTGTGACCGACCTACCGTCCCATGTCACCATCCGCGAAGTCTGCCTGCGCGACGGTCTGCAACTCGAAGACCCGATTCCGTTGTCCGCCAAGATCGAACTCCTCGAAGCCATCGTCGCCACGGGAGTGCGAGAGATCGAGGCCACCGCGTTCGTGTCACCGTCGAAGGTGCCCGCGCTGGCCGACGCCCCCGAACTGGCAGCGGCGCTGGACGCATTTCCCGATGTCGAGTTCTCCGCGCTCGTGGCCGGACCGGGCGGCGCAGGCCGCGCGCTCGCCGCGGGCCTGCGGTCCCTCGAGTACGTGGTATCTGCGGCCGACGGGCACAGCCAGGCGAACGTCGGGCGGTCGACGGCCGACTCCACGGCGCTGATCGCCGACATCGTGAACCTGGCCCACGACAGCGGCGCGAGCGCAGAGGTCATCATCGCCACCGCCTGGGACTGCCCGTTCGACGGCCCCACCGACCCGAGCCGGGTCGTCGAGATCGCCGCAGCAGCACGGGAATTCGGCGCGGATCGGGTGGCCATCGCCGACACCATCGGCACCACCACCCCGCGCCGCGTCACTGACCTGATCAGCCGGGTCCGCCCGGTCATCGGAGACCTGCCGCTCGGCGCGCATTTCCACAACACCCGGGGCTCCGGCCTGGCCAGTGCCTACGCCGCCGTGCAGGCCGGGGTGACCCGGCTCGACGCGTCGGTGGGCGGGCTGGGTGGCTGCCCATTCGCACCGGGCGCTACCGGAAACATCGCCACCGAAGATCTGGTCTACCTGTTGCGGGACAGCGACATCGACACCGGCATCAACCTGGATCTGGCGATCGACGCGGCCATGGTGGCGCAGCGCGTCGTCGGCCACGAACTGCCCAGCGCGCTGCTTCGCGCCGGTGACCGGTTGCTGGGCTGAGATGCCGTCCGACACTCTGACCGCCAAGGGCCGCCAAACCCGGGAGGCCATCGAAATGGCGGCGCGGAAGCTGTTTGCCGAGCGGGGCTTTCACGGCACGACGCTGGCCGACATCACATCGGCAGCCGGCAAGTCGTCGGCGGTGTTCTACCGATACTTCGACGACAAGGAAGACCTGCTGGCCGAACTGGCCGAGTCATTCCTGCACGACATCGTCACCCCCTCGGGGATGAGCGTGCCGCTGCCGGAGTCTCCCGAGGACACCGACTACTTCACCACGGTGGTCACCGGATACTGGAATCTGTTCAAGCAGAACATCGGCATCATGATCGCGGTCGCCCAGTTGGGCGCCACCCAACCACGATTCGCCAAGGTGCAGCACGAGTTCCGCCGCTTCGGTATGGACATGGTCGCCGACTCGGTGCGTCACGCCGCCCAGCAGGGCTACGCCCAAGGCCTCAACGCCGAACACATCGCCGCTGCCATTGCGTTGCTGTTCGAGAACTTCACCGTGGTGGTGGTCGGCAACCCGGGATCCGAGCTGCAGATCAGCGACGAGGACGCCATCACCACACTGTCGACCATCTGGAAGAAAACCCTGTACGGCTTCTGACCGAAGGAAGAGATCACCGTGGATTTCGCTCTACCGGAACACCTCCCGGGCCTGCTGGCCGAGATGGACGCCTTCATCGAGGCGGAGATCAAGCCGCTGGAACGTGAGAACATGCAGTACTTCGACCGGCGCCGCGAATTCGCGCGCACCGACCTCGAGAACGGCGGTGTGCCGACCCGGGAATGGGAGGATCTGCTCGACGAGATGCGCCGCCGCGCCGACGCAGCCGGCTGGCTGCGGTACGGCCTGCCCAGCGAGTTCGGCGGCCGCGACGGCACGAACCTGGACATGGCCGTCGTCCGGGAACACCTGGCGCACAAGGGACTCGGGCTGCACAACGACCTGCAGGACGAATCGTCGATCGTCGGCAACTTCCCGCAGGTCATCATGATGAGCCGATTCGGCACCGCGGCGCAGCAAGCGGAGTGGGTCGAAGCGATGATCACGGGGAAGCGGTCGATGGCATTCGGGCTCACCGAACCCGACCACGGCAGCGACGCCACCTGGCTCGAGACGACCGCGGTCCGAGACGGTGACGGTTGGATCATCAACGGCCGCAAGCGCTGGAACACCGGAGTACACCGGGCCACCCACGACCTGATCTTCGCCCGCACCTCCGGCGAGCCCGGTCAAGCGGTCGGCATCAGCGCATTCCTGGTCCCCACCGATACGCCGGGATTCACCGTGCCGTACTACTGGTGGACGTTCAACATGCCCAGCGATCACGGCGAAGTCGAGCTGAAAGATGTTCGCGTGCCTGATGATGCGGTGCTCGGCGAGGTGGACCACGGCTTGGAGGTCGGCCAGACGTTCCTGCACGAGAACCGGATTCGGCAGGCCGCCAGCAGCCTGGGCGCCGCCCAATACTGCATCGACCGGGCCGCGCAGTATGCCGGTGAGCGCGTCGTGTTCGGAAAGCCGCTGGCGGTGAACCAGGCCGTGCAGTGGCCGCTGGCCGAGTTGCAGACCGAGGCCCAGATGGTCCGGCTGCTGGTGTATTACGCCGCCTGGCACCTCGATCGAGATCACCACATGGAGGTCTCCGACAAGGTGTCGATGGCCAACTACCGCGCCAACCGTCTGGTCTGCGAGGCTGCCGACCGCGCCATGCAGATCCACGGCGGTATCGGCTACAGCCGGCACGAGCCGTTCGAGCACATCTACCGGCACCACCGCCGCTACCGGATCACCGAAGGCGCGGAAGAGATTCAGATTCGCCGGGTGGCACAGCGGATGCTGAAGTTCGGGCGCAAGTGATCGACGCCCCCGAATTGGCCCGAGCGCTCGCTGCGGTGCTCAAACCCGGGCTCGGCGAGGTCAGCGTCGAGAACCTGCGCGAGCTGACCGGCGGCGCCAGCCGTGCGACGTGGGCGTTCACCGCGACCACCGCAACCGACGTCCGCCAACTGATCCTGCGGGTCGGGCCGCCCGACGAAATCCACGCCGGCATGGAACTGGAGGCCGCAGCGCTGTCCCGGGCCGCGGCCGCTGGTGCTCCGGTCCCGCGGGTGCTGGCGGCCAGTAATTCGCCTGAGGCCCTGGGCAATCCGTTCCTGGTGTGCGACTTCGTGCCCGGCGAGACCATCGTGCGCAAGATCCAGCGGGCACTCGACGACGGCGGCAGGGGCGCCCTGCTCCAGCAGTGCGCCGAAGCGCTGGCGGCGATCCACCGCGCCGACCCCACCGGAATCGGGCTGTCGAGCGCGGACCAACTGGGATCGTGGCGGCACGAGCTCGACGAGATCGGCGACACCACAGCGACTTTCGAGTGGGCGTTCCGCTGGTTGGAGCGCAACCAGCCGGCGGATACCGGCGATCCGGTGCTGGTGCACGGCGACTTCCGGATGGGCAACCTCATCGTTGACGGCAGCCGGCTCGCCGCGGTACTGGATTGGGAACTCACCCATCGGGGCTCGCGCGCCGAGGACCTGGCCTGGTTCTGTATTCGGGCCTGGCGCTTCGGTGCGCCGCGCGCCCTGGATGCCGGCGGCCTGGGCCGTATCGAGGACTTCCTCACCGCCTACGAACGCGCCAGCGCGATCACTCTGGACCGCAAGACCTTTCACTGGTGGCTGGTGTCGGCCACCTTGCGCTGGGGCATCATCTGCCGGTACCAGGCAGAACGCCATCTCTCGGGACAGACCAGGTCGGTGGAGTTGGCCACCATCGGCCGGCGGGTGTGCGAGACCGAATGGGACCTGCTCAATCTGCTGGAGGCGCAATGAGCCACTACCGCCCCACCGCCACCGAACTGATCGCCGCGGTGGCGGAGTTCCTGGAGACAGAAGTACGCGACGCCACTGGACCCAATAGTCGGCTCGCCGACCTGGGCGCCGTGAACTTCCACGCCCGCGTCGCCGCGAACGCGCTGCGGATCGTCGAACGCGAACTGTTGCAGGCCGGCCCGGAACCTGAGTTGCTGGGCTTCGACGACGAGCAGGCACTGGCGAAGGCCATTCGATCCGGCGAATTCGATGATCGAACAGCCGTACTGGACCCGATGCTGCGAGCACTGGTGCGATACCGGCTGGATGTCGCACATCCGGGTTACCACCTCGAGTAGCCCGATCCGGGCCTGGCCCACCGGCGAACTGCGTACCATCGCGAACGTGGCCGATTCTGCCCTCACGATCCTGGTCTACAGCGACAATCCGAACACCCGCGACCAGGTGCGCACAGCCCTGGGACGGCGCATTCACCCGGACCTGCCCGACCTGACGTACCTCGATGTGGCGACGGCGCCCGTCGTGGTGAGCTCCGTCGACGCGGGCGGGATCGATCTGGCGATCCTCGACGGCGAAGCCACTCCCGCCGGCGGGATGGGACTGGCCAAGCAGCTCAAGGACGAGGTCGCGAACTGCCCGCCGATCGTGGTGCTCACCGGCCGCGCCGACGACGCCTGGCTGGCCTCGTGGTCGCGCGCGGAAGCCGCGGTACCGCACCCCATCGACCCGATCCGGCTCGGCGAGGCAGTGGTGGCAGTGCTGTCTCCACAGCGGTGAAACAGTGCGTTAACCAGCACGAAATAGCCTGTGGCCGTTCACTCTTCGCGTCAGCGGCGGTGCGGCGCGGGAACGTCAGGAACTGATCATGATCCTAGCCAAAATGCGGCGGCCGTTCCGTTAACCAGGCTAAGCTGTGGGCCAGCTCACATCGACAGCTCGACGAGGGAGCCGCACAGGGCATGGCGCACGCATGAACGTCTACATCCCCATCCTGGTACTCGGCGCGATCGCCGCTGCGTTCGCGGTGGGTTCGGTCGGAATTGCGCTGGTCATCGGCCCTCGCCGGTACAACCGGGCCAAGCTGGAGGCCTACGAATGCGGCATCGAACCGATGGCGCCGGGCTCTCCAGGACATGAGACGACGGGCCAGCGATTCCCGGTCAAGTACTACCTGACCGCCATGCTGTTCATCGTCTTCGACATCGAGATCGTCTTCCTGTACCCCTGGGCCGTTTCCTTCGAATCGCTGGGGGTATTCGCCGTGGTGGAGATGCTGCTGTTCATGCTGACGGTGTTCGTCGCCTACGCATACATCTGGCGACGCGGCGGACTGAGCTGGGACTGAGGACAGGACCCATGGGACTCGAAGAACGCTTACCCGGCGGCATCCTGCTGTCCACCGTCGAGAAGGTCGCGGGGTACGTACGCAAGGGGTCGCTGTGGCCCGCCACCTTCGGGCTGGCCTGCTGCGCCATCGAGATGATGGCCACCGCCGGCCCTCGTTTCGACATCGCGCGCTTCGGCATGGAGCGGTTCTCGGCGACACCCCGGCAGGCTGATCTGATGATCGTCGCGGGCCGCGTCAGCCAGAAGATGGCACCGGTGCTGCGGCAGGTGTACGACCAGATGGCCGAACCCAAATGGGTGCTGGCCATGGGCGTGTGCGCCTCCTCCGGTGGGATGTTCAACAACTACGCGGTGGTGCAGGGGGTCGACCACATCGTGCCGGTCGACATCTATCTACCGGGCTGCCCGCCCCGGCCCGAGATGCTGCTCAACGCAATCCTCATGCTGCACGCCAAGATTCAGGAGATGCCGCTGGGGGTCAACCGGGCCGAGGCGATTGCCGCGGCCGAGGAAGCGGCGTTGCAGGCACGTCCCACCATCGAACTGAAGGGACTGCTGCGGTCATGACGGACACGCCCGACCAGACCGGCCCCGAGGTGATCGGGACGCGGCGCGGCATGTTCGGCGTGCGCGGCAGCGGCGACACGTCGGGCTACGGCCGGTTGGTCCGTGAGGTGGTCCTGCCCGGCAGTTCGCCCCGTCCGTACGGCGGGTACTTCGACGACGTCGTCGACGCGTTGGCCGAGGCCCTGGGCGCGGACCAGTTCACCGCCGCGGTCGAGCGCATCGTCGTGTTCCGCGACGAGCTGACCCTCGAGGTACGCCGGGACCACCTCGTGCCGGTGGCGCAGACGCTGCGCGACGAGCTGAGGTTCGAACTGTGTCTGGGCGTTTCCGGGGTGCACTACCCCGACGACACGGATCGCGAGCTGCACGCCGTCTACCCGTTGATGTCCATCACCCACAATCGAAGGATTCGCGTCGAGGTGTGCGCACCGGACGCCGATCCGCATGTGCCGTCGCTGTATTCGGTGTATCCGACGACCGACTGGCATGAGCGGGAGACCTACGACTTCTTCGGCATCATCTTCGACGGCCATCCCGCGCTGACCCGCATCGAGATGCCCGACGACTGGGTGGGCCACCCGCAGCGCAAGGACTACCCGCTCGGCGGCATTCCCGTCGAATACCACGGCGCGAAGATTCCGCCCCCGGACGAACGGCGGGCCTACAACTGATGACTCCGGACAACGAACCCGATGGCCGCGAACGCGTGGTCACCGTCGGCGGTCAGGACTGGGCCGACGTTGTCGCAGCAGCGCGCGAGAGCGCTGTGGCCGGCGAGCGCATCGTGGTCAACATGGGGCCGCAGCATCCGTCCACCCATGGCGTCCTGCGCCTGATCCTGGAGATCGACGGCGAGACCATCACCGAGGCCCGATGCGGAATCGGCTACCTGCACACCGGAATCGAGAAGAACCTCGAGTACCGCACCTGGACGCAGGGCGTCACCTTCGTGACCCGGATGGACTACCTCTCCCCCTTCTTCAACGAGACGGCGTACTGCCTCGGCGTCGAGAAGCTGCTCGGCGTCACCGACGACATTCCCGAGCGCGCCAACGTCATCCGGGTCATGCTCATGGAGCTCAACCGAATCTCGTCGCATCTGGTGGCGCTGGCGACCGGCGGCATGGAGCTGGGCTCCATGTCGGCGATGTTCTTCGGATTCCGGGAACGCGAACTGGTGCTGTCCGTCTTCGAGACCATCACCGGACTCCGGATGAACCACGCCTTCATCCGCCCCGGCGGGCTGGCGGCCGACCTGCCCGACGACGCACTGCCACGCCTGCGGGAACTGCTGCAGCTGTTGCCGAAACGGTTGCGCGACATGGAGAACCTGCTCAACGAGAATTACATCTGGAAGGCACGCACCCAGGGAGTCGGCTACCTGGATCTGACCGGATGCATGGCGCTGGGCATCACCGGTCCGGTGTTGCGGTCGACGGGGCTGCCGCATGATCTGCGCAAGTCGCAGCCGTACTGCGGGTACGAGTCCTACGACTTCGACGTCATCACCCACGACCAGTGCGATGCGTACGGCCGCTACATGATTCGTGTGCTGGAGATGCGCGAGTCCATCAAGATCGTCGAGCAGTGCGTGGAGCGATTGGCTCGGCTGGGGCCGGGACCGGTGATGATCACCGACAAGAAGCTGGCCTGGCCCGCGGACCTGAAAGTCGGCCCCGACGGCCTGGGCAACTCGAACGAACACATCGCCAAGATCATGGGCTCCTCGATGGAGGCACTGATCCACCACTTCAAGCTGGTCACCGAAGGCATCCGGGTACCGGCCGGGCAGGTGTACGTCGCGGTCGAATCGCCGCGCGGCGAACTGGGCGTGCACATGGTCTCCGACGGCGGCACCCGGCCGTTCCGGGTGCACTACCGCGACCCATCGTTCACGAATCTGCAAGCGGTGTCGGTCATGTGTGAGGGATCCATGGTCGCCGATGCCATCGCCGCGGTGGCGTCGATCGATCCGGTCATGGGAGGCGTGGACAGGTGACCGCTATCGAACTCCGTCTCGGGCCGCGTCCGGACGAGCCGGGACCTCCCATCGGCCAAGGGCCGCAGTCGTATTCGGCGGACGTGCGGGAACAGCTGGCGGCCGACGCGGCGGCGATCATCGCCCGTTATCCCAGTGCCCGGTCCGCACTGTTGCCGCTGCTGCATCTCGTCCAGTCCCAGGACGGCTACCTGACACCAGCCGGAATCTCTTTCTGTGCTGGGCAATTGGACCTCAGCACGGCCGAAGTCACCGCGGTCGCGACGTTCTACTCGATGTACCGGCGCACGCCGACCGGCGAGTATCTGGTCGGCGTCTGCACCAACACGCTGTGCGCCATCATGGGCGGGGACGCCATCCTGGAAACCCTGGAAGAACACCTCGGCCTCGGCGCCGGCGAAACCACCGCCGATGGCCGGGTCACGCTGGAACACATCGAATGCAACGCCGCCTGCGACTACGCACCGGTGGTGATGGTCAACTGGGAGTTCTTCGACAACCAAACCCCCGGTTCGGCACGCGATCTCGTCGACTCGCTGCGAGCCGGCGAGTCGGTGACCCCGACCCGGGGCGCGGCGCTGTGCACCTTCAAGGAGACCGCACGCATCCTCGCCGGGTTCCCCGACGAGCGTCCCGGCAGCAACGACGGCGAACCCGGCGCGGCCACCCTCGCCGGGTTGCGCGTCGCCGAAGAGCGCGGGATGGAGGCGCCGCAATGACGTCGACGGGACTGACGCCGGTACTGAGCAGGCATTGGGATCAGCCGCAGTCTTGGACGCTGCAGAGCTATCTGCGGCAGGGCGGCTACCAGGCGCTGCGCGCGGTGCTGCGGATGCAACCCGCTGAAGTCATTGCGCTGGTGAAGGATTCGGGCCTACGGGGCCGGGGCGGTGCCGGTTTCCCGACGGGGACGAAGTGGTCGTTCATCTCCCCCGACGACGGCCGTCCGCACTATCTGGTGGTCAACGCGGACGAATCCGAACCCGGGACGTGCAAGGACATTCCGCTGATGCTGGCCTCGCCGCACACTCTGGTGGAGGGCGCGATCATCGCGTCGTACGCCATCGGCGCCCGGCACGCATTCATCTACCTGCGCGGAGAGGTGGTGCCGGTCCTGCGCCGGCTGCAGGGCGCCGTGGCCGAGGCCTACGCGAACGGCTACCTCGGCACCAACATCGCCGGCACCGGCTTCGATCTGGACCTGGTCGTGCACGCCGGGGCGGGTGCCTACATCTGTGGGGAAGAGACCGCGCTGCTCGACTCACTGGAGGGCCGGCGCGGCCAACCCCGTTTGCGTCCACCGTTTCCCGCGGTCGCCGGGCTGTATGCGTGCCCGACCGTGGTCAACAACGTCGAGTCGATCGCCAGCGTCCCCTCGGTGATCCGCGGCGGCGTCGACTGGTTCCGGTCCATGGGGTCGGAGAAGTCACCGGGCTTCACGTTGTACTCACTATCGGGTCATGTCACCCGACCCGGACAATACGAAGCACCACTGGGGATTTCGCTGCGCGAACTGCTCGAGTACGCCGGCGGGGTACGAGCCGGACACCAGTTGAAGTTCTGGACGCCGGGCGGCTCGTCGACGCCGATGCTGACACCCGAACATCTGGACATCCCGCTCGACTATGAAGGCATGGCCGGGGTCGGCTCGATGCTGGGCACCAAGGCACTACAGATCTTCGACGAGACCACCTGCGTGGTGCGGGCCGTGCGGCGCTGGACCCAGTTCTATGCGCACGAATCCTGCGGCAAGTGCACGCCGTGCCGGGAAGGCACCTACTGGCTGGCCCAGATCTACGCCCGGCTGGAGAGCGGGCAGGCGCAGGCGGCCGATCTGGACAAGCTGCTCGACATCTCCGACGCTATCCTCGGCAAGTCGTTCTGCGCGCTCGGTGACGGTGCGGCCAGCCCGATCATGTCCTCGCTCAAGTACTTCCGCGATGAGTACGTCGCGCACCTGAACGGTGGCTGCCCCTTCGATCCGCACGCCGCCACGATCTTCGCCACGGAAGGAGCGGGCGCGTGACGGTGACTGAGCCGGCGAAGGACGCGACTGCGGTCGAGATGGTCTCGCTGACCATCGACGACCAGCAGATCAGTGTGCCCAAGGGCACGTTGGTGATTCGTGCGGCCGAGCTCATCGGCGTCCAGATTCCCCGGTTCTGCGACCATCCTCTGCTGGAGCCGGTGGGCGCCTGCCGGCAGTGCCTGGTCGAGGTGGAGGGCCAGCGGAAGCCGCTGGCGTCGTGCACCACCACCGTCAGCCCGGACATGGTGGTGCGCACCCAAGTGACGTCGGAGGCTGCCGACAAGGCGCAGCACGGCGTGATGGAACTGCTGCTGATCAACCATCCGCTGGACTGCCCCGTCTGCGACAAGGGCGGCGAATGCCCCCTGCAGAACCAGGCGATGTCCAACGGCCGCAGCGATTCTCGTTTCGAGGACGTCAAGCGCACCTACCCCAAGCCCATCAACCTGTCGGCGCAGGTACTGCTCGACCGCGAACGCTGTGTGCTGTGCGCGCGCTGCACCCGGTTCTCGAACCAGGTCGCCGGCGACCCGTTCATCGAACTCCTCGAACGTGGCGCGTTGCAGCAGGTGGGGATCGGCGGCGACGACCCGTTCGACTCGTACTTCTCCGGCAACACCGTGCAGATCTGTCCCGTCGGCGCCCTGACCGGGACCGCGTACCGGTTCCGGGCCCGGCCTTTCGACCTGGTCTCCACCCCCAGCGTGTGCGAACACTGCGCCTCCGGGTGCGCGCAGCGCACCGATCACCGACGCGGAACGGTGTTGCGCCGCTTGGCCGGTGACGATCCCGAGGTCAACGAAGAGTGGAACTGCGACAAGGGCCGCTGGGCCTTCACCTATGCCACGCAGGGTGACCGGATCACCACGCCATTGATCCGCGAGGCCGACGGCACCCAACGTCCGGCGTCCTGGCCCGAAGCGGTGGCGGTCGCGGTGCGCGGCCTCTCGGCCGCCGGTGCACGCACCGGAGTGCTCGTCGGTGGACGACTCACCACCGAAGACGCCTATGCCTACGCCAAGTATGCGCGGATCGTGTTGGGCACCAACGACATCGATTTCCGCAGCCGGGTGCACAGCGACGAGGAATCGCAGTTCCTGGCGGCCAGCGTCGCGGGTCAGCCGATGCAGGTGACGTACGCCGACCTGGAAAAGGCGCCCGTCGTGCTGCTCGTCGGGTTCGAGCCGGAAGACGAATCACCGATCATCTACCTACGGCTGCGCAAGGCCTTCCGCAAGCACGGGCTCAAAGTGGTTGCGGTGGCACCTTTCAGTAGCCGGGGCCTGCAGAACATGGGCGGCACCCTGATCACCGCCGCACCCGGCCGCGAGCCCCGCGCACTCGACGCCATCGAGGTGCTGCCGCCCGGATCGGTCATCCTCACCGGTGAGCGACTGGCCGGCGTCCCCGGTGGGTTCTCCGCGGTGGCCCGGCTGGCCGGGCGGACGGGCGCCACCATCGGCTGGGTGCCGCGGCGGGCCGGCGAGCGCGGTGCCCTGGAGGCCGGGGCAGCCCCGAATCTGTTGCCCGGCGGGCGCTTGGTGACCGATCTGCCTGCGCGTACCGAGGTTGCCGTCGCCTGGCACGTGGACGAACTGCCCGACGCTCCGGGCCGCGACACCACCGCGATCTTGGCCGCCGCAGCCAACGGTGACCTGGAGGCGGTCCTGGTCGCCGGGGTCGAACTGGCCGACCTACCTGACCCGGCGCTAGCTCAGCGGTCACTCGGTGCGGCGAAGTTCGTCGTCAGCATGGAGGTGCGCCGCAGCGCCGTCACCGACCTGGCGCACGTGGTGTTCCCGGTGGCACCGGTGGTCGAGAAGGCCGGCAGTTTCGTCAACTGGGAAGGGCGCGGACGATCTTTCGGCGCGGCGCTGCCGCCTGCCATGCGAGCGGATATGGGGGTGCTGGCCGCGCTCGCCGACGAGCACTGCATCGATCTGGGTCTGCGCGACGTCACGACGGTGCGCAATGAGATGAACCGGCTGGGGTGCTGGACCGGACCACGCCCCGCCGCACCGGAATTCACCGCTCCGCCCAGCCCGGTGCCGGGACCCGGACAGGCAGTCCTTGCGGGCTGGCGCATGCTGCTGGATGCCGGTCGCATGCAGGACGGCGAACCGAATCTGGCTGCCACCGCCCGTCCGGCGGTCGCCCGGTTGTCGGCCGACACGGCCACGAGCATCGGCGCGTCCGAGACGCTCACGGTGAGCACAGACAATGGCAGCATCACCCTGCCGCTGGAGATCACCGACATGCCGACCGGCGTGGTGTGGCTGCCGCTGAATTCGCCGGGGTCGACGGTGCACGCCACGCTCGGCGTCGCCCCGGGCGCCGTCGTCACGATCAGCGGGGCCAGTGACGGGACCAGGTCATGAACTATCCCGACCTGTCGTCTTTCGGACTCGACCCGTGGTGGCTGGTCCTCGCCAAAGCCCTCGGCATCTTTGTGTTCCTGGTCCTGACGGTGCTCGTCGCCATCTTGCTCGAACGCCGGGTACTGAGCTGGATGCAGATGCGTATCGGGCCGAACCGGGTGGGCCCCTTCGGGTTACTGCAGAGCCTGGCCGACGGTGTCAAGCTCGCCCTGAAGGAAGGGCTGGTCCCGGCCGGGGTGGACAAGCCGATCTACCTGATGGCACCCATCATCGCGGTGATCCCCGCGTTCATGGCGTTCGCCGTCATCCCGATGGGACCGCTGGTCCATGTCTTCGGGCACGAGACCCCGCTGCAGCTGACCGACCTGCCGGTCGCGGTGTTGTACGTCCTGGCGGTCACGTCGATCGGGGTGTACGGAATCGTGTTGGCCGGCTGGGCCTCCGGCTCCACCTACCCCCTGCTCGGTGGGTTGCGGTCCAGCGCGCAGGTGATCTCGTACGAGATCGCGATGGCACTCTCGTTCGCCGCGGTGTTCCTGTACGCCGGCACCATGTCGACGTCGCAGATCGTCGCCTCCCAGCAGGGCCGCTGGTACGTCTTCCTGCTGCTGCCGTCGTTCCTGGTCTACGTGGTCGCCATGGTCGGCGAGACCAACCGGGCGCCGTTCGATCTGCCCGAGGCCGAGGGCGAGCTCGTCGGCGGTTTCCACACCGAGTACTCGTCGCTGAAATTCGCGATGTTCATGCTCGCGGAGTACGTCAACATGACGACGGTGTCGGCACTGGCCACGACGTTGTTCCTCGGCGGCTGGCAGGCCCCGTGGCCGCTGAGCCTCATTCCCGGAGCCAACACCGGATGGTGGCCGTTGCTGTGGTTCATCGGCAAGGTGTGGACGTTCCTGTTCCTGTTCATGTGGCTGCGTGCGACGCTCCCCCGCCTGCGGTACGACCAGTTCATGGCGTTGGGCTGGAAGGTGCTCATCCCCATCTCACTGGCGTGGATCATGATCGTCAGCATCGTGCGGACGCTGCGACTGCAGGGATACGACAGCTGGCCCGTCGTGCTGGCGTTCGCCGCCCTCATCGCTGTGGTCGCCATCGCCGGTGCGCTGTGGAATACGGTGCGGCGCAAGGCGGCTCGCATCCCGGTCCCGGCCGCCGAGCCTCAGCCCGGCGCGTTCCCGGTGCCACCCATCCCGGCCAAGGAGATACACCATGCCCGGTAGGCCCAAGTTCATCGACGCCATCGCCGGCTTCGGCGTCACCTTCGGAACCATGTTCAAAAAGTCGGTCACCGAACAGTATCCCGAGGAGCCCGGCCCGGTCGCTCCTCGCTATCACGGCCGGCATCAGCTCAACCGCTACGACGACGGCCTCGAGAAATGCATCGGCTGTGAATTGTGCGCGTGGGCCTGCCCCGCGGACGCCATCTTCGTCGAGGGCGCGGACAACACCGAGGAACAACGGTTTTCGCCCGGCGAGCGGTACGGCCGGGTGTACCAGATCAACTATCTGCGGTGCATCGGCTGCGGGCTCTGCATCGAGGCCTGCCCGACCCGTGCGCTGACAATGACCAACGACTACGAAATGGCCGGCGACAACCGGTCCGGCCTGATCTACGGCAAGGACAAGCTGCTGGCGCCGCTGGAGATCGACATGACCGCGCCGCCCCATGCGATGGCCGAGGGCAGCACCGACGAGGACTACTACCGCGGCAAAATCACCGCGGCCGGACTGTCGCGGCCCGAGGCGGCCAAGTGACCGGAGAGGCCGTGACGTTCTGGGTGCTCGGCACGGTGTCGGTGCTCGGCGCCATCGCCATGGTGGCCGCGCCCAAAGCGGTGTACTCGGCAATGTTCTTGGCCAGCACCATGATCAGCCTGGCCGTGCTGTACATCGCCCAGGACGCCGTGTTCCTCGGCGTCGTGCAGGTGGTGGTCTACACCGGCGCGGTCATGATGCTGTTCCTGTTCGTCCTCATGCTCATCGGTGTCGATTCCGCGGACTCCCTGGTCGAAACCATACGGGGACAACGCATTGCCGCCGTGGTGGCCGGCATCGGCTTCGGCATCGCGGTGATCGCCGGCATCGGCAGCCTCGGTACCAACGTCGTCGGTCTCGAACACGCGAACCGGGCCGGCAACGTCCAGGGACTGGCGGTGCTGATCTTCACGCGCTATCTGTGGGCCTTCGAGACCACCAGCGCGCTGCTCATCACCGCCGCGCTGGGCGCCATGGTGCTGACCCACCGCGAACGGTTCGAACACCGAAAGACCCAGCGTGAGCTGGCAATCGAACGGTTCGCCCCGGGCGGGCATCCGACGCCGCGACCGAACCCCGGTGTGTACGCCCGGCACAACGCCGTCGACATCCTGGCCCGGTTGCCCGACGGATCGGACGCCGACATGTCCGTCAGCGCCGTCCTGCCCCGGCGCAGTGTGTCCACCGACGATGGGAACGCCTCATGAATCCCACCAACTACCTGTATCTCTCGGCGCTGCTGTTCACCATCGGCGCGGCCGGTGTGCTGCTGCGCCGCAACGCCATCGTCATGTTCATGTGCGTCGAATTGATGCTCAATGCCGCCAACCTGGCGTTCGTCACATTCTCCCGGATGCACGGCGAACTCGACGGTCAGGTGGTGGCGTTCTTCACCATGGTGGTGGCTGCGTGTGAGGTGGTGGTGGGACTGGCGATCATCATGACCATCTTCCGTTCCCGACGGTCGGCGTCAGTGGACGCCGCGAGCCTGCTGAAGCAGTGACCGTGACGACATCCGTGTGGCTTCTGATCGCGCTGCCGCTGGCCGGTGCGGCGATACTGCTGCTCGGCGGGAAGGCCACCGACGCGTGGGGTCATCTGCTCGGCTGCGCCACGGTGGTCGGCGCCTTCCTCGTCGGCGCGACGCAGTTCGTGGCAATGTCCGGGCGTGCCAACGACTTCCGGTTGGTGCACGAGACGCTGTTCTCCTGGGTCCCGGTCGCGCAACTCCAGGTCGACTTCGGGCTGCGGCTGGACCAGCTGTCGGTCTGCTTCGTCCTGCTGATCACCGGCGTCGGCGCGCTGATCCACATCTATTCGATCGGCTACATGGCGCATGACCCGGCACGGCGCCGATTTTTCGGCTACCTCAACCTGTTCGTCGCCGCCATGCTGCTGCTGGTCCTGGCCGACAATTACCTGGGCCTGTACGTCGGATGGGAAGGCGTCGGCCTGGCGTCGTACCTGCTGATCGGGTTCTGGTCGCACAAGCCATCGGCCGCGACGGCCGCGAAGAAGGCGTTCGTCGTCAACCGGGTCGGTGACATCGGGCTGGCGCTGGCCCTGGCGGCCATGTTCGCCCACACCGGAACCCTCTCGTACACGGGTGTTTTCGCCAAGGCTCCGCATCTGGCCGCGGCGACCGCCACGCTCATCGGTCTGCTGTTGCTGCTGGCGGCCTGCGGCAAGTCCGCGCAGGTGCCACTGCAGTCCTGGCTGGGGGACGCGATGGAGGGCCCGACGCCGGTGTCGGCGCTCATCCACGCGGCCACCATGGTCACCGCCGGTGTATATCTGGTGGTTCGCTCGGCGCCGATCTTCAACCAGTCCGCCGATGCCCGGTTGGCGGTTGCCGTCGTCGGGGCGGTCACGCTGTTGTTCGGTGCGGTGATCGGCTGCGCCAAGGACGACATCAAGAAAGCCCTTGCGGCGTCGACCATGAGCCAGATCGGCTACATGATGCTGGCGGCGGGGCTCGGTCCGGCCGGCTACGCGCTCGCGATCCTGCATCTGCTGGCCCATGGCTTCTTCAAGGCCGGGCTGTTCCTCGGTGCCGGTTCGGTGATGCACGCCATGGACGACGAGACCGACATGCGCCGCTACGGCGGGCTGCGCACCGCCATGCCCGTCACGTTCGCGACGTTCGGCATGGGGTATCTCGCGATCATCGGTATCCCGCCACTGTCCGGGTTCTTCTCGAAGGACCCGATCATCGAGACCGCCTTCGCGGCCGGTGGCGCCAGAGGTCTGCTGTTCGGCGGCGCGGCCCTGCTGGGCGCGGGCATCACCGCGTTCTACATGACCCGCGTCATGCTGATGACGTTCTTCGGCGAAAAGCGTTGGCGCGCCGAGGCGCATCCGCACGAATCGCCGTCGGTCATGGGCTGGCCGATGGTCCTGCTGGCCGGCGGGTCCATCGGTGCCGGTGCCCTGCTCGCCGTCGGCGGCAAACTGGAGCACTGGCTGGAACCGATCGTCGGTTACCAGGAGCCCGAGCATGCTATCCCCGCGTGGCTGCTGACCGTCGTCACGCTCGCGGTGGTCGGGGTCGGTGTGGCGATCGCATATCGGATGTATGCGCTGCAACCCATTCCGATCAGTGCGCCGGTCAACGTCTCCGGCCTGACGGTCGCCGCCCGCAGCGATCTCTACGGCGACGCGTTCAACGAGCGGGCGCTGATGGCGCCGGGCCGGCGGCTCACCAAGGACCTGGTCGACTTCGACGACGTCGCGGTCGACGGCGTCACGCGCGAACTGGCGGCCCTGGTACGCAGCGGGTCGCAGGATCTTCGACGTTGGCAGAACGGGTTCGCCCGGTCGTATGCGCTGTCCATGTTGGCCGGAGCGGCATTGATTGCGGCCGCCATTCTCACGGTGAGGATCTGGTGACCGGAATGTGGTGGCTGACGGCGTTGTGGGCCGTCCCGATGGCCGGCGGTGCGGCAGTGATCCTGTTGCCTGCCACCGCACGGGCTTTCGCCCGCTGGGCCGCGCTCGCGGTGTCGCTGGTGGTGCTGGTCATCGCACTGGTGCTGGCACTGCGATTCGATCCCGCCGGTGCGCGCTATCAGTTCGTCGAGAACCATCCGTGGATACCGTCGTTCGGCACCGGGTACATCCTCGGCGTGGACGGCGTGGCGCTGGTGTTGGTCGCGCTGACGGCGGTCCTGGTACCGCTGCTGATCATCGCCGGGTGGAATGACGGTGACACGAACGACGCTGGTGCGCAGGCCAAGTCGACACATGCCTATTTCGCGCTGATCCTCGCCGTCGAGTCGATGGTGCTGATTTCCCTGGTGTCGCTGGACATCTTGCTGTTCTACGTGTTCTTCGAGGCCATGCTCATCCCGATGTACTTCCTCATCGGCGGTTTCGGAGCAGACCGTCCCGCCGCCTCGAAGGCGGCCGTGAAGTTCCTGCTGTACAACCTGTTCGGCGGCTTGATCATGCTGGCCGCGGTCATCGGGCTGTATGTGGCCACGGCCAACAGCCCGCTATTCGCCCACGGCACCTTCGATTTCCGCGCCGTCGCGGACGCCGCGCGCTACGGCACGCTGAACATCAGCCCGGGGCTGGCCAACGCGCTGTTCGGCGGATTCATGTTCGCGTTCGCCGTGAAAGCACCGCTGTGGCCGCTACACCGCTGGCTGCCCGACGCGGCAGTGCACGCGACGCCGGCTACTGCGGTGCTCATGATGGCCGTCGTCGACAAGGTGGGCACCTTCGGCATGCTCCGGTACTGCCTGCAGCTCTTCCCGTCGTCGGCGGCGACGTTCCGGCCGTTGATCATTGCGCTGGCGGTCATCGGCATCGTCTACGGAGCCATCGTCGCCATCGGGCAGACGGACGTCATGCGGCTGATCTCGTACACCTCGATATCGCACTTCGGCTTCATCATCCTGGGCATCTTCGCGATGACCGAGCAGGCGCAGTCCGGTGCCGCGCTGTACATGGTGAACCACGGCATCTCGACCGCCGCGCTGTTCCTGATCGCCGGGTTCCTGGTATCCCGCCGGGGATCTCGGAACATCGCTGACTACGGCGGCGTGCAGACGGTCGCACCGGTCCTCGCCGGCACGTTCCTCGTCGCCGGCCTGGCCACGCTGTCCCTGCCCGGCCTGGCCCCGTTCATCAGTGAATTCCTGGTCCTGGTCGGCACATTCATCCACTACCCGGTCGTCACCGCCGTGGCGGCCACGGCGCTGGTGCTCTCGGCGCTCTACATCCTGTGGATGTACCAGCGGATGATGACGGGCCCTGTGGCCGACGGCAACGACAAGCTGCGCGACCTGGTGCCACGCGAATTGGCCGTGGTGGTGCCGCTCGTCGCCCTGCTGTTCGTGCTGGGCGTCTATCCCAAGCCCGCCCTCGACATCATCAATCCCGCTGTCGGCCATACCTCGCCGAGCACCGCGCAGGGGGTCGCCCGGTGACGCCCATCCCCGCGCCGTCCGTCGAGTACGGCCTGTTGTCGCCGATGCTGATCATCTTCGGCATCGCACTGGCTGGTGTGCTGGTGGAGGCCTTCGCGCCGCGTACCGCGCGGTACCGCGCCCAGGTCGTGCTGAGCATCGGCGGCCAGGCGGTGGCACTCGTCGCCGTGGTTTGCCAGGCACTGCACCTGAATTCACCGATCGGCCGGTCCGCGGTGCTCGGGGCCATCGCCATCGACCGTCCGGCGCTGTTCCTGCAGGGCACCTTGCTCGGGGTCAGCCTGCTGGCGACCCTGCTGATGGCGCAACGCGTTTCGGATGGCAGCGGGTTGGCCGCGTTCACGCCACAGGCCGCGACGGTGCCCGACAGCACCGCCGAGCAGGTGGCAGTCAAAGCGGGCGTGACCCAAACCGAGGTGTTCCCGCTCGCCATGTTCGCGCTCGGCGGCATGATGCTGTTCGGCGCGTCCGACGACCTGCTGACCATGTTCGTCGCGCTCGAGGTGCTGTCCCTGCCCCTGTACCTGATGTGCGGCCTGGCCCGGCGAAATCGGTTGCTGTCGCAGGAAGCGTCGCTGAAGTACTTCCTGCTGGGGGCTTTCTCGTCGGCATTCTTCCTCTTCGGTGTCGCGATGCTCTACGGCTATTCGGGCAGCCTGAGCCTGTCGGGGGTCGCGGCCGGCCGCGGACCGGCATCCCTCGGGCTCATCGGCATCGCACTCCTGTGCGTGGGCCTGTTGTTCAAAGTCGGCGCGGTGCCGTTCCATTCATGGGTGCCGGACGTGTACCAAGGGGCACCCACGCCGGTGACGGCGTTCATGGCGTCGGCCACCAAGATCGCCGCGTTCGGCGCGCTGCTGCGGGTCTGCTACGTCGCGCTGCCGACCCTCGCCGACGACTGGCGACCGGTGCTGTCGATCATCGCCGTGCTGTCCATGGCAGTGGGTACGGTGATCGCCATCGCGCAGAACGACGTGAAGCGCATGTTGGCGTATTCCTCGGTGGCACATACCGGTTTCATCCTCACCGGTGTGATCGCGCTCAACACCAGCGGACTCTCGGCGTCGTTGTTCTACCTCTTCGCCTACGGGTTCAGCACGCTCGGCGCGTTCGCGGTGGTGAGCGTGGTCCGCCGCGCCGACGGCGACGAAGAAGGTGACCTGCGCCGGTGGGCCGGCCTGGGCCGGCGGCATCCATTCTTCGGTGTCGTGTTCGCGCTGTTCCTGCTTGCCTTCGCCGGCATTCCACTGACCAGCGGGTTCGTCAGCAAGTTCGCGGTCTTCAAGGCCGCGGCCGAAGGTGGCGCCGCATCCCTGGTGGTCATCGGTGTGATCGTCAGCGCCATCGCCGCGTACTTCTACGTCCGGGTGATCGTCCTGATGTTCTTCACCGATCCGGTCGAGGACGGCCCGGTGGTGCAGTCGGGCACGCTCAGCACCGCAATGATCGGGCTGACGGCCTTCGTGACCCTCGCGCTGGGTGCCGTCCCCCAGCCCGTGCTGGACTTGGCCAACCACGCCGGACAATTCTTGCGCTGAGCGACTGACTGACCGCCGGCCGACGCACGCGTTCCACTTGACCGACGCAGTGGTGGGGCGCCACTATTGAGTTATCAAGGTGCGCAATAGGTTCCAGGCCTCGTTACGCAGCTGCGTGGTCCAGTCGCATGGTGCGTCTGTTGTAGGCGGGAATGGCTCGCCGGCGCCGGTCGACTGCGGCGGGTGGGATGAGCCACGGATGTTTGTCCATGCCCATGACGACGTCCCAGCCGTCGTGGTGGATGTTGGCGTGGCACGCCGGGCACAGCAGGCACCCGTTGCTCAGGCTGGTTTCGCCGTGGTGGCTCCAGTGCACGATGTGATGAGCATGGGTCCGTCCCGGCGGTGCACCGCATTTGATGCAGCACTGATCACGCAGATACAGGGCCTTGCGTAGATGCGCGGGGAACAGCCGCTTCTCCCGCCCCATATCGAGGGGCACCTGCTCGCCGTCCACCAGCACCGTCGTGACCGCGCTGTCACACGTCAGCCGATCCAGGGTCCCGGCACTGATCGGCCCCATGAACTCCAACTCCGCCACGTCCGGGGTATCCGCAGGCACCGTCAGCAACAACTGCGTACGCGGCGCGCTGGCCATGTCCCCGCCGCGGGCCGCGATATCAAGCACCGCCTCCAACGCATCAGCACGCCGCCGCCCCGCCGACCGCACATCCGGGCTGCCGTCGGGTTCGGGCCGCGGCGCCGACAACTCCTCCATCGCCGCGACGTACTTGGCACCGACCTCGGCATCCAGATCCGCGCGGATCTGTAGCCGTCCGTCACTGGTCACCCGATGGTCCACGGTGTTGATCGAGCGGTCCTCGGCCGCGGGCAAGCCACCCTCGGCGGCGGCCACCCGATTCCCCAGCCGGCGGGCCCGGTCACCGATCGCCGCCGGGGTGGCCCCCGAGAAGAACTGCCCCAACAAATCGGTCACCTGCGCGAAGCGACTGGCCTCGTCCACCGGACCTGGCGACCGTGCCCGAATGTGATTGATGCCCTTGACGATCGCATCGACATGCTCACCAGAAATCGCCCCATCAGCAGCATGCGCCACCAAGGTCGGCAGCGACGGCAACGCACCACCAACACGCACCAGCCGCTCCGCCACGCCCGGCGCACAACCAAGACCGATCAAAAGCTCACGCGGCGTCCGGCCCTGCGACGACGCCACACCAAGCCGCCCCAAGGTAGCGGCGACCATCGCCGCCAGATGCTCAACGACGTTTCGCAGCACCACCAGCGCCCGCATCACATCAAGAGCGTCGTCGCCATTGACGTCGTCAGGGATACGCAAAGCGCAGACACCAGCGACGATGGTGTCGAGTTCCGTCGAGGTACTCATGATTCGATTTTATCGAACATATGTTCGATCTGCAAGGGACTGACTCAAACTTCTTGGTGTGATGTATCAGGACATCGGTGACAGTTCTGCATCAAGACATCGGTGACAGTTGATGTATCAGGACTTCGGTGACGGTTCCTCGGTCTTGGGTCTAGTTCCGGGGGGTCGGCCGTTGCCGACGTATCAGATTCCGGGTGCGGGTCGGGTGTGCTCGGCGAGGACTTCGCCTTCCAGGTCGGTGATGATGACCGGGTCGCCGGTGTTGGTGCCAGTGGCGATTACGAGGACCTGCGCGAATGCGAGGTTCACGTCGACCTTGTAGTGGACGTAGTCCAGGCTGATGGTGCCCGATGTGTTCACCGTTCTGACTCGTGTGCCGGTGGGCAGATCAGCGGGCAGCTGTGCTCGAGGGCGTCGGTAGCGGCTTGGGGCGGGTGCCTCGAAGATGGGTCGGTCCGGTTTGGGCCGGGGTGCATCGGCCTTGGCGATTGCTTCCCAGGCGGCCTGGGGTGTGACGCGCTTGGGGAGTCCTTGGTGGGGTCGTTGCGTGTTGTAGATGTGGTCGAATTCGTCGACCTGGGCTTGCAGTTCGGCCAGTGTCTCGGCGAGGGGCTGTTTGTCGAGGTAGCGGAACAGGGTTTGGTGGAAGCGTTCGTTCTTGCCCTGGGTGGTGGGTTTGTAGGGCTTGCCGGTGATGGCCTGCACGCCGAGGCGCTCAACGTGGGCGACGAGTTGGCCGACGATTCCGCGCCGCGAGGGGTTGAGTGCAATGCCGTTGTCCGACAGTAGTTTTTGGGGCACTCCGTGGGCGGCGACGGCTTTGTCGAACACGGCGATCGCGGCCTCGGCGGTCTCGCCGGCGGCGACGTGGGAGCCGACCGCATAGCGGGAGTGGTCGTCGATGAGTTGGAAGATCACACACGTGCGTCCACCGGTCAGTACGTATCCGGTGGCGTCGAGTTGCCAGCATGCGTTCGGGGCCGGGTAGACGAACCGACGCCATGCCGAACGGGGTTTCTTCTTCGGCTCCAGACGGGCCACACCAGCGTCACGGAAGATCCGTGCCAGTGACGCTGTGGACGGGACCCGTTCTAGGCCCATCGCCCGCATCTACTCGTACACACTGATCGGCCCGTGGTCCAAGCCGGAGTCCTCCAGCGCCTTGCGCACGGCCACCGCCTGATCCTTGACCTCCTCGGTCAGCGTCGACGGGCTCGATGCCGGCCGCCGGGTTCGAGGTTCAAGCACTGCGGCCGGCCCGTCGGTCCTAGCGCGGTTCCGCAACGCGTAGAACGACTTACGGGAAATACCGTGTTCGGCACAGAACGTCGAAACGGCCCCGCGGGGCGCGTCATCGGGCCACTGCGCGACAGCGAGGCGGACACGAGGATCGATGGGTTCATTAACGGCCACCGCCAGAGCCTGGGACCAGAAGTGTCACCACCAAGACCATCGGCACTGTCACCGATGTCCTGATGCAGAACTGTCACCGATGTCCTGAGACATAACACTCAAACTTCTTGGCAGGGTCGCAAGTTGTGGAGAGCCACAACCACGACTGGAAGGGCCTGGAATTGGCTCGACCGCACCTGCGCACCGCACGATGAGTGACGCTTGCCGCCGTCTCATCGACCCAGCGCCCGCGGACCCAGCGCCCGCGGACCCAGCGCTCGCTGAGCGCTCCATCGGAATACAGCATCAGCCGAGTGGTACCCGGTTCCGCCATCGGACTGGCCCCTGACAAGCGACCAATGAGTACCTAGTCTCGAAGTGTGGCGACAACGACGGCAGTTGGATATGCGCGCCAGGTGAACCTGGACCGCGACTCCTTGCCGGGGCAAGTCAAGCGTGCCGACTACCTCGACGCCTTCGAAGTCACCGTCGCCGAATCCGACACCCGTACGCCCGAGGTGCTGGCACGTGAAGCGCTCGAGCGGTCCGGGACTCTCCTTCGCGAGGGAATTCGATTCGCGCACAAGGAGTTCTTACGGTTCCAGCTCGGACCAGCGGACTCACCGGACCATATCCTCGGCGGGCGCATCGTAGATTCGACACCTGATGCGGTCCACCTGCAGGCCGACTCATCACTGATGAGCGGGACCCTGATTCTTCGACGAACGGATGCCTCGACGGGCCAGCTCATCACCGCGCTCCAGTACAAGCGCCGCCGGGCGGCCGCCGCGGTCTGGCGAACCATCGGCCCCATCCACCGCACGGCCGCGCCCTACCTGATGAACAAGGTGACGACCCGATGATCGGTGACCGGTGGGGCGTCACCGACGCCGAGACCCGGGCGACCTACGGCTGTGACAGCTATGTCACCAGCCCATCGCTCGAGGCATGGCGCGGAGTGACGGTGAACACGACACCAGATCAATTGTGGCCGTGGCTTGTTCAGGTTCGCCTGGCACCGTACTCGTACGACTGGATCGACAACCTGGGCCGGAAATCACCACGCGAGTTGCGCAACCTGCCCGATCCCTCGCCCGGCGATCCGTTCACCGCCACCGCGGGACGGCCCCTGGGCAGGGTGCTCGCGGTGGAGCACCAGGTGCAGTTGACTGCGCAGATCATGGGCACGCACATGTCGTATCAGCTCACCCCGATCGATGACCGCCGAACTCGACTGGTGTTGAAAGTCGCGGCGCCGCAATCAATGCGGCTCGCCGCTCCGTTGCTCAGTGTCGGCGATCTCGTGATGGCGCGGCGGCAGCTGCTGAACTTCAAGCATCACGCTGAAAACTCAGCGAACATCCGTCGCTGAAATTCCGGAGGCAATCGCGCCACTACGCCACATCGGTTGTGGAAGAGGATTTTTCAGCAGATGATGCTGACGTGACCGAGTGTGAGAATGCCGCGGCAAATGGAGTCCACCCGCTATTGGCGGAGCGGTTCAGTCCAGTGTCGTTCGATCGAGATGCGGCGTTGAGTAACGCCCAGGTCGACGTGCTGCTCGACGCTGCCCGGATGACGCCTTCAGCGGGGAACTCGCAGCCGTGGATGTTCATCGTGGGTCGGCGTGACGATCCGATCCACGCGCGGATCGCGAGTCACCTGGCACCCAGTTCAGCTCGCTGGGCTCTGGATGCCTCGCTGCTGGTGGTGAATCTGGCTCACATCCTCGTTGAAGACACGGACTGGGAGTTCTCGGAATTCGCGCGATACGACCTCGGACAGGCGGTCGCCCACATGACGATTCAGGGGCTGGTCATGGGACTCGGCGCACATCAGTTCCGTGCATTCGATCGTGAAGGTGTCGCCCGCGAGTTCGATGTCCCAGCCGAGTGGGAGGTGACGTCGATGACGGCCTTGGGTGTGGCCAGCCCTGCGTCGGACGGAAAGGCGGAACCGGCCCCACACCGCGCTCGGCTGTCACGACGCGAAATCACCTGGGCCAGCATGTAATCATCCCCGTTGGTCGGCTCCATGCATCAGGCAACGGAATCATTTGCGCCGCTTCGGTTTCCCAACTCGGGGATGAGACAGACCGTGCCGCCGGCCGTGTCCATCGGCCTGATACCGAGGCCCTGGTTGAGCCTTCCACGCTGGTTCTCCCAGGCGATTTCGGCCGCGATCTCCATCAGCTGACCCTTGGTCAGATGCGTAAGCAGTTCCTCACGGAGTCCGTCCGAGATGATCGCCGGTGTGCGGGACATCTCTTCGGCGAACTGAATGCACAACTTCTCCAGGTGCGTGAACTCGTCGCTGTCGCGATAGTTCACCAAGGCGATCAACTTCTCTTCCGAGAACCCCTCATGGCGGCCGAGGGTGTCGGAGATGTCGATGCAGAACTCGCAGTGAGTCAGCATCGCCGCTTTCGTGCCCGCGAGCACCTTGAGCGCAGTGGGCGCCCTGCCACTGAACAGCAGCGCCATCTCGAACAGCCCGTTCGCCGCCGCGATGAGCGGGCGCCGGATCAGCCAACCCGGTAGGTCCCAACGATTTTCGCGAGACTTGGACAAGACGACCAGGTGAACCCAGATGCGCTTCAGGATCCTCACGATGCGTTCTCCTCGATTCCCTTACCAGCGGGCCGGCGGCTGCGGTATAGCTTCATGTTAGGTCCGCACTGGTCGCAGGTTAGGAACCAATATTTCGAGTGAATCGGGTACCACTTCAGGTCCAGAGCTTCTCATCGAACTGGACCGGACCAGTGGCGCCGCCGCGCTGCATCGTCAGCTGGCCGACGGCCTGCGTGACGCGATCCGGACCGGCCGGCTCGCGCCGCAAACCCGATTGCCGTCCAGCCGTGTGCTCGCCGCGGACCTCCAGGTGTCGCGCCGGCTCGTGGTCGACGCGTACAGCCAACTCGTCGCCGAGGGCTTCTTGCAAAGCCAACAAGGTTCTGGCACAACGGTTGCCGCCGTCGACACGACCACCGGGCGGTCTCAGCCATCCCACCCGGACCGTCGGACATTCGACATCGATTTCGCACCGGGCGTGCCCGATCTTGCGAGTTTTCCACGGCACAGTTGGCTGCGCGCACTGCGTCAGGGGCTGTCCTCCATCGAGTCCGAGTCGTTCGGATACGTCTCCCCCAAGGGTCTGCCGGAAGCCCGCGCGGCGGTATCGGAGTACCTGCGGCGCACGCGGGGTGTGCTGGCCGATCCAGAGCGCGTCGTCTTGTGTTCCGGCGCGACGCAGGCCATCGCATTGCTCGCCCACGTGCTCCGGCACCGCGTCATCGCGATGGAAGATCCGGGGTTCTGGTTGCACCGCATGGTTTTTCGCCACCACGGCATCGAGCCGACCCCTGTCCCGGTTGACGACGACGGGCTCGACGTGGAGGCACTCGCCGGCACCGCGGCATCCACTGTGCTCGCCACCCCCGCGCACCAATCTCCGACCGGGGTCGTCCTGTCACCCGCCCGCCGCACCGCGCTGCTCGAATGGGCGCGTGCAGGCAACCTCGTCATCGAAGACGACTACGACGCCGAGTATCGCTATGACCGCGCACCCGTCGGCGCACTGCACGCCCTGGCCCCCGACCGCGTCATCTACCTCGGCTCGGTCAGCAAGACGTTGGCGCCGGGGCTGCGGCTCGGCTGGATGGTGCTGCCCGCGGACCTCGTCGGTCCCGTGGTGTCGGCGAAAGGCCTCGCCGACACCGGTAGCTCGGTCATGGATCAGCTGGCCTTCGCCACCTTGCTGCGGTCCGGCGACTACGACCGGCATCTGCGGCTCATGCGCCGCAGGTACCTGGCCCGGCGCAACTCCATGCTGCGGGCACTCGGCCGGCACCTCCCCGAAGCCACGGTGCTCGGCGCCGCCGCCGGCGTTCACCTCACTGTGAGTCTGCCCGCCGACTGCGAGATCGACGACGTCGTGCGGCGAGCGGCGAGCCGGCGCGTGCGCATCGATCCACTGTCGTGGTGCTACACCGAACCCGGCGCTGCCCCGCCGGGCTTGATCCTCGGCTATGCCAACCTCACGGAATCGCAAATCGACACCGGCGTCCGAGCGATCGCCGCTGCCGTCCGCCGCCAGTCGTAAGTGGTACCCGATTCCGCCGAAGAAGTGGCGCCTGACCCTGGGCCATTGTGTGGCTACCCTCGGAGAATGACGACGCAAACACCGTTGCGGATCGTGTTGGTCACCTGCGCGGCCCTTGGCCTGATAACGCTGGTCCTGGGCATCTGGGCGTTCGTTGCGCCGATGTCATTCTTCGAGGTGCTCGCACCGTTCGAGCCCTACAACCGCCACTTCCTCCATGACGCCGGCGTCCTGCAGATCGGTGTCGGAGTGTCGATGTTGCTGGCAGCCGCCCGTCGATCGCCGGTGGAGGTGGCATTGGGCGGCTTCGTGACGTTCGAGGCGCTCCACGTCGTGTCGCACGTGATCGACCGGGATCTCGGCGGCAGGCCGGCCTTCGACATCACGGCCCTCACGGTGCTGACACTTGCCGGCGTGGCCGCGCTGATAGCGGGTCGACGGCAGCGCAGTGACAAGGCTGGGCCCACGCCGCCCACCCCGGCCGGCTACGTAGGCGTCAAGGTGAACGGCAGCCAGTAGGTACCGGCACCGTCACCAGGGCATCCTGGTGCCGCCACGGTGAACGTCCGCTCGCCGGCGAAACTGCCATCGCCGCTGGGCTTGAGGAAGTCCGACCGGAATGCCGTCACCGCAGCGCCATTCGGGCCGCAATGGAACGGATAGTCCCCCGAGGACTCCCAGCGATCCCCCGTCCACCGGTAGTCGAAGAGCGCCGGCGCGTTGGGATTCTCTTTCAGCTCAGTCACTCTCAGCCAGTGCACGACACAGCCACCGGCATCGCACACCGTCCGGAACACGGCGGCCTGGGTCGATGGATCCGACGTGTCCGGACGGTCGTTGAACGTCTGGCGCGAATGATCGAGAAAGGTGTCATAGCTCCCGTAGAGCGGAACCGGTTCGGCGCGATCGGCGTGCGCCTGCGGGACGGCTACCAACAACGCCAGGGCCGGGGCGAGACAAATTTTCGGCAGCATGACTCTGAATAGCACACTGCACGAAGCCCAGGGGGTGGATCAGACTCAGACCATCGTTACCGCGAGAGTCGTCCCCACCGAGCGACTGTGTTACGCAGCGTGTAGGTGTGCCAGGCATCTCCGCGAAGCAGCAGTGTCATTTCGCTGGGACCTGAGGTCGGGTAGGTGACGCCAGGGTCGTCGAAACAGATGGCGTCGACGTCGTTGCCCACGAACACACTGACGCCAACCACACCCGTTGGGCCAACCAGCAATTGACGGTCGGGGTTGCGGCGATCGCCGATGGCTAATAGTCCGCTGGCGATGTTCAGTTGGCCATCAAACGCTCGGACACCGAGTCCGCCGGTGTCCGAACCGGAGAGCACGCGAACCCGAATCCCCCGGCCCACGACGTCGCACTCATGGGCACTCATGGTCTGCACCCACAGTGCGCGCTGCACCGTCGCGGTCTCGCAGTCGATTTCGGTGGTTACGAAGGCACGGGCACCCGAAATCTCCTTCGCCCCAGCATCTTCAATGATGATGAAGCCGCCGTCGGGTGCGATCGTGGTGTCGCACAGCAGCTTGTTCGTTGCTGTTCGCACAGCCAAGTCTCCTCTTTCCGTAGCCAACATATGGCAGTTGCATTCCCGGGCGGACTCGATCCGCAGTGGGGTTCGACCACGAGCGCGCCCCCAAAGCCCGGCGACAGTTGATGCCGGTCAGTCCACCCACGGGTCGTCGGCGAAGTACAGTCCGGGATCCTGCGAAATTCTCCGGTCAGCTGCCGTTTCTCCCGGTTTGCGAGTGGCAGTCGTGATCGTCGTCCAGAACAGCATTGGTATTGATGCGAGGCAACGCAGGACCCGCTGCATGTCACGAAACATATTGCGCCTTGGGGTCGGTCATCGCGGCTGCGGTCCCTTTCCTGTCTGAAGGCCAGTCACACACTGGCCGAAATCGATAGCGCGGCCGCAAATTCGAGAAGTCGTTCCATCTCGGCCTGACCGTCGTCTGAGTTCTTGTCGAAGAGGTAGCACTCGACGTAGTGCTGACTGTCCTCGGGAGTGGTTCGGGTGGTGCTGCTGACGATCGACGTGTACAGCCGCAGGCGCACCGAAACCAGCTGGCGAGAACCGTCGTCCAGCACGTCGTAGTCGGTGTGCAACGCCTGATCACTGAACCGTGAGAGCAGAACGGTTCGTACCGAGGACTGGAACATTGGGTGCGGCAATCGATTATCGTGGCCAGCGCATTCAGTGTCAGAGCCGTGCCACAAGATCAAACGCTGTCCGTCGGTGACCGCAACTTCTTGCCACGCCGGACGTTGCGTAAGTACGAACGAGTAGACAGTGTCGAAGTTGACGAAAGCGCGCAAATTGTTCAGCGCCACTTCGGGATTGCGGATGCCGAGCATTACCGCCTGCTGAAGATGCCTGTGCGATGTCCAATCAGTCATGTGCGGCCAGCGCCCTTCCGAATTGAATCAGCCGTTCCATCTGCGCTCGTCCGCCGTCGGTGACAGACTTCGTGAACAGCAGTTCCTCGCTGAACGCCTCGGTTCTCGACGGGGTCTTGGCGAGGGTGTAGTCGGCCGTCGTGGTCACCAACCGCAGTTCAACACTGTGCAATGACCGTCCTCCGCTGCCGTCGACGCGATATGCAACCTTGAGACTGCGGTCGGTCAACGCGGACAATGGAATCGAGCGCAGGGTGGATGTCAGCAATGGTGCGCCAGGCTCAGGATCATCGTCGTCGGTGAGTTCATCGTCACCCATCCACAGCAGCAATGTCCGGCCATCGGTCACAGCGACCTCCTGGTACAACGACTCGCGCGAATCCTTCTCTTCGAGAGTGCGTTCCATGACGAACGCCTTGATCGCCATCGGATCCATCACGCGGCACAACGCCTCCAACGCGATCGCCGAATCACGCAGGTACGCCTGCGCCGCTTGTGCCAAGTCGGAGTAGGGCGCCCAATCCTGGTGATCGGCCGGCCCGGCGGAGCGGTCGCGCGATATTTCGGTCATCGACACCCGCTCCTGGATGGTCCCAACGCCCGCGGCGCAGGCGTCACCTGCGCCGACGAGAAATCACCCATGCCCACATCCCCTTTTCCAACAAACCGACGCCGTGCACCCGGCAACGACGACGAGCTTGTCCAAGGTGTAGTCGGGAACCAGCCGCAAAACCGAACGGTGATCTAGCCCACAACTCGATGCAGTTCTGACTGCCCGTACGCGAGGCATCGGCAGAGTGCACTCATCAGTGGGATTCGCCGTCCCCGCCGGCAGGAGTCGATGACGAGTCACGGCCAGCACGTCTGCGCGAGCGGCTTTTCCTCATTGGCAACCGCATCGAGAGTCTGAGCATAATCAGTTTGGTTGTTCCGCAGTGCATCCCTGCTGGCGTCGTCGGTTTGTTGCCGGGCCGTGGCGACGATGGTGGCGGCCCGGTCGGCAAGTTCGGCAATGCGGCGTGCGTGGGGGGCGATGTCGGGGAATCCCTCTGCGGCGGTGGCATTATCGCGCAACTGTTGGGCTAGGTGTTGATAGTCGTCCAGTGGTCGCCCGGTCGGGCCGATGTTGGTGGTCCAAAACCACTCGCGGTTGGCGTATATGTCATGCACGACTGACCGTGCAACTCGGCAGCCCCGCTCTTTCGGGGAGAAGTAGGTGGCGGTACCCAACAGGCCGCCGTACGCCAGTGCAACGATCACGGCGAATGCGACCGTCCACCAGCGCCAGTTGGGTCGCGGCATCGGGGTGACGGGATCGGCGATCGCCGCGGATACCTGCGGGTCGTGATCGGCTGCTGCGCGTAGTTGCATCAGCCTGGGTCGTCGCAGCTTTTCACGAATCTCGGACCAAAACACGGCGAGCAGGCACTGATCCACCCGACTGCCAGGCTGACGGCGGCACCAACGAACGCACACACGAGCCACCACAGCCAATCGTGGATGCCGTACCCGTACCGGGTCAGCGTCCACGCCGAGATGCCGAAGGTCCAGGCAAACATCAGGCCCGATCCGATCAGCCACCGTGTTCGCTCTGTCATGTGCGTTGTTCGCATCCACATCGGTTGTCGGCCTTTCGGTCCTGTGAGGGTTGTCAGCTTCCATGTATGGGGCGCGGTGCCAACGCCTGGCTCCATACCTGGCGGATTGCGATGCCGATGAGCACCAACGCGAACACGGCGACCAGGCTCAGCTGTACGCCACCGGTGAAGGAACCGGTGCGCTCGTAGAGTGCGGTGAGAACGACTGTCGCTCCGATGATCGGGGCTACGATGGTGGCGGCGCCAGCGGGCCAGCGGCCGACCGCACCGGCTTCGACGACCGCGGCGATCACCACCAGCACTAGAGCGCCAATCACCCACGCCGACATGATGTCTGCGCTGAGGAAGCGGTCACTGAGTCCCGGCGCTGGGTGGTCCGTCAGCGGCGCGTAGGAGGTCCGGCCTGCGTCGACATGCCCCAGGCCGATTCCGAACACCGCCGGTGGCTCGTAGTCTGCGTAGCGACGTGGGAGGCCGGATGTGTTCATCTCCGCCATCAGTCGAGCGACCACGAACACCCACCAGGCGACGTCCCCGGTGACGTGGGCGACACGTGCAATGTGCCAGCGCTTGCGGGTTGGCTCGGGACTCATTGCCCCTCAGCGATATTGGAGGTGCGGTGTTTGTCGCCAGGTTTCACCGCGGCGACGACGCTACTACCCGTCCGCCCATGGCTCGTCAGCGAGGTAACCCTCACGGGGCTGAGTTCACCGGCCAGCAACGACCACGTCTGACGTTCTGAAGGTAGCCATAATCGTCGCCCCGAACAGCGCCGGCACTGATGCGAGAGACCGCACTACGCGCAGCATACCACGAAACACTGCTTCCCCCTTGCAAAAGCCTGACCAAAGCCCCCCGGCCCGATTGGCTCTCCAACTGATATTCAGGAGAATTCCACGAACCAACCGACTCGTCAACTCATATCGATGATTAGCTGTCAACACCTTGGATCGGTTTTGAGCTAACGTGCACACGTTGGGTTTGCCGTCTGCGGCTTCAATTGGTTCAGCAGTCAACCCAGATGCCGCACCCCCGGGCGGTCATCACCAGGCGCTTGTACGCCACACATACCAGTCCCTCCCGCCGAGTAGGGCGGGCTGTAAGTCTCTGTACCACAATCACATTCAGGGGGATTGCATGGCCGACAGGAAACGCGCCAGGGTGTCGGTGGATGTCGACGCGTTCACCGAACGATTGAATCGATTGTTCGCCGTTGTGTACTCGCCCGGGCGCGGCCCCTATCGAAACGTCGAGGTTACGGAGGCGCTGGCCGGCCGTGGATACCAGCTGTCTGCGCCGTACCTGTCGCAACTGCGCACCGGAGTACGCAGCTGTCCGTCCGCACGGACCGTGGAGATGCTGGCCGAATTCTTCGGTGTCGGTGTCGAATACTTCGACACCGACAGCAGCTACGCCCGCGTCGTCGACGCTGATCTGGACTGGCTGGACCTCGTCCACGACCAGAGCGTGCGCGAACTAACCACAGCGCTCATGACGCTGGCGCCCGCCGTGCGCGACCGGCTCCTCGACTCGGTCGACTGTCCCGCCAACACACCCACCGCGAGTTAGGCACGTAATGGCCTCAGAACCGGTCAGTAGCAATGCTGATGATGACGATCACTACCGCATGGACTCAACCCGACTAGGAAGCACCAATCGCGAACATCTGAACCTGCGTGGCGCCGAGATCGCCGCGGCACCACGCTTTGCGGCGCAAGGTGGCAAAACCTCCACCGCGACAAGAGCACTGCTGCAGAGCCAGTCAGCTGCCGTGAAGAGCCAGCAAGAGCCGCCGCACCATCTGTGGTCGACGCGAGCGCCGACGCCATCGTGAAAGGAATGTGGGCATGACACCCCAGCAACACCAGCGCATCGGCCCCGTATGGAGATCGTTCGTTGACCACGTACAGAGAGCGATCGCTAACCACGGCCACTGTCTGGATGTGGAGATCATCGGGATGGACGGCGTCGAAGGACTGGAAAGGTTGCAGTCCCAGGCCGGCATGGTGGCGTTCGCAGACCGCCACTGGACTGAGGTGATGGGCTGGACGCAGGACCCCGACCCCGAGACGGTGGCGGCGCTGTTGAACCATCCGGGTGCGCGCTGGTGGTTCCAACCGATCCTGCACGAGCATCTGGTCATTCAGCCTGAACGCCCCACTCGGCTCACAGGCGGATGGTGGATGGAACCAGCCGGCTACCCGACGGTCTCCCAGGCGTTCGGCGGCGACATGCAGATTGTGCGGCACTATTGCGCCGACGAGCACTCAGACAACAAACCTATTGCGGTACAACATCTTCCATCCCAGTACCGCGGCGATCGACGGTTCACGATCGCCAGTCCCGAGGACTGGACCGCCCTGGTAGACCGCTACCCCGCCAAGCACCGCGTCTTCCGCAGCCATGAGTTTCAGCAGTTCGACGAGCTATGGATACCACACTGGCAGTCGGCAGCCGCCGATATCGACCTGGTCACCCTTACCGTCGGCGGATTCGCTTACACCGCGTACCTGCCACTGGTCACCCCCGCCGGCCGTAACACCATGCTCTGCGGATGGAACCCCGGCGAATCGATTGTCCTGAACCCGTGGTGGCAACAATGAACGCACAAACACACCGAGCCTGTTCATAGCGCCGGTTGAGTTCTCAGCTAGTCGATGTGGAATTCGTTGTCCTCCAAGCTGCCTCGAAGAGAGGCTCGCGGTGGTGCGACAGCACCACTGTCTACTGTGCGCCAGATCACCGTCGGGTGGCATTCGGTTTGGGGGCAGGCGCCCGACTACACCTTGCAGAACAGCGTTCCTCGTGAGCTGACCGCCCGGATCATCGGAAACAAGACGAAATGAGAGGTGTCACTGGTGGACCCGTTCTTCCTTGACGAGGAGAATCCCGCATCGGTGCAGTTGCTGCTGAGCACCGGCGATCTGGCTGTGGACGCGGCCGTGGAGGCTCACGGTCATCTGGCGAACGGCTACTTTTGGACGGGAGTGGCCGAATACCTGATCAGCAGCTACCGCCCGGATCTTTCCGGCGAGTTCGAATTTGACTCTGAGGCAGGAACATTCGCCGCCTTTGGCGATCGAGACCAACTGCTGACACTTGCGGCCTTGATGCGTCCCGCGGTGACCGACTCCGACGTGGTCGGCGCGCTCATCACCACCGCCACCGCAGCAGGCCACGAATTCGATGACTAGCAACAAACGCCGCCGCTGAAGCCACGGGGGCCAACTCGTCGGCGAAGCAGTACACGGCCGTGCCGCTATCTCGTCCAATCTCAGATATTCGGTCGACCCGAGAGCCTTCCCGAACCGACTTTCCTTCACGGGGGATGTGCCCCTGGAATGCGCGAGGACATAATCGAACCTGAACGTCTCGCTGCAGCGTCGATCGCTACGGTCTTCATCGTCACCGAAAGTGTCGTCACAGCGGTCCTGGTCGTCGCCAGCTGGCGAGCAGCCACTGGGCGCCTGGCCCGCAATCAGTTGACGGGCATCCGTACTCCGTCGACGATGCGCAGCGATCAAGCGTGGGTCGCCGGCCACCGGGCTGCGTGGCGCCTCGCACCGCTGCACGGGGCGAACGCGGTGATCGCGTGCGGCCTGCTGCTGGCTGTGATCGTGCGTTCATGGCCGCCGGGGCCGGTGATACTCCTTGGCATCGGTTGCCTCGTCGCATTCGTCGGCATTGCGTTGTATACATCGGTTATCGCGGGCAGGGCCGCTAGGCGAGCAACGCCACACGATGGACGGAACTGACGCGCACCACAGGTAGCAACGTGGCCGTCTGCGGCAATTCGCGGACCCTGCCGCAGCAGCCAGCGCCGAGTGCACGCCTGATGATCATCCGCGGGCGATCATCGCGCGCGCTTGGCCAGCGCCGCCGGATCGACAATGCTAATCGTCTTGCTCTGCATACGAATCCAGCCCCGATCGACGAACGACGCGAGAGCCTTGTTGGCCGATTCGCGGGTTGATCCGGCAAGCTGGGCAAGCTCGTGCTGGTTGAGCTGATGGTCGATCCGCAGTGTCCCGTTGTCGGATTCACCGAAGCGGTTGGCCAGGTCCAGTAGCAGGGTGGCGAGACGCCCAGGGACGTCGTTGAATGTCTGGTCGCACAGCTTGTTGGTGGTGCGGCGCAGCCGCCGTGCCAGCACGCGAAGCACCTGCTCGGCAGCTTGGGGTTCCTGGCTCATCCACGACCGCAGTGCTGTACGGGTCATTGTCGCGGCGCGCACGGCGGTGATTGTGGTGACGGTGGATGTGCGCGGACCCGGGTCCAGGAGGGCGATTTCACCGAAAACATCAGAGGGTCCCAGGACGGCGATCAGGGTGTCGGAGTGCTTGCTTGCACAGGCGACTTTGACTCTGCCGGCGGTGATGATGTAGAGCCGGTCGCCGGCGTCGCCTTCGCGAAATACGTTGTGTCGCTCCGGAAATGATACCCAATCAAGTTGACTGACCGCCGCGTCCAGAAGGTCCGGACTGACACCGTGGAAGATGCTGGCGCGCGCCAACGCCGCATTCACCACAGGCCCTCCCGGGCTGATCCCATTGCTAGCCACAGTGCCTGCTCATCGTTATCCCCCATTTTGCTGGAATCGCCATACCGCCGTCTTTCGTAGGTTGCCTATCTGGTTTGCTGCAGTTGGCCGGCAAGCGTACGGGTTGACGCGCCAATCAGCTTATGCGATTGTTCGCGGTATTGAGTGAAAGACCAAGCAAGCCGGGGGGCTTGGGGCTGGTCTTCGCAGGGGGATTCATACATGGTCGAATTTGGCTTGTCGTCGCGGTGCCTCAGCGCAGGGGCCGCGGTGTTCGCTGTATCTGTCGCTGCGTGGGCGTCTCCGGTGGCGGTGTCGGTCGCTGATCCGCAGCCGATGCCGGATCGGTGGACGCAGTTCGTCACCGATGACGGCTGGGTGGTGGACGCGAACACCACCAACGAGGTGATCAATCACATCGACAATCTGGCCGGGGCGTCGAACTCGTGGCAGGCGCGGGTGACACTGCGCTCGGAGGCGCGCATCACCGGAACCGGGGGCGCGGTGATTCAGGACGCCCAACTCGAATCCGGGTACTTCGTGGGGTGCCGCACCGACTCCTCCCCCGGTGTCGAGGTCGGCGCCGATATCGGCATCACCCCTTATCAGCAGATCAACGGCCAGGTCTACGGCGGCGGCTACGGGCAGGGCCAAGGCGGTGCCGGGGGCGGGGGCGGTGGTGGAGGCGGCTTCGCCGGCGCCTCGGCCGGAGCCACCCTCGGTGTGCAGGAACACCTCGGTGGCTACATCCGTGTCCTGCTCAAACCTGGTGGGCTGGCGCAAGTTCCGATGGACCGGATCAGCCTGCGCACCATGCATGCGGTGTCGAACCTGCGCGAGCAGAACATCGAAGCCGACGGCTGCGGCGGCCAGGTGAAAATCCAGTCGTACACCACCATTCGGGTTCGCACCGACAACGGCAACGACACCCAAACCCTCTACGGCGAACCGAAAGACCTGTGAGTCCAATGAATTACCCGAAGGCATCGATCGGCCGTTCGATGGCGAGCCTGATCGCGACGGCATTGATGCTCGCCGCACTCGGAGGTCCGCTGCGGATCGCCGCTGCCGACTCCGCGGCGCCGGCACCGCCCCCGATCCCGGTGCCGGCGCCGCGGCCCATGCCCGAGGACCCGGCACGCGTGAATCCCATTGGTGGAGCACGTGTTTCCTCCACCACGCCGCAAGGCGAAACCGCCGGCATGGAACGACCACTGGCAGCCCAAGTCGAACGCGGCGCGACCACAGTGCCCATGTGGGCCAAAGACGGCATCTTTGCACCCACCGCACACCCGAACCGCCAGCTCGCCATCCACCTACCCGGCGAAGTGACGCTGGGCCCGGCGGCCTGGCTGCCCGGCGGTGGCGCTATCTACGGTTCCAATGACGTTGACTACCAGGTCATTCCGTACGCGGGTGGCGGGGTCGACATCACCGCGATCCGTAAGACAGTGTTCTCCGCGTCGACGATCCCGTTCGGCGTGAAGATGCCCGCAGCGACACATCTGCGGCAAGGCAACAACGTTGTGTTGGTGGAAACCGATGCCGCACCGGGTAATCCCTCACGGGTCATCGGCACCTTCAGCATCCCGGCCGCCACCGACGCCAACCAAGCCCTCGTTGGCGTCACCCCCACGCTGGGGCCCGGGTTCCCACCAGGACAATCCAACCTCACCGTTGATCTCGGCCCAACAAGCATTTTCGCGTTCCCGGTCACGATCACCGTCTCGTACCGGGCCTCCGATGCGGCAACTACCGGGGCACCGGCCCCGAACTGGGCCGGCATGCCCGCCGGAACACCTGCTGGCGCGGTCGTCCCGCCGAACCCCGCCGGGTATGTGACCGACCCGTCCGGCGCCCACCGCCCCGACGGCATCGACCCCGTCACCTATGCTCAGCGCCACTCCGGTCACTGCCAGGGCGGACCCGACACTTACGGCAGCAGCGACGGACGGTCGGCGAACTTCGTAGCCGCCTGCCAAACCCAACAACTCTGCCTCGCAAGCACTCCCGCGCGCACCAGTGTCGATTCGTGCAACGACCGCCTACTTGCGCACATGTCGATCCAATGCGTCACCGTGTTCGGCCAAACGGGCGACGACTACGACGCCTGCATCCGCACCGCTTCAGACGAAGTCGCCTGGGCCAAAGCCAACATGGCCGGTGGACCCGAATGACCCGTCCTGTATTCATTCGCGCACAGATCGATTGAGCTAGATGGGAATCCGGCCATGACACCGATGAAGCCGCGATCGAGGCGGAGCGTTAACCGCTACCGACGCGCACTCGCTGTCGTCGCGATCCTTGCTGTGCTACTGGCCGCCGTAGTCACCGCACACGATCAGCACGGATCACCGCTGACTGCGCTGCCCGGGGCCACCGCCCAACCCGCGCCTACCGGACCCACCGGCGGGCCTGGCGGAGGCTCCGGTGGGCCGCCTTTCCCCTTGCAGCCGCCAGATATGCCCAGCGCCCCAGGGCCTTACAACAGCGGCGCATACCCTGCGCCTGACCAAGGCAACGGCATCTCCATCTACAACTCCAATGCCCCGCAAAACCAGGGCGGTGGCAGCCAGGCCGGCAACTACCCACAATCGGAGCAGCCGGTCAACGGAACCCAACCGCCGGACTACGACCGCCCCATTTCCCAGCAACCTTCGGCACAGCCGCAGCAGCAGGGTCAACAACAACCGCACGACAGCCAACAAGCGACACCGACGCAGCAGCCGAGCCACAGCGCGACACCCAGCCAGCAGCCGTCACAGAGCCAGCAGTCGTCACCGACGCAGACCTCAAGCCCTAATCGGGAGGCCCAGCAGCAAAAAGATCGCGACTGCCAAGGTATTTCGGGGTTGTCGTCGGTCGTTGACGGCAAGGCTACCTACACCGCGCCTACGCAGATCGCCGATCAAGTCTCAGCCGCAGCTCAGCAGTGGAACGACCTCGGGGGTATCCAGCTCGTCCCCGCAAGCGGTAACTCCAACAGGACGAAGTCCGAGCAGGACAGCGATTCCGACGATCGGCGCTCAAACAGTGTCCAGTCCGGGGATGACTCGGGTATGCCGGGCGTGACGCTGAATATCTCAACGATCGACGACCCACTCACACCTTGGGGCGGTGCGTACACCAGCGGCGACGACTCCTCACCCAGCGAGATCATCATCAACCTGGCCCGCATGGGGGCGGCCGGGCCTGGCGGCATCCAATCAGTTCTCGGCCACGAGCTCGGCCACGCGCTAGGCCTCGACGACAGCGTTCCCGGCCAGCTCATGGCGCCCTCGGGAGCGCTACCCAGTGGACCGCAAGCCCTCGATATTCAACTCCTGCAACAAATCAGCAACCACGGCGCGACGCAACAATGCGCCGCACAGAAGTTACGAGAAGCCCTACAAGAATTCTGGTGCCCTTTCGGAACCAATGCTGACGGCAGTTGCATCGGCTCCGGAGTCGCCCGCTCCACCGGCGACTTCTTCAGCGGAGTCGGAAAAGACATCTGGGGCGACTTAACCGATATCGGCAATCTGATCGCGGAACTGACGAAAGCGAGCACCGGCAATGGCGAATCGCAATCGGCCTTACGCCAGGCACTCGGCCCGTTGTTCGGGCTCGGACCTGAGGGCAGCATAGGTCTGGGCGACGCATGGAAGAACCTGGGACTCGGGGCATTGAACCAGCTGATCGGTCTCGATAAGTGGCAATCCGGGCAATACAAGGAAGCGATGGAGCGCGTCACTGCGAACATCGTCGAAATTGCCGCGACAGTCGGGGTTGGTGCCCTTCTAAAGTTTGTTAAGCGCATTGCGTCAGCCGTCCGCGACGCAAAGTCTGCGGTCGAAGTTCTGAACTCTATTATCGCACCCGGGAAGCTCGACTACATATTTGGCAAAGTTACATCTTCTCCGACGAACACGGCCAGATCGATATCGATGCTCAGAAAACTCAATGCGGTGGGTGTATTCGACAATGCGCAGGGTAGAACATTGGTACAACAAAGCCTCGAAGCTGCCGCCAAGGCGACAGAAAACGTCGTAAGAGAGGAGGTCAGGAACGGCGTCACCACTTTGACGAAAGACTCCTTGTTGATCGGCCCGGCGGGTGTGCTGAAACTGGAATCCTTCTGGGAAGTCACAAGCGACGGTCTGAGATTAACAAGTGTTATACCCTATGGCATGTAAACGATGGGAGGTGCGCGGTAGTGTCGTTCGAATATCCCGATGATGCCGAGATCCTGGACAATCTCGGTGTAACCCCTGTTATTTCGTGGGATCTTGATTACTGGGAGAGAACTGTCGAGCTGTCCACGGGAATAGAGACCCTGCGTGTCTCGTACGATCAGACCGGCTTTGTTTGCGTTGAATGGCGCGAAGGAGAGAGAAGTCTTCTTTCTCTCTCAAGAGATCGCGCGGACAGACTCACAGTCTGGTCAAAGGACGGGAGGTCGTACCTAGCCGTCGATTTCAAGGGCGAGTTGGGCACAGATGGGCGTGTAACTATCGACGTCTTTCCTGATATTGCCGTCACGGATGTTCAGCGGCTGTAATCCATCGGTTTCTCCGGAGAGGTATCGACATCGATCCGATGCGTCATTTCATGCACTAATGACCGGCCTGCTGCGAACGATGGAGGTAGGGCCATAACGCGCAACCAGACACCGTCAGTAAATGTGCGCCGAGATGCCGAGCTGGCCGCGATATTGATGACAGGCCTGCTTATGACCTGCTGCTCGGCGCAACCAGCACCGACTGAAGCGATAACGCGAGCAGTTGAGAATTTCAGCGCTGTGATCAACAAATCCGATTTCGTCGCTGCTCGGAAGTTGGCGTGCGGGAGAATGCTCGCAGACCTATCCGCTTCTGACACAGCTCTGCTGACTGGTCGGAGCGCTGCCGGGTTGATGGTTCTCCGAACCACTTTGACGAACGTTGCCACACCTCGCGTAGATGGAGACCACGCAAGTGTGCCGGTCACGGTGAGATACACCAGCAGCCTGCCGCAGGCAGCTGAATTGACACGCGGATACGAGATTGAATTACAGAAAGTTGATTCCGGATGGAAAATCTGCTCCTTCATGCCGGCAGAGCACCCATGACGACTTCGTCGTCAGCCCCTGGATGGAGTACTGCGCGTTGCCTACTGGCCAGTGGGTTATGTGTCTTTGCCCTTGTGTCGTGCAGCAGTGAATCCGCCGAAGCGGACCCGAAATCCACACCCGGTCCGACGTCTCAACCGTCACCATCTTCGACGGCCCCCGCGGATTCTCCGACAATCCGCGAGGTTGTTCCTCACTATGCGTCTGACCTCAAGGATTTGCGGCGGCTCGCCGGACTCGCCGACGCGGTCTTTATCGGCACGGTATCCGAGCAGGCCGGCACTTTTGTCCGATACGGGCATACGAACACCCGGTTCAAGGTGAAAGTCCAGCTGGCACTGAAGGGCTCACCGGCAAGTGAGGTCATGGTCGAGCAGGAAGGCGGCCACGACCCCGTCAAGAACACGACCTACATCGTGAAAGGTGACACACCACTCGAAGCGGGCACAACCTACGCGCTCTCTGCGATGTATCGCGGCAACGAGAACATCTACTCCGTCATCCCGATCTACGGAGACGCCCGCCTGACCGGGGAAGAAGCCAAAGAACTATCGGCCGGCGCTACCCCGAAGCCGGTAGCCGACATGCGCGAGGCAGTTGCACACCAAATTCCCTCCTGACGAAGTGATCCCAGCTTCTCCTGTGCAGTGGCGACGGTTCGCGTAGCCCATGGACTACCGGATCCACAGGAAGGGCCAAACACTTTCCCGGTCAGAATGAACTCCGCAGCGGAAGACTGGACCCGAAGCGGGGGCTCGCCTGTATGTCACACTCCGCTGATCACCCCATGCGTCACGATGGCCGCTGTCTCGTCGACCCATAGCTCGTCGAGCTCGCTCTCTGGATGCAGCAGCATCCGCAGCATCGTTGCGCCACCGATGATTTCGATGAGCCGTTCGGGCTGGACGTCGGCCTGCACCTCGCCGCGCTCGATGCCATGCTCCAACCGGACCCGCACCACATCGAACAGTCCGTGAAAGCGCGCGACGACCCGCGCATTGAGTTCCTCGTCAGCGCCCATGTCTGCCATCAACCCGGGCAGGGCCGCTCGGACCGCCGGGCTGGTGAACACATCACGAGCGGCGGCGATCATGCCGCGGATGTCGCCGACGATGTCCCCTTCAGGGGTGGTCAGCGCGCTCGGCGCGGTGGGGAACGCCGCCTCGTGCACCAACTCGGCTTTGCTCGACCAGCGGCGATACAGCGCCGTCTTCGTCGTACCCGCACGTTCGGCGATCGCCGCCATCGTCAGATTCGCGTAGCCGACTTCGGGGAGCAGTTGGGCGGCAGCGGTCAACACCGCGGCATCGATCCGGGGATCGCGGGGCCGACCGGCGCCAGAGGGCTTGTCAACCGCTTGCAGGTCTGATTTCATAACGCTACGCATCGTATCGTAATTATCTCGGGAAGGAAGGTTCAGTGCCGAACCAACCGGCGGACAGCTCCGTCACGGTCGAAACGAACGTCGACCATATTCAGCGCTCCAGCCGTGACGTGACAACAGTTCCGGACATCCTGTCACAGTGGCTGTCCACCGTGATGGAAGGCGGCATCAAGCCCGAGATCACCGTTGAGAGCGGCGTCGATTCCAACGGAATGTCTTCCGAGACAATCATTATCACCGGTCGGTGGACCGAGGGCGGCACGCCGGTGGAGCAGAAGTGGGTCGTCCGGGTCGCGCCGACGACCGAGGACGTTCCCGTCTTCTCCTCCTACCGCCTCGACCACCAGTTTGATGTCATGCGTCTGGCCGGCGAACTGACCGACGTCCCGGTCCCCCGGGTGCGCTGGCTGGAGAACACCGGCGAGGTACTCGGCTCGCCGTTCTTCCTGATGGACTGCGTCGACGGCGTGGTGCCGCCGGACGTGATGCCCTACACCTTCGGCGGTAACTGGTTCGCCGACGCCACCGAAGAGCAGCAGCGCACCCTGCAGGACAGCACCGTCGAGGCCATCGCCAAACTGCACTCGATCCCCGACGCCGACAAGACCTTCAGCTTCCTCCAGGAGATCGATCCCCCAGGTGACACCGCGCTGCGCCGCCACTTCGGCTGGCTCAAGGACTGGTATCAGTACGCGGCCGCGGGCCTCGGCCGCTCCCCACTGGTCGAGCGTGCCCTCGTCTGGCTGGAGGAGAACTTCCCCGAAGACGTCGCGGCATCGGAATCGGTTCTGGTGTGGGGTGATTCGCGCATCGGCAACGTGATGTACCAGGACTTCCGCCCTTCCGCGGTACTGGACTGGGAGATGGCCACGGTCGGTCCCCGCGAGTTCGACGTCTCGTGGATCATCTTCGCGCACAAGGTGTTCCAGGAGCTGTGCGGCCTGGCCGGGCTGCCGGGCCTGCCGGACGTGCTGCGTGAAGAGGACGTGCGCGCCACCTACAAGAAATTCACCGGCGTCGAGGTCGGCGACCTGCACTGGTTCTACATCTACTCCGCCGTCGTGTGGTGCTGTGTGTTCATGCGCACCGGCCACCGTCGCGTCCACTTCGGCGAGATGGAACAGCCCGACGATCTCGAGTCCCTCTTCTACCACAAGTCACTGCTGGAGAAGCTCCTGGAAGGAACCGCCTAAATGCTCGGCCCCATGGACGAATATCCGATCCACCAGGTCCCGCAGCCGATCGCCTGGCCCGGATCCAGCGACCGGAACTTCTACGACCGCTGCTACTTCAACGCCCACGACCGCACCGGCGACATCTTCGTCATCACGGGCATGGGCTACTACCCCAACCTGGGGGTGAAGGACGCCTACTTCCTCGTGCGCCGCGGCGACACCCAGACCGCCGTCCACCTGTCCGACGCCATCGACCAGGACCGGCTGAACCAGCACGTCGTGGGCTACCGCATCGAGGTCACCGAGCCGCTGCACAAGGTGCGCATCGTGCTCGACGAGACCGAGGGCATCGCCGCCGATCTGACGTGGAACGGCCTGTTCGACGTTGTGCAGGAGCAGCCGCACATCATGCGGCAGGGCAACCGGGTCTCGCTGAATGCGCAGCGCTTCGCCCAATTGGGTTCCTGGAGCGGCTCTCTCGTCATCGACGGCGAGGAGATCAAGGTCAGCCCGGACACGTGGATCGGTTCGCGCGACCGGTCCTGGGGCATCCGCCCCGTCGGCGAGGCCGAGCCAGCCGGCCGCCCGGCCGACCCGCCGTTCGAGGGCATGTGGTGGCTGTACGTGCCGATCGCGTTCGAGGAGTTCTCGCTCGTCATGATCATCCAGGAAGCCCCTGACGGCTTCCGGTCACTCAACGACTGCACCCGCGTCTGGAAGGACGGCCGGGTCGAGCAGCTGGGCTGGCCGCGCGTGAAGATCCACTACGTCCCAGGCACCCGCATCCCCACCGGTGCCACCATCGAGGCGACAGCGCTGGACGGTTCCCCGATCCGCTTCGACGTGGAATCCAAGCTGCCGGTGCCGATTCACGTGGGCGGCGGCTACGGCGGCGACGCCGACTGGCTGCACGGCACGTGGAAGGGCGAGAAGTTCACCGAGCGACTCACTTACAACTTGACCGACCCCGGCATCATCGCCCGCTCGGGCTTCGGCGTCATCGACCACGTCGGTCGTGCCGTATGCCATGAAGGCACCAAGCCGCCGGCCGAAGGCTGGGGCCTGTTCGAGCACGGTGCGCTCGGCCGACACGATCCGTCGGGCTTCGCGGACTGGCTGACCGTGGCCCCCTAACTTGCTCGCTCGCGAGTAGACAGAAATGTCCCTGACACGCCGTTGTGTCAGGGACATTTCTGTCTACTCGCGCTCAGCGGCCTACCCAGAGGAGGCCACCAGCACGATTCACCAGGGTCACGCTGTCAGGCGAAAACGACTCAGAGACGCCACATTTCGCGTTCGGTGGCGGCCTGTTCGAATGCCTTGTGGCGGAAAGTCTCCGGCTGACGCACTTTCGCCGCCAGATGCATCCGGGTCACGAACGCGGCGGTCTTGTCCGACCACCAGTGCATCGCGGCCGCGGCTGGGTGGAAGCCAACAGAAGCAGAGTTGGTCGCCATCGCGGTATCCCTTCACGAACTCCGACAATGCTTTTGAGATCGCACTTCCTCGGCGACGGGCAACGTCGGCATCAGTGCTCAAATTCAGCGACTGAGGTCGTCGATCTATTCCCTGCGGCAAGCCGGTGTTCGCTGTGGGCTTACTCGAGCCCGGCGGTGCCGTCCGGTTTGACGGTGACGGTGACGCCGGCAAGGTCCTCGCGGGTGCTGGCCTCGGCTTGCGACGAATCGGTGATCACCGCCAACGCCCGGCCGCCGCTGGGCGTACGGACGGCGACGAACACCTTCTCGGGAGCTCCGTCACGGGTCACCGGCGTCGTCCACGTCTCGACGGTCCCGGTGCCCGACCAGTCGGCCTCGGCAGTGACGGTCGGCTCTGCGTCGACTTCGGATTGCACGTCTTCCCAACGGAATTCGTGTATCGGTGGCTGCGTGCTGTAGACACCGAAGCTGTGTTTGGTGAGGTATCCGCCGTTGGCCGTGATCAGGCCCACCTGGCCGGGATTGGCAGCCAACCGTTCGGCCATGGTGGCGATCGAATGCGAGACGTAGTTGTTCCACGGGCCACCGGCGAACGTCAGGCCGCCGGTGACCGTCAGCGGCCGCTGTGGGTCATCCAGGCCAAGGCCCAATTCACGTGCCGCCACCTGCACTGCCGACGGGAAGCACGAGTACACGTCCACCGCGTCGATGTCGTCGATACCGAGCCCGGTCAGCTCCAGTACCCGGCGGCCCGCGATCCGGATCGCCGGCGACCCCGAGAAACTCGCCCGCTCCCCGATCAGATAGGTGTCGTGGGCATCGGTACCGGCATACGGAAAGACCCACCGCTCTTTCGGGACCTGTAGCGCCTCGGCCTTGCCCACCGACGTCAGGAGCAGCGCCGCGCCCTGGTCGACCATGTTGTTGGAGTTCATCAGCTTGGTGTACGGCCAGCTGATCATCCGGTTGTCCGGACCGGGCTGCCAAATCTGTTCCGCGGAAACTGCTTCCCGGCTCCAAGCGTGCGGATTGCCTTCCGCCACTTGGCTGAACCGCGACCACAGCTCACCGATCCGACGGCGGTGCTCCTCCGGTGCCTCCCCCGCGGCGATCCGCAAAGCCTGCTCGAACATCGGGTACACGTGCGACGGCGCCACCAGACCGATCCGGAGTTCGGCGGGACCGGCCATGGTGAACTCGGGATCGGAGGGTGCCAGCGGCACCGAGTTGGACTGCTCGGTTCCGGCCAGACGTTCACCGCGCGCCTTCAACCGCGTCCGGGTACGCCAGGTCTCACCGCCTGCGATCAACACCACCTCATTGCGGCCCTGCTGAATGTCCAGGCAGGCCTGGTTCACCAACGACTGCGGCACGTTGCCGCCGACCGGGGTGTACCGCGTCACGGCATCGGGTGCGCCGATGCGCTGAGCCAGCAGCAGACCGGGATCGCGGTAGCGCACCGACAGCAGGTTGACGATCCGGACGGCGTCGACCGCCTCGAGGACACGCGCATCAGCGGCCTCCCGCGCCGCGGCCTCCATCAAGTCCACCGGCTCGCGACCCGGGTTCTCGTCGTACTGGTTGACCTGGCCGTAGCCGACGAGCACCGGGGTCCTGGGATCAAGGGGCATACGTCCACCTTGGCGGCATCGGACCTGCGCTGTAAACGACGAGCACGGAAACCCGCACATGAGCGTTCGGGACATGCAATCGCCCTCCAGTGCCGCAGATGTCCCCAATGGAAACGTGCAGGTGTCGCACAATGCGATTTACAGGGCGGCGGCGTCCACGTTGCATAGACCTGACATGCAGAAGGGTGACCACATGACGATGAGCGTGGCCGAACGCGCCGAACTCGCCGCGGCCGTGAAAGACCTGCTCGGTGAGCATTGCACCGAAGCCGACGTGCGCCGGGTCATGGGCACCGACGACGGCTTCGATCGCGACCTCTGGAACAAGCTGGCCGCGCAGGGCGTGGCAGGTCTGATCGTCGACCCCGTATACGGCGGCGTCGGGTTGGGGGCGCAGGAGTTGGAGGCCGTCGCCGAGGTCACCGGTGCGGCCTTGTTGCCCGCCCCGTTCCTGTCCAGCGCGGTCTTCACCACGGCATTGATTCAGGCCGCCGGCACCGACGATGACAAGGCCCGGTTGCTCCCGGCTCTGGCGTCGGGAGCCTCGATCGGAACCGTCGCAGCTACCGGAGCCCGTGGCACGTGGGCACCGGACGGTGTTGCGGTTCAGGCAGTTCAGCACGACACGGACTACCGGCTGACGGGCGACGCGCACTACGTACTGGACGGCCAGATCGCCGACGTCCTCATCGTCGTGGCGAAGACCGATCACGGCATCGCGATATTCGAAGTCGCCCCGGACGCACCCGGCTTCGACCGCACCGCCGCAACAGTTTTCGATCCCACCGTCCGGCTGTCGACGTACACCTTCAGTGAGACCCCGGCCCGCCGCATCGGCACCAGCGGCTGGGCTGCCGTCGAGCACGCGTTGTCACTCACGGTCATTGCCCTGGCCGGCGAACAGGTCGGTGGCGCCCGCCACCTCTTCGACACCACCGTCGAATACCTCAAGACCCGAATCCAATTCGGGCGGCCCATCGGCAGCTTCCAAGCGATCAAGCACATGGCCGCTGATCTGTTGCTGGAAGTCGAATCCGCCACGTCAGCCGCGCAGCATGCCGCAGCGCAATTCGACGCCGACCCGGTCGGCGCGGACGGCCCGGTCGCCCTGGCCGGATTCGCTTGTGCGGAGGCCTATCACACCACGGCCATGCAGGCGATCCAGATGCACGGCGGCATTGGCTTCACCTGGGAGCACCCCGCCCATCTGTTCCTGCGCCGAGCTCGCACCGGCCGTCAACTGTTCGGCAGCTCGCGTGATCACCGTGAGCGCTACCTGGCATCGAAAGGGGCCTGACATGAGCACCACCGCGTCGAACCCGGACGACCTACGCACCGAGGTGCGCGGCTGGCTCGCCCAGAACTGGACCGCGCTGCCGCCATCGGACGATCCCTGGATCAGCTCGCCCGAGGAAATCGCCTGGCGCGAAAAGGTTCTCGATGCCGGATACGCCGTTCCCACCTATCCGGCTGACTGGTTCGGCCGTGCGTACCCGAGCAAACTCGCGGCGGTGATCCAGCAGGAGTTCCGCGCCGTCAAGGCCCCCGGCGCCTGCCAGGACAAGCACAACATCCCGGCCAACACGCTGTTCGCGTTCGGTTCCGATGAACTGAAACACGAACTGCTGCGCGACTTTCTGACCGGAGCGGCCCGCACCTGCCTGCTCTACAGCGAGCCCGGCGCCGGATCCGATCTGGCCGGGGTCAGCACGACGGCGGTGCGCGACGGCGACCGCTGGGTGGTCAACGGCCAGAAGGTGTGGACCTCTGGTGCGGCGACGTCGGAGTACGGCCTGTTGATCGCACGCACCGACTGGGATGTGCCCAAGCACAAGGGCATGAGCTACTTCATCATCCCGATGCGCCAGCCGGGCATCGAGGTACGGCCGCTGGTCCAGATCACCGGCGAAGCGCACTTCAACGAGGTGTTCATCTCTGACGCCAGTGTGCCCAACGCGAATCTCATTGGCGGAGAGGGCAATGGCTGGCGAGTATTGCAGACCGCACTCGCCTACGAACGGTCCATCATGGGTGACGGCGGACGTGGGTCACGCAACAAGTCGAAGGCCGACAGCCTCGTCGAGCTGGCTCGCGAGCACGGACGCCTCGACGACGCCGCGCTGCGGGAGAAGCTGGCGAAAGTGCTGGCGCTGCGGGAACTCAACCGGCTCAACAATCTTCGCGCCAAGGCGGCCACCAGCCAGGGCACGTCGAGTTCGATCATGTCCCTCGGCAAGCTCGCGATGTCGCGAATCCTGCACTCCGAGGCTGCGTTGAAGACCGACATCATCGGGACCGAATCGCTGTTGGCAGGTCCCGACAACCCCGAGGCCGATGACGTGAACTTTCTGTCGCTCAACGCGTTCTTCACCTCGATCGGCGGTGGCACCGACCAGATTCAGCGCACCATCATCGGCGAACGCGTATTGGGCCTGGCGAAGGAACCCGAGACCGATCGCGACATCCCATTCCGCCAGGCGCGACGCAGCTGACGACCATGGCCTACGACCCACCCCTGGCCGGGGTCGAGATTCTCGATCTGACGGCGGGACCCATCACCGCCGTCGGCCGGTTACTGGCCGACCTCGGTGCCCACGTCACCGCGGTGAACCTGGCCGCAGTGACCGCAGACGACGTTGTCGGACCGAACATCGACGGAGTGCCGATCGGTACCGCCATCAACCGCCATGGCGTCCCGACGGTCGAGATCGATACGTCGACACCGGCCGGCCAGCAGTCATGGGTGACGTTGTTGGCCGCCGCTGACATCCTCATCGAGAACACGCGTCCGGGGTCTGCTGCCGAAGAGTCCTTGGCGGTCAAGCAGATTCACGCTGACCATCCGTCTTTGGTCATCCTGTCCATCAGCGACTTCGGCCGCGATACGCGCTATCGCAACTGGCAAGCCACCACTCCCGTGCTGCATGCGTTGACCAGTGAGCTGTCCCGGTCGGGCATTCCGGGCCAGGCTCCGCTGGTGCCACCGAGTGCGGACCTGCCCTATCACGTCGCCGCAGCTCAGGCCGCCTTCTTCACGCTCTGCGTGTTTCTGGATCGGTTGCGCACGGGCACAGGCGATCTCATCGATTTCTCCGTGCTGGAGGGGGCGATGCAGACCCTCGATCCGCCGTTCGGGACGGCAGGCAGCGCGGCGGCGGGCGTGCCCATCAGCGAACAGCAGCGGGACTGGGTCGCCGAACAGCAGCGCTATCCGATCATCAAATGCAAGGACGGCCACGTCCGCATGTGTGTGTTGGCAAAACGCCAGTGGCAGGGCATGTTCGAGTGGATGGGGCGCCAGGAGGAGTTCGCCGACCCGAAGTTCAACAGCCTCCGCGAGCGCTTCGCGTCCGCGACGTTGTTCGGGGCCATCGAGCAATTCTGTTCGGACAAGACGCGCGCGGATCTCGAGCTCGCGGGACAACGGCACGGTGTGCCGACGGCCGCGGTGCTGAGTCTGGCCGAGGCGCTGTCCACGGAACAGGTTGCCGCGCGCGGATTCTTCCGCGAGACGGAGCTCTCCCCCGGCCTGACGGCACCGGTGCCGGTCGGCGTCGTCGAGGTCGACGGGCACCGGGCCAGCAGCCTCAACTTCGACGCATCGCAACACCAGCGGCTTCGCGACGCCCCCATGCTCACCGAGCGCGACCGCGCCGGTCTCGGACTCCCGCTGGAGGGTCTGCGCGTATTGGACCTCGGCGTCATCGTCGTCGGCAGCGACACCGGCCGTTTGTTCGCCGACCTCGGTGCCGACGTCGTCAAGATCGAGAACTCCGCCTTCCCCGACGGGCTGCGCATCAGCCTCACTCGCATGACGCAGGCCTATGCGGCCGGCCACCGGAACAAGCGGTCGATCGGCATCGACCTCCGGTCCGACGAAGGCCGGGCGCTGGCCCATCAGTTGGTAGCGCAGTCGGACGTCGTCCTGAGCAACTTCAAACCCGGTGTGGCGTCTGCACTCGGCATGGACTTCGCCGCGCTGCAGCAGATCAATCCGGGCATCGTGGTCGTCGACAGCTCGGCCTACGGGCCCACCGGACCGTGGGCGAAACGACTCGGCTACGGACCGTTGGTTCGCGCCGCGGCGGGCTTCACCAGTTTGTGGACATACCCGGATGAGCCAGATGCCTTCTGCGACACCGTGACGGTGTACCCCGATCACGTGGCCGCGCGGATCGGCGCGTTGAGTGCGGTCGCGCTGCTGCTGCGCCGCGAACGCAGCGGCCGCGGTGGATCGGCGAGCATCGCACAAGCGGAAGTGATGCTCAGTCACCTGGCCGACGACATCGCCGCCGAGGTGCTCACCAGCCGCGGTCATGCTCCCGATGACCAGCCGGCTCATGACGCGCCCTGGGGCCTGTTTCCCGGCGCCGGCGACGACACCTGGATCGCGGTGACGGTCCGCGACGATGCCGACTGGTCGGCCTTGTGCGCGGTGATCGACCGGCCCGACCTCGGCGCCGACGTAGAGCTCGGTTCCCCGGCCGGGCGGCACCGCCAACGCGCGCGGCTCGATGAGGCACTCAGTGCGTGGACGTCCCAGCGCACACCGGCGGACGCGATGGCGCAACTACAGGCAGCGGGCGTCCCGGCGGGGGCTGTGCTCCACGCCGTGGAGGTCCCCACCTGGGACTACTACGTGGAGCGCCGGGCGTTCCGCGAGGAACTGCATCCGCACGGGGCCGCACCGTTCATGATGGAGAACGTGCAAATCCATGCTGACCTCATCCCCGATCCCCTGCTGGGGCAGGCGCCCCTGCTCGGGGAGCAGACCCGCGAGGTCGCAGCCGAACTCCTCGGCTTGGACCACGAAAAGATCGAAGAACTGATCGAGCGGGGCGTTCTCGAAGTACCTGCGGCAGCGGCACATTCGGGACGGTAACCGACACCCCCCATGGAAATCGATTTCACCCGGCTTCGCTATTTCGTCGCTGTCGCAGAAGAGCTGCACTTCAAACGCGCCGCCGACCGGTTGATGATCACCCCGCCTCCGCTCAGTAAGCAGATCAAACTGCTGGAGCGGGAATTGGGCGGCGAGCTGTTCGAGCGGACGTACCACGAAGTCCGTCTGACACCGTTGGGGGCACAGCTGCTGGAACCGGCACGCGACATCCTGCGGCGGGTCGAGGAGCTGAAGTCCACCGCGTCTCGGATCACGCAGGCCAGCAACCCGATTCGCATCGGGGCGACTGCTTATGCACCGTCGGACTTCACGGCCAGGTTCGAGCAGGCGGTGGCCGGCCTGGCGATGCCCACCGAGTTCAGCGTGCCCGGGTCAGCGGCCGAGGTCATCGCCAAACTGGTTTCCGGGCATCTCGAGCTGGGCCTGATCCACCTGCCGTCCGCTGACAAACGCATCCGGCACCGGGTGGTGGCCACCTATCCGGGCGCAGCCGCGGTGCGGTTCGACGATCCGTTGGCCGCCAACGACATCATCGCGATCGAGGACCTGCGGGACCGCGACGTGGTGATCGACTTCGCGCGGCCCAATCCCGTGGTGCTGGCACAGATGACGCGGGGCCTCAACGAGCGCGGCGTCACCCGTATCGTGCGGGCCGTCAGCCAGCTGGGCGGCGAACTGGAGATGGCCAGCCACGTGTTCAACCGGTATCTCGTCGCGCTGGTCAGCTACGCGCCGGCCTCGACGCTCGGCCGCATCTTCTCGCCGCCCGAATTCAAGCTGATCCCCATCGACGAAAGTACGTGGGCACCGGCCAAGATCGCGCTGGCCTGGGCTCCGGACCGGTTGAGCAACCGGGCCGAGATCGAGGCGATCGTCGAGCAGCTCGCCACTGCCCTCTCTTAGCCCCCGCGTACCTGTCACCGCGCAGCGGTAGGCTGCCTCGACGATCAAACTTCACCAAGGTGGCCCCGGAAGGTTCTATATCGTGCTCGACGCGGATGATGTGCGCCGTATCGCGCTGTCCCTCCCCGAGACCACCGAGAAGGAGCGTTGGGGCCATCCGACGTTCGATGTGGCGCGCAAGATGTTCGTCACCGTGCCCGACGATGAGACCTCGTTTGCGGTGCGCTGCCCCAGATTTGACCGCGAAGAGTTGATCGCTGCCGAACCGCACAAGTTCTGGGTACCGCGACACGAGGCGGCGTCGTCCTGGGTTCGGGTTCGGCTCGATGCCCTCGACGATGTCCAGGAACTGACCGACATTCTCCTCGACTCCTGGCGGCTGGCAGCCCCGGGCAGACTCACCGAGCCCGGGGAATCCTGATCAGGACGGGTCAGACCCGCTGCCTCACCCGGCCGAAGACCATGGACTCTTCGATGCGGTCGAAGCGGTGGTCGATGACGTCGAGCACGTAGTTGTGCCGCACGTGCCACGGCCGATGGGTACCCGACTTGGGCAGTGCGTGGGGGTTGCGGTTGATGTAGCCGGCGTCGAGGTCGAAGGTCTTCTTCTCGGCCATCGGTGCCGCGCCCAGATGCGGGTACGCGTGGGTGTAGCCGTGAGTGTCCATGTACTCCACCAGCTTTGCGAATGCTCGCGCCGTCATATCGGCACGCAGGGTCCATGACGCATTCGTATAGCCCAGGCACCAGGCCATGTTCGGTACGTCCTCGAGCAGGAACTCCTTGTAGACGAACCGGTCGGACGGAGTGATCGGGTCACCGTCGACCGCCAGGGAGATGCCGCCGAGGGCCTGCAACTCCAGCCCCGTCGCGGTCACGATGATGTCGGCATCAACGCGCGCACCGGATTTCAGCACGATACCGGTCGCGTCGACATGGTCGATGTGGTCGGTGACGACCTCGGCGCGACCATCACCGATGGCGGTGAAGATGTCCCGGTCGAGCACGGCACAGAGGCGTTGATCCCACGGGTCGTACTTCGGGTTGAAGTGCACGTCCACCGGGTAGCCGGCCGGCAGGGCGGCCATGGCGCGGCTGCGGATGAGCCGTCGGCCGCCCTTCGGGAACTTCCTGAGCAGGTTGTAGCTGAGCACCCCGATGAGCACATTGCGGAACCACACGATGCGGTGGGCAAGCTTGCCCGGCAACAGCTTTCGGATCAGGTTGACCATCGGGTCGATCTGCCACTGCGACATCAGGTAGGTGGGCGACCGCTGCAGCATCGTCACCTTCGCGGCGGTCGTCGCCATCGCGGGTACCAGGCTGACGGCAGTCGCGCCGCTGCCGATCACCACCACCTTCTTGCCGGCGTAATCCAGTGACTCCGGCCAGAACTGCGGGTGGACGACCTCGCCGGCGAAGCTGTCGATGCCGGGGAAATCAGGGGTGTACCCCTGGTCGTAGTTGTAATAGCCGGTGCCGCAGAACAGGAATCGGGCACGGTAGGACCTGGCTTGACCGTCTTGCACGGTCTGCACCGTCCAGGTGTCGGTCTCCGAATCCCAATTGGCCGACTGGACATGGGTGTTGAAGGTGATGTGACGGTCGATGCCGTGGGTGTGCGCCGCGGTGGTCAGGTACTCGCGGATGTGGTCGCCGTCGGCGATGTTCTCCGGTCTGGTCCACGGCTGGTACGGGAAGCTCAGCGTGAAGATGTCGCTGTCCGAACGAATTCCCGGATAGCGGAACAGATCCCAGGTGCCGCCGATGCGCGTCCGCCGCTCGAGGATCGCGTACGTCAGCTGCGGGTTGCGTTGGTGCAGCCGGTACGCGGCACCGATGCCGGAGATACCGGCGCCGATGATCAGCACATCGAGGAACTCGCCGTCGCTGCCCGTCATGAATCTCCCTTGATCAAATCCGGTACCGCCGGTTTCACCTTAGGACATCACGGTCCTAGGCCGTCGAGCTGTGGGCCGACCCGACGAGCAGCGCCCGCAAATGCTGATTGACCTCGTCGGGACGCTCCAGGTTCGCGCAGTGCCCGCCGCCCAATTCGACGAACGACCAGAGATTCGGCACGTTCCTGGCGATCCGGCGGGAGGCCGCGATGGGCAACAGCCGGTCCTTGGTGCTGCCGATGACCAGCGCCGGCACGGTCAGGCTGTCGAGGCCGATGTGATGAGCATCGAGGTTGTCCACCAGCGCGTTGACCCATCCGCTGCGGCCGGCGGCAGACGTGCCCATGAACAGTTCGTAGACGTAGTCGGCGACCGCAGGGTCGGCGTCACGACCGACCGCGATCATGGCGACGAACTGGCGCGCTGCCTTGCGTGAACCCGGCACCAACGGGGCCCCGCCGAAGGTCTTGAGGATGCGGCCGGCCGCGTAGGCCCGGGATTTCGCCAGTGAGTCCGGCACCTGCGCCAGTTGGACCAGCTTCAGCAGGTCCCCGGTGGTGGTGTTGATCAGGGCGACGGCGTCCGCGCACTCGGTGACGCGCTGTGGGTAGCGCTGCGCCCAGGACGTGATGGCGATGCCGCCCATCGAGTGCCCGGCGATGACGGCCCGCTCCCCTGGCCTGAGGGTCGCGCTCAACACCGCATCGAGGTCGGCCGAGAGGAAGTCGAGGTTGTACTTGTGGCGGCCTTTTGGAGCTGCGCTCTGCCCGTGCCCGCGGTGGTCGTAGGCGATGACGCGGTAATCGGTCGCCAGGTCAGCGATCTGGTTACCCCATACGCCGATGGCGCAGGTGATGCCGTGGGCGAAGACGATCGGCTGCCCATGCTCAGGACCGAACACCTCGGCGTGCAGTCGGGTGCCGTCGACCGCTGAGATCTCCAGCGAACGGCCTGGTGGCAGGGCTGCGGGACGTCCCGGTTTGACCAATTGGGGCTGATTGAAGACGGTCATACTGCTCCATTCGGGTTCGGCGACGTTGCCGGCGGGACATCCCGTACCAGCGAGCCTACCTAAATAACCAGCACAGGTTTGACTGCGCGACCGGCGGCGGCGTCCGACCAGGCGTCGGCGAAGCGGTCGAACTGGTATGTCCGTACCAGTTTGTCGACGGGCAACTCGCCCCGAAGAACGTGCCCGGCCAGCCGCGGGATGAAGCTGTGCGGCTCGCTGTCGCCTTCGATGACGCCCTGCACCCGCAGCCCATTGGCCAGTATCAGACCGACGGGCAGCTCCGCGGTCAGCGCGCCCAGCCCGACGAGCGCGAGGCTGCCGCGCTTGCGCAGCAGCGTCAGCGCGGTGCTGATGACGTCACCGCGCGCGGTGGTGTCGACGGCCAGGGTCGCTCCACCCCCGGTGAGTTCCATGATCTCGGCCGGCAGGGTCTCCGAAGCCGAGTCGACGGCCCCAGTGGCACCCAATTCGATTGCCAGCGAACGCCGTTCGGCAATCGGGTCAACGGCGATGATCGCGCGACACCCGGCGATCCGGGCACCCATCACCGCCGACAGGCCAACCGCGCCGGCGCCCCACACCACCAGCGCGTCGGCCGGTCCGGCTGCCAACGTGTTCAGCACCGCGCCGACCCCGGTCTGCACACTGCAGGCCAGCGGCGCCGCCAGCTGTGCGTCGATGCCGTCCGGCAGGACCACGACATTGGACGTGTTGGCCAGCGCGTGGGTGGCGAAGCTGGACTGCCCGAAAAATCCACCGCGAACCGGGCGACCGTCCAGCCGCAGCGCGCTCGTCTCGTCACCGCGGTCACCCGCCATGTTCAGGCGGGTGGCGTTGTCGCAGTATGCGGGCGTGTCGGACGCGCATGCAGCGCACTGCGAGCAGCTGGCGAAGGTCAGGACGACGTGCCGGCCGACGTCGATGCGGGCGTCGGGGCCCGCGGCCAGGACGGTGCCGGCGCCTTCGTGGCCGAACACCATGGGCAGTCGCTTCTCCGGCCAGCGTGCTGCCGTGCTGATGTCGGTATGGCAGATGCCGACCGCATTGATGCCGACCAGCACCTCGTTGCCCTGCGGCTCGCGAATCTGGACGTCGGCCAGTTCGGGGGCCGAACCCGGGCGAAGCAATACCGCGGCACGTGCATCGATCATGCCGGGATGTTAGATGGTGACATCCTGCGACGAATTGAGGACACCATGCGCGCCATACAGATCGCCCGGTTGGACGGCCCGTCAGCAGCCGAACTGAACGAGATTCCCGAACCCGACGCCGCCGGCGCCGTGGTGATCGAGGTGCACGCGGCCGGTGTCGCCTTCCCTGACGCGCTGCAGTCCCGCGGTCTCTATCAGCACAAGCCCGAGCTGCCCTACACCCCCGGCGCCGAGCTCGCGGGTGTGGTGCGCAGCGCGCCCGAGGGCGCGCATGTGGCGGCCGGGGACCGAGTGGCGGCGTTGACCATGCTGTCCGGTGCCATGGCCGAAGTCGTTGCACTACCGGCTGATCGGGTCTTCAAGCTGCCAGACACGGTGTCGTTCGAGGCCGGCGCCGGATTGCTGTTCAACGACCTGACGGTGCACTGCGCGCTGCGCACCCGTGGCCGCCTGAGCCCGGGCGAGACGGTGCTGGTGCACGGCGCCGCCGGCGGCATCGGCACGTCGACCCTGCGGCTGGCCCCCGCGTTCGGGGCAGCCCGCACCATCGCGGTGGTGAGCTCCGAGGACAAGGCCGAAATCGCGCGCGCTGCAGGTGCTTCCGATGTCGTGCTGGCCGACGGCTTCAAGGACTCGGTGCGCGAGCTGACCGGCGGGCGGGGCGTCGACCTGATCCTGGACCCGGTGGGCGGCGACCGGTTCACCGATTCCCTTCGATCGCTGGCACCGGGTGGCCGGCTGCTGGTCGTGGGGTTCACCGGCGGCGATATCCCGACGGTCAAGGTCAATCGATTGCTGCTCAACAACGTCGACGCGGTGGGTGTCGGCTGGGGAGCGTGGGCCATGACCCACCCCGGCTATCTCGCCGAACAGTGGGCCGAGCTGGAGCCGCTGCTGGCGTCCGGCGCGGTGGTCCCGCCGGCACCCGAGGTGTATCCGCTGGAGCGGGCCGCGGACGCCATCGCATCGCTGGAAAACCGTTCCGCCAAGGGCAAAGTGGTGGTCAGGGTCCGCTGACCGGCAGCACCAACCGGGATTGCCCGCCGTCGCCGTGCGCGACGGTGTGCAGTGACGGCACCATCCGGGTCGCCGTCGCCAGCGGATCACCGGTGCCCAGATTGCGTGCGTACCGCGGGAAACAGCCACCGGCGATCAGCAGCCGGATCCGGTGGCCTGCCGCGAATCGGTATGCGGTCGCGTCGAGTTCCAGGCGGAGCAACGCCTCGGGGGCGTCGGCCGCGGTGAGCCGCAGGTATCCGTCGGTGACGTTGGTCGAATGCCCATCGGGCGCAACGTCACTGATCCGCACGAACACGTCGGCGTGCGGGTTGTCGGTGCGATGGTCCAGATCGACGTACGGCGTTCCGATGACGTCGAGGTCAGCCGCGAGCACGGGGCTGGTGAACGACAGCACATCGGATCGCTCGGCCAGCTCGGTGTCGTCGATGTAGCCGGACTTGCCGGAAACCAGAAGGCGCCCACCGATACTCGGCGTCGGGTCTGCCGGGTCATAGACAAACGTGGACGACGCCCCAGTGTCCGGCGGAGTGTCTGCGAGGGCGCCACCAGGGTGCAGGTGCCACACCCGTTCGGCGGCCGGCGGCGGCCACTCCTGCATCTCGAGCCAGTCACCGCCGGCAACGCAGATCCGCACCGGGGCCGCGGCGCGGCGTGATCCGTCCAACCACAAGACGGATTCTTTGATGGCTTCGGTGCCGCCGGACCCGTGGGTCCACGGCCCCACGGTCAGCGCCACCTCGACGCCACGGGCACGTAGCCGCCGGTACTGCTCCAGGGTCTGGTCCACGAATACGTCCTGCCACCCGGTGATCAGCAGCACTGGGCCGCGCAGATTGTCGAGCGCTGCCGCGACACCGTTCTCCGCCCAGTACGGCGATGACGGATCGGGCTGTTCGAGCCATGCGTTGAACCACGGCGTACGGCCACCCAGCAGTTCAGCTGCCGCCGGATCGAGCGGCAGGGTCTCCACGACCGGCCTGAGGGTTCGGGGCGTCGCCATGCCGCGGAGGATCTGACGGATCCAGCCGCCACGGTGCTGCCAGGCCACCTGATAGCTCCAGCCCAGGAAGTCACCGAGGGCGAATGATCCTGTGCTCCACACTGAATGGCCGAAATCGTGCGGCGCCATGGTGATCACCGAGGTGGTCAGGTCAGCAGGTTGGTCGACGAGCAGCGCCAGTTGGGTGAAGCCGAGGTAGGATGCGCCGACGGTGGCGAATTCTCCTGCATACCAATGTTGTTCACGTAGCCACTGGACCGTGTCGGCACCGTCGTCGACCTCGTGCCGACCGGGCTCGAACGCACCGTCGGACCCGAAGGTCCCGCGCGTGCTCTGCAGCACGACATGGAAGCCCTGCCCCGCGTACAACCCCGCGAACACCCGGTTGGGCAGCCCGTCACGACCGTACGGACCCCGCATCAGCAACGTGCCGGCCGGCTTGCGGACCCGCGGCGCGTAGTGATCGGCCAACAGGACGGCGCCGTCGCGCATGGGTACCGGAAGCGAGCGCTCCACCCGGAAGCTCTTGGCTCGCGGCAAACCCAAGCGGCGGGTCAGCGCGCGGGCACCGAGCCACGCCAGGGTGTCGCGTCGCATGTCGCAATCTCCTCGTACTGTCGTGGGTCTGGAACCATTTTCCACGGCAGCAGCACATCCACAGCAATTCAGGGCCGGAACTGTGACCTGATCGACGGGGCAGGAAGCCCGGCGCGCGCGGGCCAGGGATTTGTGCACGATTTTCCGCGGCGGGCACGGAAAATCGTGCACAAAGCGCCGGGGCCTGCGCTAGAAGGCGGCGTTCTCCAGTTCCATGACGTCGGTGTCCAGCGTCTCGATCACCTCACGCACCGATGACAGCAGCGGCAGCATGTTCTTGGCGAAGAACTTCGCCACCGCGATCTTGCCGGTGTAGAACGCGTGGTCACGCTCGGTGGCACCGGCGAGCGCCGCCTGGGCGACCCCCGCGGCGAGGATCAACCGCCAGCCGATCACCAGATCGCCGACCGCGAGCAGGAAACGCACCGACCCCAGACCCACCTTGTACAGCTGCTCGGGGTCGCCCTGGGCGGCCATGAGGTAACCGGTCAATGCGGCGGCCATCGCCTGCACATCCGCCAGAGCCGTTGCCAGTCTGTCGGTTTCAGCCTTGAGGTCCGGCCCGGCAGTGTCGATGGTGGCCGTGATCTGGTTCGACACGTGAGCCAGGGCCGCACCCTGGTCCCGGATGATCTTGCGGAAGAAGAAGTCCAGCGACTGGATGGCCGTGGTGCCCTCGTACAGCGCGTCGATGCGTGCGTCGCGGATGTACTGCTCGATCGGATAGTCCTGCAAGAAGCCGGACCCGCCGAGCGTCTGCAGTGATTCGGAGAGCATTTCGTAGGCGCGTTCGGAGCCGACGCCCTTCACGATGGGCAGCAGCAGGTCGTTCACCCGGTGCGCCAGATCGGGATCAGCGCCCGAAACGAGTTGCGCGACATCAGAATTCTGATAGGCGGCGGTGTACAGATACACCGAGCGCAGCCCTTCGGCGTACGCCTTCTGCGTCATCAGGCTGCGTCGCACGTCGGGGTGTTCGATGATCGCGACGCGCGGCGCGGTCTTGTCCGCCATGTGGGTGAGGTCGGCGCCCTGGATGCGTTCCTTGGCGTAGGCCAGCGCGTTGAGATAGCCCGTGGACAACGTGCCGGCAGCCTTGACACCGACCGTCATTCGCGCGTTCTCGATGACCTTGAACATCTGCGCGATGCCGTTGTGCACGCCGCCGACCAGATACCCGATGGCGGGCTTTCCGTGGGCGCCGAACGTCAGCTCACAGGTGGGTGAGGACTTGATGCCCATCTTGTGTTCCAGGCCGGTGACGTACACGCCGTTGCGCTCGCCGAGTTCGAGCGTCTCGGGGTCGAACAGGAAGTTGGGCACGAAGAACAGGCTCAGTCCCTTGGTTCCCGGGCCTGCCCCTTCGGGGCGGGCCAGCACCAGGTGGAAGACGTTCTCGGCGGTGTCACCGACGTCGCCGCCGGAGATGAAGCGCTTGACGCCCTCGATGTGCCAGGTGCCGTCCTCCTGAGCGATCGCCTTCGCCCGTCCCGCGCCGACGTCGGATCCGGCGTCCGGCTCGGTCAGCACCATGGTGCCCGCCCAGCCCTTGTCCATCGCCAGCTGCGCCCAGTGCTGCTGCTCTTCGGTACCGACCTCGGCCAGCGTGTGGGCCATCGCCGGCCCGAGTCCGTACAGAAAGGTTGCCGACGGGTTGGCCGAGATGAGCATCTCCTGGATCGCCCACACCAGCGCCGCCGGCGCAGCCGTCCCACCGGCTCGCTCGTCGAGGCCCAGACGCCACCACTCCGCTTCCTTGACCACCCGGACGGTCTTGGCGAGCTCGTCTGACACCGTGATCCGGTGCTCGTCGGGCAGGAACACCGGCGGGTTGCGGTCGGCGTCGACAAACGACTCTGCGACAACGCCTTCCGCGAGTCGCGAGACCTCGTCGAGCATCGAACGGGCGGTGTCGGTATCGAGGTCGCCGTAGCCACCCGCGTCCAGGGCCGCACCGAGCGGCAGCACTTCGAACAGATTGAATTCGATATCGCGCAGGTTGGCGATGTAGTGGCTCACATACAAAGGATTGGCGGCGACGGAAAGGTACGCAACCGTAGGTTCCGTGAACCTACGGTTGCGTAGCCGAAGGGTGCGAGGTCACACCGAGACGTGACCTCCGTCACATGATGCCCGCGGGTGATTAGAGCTGGACGATGACGCTCTTGCTCTTCAGATAGGCATCGAGCCCTTCGCGGCCGAACTCCTGGCCCCAGCCGGACTGCTTGTATCCACCGAAGGGCACGTCGTGGTCAAAGACCAACTGGCAGTTGACCTGAACGCTGCCGGCCTGCAGCCGCTTGACGATGCGGTGCGCCCGGCTGACGTTGGTGGTCCACGCGGTGGCCGCGAGGCCGTAGCTGGTGTCGTTGGCCATCGCGACGGCCTCGTCTTCGGTGTCGAACGGCAGGATGCTCACCACCGGCCCGAAGATCTCCTGCTGGTACAGGCGCATTCCGGGATCGACGTTGGTCAGCACCGTCGGGTGCACGAAGTAGCCCTTGCGGTCCAGTCGGTAGCCGCCGGCGACGATCTCGACACCGTCGCTGCGGCCTTCGTCGATGAAGCTCAAGACCCGGCCCAGTTGCTTGGCACTGATCAGCGGGCCACTCATCACACCCTCTTCATCCGGCCCGCCGTACTTCATGAAGTTGGCGACACCCGCGATGCCCTCGACCACCTGATCGTAGACGCCGCGCTGCACGAAAATCCTTGAGCCGCAGACGCATCCCTGGCCGGAGTGAATGAAGATTCCCATGGCCGCACCGAAGATGGCCTTGTCCAGGTCGGCGTCGTCGAAGATCAGCACCGGCGACTTGCCACCGAGTTCCAGCATGACCTTCTTCAGGTTGCCCGCCGACGCCTTGACGATCTCCTTGCCGACTTCGGTCGACCCCGTGAAGGCGACCTTCTCGACGTCGGGATGCGCTGTGATGGCGGCGCCCGCGGTGTGGCCGTACCCGGTGATCAGGTTGATGACGCCCTCGGGAACGCCGGCTTCGTGGATCAGCCGGTCCAGCAGCAGGGCCGAAAGCGGCGTCTCCTCAGCGGGTTTCACCAGGCTGCTGCAGCCTGCGGCCAGCGCAGGCGCGATCTTGGCGCAGGCGTTGAAGATCGGGCCGTTCCACGGGAAGATCAGGCCGACGACGCCGTAGGGCTCGCGCAGCGTGTAGCCGTGCTGGTCGACATAGGCGTCGGAGGCGATGCCGCTGGTGCGGATGTCATAGGCGGTGCCGTTGATCTTGGAACACCAGCCGGCGTAATAGCGGAAGAACTCGGCGCAGGTCGGGACCACCAGCTCGGACTGCATCTTCATCATGCCGGTGTTGGCCGAGTCGATCGCCGCGAAGTCGGCAGCGTGCTCGTCGATCAGGTCGGCGATGCGCCACAGGATCTTGGCCCGCTCACGGCCGGGCATGCCGGACCAGACGCCGGACTCGAAGGACGACTTGGCGCGGGCGACCGCCTCGTCGACGAACTCAGGGCCGCAATCGGTGAATTCGCCGATCTGCTCTTCGCTCACCGGATCGATGATCGGGATGAGATCACCCGTGCCTGGGCGCTTCTGGATGTCCTCCAAGACCGACTGCAGCGTCATCGCGTGCCTCTCATCGTCAGCGACGCGCGCCCCGGGGTGAGCGCGCAACAAATGCTGTGCAGTTGCTTAGCATTGCCGTCGGCGGGTCGTCAAGAGTGGCTCACGACGGCGGTTTGTCTGGAAAGATCGGGAACGTGTCTGCCGGCCACGACTACACCTCCCCTGACCTGGCACGCAGCGCCCTGGTGCTGATCGACGTGCAGAACGATTTCGTCTCGGGGCCGTCGCAGGTCGACGGCACCGCCGAGCACCTGCCTGCGATGGCGCGACTACTCGAGGCGTTCCGCGCTGCGCACCGCCCGATCGTGCACATCGTGCGGCTGTACGTCCCCGGCGGCAGCGACGCCGACCCGCCGCGGCGCGCCATGATCGAGTCCGGCCGGCAGATCGCCGCACCGCACACCGACGGCGCTGCCGTGCCCACCGAACTGCTGGCCCACCCGTTGGACTACGACTCGCTGCTGGCCGGCGGTGTCCAGTACGTCGCGGCGGGCGAGGTCGTCATGTTCAAACCGCGGTGGTCGGCTTTCTACCGCACCTCACTTGATGAGCATCTCCGCGACCTCGGGGTGAACACCGTCGTGGTGGCGGGCTGCAATCTGCCGAACTGTCCGCGGGCCACCCTGTTCGACGCCTCCGAGCGCGACTACCGCGCGGCGCTGGTCACCGACGCCACCTCACAGGTGACGCCCGAGCGGCTGGCCGACCTGGCGCTGATCGGCGTCGCGAGGCTGAGCACCGCCGATATCGAGCAGTTCTTCCAGGCCGGTGCGACGGCCGCGCCGGCTCAGTGAAGAATTCGGTGCGTGAGACCGCACAGTAAGACGCACCCCTGACCGCCCTCGCGATCACCGCGGTGCTGCTGGCCGGCGTCGCCGCGGGAGTGATCAACGCGGTCGTCGGATCCGGCAGCCTCATCACCTTCCCCGTGCTGATGGCCGTCGGCTACCCGCCTCTGGTGGCCAACATGTCCAACTCCGTCGGGCTGGTGCCGGGCAACTTCACCGGCGCCTACGGCTACCGGCATGAGCTCGGTGGCCAGGGCGCCCGCATCGTCCGGCTCGGTGCGGTATCGCTGGTCGGAGCGATTGTCGGCGCGGTGCTGCTGCTCAAACTTCCACCGGGCGCGTTCACCGCGGTGGTGCCGTGGCTGATCCTGTTGGCCGGCGTGCTCGTGTTGGTGCAGCCCCTGTTGCGCCGCGCACTCGACGCGCGACGCGGCACCGAGCGGACTACCGACCATGCTGTGCCGCTGTACCTGGGCATCTTCGGGTGCGCGGTGTACGGCGGCTATTTCGGTGCGGCGCAAGGCATCATCATGATGGCCCTGTTCGGACTGTTCGTGTCGGAAGACCTGCAGCGGCTCAACGGCGTCAAGAACATCTCTGTGGGACTGGTCAATTCGGTCGCGGCCATCATCTTCATCGTCGTCGGCCAGGTGGCCTGGCTACCGGCGCTGCTGTTGGCGGTCGGCTCCACCATCGGTGGCTACATCGGGGCAAAGATCGGACGGCGCCTGCCGCCCAACGCCTTACGCGCCTGCATCGTGGTGGTCAGCGTCGTGGCGTTCACGGTCATGATGCTGAGGTAGCGAGTCACACCACGTACGACAGGACGAAGACACCGACCGACAGCCCCAGCATGCCAAGGCAATTGAGCCAGAATTCCTGCTTGAGGAAATCGGCACGGTAGTGCGCGTAGGCCGCGCACACGAAGTAGACGATCACCCCGACGTTCGCCGCCACCCCGATGCCCGGATACTTCAGCCCGGCCAGCAGTCCCGCCACGGCCAGCAGCTTGACGACGATCAACACCCACCACCAGTCCTGCGGAAGTTTCACTCCCTCAAGACATCCGCGGATGAACTGCGGCGGACGGATCGACATCAACGCGTCACCGAAGAGCACCGCCGCCAACAATGCGGTGGGCCACCAATAGTGCGGAATACCAGTCACTGCTCATCTCCTTGTGCCGAATCGTGAATGACGCAACGGACGACGTCGCGTAATTGGTCAGGTACCGACGCACCGCCGGACACTTGATTGCCGCCGGTCATGACGATGCCGAGGTAGGCGAAGTAGACGACCCGGGCGGCGCGTGGCGCGGCGACCTTTGAGAGCCCGGCGCGCGCCAGGACCGCCTCCAGTTCGGTGACCAAGGCGACGGCGAGGTCGCGGAAGATCGCCGATTCATGGCTGCCGCGAACGATGATCGAGGAGTACTGCCGGGACAACGCGGGGTCCTCGGCGAAGTACCGCAGAAACGGTGCGAGCAGCCCGATTACGGCATCGACCGTCGCGTCGGGGGTCAACGGGTCTGGCGATTCATCGCCGGCCTGACGGTCGCGGTGGACGGCGGCGATCCACTCGTCGAAGACCTCGATGAGCAAACCGTCCTTGTCGCCAACGCCCATCACGGTGCCTGTGCTGACACCCGCGTCGGTCGCGATCTGGCGAACCGTCGTCGCAGCGAAACCCTGTCCGCGGAACAGCCGTTCGGCGGACGCCAACACCTTCGCCCGGGTCTCGTCTCTCGCCGCGGCACGCGACTGAACGTGTTCAGTGAACATGTTCAACAGCATGGCGTACCGGTGCCGCATCGTCAAGCCGCAGCCCGGCGATCCGGCCCTACCAGCAAATAATCAACCCCGACACGGCCCGCGTAGGCGAGCAGAAGGCCCGCCGACGTGTCAGCATGGACCCGTGAGGCCAAGCAAAAGCAGAAGCCGAATCAGAAGCCTGACGACCGCTGCGACAGCCGCAATCCTGGTGGTACCGCCAGGATTGCTGTCCGCCGCACTATTGCCGACAGCACACGCGGCGGACTGTCCAGACGCCCAGGTCATCTTCGCCCGAGGAACCGATGAGGCACCCGGACCCGGCGGGGTCGGGACGGCATTCATCAATGGGCTTCGCACCGCAATCAGCCCGAAAACCCTTGACGTGTATGCGGTCGACTATCCCGCTACCACCGACTTCCCCACCGCCGTCGACGGAATTCGCGATGCCCGCAGGCAGCTCGTGACCACCGCTGCGGCCTGCCCGCGGACCAAGATGGTGCTCGGCGGGTTCTCGCAGGGCGCCGCCGTTGCGGGCTTCGTCACCGCGGGCACCATCCCCGAGGGGATCGCCGCCACCGACGTACCGGCCCCCATGCCGCCGGATGTCGCGGATCACGTTGCGGCCGTTGCCCTGTTCGGTAAGCCCTCCCCACGTTTCATGCGAGCCATCGGCTCCCCCACGGTCACGGTCGGCCCGGTGTATCAGCCCAAGACCACCGATCTCTGCGTTTCCAACGACCTGGTGTGTGACGCGCACGGGTCGAGCTTCGATGCCCACAACAGTTACGTCGACAGCGGATTGGTCACTCAGGGCGTCAACTTCACGATGAGCCAGCTGCAGGCGGGGTGGGCGGCCGACGCACTGGCCGGACCCGCGCCGTGGTCATCAACGACGGCGCAGGCCGCCGACCAGGCGGGTCGCGGTCAGCCCGCACCGGCCTCGACTCCGCAGACCGCCGCGGCGCCGGCCCACATGCCGGCGAGCGCGCCATGGCTCCCGGGGCCGGAGCAGGCCGCACCGTCGCCGGCACCGGACGCTCTACCCCAGTAGCCGCTACCGGAACTGCACACCCCGGCGCCGCACCCACCAATCGGCAAACAGCGTCCCGGCCAACCAGACCATGATCGCGACACCAAGGTGCACAGCACTTTTGGTGTCACGGCCGAGCACGGGACCGACGATGTGGGCGACGGCGGTCGGCAGCGCCCGCCACAGCTCGCGGTGCTCGACCCCGCCGATCGGGTCGGCGACGAAGTACAGCGCGTAGGGCAACGCCAACGAGGACAGCCACAGCACGATGCGCCGCCGGTCATGGCGCTGACCCCACCGCTGCACCAGCGGGACTTCGGCCACCGGCAGCAACACCGAGACCACATTGCCGATCCCCAGCCAGGACAGGATCGGCACCGCAACATTCGGGATCGTCACGCCGAGCCGTGCCGGCGTCTCCAACCAGAGGGTCAGCACCGCGGCCACCGCAAGCACCGGCAGGCCGACGAGGACCAGCAATGCCAGGTTCTTGTGCAGCAACATTCGCCACGGCGGTATCGACTCCGCCAGATGCCGCTGGACCCGATCGTGGTCAGCGCCAAGCACATTGGTCGTCGTGGTGTCGGCCAGCACGAACGATGAGAAGTACGTCCCGACCAGGATCACCCAGTCCTGGTGATGACGTCCGCCGGAGGCCAACGGCTGCACGGCGAGCCACACCAGGGCGAGCACGACATTGGCCACCACGCCGAGGAGCCAGCTGCGCGGCGGGGTGAACGCCCACCGCACTTCCGACCACACCGCGGGCCACATGATCAATCTCCCCCGTCAACGCCCCGCCCGGCCGCGGAGTGCGTGCGACGATACCCGGCAACAACCTTGCGGTACCTGTGAGCGCGGTGCCGCCGACACAGCTACGAATGGGAGCGCATGGCGGAACCGCACAGCACCGATCCCAGTGCCCCCATTCAGCTGATCGTCGACCTGCTCGCCCGGTCCCTGAATCGTGCGGTGCTGCTGGACGACACTGCGATGACGCCCATGACCTTCAGCCGTCAGCACGGCACCGTCGACGACGTGCGGATGCACAGCCTCATCGAGCGCGCCACGAAACCCGAAGTCATTGCAGGGCTCCAGGCCTTCGGACTCGACGACGCCGACCCGGGCGTCGCGATCCCGCCACTGCCGCAGCACGGCATGGTGGCACGGTACTGCGTGCCGGTGCGCTCGGCCGATGACCGCTTCGGCTACTTGTGGGTGATCGACCCGCAGCAGTCACTGACCGCGGCCGAACGCGCCTTGGCCCATCAGGCAGGGGCAGACCTGGTGGCGATCCTGGACCGGCGCCAGACCACGGAGCGCGCCGTGGAGTCCGCGCATCAAGTCCTGCTGACCCGGCTGTTGTCGGACGAGCCCCGCGAACCGGTGCTGCGTGAACTCACCGCCCACGACATGGCCCGGCCGGACAGCCTGCTCAGCGTCTTCGCGTTCGCGCCATCCGGGGATTCCTCCGGAACCGAGCAGCGTCGCATCGCATTGCGATTGCGGCTGTCCACCGTCGAGCGGACCCACAACTGGTTCGTCCTGCCGGGCAATCCCGTCAGCGTCTTCGCCTTCTGCCCGGCACACGTACGGGTGCCGCCGCAGCGGTTGGTCGACACCGTGACCTCATCGATCCAGGCCACCTTCGATGACGATCCGGCCATCGGTTGGTCGGGCACCCGGCTGCCCTTGTCGCAAGCCGCGCGGGCATTTCGAGATGCGCGGCTCGCCTGCGCCCTGGCCGCGATCGGCGCCGGTCCGGCCGGGTCGGCGACGGACTGGACCGCGGCCGGCTCGTGGCGGGCGGTGGCCCTGCTCGCCGACAGCTTCGCCGACTCTCCCGACGAACTCGATGCGCTGATTCACCCGGGTGTCGTCGCACTGTTGGCCGAGGGACGCGACGACCTGATCCAGACTCTCGAGGCCTATCTGTCCTCCGGCGGCGACGCGAGGCGCGCGGCCGACACCATGCACCTGCATCGCTCGACGCTGTATTACCGCCTGGAGAAGATCACCCAGGCGCTCGGTGATGACGTCACCGACCTCACCGATGGCGAGGCGCGCTTCGATCTGATGCTGAGCATCCGGCTGGCCCGGCTGCGCCGCCGCTGACCGCGCACGGGCTTCCGACTGCTGTCGGAAAAACAGCTGGATGTTGCGACAAGATGGCGCCTCGTTAGTCCCCCGCATCCCATGCCGATCGGCTTAGTATTCGCACACGCCAAAACGTGGTGCAGCTCACATCGTCGCTGGGCGTGGGCTGATAACGCCCTGACAATGCCGTCGGGGCAGCGCGAAGGAGACGACGTGAGTGGGACATCCACCCTGCAAAAGGGCCTGAGCCAGCGCCAGCTATCGATGATCGCGATCGGCGGGGTGATCGGCGCCGGGCTGTTCGTCGGCTCAGGGGTCGTCATCAAAAACACCGGACCCGGAACGTTCATCACCTATGCGCTCGCCGGGGCGCTGATCATCATGATCATGCGGATGCTCGCCGAGATGGCGGTGGCGAACCCGTCGACCGGCTCGTTCGCCGACTACGCCCGCAACGCACTGGGCAACTGGGCCGGCTTCTCGATCGGCTGGCTGTATTGGTACTTCTGGGTGATCGTGGTCGGATTCGAGGCCATCGCCGGAGCCAAGATCGTCAAGTACTGGCTGCCTTCGGCGCCGATATGGCTCACGGCCCTACTGCTGTTGATCGCGATGACGGCGACGAACCTGTTCTCGGTGTCGTCGTTCGGTGAGTTCGAGTTCTGGTTCGCAAGCATCAAGGTCGCGGCGATCATCGTGTTCCTGGGTGCGGGCTCGTGCTACGTGCTCGGCTTGTGGCCGAACAAGTCCATGGACTTCTCCAATCTGACGGCCCACGGCGGATTCTTCCCCCTGGGCTCGGCCGCGGTCACCGTCGGCGTCGTGACCGTCATCTTCTCGATGGTGGGCGCCGAGATCGCGACCATCGCCGCCGCTGAATCGACCGACCCTGAGCGTGCCGTCGCCAAGGCCGCCAACTCGGTCATCATGCGCATCGCGGTCTTCTTCGTCGGCTCGGCGTTCCTGCTGGTGACCATCCTGCCGTGGAACGGCAATCAACTCGCCGCGTCGCCGTTCGTCTCGGCCTTCACCGCGATGGGCGTTCCCTACGCCGACCACATCATGAACGCGGTCGTCCTGACAGCTGTCCTGAGCTGCCTGAACTCCGGCATGTACACCGCTTCGCGCATGCTGTTCGTGCTCGCCGCCCGCCGCGAGGCACCTGCCCAGCTCGTCTCCGTCACCCGCCGCGGAGTTCCGGCCGCCGCGATTCTCACGTCGTCTGTCATCGGGTTCCTGGGTGTCATCGCCTCGGCATTCTCGCCGGAATTCATCTTCAAGTTCCTGCTCGATTCCAGCGGTGCGGTGATCCTCTTCGTCTATCTGCTGATCGCGGTCTCCCAGATCGTGCTGCGGTACCGCAACGGCGACGGCCAGCTCAAGGTCAAAATGTGGCTGTTCCCTGTGTTGTCGATCGTCTCAGCGATAGCAATGGCCGCGATCCTGGCGCAGATGTTCATCCAAGGTGGAGACAACAGACGAGCCTTGTTGCTGAGCCTCCTGTCCTGGGCTGTGGTGATCGGATTGTTCTTCGCCAACCGCTGGTTCGTCTCCCGCCGGCCCGTTCCGGAGGTCATCGCCCCGACCGAGCGACCGCACCGAGTCCTGGTGCTGGCCAACGAAACCGTCGGCTCCGAAGAGCTGCTCGACGAACTACGCGCCATCGGCGCCGACAACGCCACCACCTATCACGTCGTCGTGCCCGTCAGCCCGATCGAGACCGGCGCCGCCGCCTCCCACGGTCCTCTCGATGTCTGGGAAGCCACCAAAATCCTTGCGCAGCAACGCCTTGATCAGACGCTCGCCGCGCTGCACTCGGCGAATCTGGAGGCCGACGGCAAACTCGGCGACTACCGCCCGCTGCGCGCTTTGGCAGCCGCCGTCGCCGAGTTCGAGCCCGACCAGATCGTCATCGCGACGGAGCCGCCGGAACAGTCGATCTGGCACCGCTTCGATGTCGTCGACCGCGCCCGGGCCGAGTACCACGTGCCGGTGACCAACGTGATCGCGATGGCGCCCGCCGAGGAGCCCGTCGCGTGACGATCATCGCCGGGTTCAGCGCATCCCGGCACGGCAGCGCCCCGATCAATCTCGCCGTGCAGATCGCGAAGACCACGGGCGAGAAGGTCATCGCGGCGGCGGTTCTCGAGCGCTCGTGGCCGCCACGCAACGACCCCGTCGAAGACGAGTACCTGCGCCACGTGAAGGCGCAGACGGCCCAGTCCTTGCAGGCCGTCGTCGACGGCCTGCCCGGGCGACCAGACGTCCCGACACTGGTGCACGAATCCGGTTCCATCCCAACAGGTTTGCTCGAGTTGGCGCAGGAGTTTCAGGCCAGGGCCGTGGTGCTCGGCTCGTCGTCGTCCGGACTGCTGGGACGTGTGGCACTCGGCAGTGTCACCGAACGTCTGGTGCACACCGCGCAGGTGCCGGTGGCGATCGCGCCCCGCGGCTACGCCTTCAACACCGGGCCGATTCGCCGGGTCACCGCCGCCTACGGCGGCGAGGCCGATAGCAACGGATTGATCCGCGCGGCCGCCGAGTTGGCCAAGGATTGGGGTACCCCGCTACGCGTCGTGGCGTACACGGTGCGGCCCGTGTGGGCGCTCGGTGGCGCCTCCGGCGCGGAAGACATGGTGGTCGCGCAATGGTCGAAGCGCACCGTCGACGATGTCACCAAGCAGCTCAACAAAGTTCGTGAGCAACTGGCCGTGCCCGACGTGGACATGATCGTCAGCAGCGGGCGGGATTGGCAGCAGGCCGTGGAGAACACGGGATGGTCATCAGGTGATGTGCTGCTGCTCGGGTCGGGCGCAGCCGGGCAATCGGCGCGGGTCTTCCTCGGGTCGGCGGCGGCGAAGATTCTGCGTCATTCACCGGTGCCGGTGATGATCATGCCGCGCGCCTGATTTCTTCCGACGAGTGGCCAGTTACGGCACGCAAATCACGAAAAAGCGTGCCATAACTGACCTTTCGGCGTCGGTCTAGCCCTTGCCGGAGAACGTCGCCTTGACCACGGGGCTGGCCGAAGGGGTCAGTGGTGCGGTCGGCGGGGCCGTGGACGTCGTGGTGGCGCCGCCGTCGATACGCGGCGCCAGCGGCGCTGGTTGGGCGACCGCCACGGTGGCGGCTCCCATGGCTACCAGGGCACCGGCTCCGATTGCGGCCGCGATGCGACGGACGTTGGCGGCGTTGGTCAGACGTGAACGGGACATCAAATTCCTTGTATTCATTGCGAGATGGATTGGTGCCGTCGGCCAGTGGCCACTCACACCGCCGACCGCTCACGTCCCGCAGATGTGAACTGCGCCAACCAATGAGCAATCGGTGCAGCGAAATCTGCCGCAGCGCCTGACCTGCGTCAATAGTCAGCGCAGATGTTGAACAGACTGCGCAATTGTGACGTGGAACACTGTGATCCACGCATCATTTTGCTCGGTTACCCGTAGGTTGGCATCCGCGTCGACCTCGCCACCGGAACCGCGTCAGGCACCCGACAGCTGAAGCCGCGCGTCCAACGACGCATCAATCATGTTGGGGCTCAAGATGTGATCGAGCACCGTGGTTGCGCAGCCGACGATGCCGACGCGCTCCTGCAACACCGACGGGACGACCTGCAGCGTCCGGGTGGCCAGGGTGCTGGCGTTGCCGTACAACGTTTCTCGTAGACCAGCGACGAATACGTCGTAGGCGCCGACCATGTCACCGGCGACGACCAGCACCGCTGGGTTGATCAGGTTCACCGCGGCGGCGAGCACTTCGCCGATGTGGCGCCCACTGTCACGAATCATGCTGCGAGCCTTCGCATCCCCACCATGAGCGAGAGCCACCACGTCACGCAGGTGGTTGACGGTGTACCCGTCGGCTTGCAGGTCCCGCACGATCGCCCAGCCGCCGGCGACCGCCTCCACACAACCCGTGTCACCGCAGCGACACGGAATACCTGCGGCCGCCGAGATCTTGCTGTGCCCGAAATCCCCGGCAGCCGCCGCGGCCCCGCGCCGGAGCTGACCGGCCATCACGATGCCGGCGCCCAGTCCGGTGGACGCTTTCACAACCAGCATGTCTTGCACGTCAGCGAATCCGAACCGCCGTTCCGCCAGGGCGATGACGTTGGCATCGTTGTCCATGACCAACGGAGCGTCGGTGAGATGCTGGAAGTACGGGGCCAACGGCACACCATCCCAGCCGCTCATGTTCGGGGAGTCCAGACTGGCTCCCCGCAGTTGATCGACAGTTCCGGGCAGGCTGAGCCCGATCCCGAAGACGCGGTCGCCGCGGCGTCCGGAGTCGTCCAACAGCGCCTCGATGCGCCTGACCAGGCCGGGCATCAGATCGTCTGGACGCATGCCGGGCTCTTGATCGATGTCGGCGGTGGCGAGGATGTCGCCGGCGAGATTGCACAATGCCAACTGGGTGCGGCTGCGCCCGATCGCCGCCGCGAAGACGATGCCGGCATCGATGTTGAACATGAGTTGGGTCGCCGGACGGCCGCCCGTCGACGCTGCGTACTCGGGCTCGATCACCAGCTCGTCGGCCTCCAGAGCCGAGAGCCGAGCCGTCACGGCGGTGCGGGACAGGCCCGTGATCCGGCCGATCTCACTGCGGGTGATGGCTCCGCGCCCCCGGATCAAGGCCAACACATCGCCGGGTGTGGGTGCCACCAACGTGCTGCTGAGCGCCATGCGCCCCATTGAAGCAAGGCGACACACACCCATGCAAGCGTAAGAACCCGATAGTTAGGTATTTGAAGTACTAAAGATGTGTTGCGGAAAATCCTAATCGGTGTAGGGTTCGCCCTGAACCGATCAAGCTCTAGGTATCCAAGGAGATCAGCAGTGACTATTCGGATCGGCGTCAATGGCTTCGGACGCATCGGGCGTAACTTCTTCCGCGCTCTGGACGCGCAAAAAGCGGCGGGCATCAACACCGATCTGGAGATCGTGGCGGTCAATGACCTGACCTCCACTGACGCGCTGGCT